>JBNLED010000159.1:0-40749 GCA_050304755.1 Polyangia bacterium | reverse complement strand
TGGGGGCAGGTGTCGATGTCAATGTGGAAGACCCGGGACAACAACGCGGCAAACGTCAGCCGATACGGTTTCGACACGGCCGGCTTGGTTCCATCTGGCGCTTTCGAAGGAACTATTTTTTCTCGATTCTTCGAGGTCTCGCGACGTATCGGCATAACCGTTCCAAACCGTCCCTGTCGCTGGCAGCAATCCGCGTCGCAGCGTGGAGGGAAAACCCGCACAACTCGTCAACAACTCCAACAAGTCAACCCGGGTGGGGGTCCTGTGTCGACGGTCTCTGTTTCACGTACATCATAGCCTGATAGCAAGAATTCGGTTCACGGTACAAAACATTAGTGTTATGAGAATATATGAGCTTTAGGCTGGTACTTCGAGGAGGGCCTTTATTTGGGCTACCGGCTCCATATCGTGCAAAAATACTGTAACTAACTAATTATGGCCCCCAAATACTACAAACAACAGCAGCATATACCATATACCAATGTAAATTCGAATTATATTCAAATGTTCTGACGGCCGAATCCTCTTACCGGTGGCATTCTCGAAAGCCAAAGCCATCAAATGTTCAGTATCTGATTTTGGCGCTGGGAATGACGCCATAAGACTCTCGATGATGGTAACCATTCCAAATACATATAATGGTTGCAAGAAACCTTCTGGTGCGGCGTTGACGATACCATGCCAAGCAGATACCACAGCGTTTGAAATCTCAGCCCACAAGCATGAGTAACCCATCCCCCTATGGAATTGAATTTCCAAACCTTTCCAAGATGCAATAGAGGTTATAACCTTGATATCCGTCACAAGCCAAACAATAGCACCTCCTAGAAGTAACGTTGAAAAATATCCTATAATATATATAACCCCGCGGTAATCGGAATAATTAACACCGAAATCAACGGTGTCCCCTTCTGAGCAAATCGGATAGTGCGCGACCGTATTCCTCCCCACGGTAGGTTGAAGCTTCAATACAAATCTAGTGCCATGCCAACGCCATGACGCAATTTGCTTGCCTCGACCAATCACGCATTCCTCAACGACAACACCAAAACTGCGGGATGTTAGCCAATGGCACATTTCGTGGATATGCATATTCATAAAAAATGCCGCCACGCCAAAAACGACATCCAATATCAATATACCTATGCTTTCCATTGATTTAGCCAATATTCTTCGAAAGCAACCTTTGGAATTTTAAAGTAATCTGTCATGAGATCTGACGGAATCATCGCTAAAAAAGCTCTTGCCTCTACCGCTGCATGATTATCGGCTCTAGCATTGGCAGCTAAATCTGATAATTCTCGAATGGCAGAGATGAGCCTTCGATCCAGTTCAACGTCGCTAATACACACGGTTCGCATCCCTGTTCGGCGACATTCCTGCAGTTCAGTCAAGAGCTGTTTCCGATTCTGCTTCCCGATTCCAGAAAAATTTCGCTTCAGCAACGGCACCGCAGCAGTGCCGCTAGGGAAGTCACGTGCCATCCTATTCCACACGGCTTGCCGGCGAGTCCGTGTTAATAATGCGTAGAGCAGATGTAACTGCACCAAAAAAAACAATATCGGGAATAATAAGCCATTTGCAGCGGAGGATTGCATCATCATACCTACAAATCCCAAAATGAATAGATGCCAGCTGACTAACGCCAAGACTGCCACACATTGTCGCGTAATTGTGAGTATTCTAATCATTGCTCAATTAAATTTCTGATTTTGTTCCTTAATTCGATAATTCTTGAGCATCTGCTCTAATTGTTCATTCCGCTGCTCCAATCGTTTTACATATCGTTGATTCTTAGTGAGTTGCTGAGAAATCAAAATGAGGTCCTCATCGGCGATTCTCCGTATCAAATCGCTCGCTTTTAGTGTTGTTACGATTCTAGCATCCGTGCCGCGTATTCGACTCAATACAGCTGTTATCAAAATGACAACACAGATGGTGCCAGATGCTATTAAAATTGCATACCAGATACTATGCCCGATCATGTTTCTACCGTTGTCTTTTGCTGATGGTCAGAATTCTGGACCGAGCTACCAACCAGATAACGCAACAATCGATCAATTCGTGAAGCCTTTTCCTGCATATTAGGAATGTCATCAACCAGCTTGAATGATAGGAGCACATTTTGAATATTCAAGAGGCTATCATGATACTCTTTCATCTGCCGAACCGTTCGATTGTAAAGATAGAAAAAAATCGCAGAGATGAACTCTGTCAGAATTCCTGATCCAGTCGCAGCATATGTAAGAGTCGCGTCACCAACAGGGCGCACGCATCCATGTACTACACCGATAGTTATCAGCAGAAAACCCACACAGCCTACCAATAAAGACGCCACAAAGCTCTTGTCCGCATGAGCCTTCACTTGGGCATAATAATCTCGCAAATTTGTGACGTTAATTTCGACTAGACGCTCAAAATATGAAAACTGCCGTAGTTTTTCTATATAGTCCAATCGAGCCTGCAAGGCTGCACGTCGGGTAACGAGCTCGGTTGTGCGACGGTGCTGAAAGAAGGAGTAAAAAAACGCAGGCAATAAAGAATATATGGATAGAATTACTCCGAACGTTCGCCATTGCGTGGGATTGGCGTTGGAATTGTCGAGAACTGGTTGACCGAAGAAACCCACTACCAAGCAGGTTAATGATAAAATAAGCGAGACGGCAATAACAAGACGTTTTCTTCCGCTTCTACCGTGAATCTCAGCTTCGATCTGAGCAGACTCGCTTTGAATTGAGGGAATAGCATCTTCTTGCTCCATGTTATCTAAGCTAGATTCGTAATCACAAGTTGATGCCGAGGTATCCAAAAATTGCTCGGGGTTCGTCTCGGCTGTTAAAGTATCGTGATCCCGTTGATCTTTGTATGAACGGGGTTCATCCGATTTAAGAGAAGGTTTTCTACTCTGCGGCGATGTGCGGTGGGTATTACTTGTATTCATTATACTTGCTTTCTCCAAGCACCCTAAACCAGAATGAAGTTGTCATGGCATCGAATCGCAGCAAGGTTTATCTGCAGGGGTGATAACGTTTTACCAGACAAGGTCGAAAGACAGCAATAATGCAAGAGTGATCGTAGCGATCGCTTCGAGCCGCTCACGACAGACGTCCAGAATAACATGACCAATATCCTATTATTGCAGAAGTTTACTGGTTTTTGTGTGTAACTCAATAACTAACACACTTAGATTGGAAATCTAGGGCATTCGACCATATATGTCCAGAAAAAATTGACACGTGGATTGAGACTACAACATAGGAATTATAAGATGTTACTGTAATGAAATTGGGAGTGGATATCCTGGTCCGACGGAAAAACACAATAATAACGGAAGGTTGATTTGTGCGTAGGACAAACAAAAGCCCTCCTTGATCTACCTGCGCAACTGTTCCGGAATTAAATACCACTTATTTATTGCACTGGGAACAGAAAGCGCCCGTTGAAGAGCGCAGCTCGGGGCCAATTTTCTCTGAAACGCAGTCCTGCACAGCTCAAAATTTATTGCAAACCTGTATGTAAACGAGGAGTTGGCGCACGAATCCATTGACCCGAACCGGGCTGTTGCGAAAAATCGGAGCTGTTTTCAATAATCGAACTCTTCTTGTGGGGGAGCCCTCGCAGGGGCGATCTCTGGAATGGCCGCCGACTGACCGGTTCCTTCCAGGTAGCGTCGGATCGACAGAGGGTCGGTGATCACCGCGACAACTTTCATCTCCGCACCGCATAGTGAGCATCGTTCAAGCTTTAGGCCAAACGTTCTCGCGATCAGAGCCGCCCAGCTCAGCCTGTAATTTCGGCGTATTGCCCTTGGTTCGCCAGTCGGCGACTCAGCATCTGATGTCGCAGGCACCACTTTTTCTCTTTGCTTTGAATGGGGACCCATTACATAATGCTTATAAAGTGAGGCTTCGGACGGTCATCGTCCATTATCCGTATCACGCTTTAGCGGGCCAGGCGCTTCGTGTTTGGCGAGCTGCGAAGTATGGGAACGACGAGCTGCTTTACTGCGAGCTAGAAGATAACCGCATTGTCACCGTTCCCAAATGGATGACCAATTCTGCAAGGTGCAATGCCTTGAGCGTGGGGGATCCGTTCGTCGAGATCAGCGCGCTGTTCGAGTTGAGGGTTTTTCTGGATACGCATCTCGCCGGTTGCCGATATGGTAATTCCCAAAACTCAAAAATGGAAAGGGAGGACACCGGTGAAGAAGAAATCCAAATGGACGATATCGCAGCAACTCGAGCTCTTGGCTCGAAACGAGCCGGAGATGAGCCTGCCGGAGTCGAACAAGCGCGACCTGATCAACGCACTTGCAGAGTTGGTCATCGAACGCGCCAGACACCAAGACGACGAGGAGGTGACGCGAGATGAGCGACAAGATAACCATTGAGCACCTCAAGCGCGGCGCCATTGTTTATGTCCGGCAGTCGACAGTCACGCAAGTGATTGAGCACAAGGAGGGTCAACGACGTCAATACGCGCTGGCCAAACGGGCGGAAGGGTTGGGATTCAAGACGGTAGACATCATCGACGAGGACCTGGGTCGTTCGGGTTCGGGATTGGTTGCGCGTCCCGGGTTTGAAAAATTGGTCGCGTCCGTCTGCACGGGCAATGTGGGGGCGGTGTTCAGTCTCGAAGCATCACGGCTTTCTCGCAATGGAAAGGACTGGCATCATCTCATCGACTTGTGCGGTCTGGTCAATACGCTGATTGTGGATCACGATGGCGTCTACGACCCGAGCTTGATCAACGACCGATTGTTGCTGGGTCTCAAGGGCAGCATGAGCGAGTTCGAGCTGAGCCTTTTTCGTCAACGGTCCAAGGAAGCCATCGACGCCAAAGCGCGGCGAGGGGAGCTGCGGTTTTGTCTGCCTGCCGGTCTGTGCTGGACCGAAGACGGCAAGGTCGAGTTAGATCCGGACCGTCGAGTCCAGCAAGCCGTAAAGATGGTATTCGAGAAATTCGTCGAAATGGGAAGTGTCCGCCAAGTGCTGATGTGGCTTCGTGAGGAGAAGCTATCCCTGCCGCGCATCAAGGACAACAAGAACAGCACGCCCAATCGTAGAATCATTTGGCGACCGGCGGACTATCGAAACGTTCTCAAGTTCATCCGCAATCCGGTCTACGCCGGCGCATACGTATTTGGCCGAACCGAAGCCCGGACGCGCGTAGTGGACGGCAAGGCGCATAGGAACCACGGACACGAGAAGCCGAGGGAACGCTGGACCGTATTGATTAAGGATCATCATTCTGGTTATATCAGCTTTGAGCAATATGAACGCAACCAACAAACGCTTTTGGAGAACACTCATATGAAGCAATCCATGGGACGCAAATCCGCACGAGGAGGCCACGGGCTCTTGGCCGGAATGTTGCGTTGCGCCCGCTGCAGTCAGATGCTTCATGTGATGTACACCCGAGGCAACTATCCCCGATATGAGTGTCGGAACGCAAATCGTTCCCACGGCGCTCCACGGTGCATTTCCTTTGGCGGTTTGAAAGTGGATGAGGCAATAGCCAAGGAGCTCCTTCGGGCAGTACAGCCCCATGCAGTGGACGTCGCTATTGCCGCATCTGAACGTACATCGCAAGCCCGTCAAGAACGCCGAGATGCATTGTTGCTCGAATTGGAGCAAGCACGATACGAAGCGCAACTGGCTGAACGGAGATACGAGGCAGTGGATCCGGACCAACGACTTGTCGCAGCAGAGTTGGAGCTTCGTTGGAATGATGCACTCAAACGCGTACAAGAGGTCAATGCGCGCATAGAAGCGATTGATAAAGAGGTCCCTCAAAACATTGAAGTGGATCGTGAGCAACTCATGGCCTTGGCGGAAGATCTTGAATCAGTCTGGCATTCCGAAACCAGCGACATTCGCGTCAAACAACGCATCGTACGGTTGCTGCTCGAAGAGATTGTTGTGGACATAGATGAGCAAGCCGCTCAAATAGCGATGACGCTCCACTGGCGAGGAGGTCGCCACAGCGAGCTGCGCATTCAGAGACCGAAACCTGGGAACGGTTATAATGCAACACACACTGATGCGCTCGAAATAGTGAAGCGGATGGCAGGGCAATGGCCCGACAAAGAAATTGCCGCGACGCTCAATCGGCGTGGATTGAAAACCGGCGTGGGAAACACTTGGACGGAATCGCGTGTCTATAGCCTACGTCGTAAACACCGACTTTTGGATTACTTTCCTCCAGCCGATGGTGAAGAGATGCTCACCTTAAACCAGGCTGCCGATCGGCTCGGTGTGGGGTCCTGGGTGGTAAGGCGCCTCATCAAGGTCGGCGTGTTGGCGGCAAATCAGGCGGTTGCCTCAGCGCCGTGGCAAATCAAATCATCCGCTTTAGAATCGAAAGAGATACAAAAGGCTATACAAGCCATTAAAACGAGAAAATTCCGTCTGGGTAGCGGAAGTACCGACGATCGCAACCTAACAATTCCAGGCACTTGACGAAAGGTAGCACAATGTCACAGGACCGTGCGGCGCAAGTATTCCGTGGTAACGCACCAAATGGCGGCGCGGTGGGGGCACGAGAGCAGCAATTTTTTCTACGAGCTCCAGAGGAGATAGCAAAATCGAGGTGGCCCCGTCGCTCCAGGGCGTTTTTAGCTGAAAGGAGAGCAGATCGTCCGATACTAGAGTCAGTCTCCCAACGGCGAGTGGTGGTCTCGCAACTCGGCTGCAATCTTTTAAAGCAGAGTGCACGTAGTGCATGTCGCTGGAAGATTGCAGACTAGTCAACGGGTCGGAGCGAAGCTTCGAACCCTAGTTCACGTACTTGCACAGTCGCTCCAGTGCGGCGCGGTCTCCGGCCGCGACCGTCGTGGCCGCGTGGAGGCTAAATCCTCGCGAGGCGTAGCACAGGTGTCCGGTCTTTACCCCTTCGGCCGGATCCGACAGCACCCGCCTTACCCGCATGCCCGCCCTTTCGCCCGTGGCTATCAGGCCCTGGACCGAGGCCGCGGTCACTCCGGCCAACAGCGACGACTCTTCGGCCAGCGGGTCGAGCTGGTCTTCGTCCAGTATTCCACGACGCGCCAGCAGCCTGATGACCCGCTGAGCGGTGGTCTCGACGATGGTCTTTACATCCTCGTCTTCGAGCTCGGGAGCCGGCACGAAGACCGGCGTCGCTATGCCTTCGTCATCTGTGTACACGCCGTCGAGCTGCCGATGCTGTGCTACTTTCTACATCAGGTTAATGACCGACCTCTCCTTTTAACTGAATTTCGCGACACCCTCCAAAACGGGATATCACGATCGCCGTCCGAGATGATACTCCACGAAGCCGTCGATGGCCGCCTGAATCTCCTGTTCTTCCCCGGCCGCCAGGTCGATGGCCGCCGCCTCCCCCATCGGCGTCGCCGCCAGCGCCTGAAACGCCGCGACGGATCCCGCCGCCAGCCGCAGGGGGCCGCCGCCGCAGGGGGTGCAGACCACGCCGCCCCCCCCGGGGTGGAAGAGCACGGGCTTTTTCTCGGGAACGGGACGGCCGCACCGGGCGCAGCGGGAGAGTCCGATGGCCATCCCCAGGTGAGAGAGGAGTCGGAGCATGGCGACGATGGCCACCCGGGGGAGGGCCGGTTTCTCCGCGCGGGAGAGGGCGGGGAGCAGCTCGCGGAGGAACGCGAACAGCTCCGGATCCGGCGACAGGGCGGGGAGGCTGTCCCGGACCAGCAACAGGAGCCGCGAGGCCAGCGCCAGACGCTCCAGATCCCGGACCACGTCCTCGTAGACCGTGACGGGGCTCGCCTCCTCCAGTCGCCACATCTCCCGGCTCCTGCCCGGCGTCAGGGTCAGCTCGATGAGGGCAAAGGGCTCGAGGGCGCCGCCGAACCGCTTCTGACTCTTTCTGGCCCCGCGGGCGTAGGCGGAGACCTTGCCGAGGGATTCGGTGAAGAGGGTGAGGATGCGGTCGGACTCGGCGTAGTTCACCGACCGGAGCAGGAAGCCGGCGGTGGTCTGCGCCTTCTGGGTCAAAGCAGCAGGACCGCCATGTTGAAGTAGACCAGCACGCCGAGCACGTCGATGGTGGTGGTGACGAACGGGCCGGTGGCCACCGCCGGATCGATGTGCAGCCTGGCGAAGAGGAGCGGGGTGATGGAGCCCACCAACGCCGCCACGGTCATGGCCGCGGCCGCGGAACTGGAGACGACCACGGCGACCATCATCACGTTGACGGTCGTGTCGCCGTGGAGCTGAAAGAAACCCATCCCCCCGAGGGCGGCGCCGTAGGCGAGCCCCAGGAAGATCCCCACCATGACCTCCCTTCCCGCGATCCGCCAGAAGTGCTTGGGCTCGATGCGCCGGGTGGCGAGCCCCCGCACCACGATGGTGAGGGACTGGGTCCCCACGTTCCCGGCCATTCCGAGGAGGATCGGGATGAAGGTGGCGAGGGGCAGGTAGCGCTGCAGCGTCTCCTCGTAGAAGCCGATGATGAAGGAGGCCACGATGCCGCCGAGCCACGCGGCGAAGAGCCACGGCGCCCGCTGGACCACCGCGCCGGCGATGGAGTGCTTCTCCTCCAGGTCGCCGCCGGCGCCGGCCAGCTTCAGGATGTCCTCGGTGGCCTCCTCGCGGATAACATCGATGATGTCGTCGACCGTGATGAGCCCCACGAGCTTGTTGGTGTCATCGACCACCGGCACCGCGAGGATGTCGTAGCGGGAGACGATCCGGGCGACCTCCTCCTGATCCTCGTGGGTGCGGACGGCCACAACGTGCGGGTTCATTATCGCGGAGAGCTTGGTATCCGGCTTCGAGGTGACCAGCTGTCGCAGGGAGACCACCCCCACCAGCAGCCCGTGGCTCGAGACCACGTAGATATAGAAGGCCATCTCCACGTCCGGCGAGTCCTGTACGATGGTGATGGCCTCCTTCGCGGTCACGTCCTCGGAGATGGCGATGAAGTCGAGGCTCATGATTCCGCCGGCGGTGCTCTCCCCGTAGCGCATCAGCTCCGTGGCCTCGTCGGACTCCTCGTCGGGCATGGCCGCGAGGACCTTCGCGGCGAATTCCTCGTCGAAGGCCCCGAGGATGTCCGCCCGGTCGTCGCCGGACATCTCGCTGAGCAACCCCACGACCCGCTCCAGGGGCATCTCGATCAGGAGCTCCACGGCCTGCGGCACCCGGAGACACGCGATGACCTCCGCCTGCCGATCGACGTCCCCGACATACGACAGGATGCGCATCCGCTCGATGGGCATGAACCCGTCGAGCACCTGGGCCACGTCCGCGGGGTGGGTCCGAAACAGGATCTTCTTGAGGCTGGGCACCGCGTCCCGCCGCAGCAGCCGCTTGAGCATGTCGGTAAAACGATGGCTCTGGTAGGGTGATGCGTGCATTGGATTTCTCTAGAGACTCTCGAGGGCCTCCTGGCACTCCATGCCGATGCGACTCTCCCGATTGATCTCCACACAGCGGGAGAGCGCGTTCCTCGCCGCTTCGGGCATCTCCTGCCTGAGGAACGACATCCCCAGCAGATGGTGCGCCTCCTGAAGCCGCTGGCACCCCTCCTCGGGGACCTTGACGGCCCGGGTCAAGTAATTCTTCGCCGAGGGGTAGTCGCCCTTCATATAGTACGCCTGTCCCATCCGGTAGAGCCCCACACAGTACTTGGGCTGATCGAACATGGCCCGTTTCAGGACCTCGATGGCCTTGTCATACTCCCCGATTTCGATATAGGCCCAGCCCAGATTGCCGTAGGCCAGCCACGGCTCCCGGTTCATCACCTCCTCGGCGGACGCGGTCAGGAGGGTGATCGCCTCGTCGTAGCGCTTCTGATGGATGAGCACCACCCCGAGGTTGTTCTGCACGCCGGCGAGCTTGGAGGGCTCCCCCCCCTGACGGAGGGTCATGGCCTCCCGGAGGTGCTTCTCCGCTTCCTTGTACTCCAGCCGTCCCAGCCGGATGATGCCGAGCAGATAGTGGGCATCGTCGTTCTTCGGGTTGGCTTTTATGGCCCGCGTCAGGTTCCGGATCGCACCGAGAACGTCCTGCTGGTCGAACCACGAGATGGAGGCGGCTTCATAGAACCGGTCGGACTGACGGACGGCCTTCATATCGGCCTCACTCCCGCCGCACCCGGCCAGGAACAGCCCGACAAGCCAACACAAAAGAGATATTGTACTGCGATGCATGGGCCAAAGACTCCTCATACGTTTCGAAGACAACCGGGGTGTAAGTAGCAGGAAAGCCATGGGCGGTCAAGGCGGGGATTCTTAAAAAGTTATTTGTTACCGGCCAGTTACACAGGACAAGAACGCGAGATCACTCCGCAACGAGGACATAGTGTTGGGTGACGGGGGTGGTGTGGGCGGCGTCGACGTCGACCCGGGTCTTTATCTTGTCGATTTTAACGATTCTATTCTCCGCGTGGCCGACGCCGATGAGCACCACGGCCTTGTCCTCGGGGGAGAACGACTTCCTCCCGGCGGACATATCCTTGATGGCCTTGATCACCACCTCGTTCGCCCCCCTCTCGAGCCACTTGGATATCTCCAGGATCACCTGGGGCGTGCCGGCCGCGATCCGCTTCTTCTCCAGGCCGTTCACGCTGATGGAGAAGGCGTACTGGGCGCGGCCGTCCTTGGAGGGCTGGGTCACGAGATAGTAGTGCTTCGAGAGCGCCGCGTTGCTGCCGCCGGGGTCGTCGGCGACGGCGGCCTGGTCGGACGAGCCCACCAACTTGACGTTGTAGAGCGGCGCGTGAATGTGCACGTTCCCGTCCTTGTCGATGGTCACCTCCGCCTCGAGGAACTTCCGGTCCCGGACGGCGCTGATGTCCACCCCGTTGAGGTAGACGGAGCGGGCGACGGCGGCCGATGACGCGAGCGCGACGGTCGATATTAAAATGAAGACTAGGCCTCTTTTCATTGTTTACTCCTCGGCTCGAGGTTCGACGATGTATCCGGCGGCGGTGCCCGGCGGCCGGTCAGGTCCGCTTGAGCTCCTCCTCCATCCCCATGAGACGGTAGAGCTGTCTCAGCGCCTCCACGTTGAAGATCTCGATCTTCTCGTCCACGATTCGGAGGTACTTGTTCTCACGAAGCTGCCAGATGCCGCGCTTCACGGAGTCGACATCGAGGCCGATCCGGGAGGAGAGCTCGATGGGCGTGAGCCCCAGCATCACCCGGTCGCCGGAGCCGGCCCGGGTGCTGTCCGCCAGCTTGATGAGCGTATTGACGATCTTGCTCTGGCTGTCCTTGAGCATCATGTTCTCGATGCGCTCCTCGGACGCGTGCAGCCGCCGGACCAGCTGATGGATGAACTTTATCGCCACGTCCGACTGTCCCCTGAGCATGCTCTCGAAGTCCTTGGCGTTGAACGCGAGCACCTTGCAGTCCCCGAGGGATACCGCCGAGAAGGGCTGCCGTCCCCCCGAGAGGAGTGCGGTCTCCCCGAAGATATCCCCGGCCCTCAGTACCACCAGGTCCCGCTCCACGGCCCGGACTTTCTTGATGAGGCGAATCCGCCCCTCGACGATCATGAAGATCTCCTGGGCCTCCTCGTCCTCTATGAAAATCATCTCTCCGCCGGAGTACTCCCGGCCGAAGCGCTCAAATAATCTCTGCCGTTCTTGTGAGGTATCCATATCGTCAGATAAATGTAGTGGTCATATGGAAAAAACGCAAACCCGCAAAGGCATCTACTTCCGCTGCCTCGCCTCGGCCAGCTCCCGCTCCAACTGAGAGATCCGGGCGCTCCGGAGCTTGAGCTCCATATTCCACGCGGACACATCGCTCTCGTGCTCCCGGATCTGCTCCGAGAGGACGCGGTTCTTGCGCTCCAGCGTCGCGGCCCGCCGCTCCCGCTCCTCGAGCTGATCCGTCAGGGAGCCCACCAACTTCTCCTTCTCCTCCACCTGCTGTCTCAGCGCCTCGACGCCCTCGGCGTTCTCCTTGATCTCCGTGATGGCCTCCTCGGCCTCCCGGGACTCCGCCTCGGCCTGCTCCAGCTTGGCCCTGAGGCCGGTGATCTCCGCGGTCAGGCTGCTCTCCTTGGCCTTGACCTGGTTCAGCTCCAGCCGCAATCGCTCCGATTGTTGGATGGCGTCGGCCAGCTCCACGGACATCCCCACCTTGGACTGGTTGACGGCCACGACCTTGGCCTCCATCTCGGCGATCATCTCCTGGGCTTCGGAGATCTCGTCCTCGTCGGTCCTGATCTTGTCGCGGTACTCGGCGACCTCCGCCTTCATCTGCGCGAAGTCCGCCTCGTTCTGGCTCAGCTTCGCCCGGAGGGCCTCGACCTCCGCGGTGAGCACCTCGGTCCTCGCGGTGAGGGATTCGGTCTCCGCGGTGAGCGCCTCGGTCCTCGCGGTGAGGGTCTCGACCTCCGCAGTGAGCGCCTCGGTCTCCGCGGTGAGCGCCTCGGTCTCCGCCGCCGTCGCCTCTTCGTCCCCGCCGGAGGCCACCTCGACGGCCTTCGCGCTCCGAAGCCTCGACACCAGCCGCGACACCTCCTCCCGCAGGGTGGCGACCACCCGGAGCCCCGTCTCGATCTCCACCTCCTTCTCCTTGAGCTCATCCGCGTGGCGCTGGAGCTGAAGGCGGAGGGCGCCCACCTCTCCCGAGGTCCTGGCCGCGTCCGCCCCCGCAAGGTGTGAGATCTTGGCCTCGCTCGCGAGCTGCTCGCTGAGCAACGCCACGGACGCCTGTAACGCCTCGCCCTTCCGGATCTCCTCCTTCAGCTCGTTCGAGGCCCGCTCCAGCTCGGTCTTCAACCCCTCCAGGCGGCCCTTGTCCTCCGCCGCGCTCTTCCTCGCCTCGTTGATGCGCGTCTCGCTGTCCCGCTCCCGATCCCGCATCTCTTTGGTCAGCTCGTCTATTTTGGATCGGGCGCCTCGAAGCTCGATGGAGACGGCGTCGGAACGCCGCCGCGCTTCCTCGGCCGATGCCTCTGCGGACTCCGCCCGTTGCTTCGTGCGGCGGGCCTCCTCCCTCGCCTCATCGAGGGCCTTGGATATCTCCCCCAGGTTCCTCTCGAAGCGCGCGCGATCGGACTTGGCCTCGGTTATCTCCTGCTCCAGCTCGGCCACCCGCTGGTTGGCGCGATCCAGATCCGTGCGCAGCCGCGCGGCGCGATCCTCCTTGCTCTCAATCTCCTCGTCCAGCATCCGTTCGCGGCGCTCCGCGGCATCCAGGGCGGCGCTGAGCTTCCGGTTCTCTTCGGCGAGGGCGGTGACGCGGTCCGCCCCCCCCCGATTGCTCGCGAGCCGATTCTCCAGGGTTTCGAAGAGCGCGTTGACGCTCTCGGTCCGCTGCCCGAGGGCGATCTCGAGGGCGCTGATCCGTTCCCGATGCGCCGCCACTTGGGCCCGGCTCTCATCCACCAACGCCAGCAGCTCCTCGGCGGCGTCTCCGCTCGAAGCGGCCGCGTCGCCACAACGGGCGGACAGATCCTGATTTCGGGCCTCCAGCTCATCGATCCGCCATCGGCATGCCTGCAGCTCCCCCTCCAGCTCGGCCACCTTCAGCCCCGCCGCGTCCCCCGACGACTGGGCCTGGTTTAGGGCCTCGATCTCCCGGCGGTGCTGCTCGAGGGCCTCCTCCTTGGCACGGAGGGCCAGCCCCTGCGACACGAGCGCCTCCTCCACGTCCTGCAGGCGAATCGTCGCCGCCGACAACTCGAGCTCGGCCTCCACGCGGGCGCGGTGCTGACCGGAGCGCGCCCCCATCAGCGCCGCCACCTCCGCCTCGAGGGATTCGACCATCTTCGTCAGCCGCTCCACCTCGGACAGACAACTGCCATCCGCGAGGTTCCGCGCGGTGACATCCTGAGCCATGAGGGCGGCTTCGGCCTCGGCCAGCTTCACGGCGGTCATCGACAGCTCGAGCTCGGCCTCCACGCGGGCGCGGTGCTGACCGGAGCGCGCCCCCATCAGCGCCGCCACCTCCGCCTCGAGGGATTCGACCTGCTCCTTCAACGCCACCTCCTCGCACGAGGTGTCCGCGGGAACCGTTTCGACAGCGACACCGCCGTCTTCGAGCCTGACGATGAGGTCCCGCACCAGGGCCTCCAGCCGTTGAATCTCCGCCTCCGCCCGCTGACGCTTGGATGCGGTCTCTCTCAATCGTTCTTCGATCAGGGCGTTCTCCTTGGCCAACGCCGAGAGCTCGGAATCCGCCGCGGGCGCAGAAGGTTCGGACTCCTCCTCCGACCTCGACTTCTCCTCCGAACGGGGTCTCTCCTGCTCGGCGGTCCGAGCCTGCTCCGTCGCGGCCCGGGCCTGCTCCTCCGCGGCGCGGACCCTCTCCTCCGCGGTCCGGACCTGCTCCGCGGCAGCGCGAGCTTTCTCCTCCGCGGCCCGGGCCTTCTCCTCCGCGGCCCGGACGCTCTCTTCCGCGGCGCGGGCTCTCTCCTCCGCGACTCGGACGCTCTCATCGGCGGTCTGGGCCGTCTCCACCGCGGCGCGGGCGCTCTCCTCCGCGGTCCGGGTCTGCTCCAGCTGCTTCCTGAGCGCGGCGATCTCCCCTGTCAGCGCCGAAACCCGCTCCTCGTGCGCCTTGACCTGTTGTGTGATTTCACTCTTCAGCGCCGTCTCGCGATCTTCAGCGCTCCGTATCCGCTCCTGGACGCTGTCCTGTCGATTTCGCAGGCGATCGAGCGCCTTGGCGTCGCTCCGCATCTTCTCGATGAGCTCGTCCCGGGCGGCCTCCGCGGATCGCGCCCGCTCCTCCGCCAACCGGAGTTGCTTGAGGGTCTCCACGTCCCGCGCGGGTTGTCGCGGCTTCTCGTCGAGCTTCTGGAGGCGATCCCTAAGCCGGTCGAGCTCCGCGACGTCGTTCCGCATCCGCTCGATGAGCTCGTCCCGCCCCGCCTCCGCCGAGGTCGCGCGCTGCTCCGCGAGGCGGAGCTGCTTCTGGGTCTCCCGCAGCTCCCCCTGCAGATCGATGTCGACGCTGCGCTTGGTGAACTCGTCCTCGAGCTGCTTCTTCGTCGTGGCCCGGCGCTCGTCCTCGAGCTCCTTCGAGAGCTTCACCGCCCGGGCCCGCGCCTCCTCGGACTGCATCAGCTCCTCTTCGAGCTTCTTCTCCAGAGATTCGATTCGCACCCCCCGGTTCCCCAACTCCCGCCTGGCCTCCGCCAGCTGATCGCTCACCTCGGTGAGGGCCTTTGTATCTTCGGGGTCCCCCATGCCCATATCGGCTTTGGGGACCTGGATGATGAAATAGGGCTCCAAGGCCGCCGGGACCTCGCCGCAGACGGCGATGAACCACTCGATGGCCTCGGTCTCCCCGGCCATCAGCTCGGCGTCGAAATTGATTTCGATATCTTCGTCTTCACAAGCCAGATCCACCACCGCGTAGCCCGCGAAGGGGGACTGCCCGATCATCTGGACGCTGGGGAATACCCCGGCCATCACCTCGTAGAGCGCATAGTAGTCGAGGGGTTTCGAGTCCGGCGACGCCTCGGAGGCCTCGGGATTGGGCGAGGCGATGATGACGATCCCCGAGGGCTGGAGCACCCGTTTGGCCTCCTCGAGCGTGACGATGGGATTGGAGAGCCCCGACAGATCCGGGATGACCACCGCGTCGAACACCCCGTCATCGAAATCCAGCACATCATGGGACATGACGACATGCTCCATTTCGACCTCGTCATCGAGGGACTGCCACGCGGCCTCCGGCGCGTCGGGGCTCACGGCGATAACACACGCCGTGTCGGAATGGGCGAGATAGGAGGCCAGGGAGTATTCGCCTCCCAGGAGCAAGATGTTTTTCTTGTTCAGCAGCTGCAGGCAATAGGATAGCTGCGCCAAGTGATGAGCTGGTCTTGTGTTTATCGATGACATGTCTTTCCGTCTCAAATTAGAAATTTATATGGTGCCAAACCGCTTTTTTCTTATGCCTCTTTGAGTGGGCGACAATCAAGAATTCGAATAATTATATGCGATTTTGATGTATCAAGAGATAGCTGAACATCTGACGAGCTCCTGCGTCCCCCGCCGCAGAGTGATCAGTATCCCGGAGGGGGGGGCGGGGGGGTCGAGCCGCCGCCACCGGCCTTCGGCTTCTTCGGCTTCGGCTTCGCGGCACCGCCGCCGCCGCCGTCGTCGCCGCCGCTGGACGGAGGAGGCGCCGCTTCCCATCCGCCGCCGCTGTTACCGTCCGCGGGTTGGGGCGCGGGAGAGCCCCAACCATCGCCGCCGCCGCCGCCATCAGCCGGCTGTCCCCAGCCGTCATTCCCGCCGCCCGAGGTGTCTTCCGACGGGGTCCCCCATCCGTCGTCACCGCCCGCGTCGCCGGCCGTGGCGCCCTCTCCGGCCGTGGCGCTTCCCTCGGTCGAGCCGCCCCCGCTCCAGGCCTCCTCGTCGGACTCCCAGTCCTTGTCTTTCGATTTACCGCCCTTACCGCTGAAGCCGAAGTTCATCGTCAGCGCCGAGTAGATGCTGAAGCTCATGTACTTCTGCTCCCCGGAATAGGAGCTGGCCATGGCCCCGAGCCCCGAATTGTCATAGGAGGCGAAGTTGATGCGAAAGCCGAGGATGTCGGCCCCCACGCTGAACCCGTTGGTCACGAAAAACTCCGCCCCCAGGGCGAGCTTGATGACCGTGGGGGAGGCCAGCTTTCCGACGGCCTCCAACTCCGCGTCCAGGGTCGCGTCCGCGTTGGGATCGTCGTTCTTGAGCTTCGAGAAGTACTTCCCGCCGCCGAGAAAGACGTACAACGTCGCCTTCTTGGGGGTGGGCTCGATGATGTAGAACTTCGCGCCGAGCAGGAACCCGAAGGTGAAGTAGGTGGCCTTGATCTCGTACTCTGTCTCCGCATCGCCCGTCTGGAACGGAAACACCTTGTAGCTCATCATCCCGACATCCAGGCTGAGGGAGATCACCAGCCGGTCGATGGGGATCACGTGGAACTCACCGGCGAAGCTGGGGCTGCCGAATTTGTTGGGCTCGATGTTCTCCCCGGTGGCGGGGTCACGCTGAACCAAGAGGGGCGCCTTGTAGTTGTCCCAGGTGAACCGGGCGCCGGCCCCGAAAAGGCCCTCCTTGGCGCTCGCCTGACCGGCCTGCAGGACGAACAGCATCACAATTGCCGACATTAACATCTTCCGCGTCATCGAATGCTCTCCTTTCGGTCTCTATTACTAGCCATGTAATCCAAAAATAATAACGATGACTCAAGGTTGGACACGATACAGCGTATATCGTCTTCATGTCAAGATTGACATTTGTCGATAAGAACTCCTTAAAATCACGCTCACTGCAAAATAGCAGTACGAGCAAATTCTTACCTCCGCCCCGAATGATCGCGGCAGGGACGGACTCCCGGTCCCGCCTCGGATATCCCGTTTTGGGCCGAACCCTCCGGGCAGGAAGCACCGTCAGTCAGAAAATTGGCGTTTGACATCCCGAATAGTTAATTTACAGGGTATGAAAATGCGTTTCCCTTACTTTATGCTCTTCTATCTGGTTTTTGTCTCGTGCGGCTCCACCCCACCGATGAGGGTCCAGCGGTTCCCTTCACAACCGCCTCACCGCCAGCCGCCGAAGGCGGTCGAAAAGACCAACGGTCTCGTCTCCATCGAGGACTATCGCCCCTGGTTCGCTGACGGGGAGGCGGCGCTGGCGCTCAAGGAGGATCGGCTGCCGGAGGCCATGGCGCTCTTCGACGAGATCGCCGAGAACACCTCCGATATCGAGCTCACCCCGAGAGCCCGCTTCATGGCCGCATACCTCGCGGGACGTCTCGGTGACAACGCCCGGGCGTTCGAGGCGCTGCCCAAGTTGGCGGAGGAGCTCCCCCTCGTCGCGGATCTGGCCCTGGAGCAGGCCGCCCGGGCCGCCCTCGATTTGAAAAAGTACGACGAAGCCATCGCCCTCTCCGCCCGCGTGGATGAGGAGAGCACGCTCAAGCCGGACGCGGCGATGGTCCATGCGGACGCGCTCCGGCTCAAGGGGGAGACCCGGGGCGCGGTGGAGGCCTACCAGCGCTTCCTGGATCAATGGCCCTCGTCCCGGAGCCGCCAGGAGGCCAAGAGCCGTATCGTCGAGTGCATGGCGTGCATGGACCTCAAAGATGACGAGGCCAAGGCCGCCCTCTCGCTCATCGCGGACCTGAGAGCGCAGTCCCCCTACGGATACTGGACCGACCGGGCCGAGAAACACGAAGCGGCGTTCCTGTCGGTGCTCGGGCTGGAGGCACCGAAGGCGCGCCCCGTGAGGCGGGCGGCCGAGAAGGCCTACGACGAGGCCTCGACGCTCCGACGGAAGATGAAGAACGAGCGGGCCGAGAAGGCGTATGACCAGGTGATCCGGCTCGCCCGGAAGGGAGGGAAGCTGCGCTGCAAGGCCCGCTTCGAGCAGGCCATCGTCGTGGCCAACCAGCGGGACTTCGGCCGGGCCGCCGACCTGTTCCGGGGGGTGGCCGACGACTGCTCGGATCCGAACCTCCGCATCCGATCCCTGTACCGCGGGGGCAAGGCCTTCTTCTCCGCCGATCGCACCGAGGACGCCATCGCGATGTTCGGCCGGGTGGAGTCCGAGTTTCCGAAGCACTCATTCGCCGACGACGCCCGGCTGCGGGCCGCTAAGTGCTACCAGAGCACGGGGAACCGGGAGAAGTTCGCCGAGCTCCTAGCCTCGCTGCCGGAGCTCTACCCCACCGGGGATATGCGGGCGGAGGCCCTCTGGACGCTCTCCCACGACCTCATCACCCACGGCGAATTCGT
Organism: Polyangia bacterium; assembly: GCA_050304755.1. Taxonomy (GTDB): domain Bacteria; phylum Myxococcota_A; class Polyangia; order JAAYKL01; family JAAYKL01; genus CAYWLQ01. Next base: position 22,063 of record JBNLED010000159.1, on the reverse strand, counting down.
CGAGGCGCGGGAGGTGCTCGCCAAATACTACGAGCTCTTCCCGAACGAGCGGGGCTGGTACACCGCCGGACGCTCCGGGTACTGGCTCGGCCGGATCGAGGAGATGATAGGTGATGTGGAGCACGCCGTGGGCCGCTACGAGCACGTGATCGCCTCCGCCCCCCTCTCCTGCTACATGGTGCTGGCGTACAACCGACTCTCCGCCCTCCGCCCCAAGCAGGCCAAGGCGCTCATCGAGACCCTCGCCCCCGAGGGGGGGAGCGCCTCGGTGCGCTTCCCGAGATCGCTCATGGACGACTTCCACCACCTGGCCGTCGCGGTGGAGCTCTTCCGGCTCGGGCTCACGGACCACAGCAAACTGGAGCTCAGGCACCTGCTCAAGACCCCCGATCTGCCGCCGGAGGTCAACTGGATCGTCTCGGCGGTGCAGCGAATGTCCGGCGACTACCACGAGGCCCGGGAGACGACCAAGCACGGGGACGTGAGCTGGCAGCAGCGGTACCCCGCGGACCGGGATCTCGCCCCGTGGACCCTCGCCTACCCTACGGTATACGAGGAGGAGGTGCTCTCGGCGTCGGAGAAGAGCACCGTGAGCTCCCACCTGATCTGGGCCATCATGCGGGAGGAGAGCGGCTTCAACCCGGGCATCGAGTCCTGGGCCAACGCCATCGGCCTGATGCAGCTCATCCTCCCGACGGCGAGGAGCATGGGCAAGGAGATCGGGATCAAGGTCAACCGCAAGAGCCTTCGGAAACCCGAGGTCAATATCACCCTCGGCGCCGCCTACCTCTCCCGGCTCAACGACCTGTTCGCGGACCACCCGGTGCTCACCATCGCCGGATACAACGCGGGGGAAGGCGCGGTGGGGCGATGGCTCAGGGAGATCTCCTCGAGGGACGTGGATCTCTTCATCGAGCAGATCCCCTACGAGCAGACCCGGGGGTACACCAAGCGGGTGCTCAGCACGTACGCCACATACGTGTTCCTGTACGGAGAGGATCGGCGGATTCTCGAGCTGCCCCTGAAGCTGCCGGACGTCGGGTGAGCAAATTCAAGAACAGGACGCGGTCCTAACCTAATCCTCGGTGAGCATTCGGACTTCTTCCGGGCAAAAAAAACCTTCCTGTCCTCTGGCAAGACAGGAAGGTAAGAAGGAGAAGAAGACTGTATTTAAGCAACTGAAAGGAAAGGAAAGAAAAACCCTCTTATTCCCTACCGCGGCCCTAGTGACTGTCGCTATAATAGTGAGACGTGCCGAAGGAACGGATCGAACTTTTTTTACTTTTTTGTCGATGACAACAGGCCGTTCAGGTCGATGGCGGACTCGGCCCGATCCGCCAGGACGGCGTCATCGAGCCGCGAGACCTCGGGAAACTCCCCCAACACGGGCACTTGGCCGTAGGATTGGATGGCCTCCCGGTTTCCCAGCGGCGTCGCCGGGGCGCCGTTGAGGATCACTCCGGTGACGGGAATGCCCCTGGTTCGGGCGGCTTCAATCGTGAGAAGCGTGGCGTTGATGGTGCCCAGAATATTCGGGGCCACGATGACGAGATCGAAGCCGCTGTCCGCGATGACCTCCGCATATGTCATGTGATCGGAGAGCGGCACCAGGAAGCCGCCGGCCCCCTCGGCGATGACCACCTCGGCCCGCGCGGTCCAGCCGGAGAGAAATTCGAGGATGGGCTGACGGTCTATCGTTCTCCCCTCCCGCGCGGCCGCGAGGTGGGGGGAGACCGGATCGCGGAATGTGTACACCGAGACTTCGGCGGTTTCGAACGGCGTATGGGCGACCCGGGCGAGGGCCATGGCGTCCTGGGGACCGTCGGCGGCGCCGCTCTCCACCGGCTTGACCGCCACGACCCTGACGCCCCTTCGCGCCAGCGCTCCGGTGATGCCTCTGGTGATGACGGTCTTCCCCACGTCCGTATTGGTTCCGGTGACGAAGATGCCCCGCCCGGTCATGGGCCGTCCTCCGCCAGGACCTGTTCGAGGGCCCGGACCAGCCCGCGGATTTGGGGTTCGGTGTGCCTTGCGCCGAGGGTGATCCGCAGCCTGGACATCCCTTTGGGCACCGTGGGGGGGCGGATCCCCTGGACGAAGTAGCCCCGGCGCCAGAGGGCCTCCGAGGCGCGCATCGTCCGCGCCTCGGTGCCGGTGACGATGGGCTGGATGGGGGTTTCGGAGGGGTGCAACGGCAGCCGGTCCCCGGCCAGCTCGCGAAACAGGGCGACATTCCGCCGGAGTGTTTCGCGGCGGCCATCGGCCGTCCGCACCCGCTCGAGACCGGCGATGATGGTCTCGGCCATCGCGGCGGGGGGCGCCGTGGAGTAGAGCAGGCTTCGGGCCGTGCTCTTGAGGAGCGCCGACGCGTCCGTGCAGGTGGCCACGAAGGCGCCGGAGATCCCGGCGGACTTGCTGAAGGTCCCGAGCCGGACGGCGATCCGGTCCGCTACGCCGAGGGCCGCGGCCAGCCCCCGCCCCCCCGGGCCCATGACGCCGAGGGCGTGGGCCTCGTCGAGGTAGATCGCCGCGTTGTGGGTCTCGGCGAGTGCCGCCATGCCCGGCAGATCTGCGATATCTCCGTCCATGCTGAAGACCGCGTCGGTGACGATGAGCTTCAGGCCCGGGGGGCGCGCGGCGGCCAGGAGGGATTCGAGGTGGGCGAGGTCGCCGTGTCTGAAGACGCGGACCTCGGCCTTGGAGAGACGCGCCCCGTCCACCAGGCTCGCGTGCACCAGTTGATCCGAGAAGATGATGTCCCCCTCGGCGGTGAGGGCCGAGAGGGCGCCCACGTTGGCCTGGTAACCGGAGCTGAACAGCACCGCGCCGTCGGTCCCCATGAACTCGGCGACCCGCGACTCCAAGGCTTCGTGGGGGGCGTGGTTCCCGGAGACGAGGCGGGAGGCCCCGGCCCCCACGCCCCAGCGACGGAAGGCCTCGGCGGCGACATCGCGGAGCTCGGGATCGGCCGCCAGCCCCAAGTAGTCGTTGGAGCAGAAGTTGATCTTGATGCCCTCCGGGGTCTGCATCTCGGGCCCCGCCGGTCCCGTGGACACCCGCATTTTCCGCTCGAGGCGCGCCTCGCGGAGGGCGGAAATTCGATCCCTCCAGACAGCGTCAGCTGTTGAAGAGGTCGTCATAGTCCTCTTTTGAGTAGTAGTCCGGGGGCGGGGTCTCCTGGAGCTCTATGTGGGCCCGCAGCCATTCCACCGCGATCTGGAGGACCTCCAGGCGGGTGGTGAGGGCGAAGAACTCGTCCTCGGGGACCGGGGGGGCGGCGCTCAACCGCTCGCCGAGGGCCTCGGTCTCCTCCTGAGAGGTGGCGAGGGCGGCGCCCCAGCCCTCGGCGTACTGCTCGAGCAGCGCCTCGGCGGCGGCGCCGATGGGGCTGAACCGCAGGGGGACATGGTCGAATTCGATGACCCACGACTTGGGGTCGTCCGAATCGGCGCGCCAGCGGCAGGGAAAGGTCCGCCGCACCACCTCACCGAAATAGGCGCCGATGGAGGGGGCCAGGAGGTGCATAGCGTCCGCCCGGCGATAGTCCCCCACCGGCGGGAGCTCGCCGCCCCCCTCCTCGGTGAGGATATCCCTGATGAAGAAGTCCACCACGCTGAGGGTTTCGATGCGGCTGTCGAGCGTCATCCCGGTCCGGTTCTTAATATGAACGATACACCGTTCGGCCAGTTGGGTGATTTTTTCGATGGGGGCGAAATCCGCGTTCATGAATCGATTTTACCTCGCTTGTGCCGGCGGTTCAATCGCGACGCGACGCGTCGCCGGGATATCGGGACCCATTCGCGTCTCGATGTCGAGTTGTGCTCTAGCAGCTTTGAATGCGATTGAGAAGAGCGCGAGGGACTGATAGGGTGGCCCCATGGATTTCCGGGATGTCACTATCGACGATGGCAGTTGCTGGGTGGAGATCGATCGCGCCGCCCTCGCGGGGAACATCCGGCGTTTCCGGACGCTGGTGGGGGACCGGCGCCTCATGGCGGTGGTCAAGGCCAACGCCTACGGCCACGGCATGCCGGAGACCGCCGGGATCGTCCTCGAGGCCGGGGCGGACTGGCTCGGGGTCTTCTCGTCGGCGGAGGGGCTGGCTCTCCGCGCCGCCGGGATCGAGGTCCCGGTGCTCGTCCTCGGTCCGGTCCACCCGGGGAGCACGGCGCAAGCCGTCGGGGCCGGGTTGCGACTGACGGTGGCCTCGGAAGCGGCGGCCGACACCCTCTGCCGGGTCTCTGGCGGGCCGCGGACGGCCCACCTGAAGATCGAGACCGGCACCAACCGTCAGGGGCTCTTCGGAGAGGCGCTCGTGGCGACGGCCCGCCGCTTGCGAGACGCCGGCGTCACCGTCGAGGGGGCCTACACCCACTTCGCCGATATCGAGGACACCACGGACCACGCCTTCGCCGAGCACCAGCTCCGGCGGTTCAACGAGTCCCTTGGGCAGCTGCGCGACGCGGGGATCGACATCCCGGTCCCCCACACCGCGTGTTCCGCCGCCGCCATCCTCTTCCCCGACACCTACTTCGAGATGGTCCGGGTGGGGATCGGGATGTACGGCCTGTGGCCCTCCGGCGAGACCCGCGTCTCCGCCCGGAGCCTCGGCCGGAACGCCCTGGACCTCGCCCCCGTCATGACCTGGAAGACACGGATCGCGCAGGTCAAGACGGTGGCCGCCGGCGAGTTCGTCGGCTACGGCAGGACCGTCCGCACCACCCGGGAGACCCGCCTGGCCGTCCTGCCGGTGGGGTACTCGGACGGCTACGACCGCCGCCTCTCGGGCGTGGGGCACGTGCTCGTCCGGGGCGCGAGGGCGCCGGTGCTCGGGCGGATCTGCATGAACCTCATGATGGTGGACGGGACGGACGTCCCCGGGATCGACACCGGCGACGAAGTGGTCCTCCTGGGACGCCAGGGCGACGAGGTCATCACCGCGGAGCACCTCGCCCGCCTGGCGGGCACCATCAACTACGAGATTGTCACCCGCGCCGCGCCGGGAGCGCCCAGACGAGTGGTCTGAGCCCCAAGCGGCGGTATTGGGGGTTGATGATAAAACGATATTCTTGGGGAGTTCGGCAACGGAGGCTCACAGGTAAGGACGCGATATAAATATTGATGAACTCAAAAACTGAGCCACATAGAGCGGATTCGCACCATGGAAGCCCTTTGGGATTCTCTTGTAGATGACCAGGGCCAACCGAAAACCATGAAGATGATAGATGTCGTTGCACTCGACGAAGTGGCCGACGATATGAATGAAGGCGAGGCGTACTACGATGACAAAGAGCTGGGAGTCGGCGACTACTTTTTTGACAGCAGGTCGAGTTTTTTAGTCAACTGGAACGGAAGTCCTGAAAGCGCTTCAGCCGTTTCCGGGTCTCCTCCAGATGATGGGCCCCTTTGCCGGGCGGGGTAAGCTCTCCCCGGAGGTCGCGCCCCAGCTTGCTCGCGACTTTCCTGGGGGAATACCCCTTGGCGAACAGGTAGAAGAGCTTGGCCAGGGCGGCCTCCGTGGTCATGTCAAAGCCGCTGACGACCCCGGATTCCATCAACGCCCGCCCGGTTTCATACATGACGAGATTCGCCGTGCCGCGAATCGGCTGGCAGACTGCCGTCACCACGACACCCCGCCCCGTCGCTTCCGAGATGGCCGACATCAGCGCCCGGTTTCGACTCGGAGCGTTCCCCGCCCCGAAACACTCGAGCACGACCCCCTGAACCGGGCCTAAGAGCAGGCCCGTGAAAAGCGGCGTACTGATCCCGGGGAAGAGTCTCACCACCGCCACCACCGCGTCCCCTATCCCGACCACCGAGAGGTGCGGCGGGTTTCGCGGCGATCGCCGGGTCAGTTTGAGGTCCAAGTCGATGTCGATACCGACCGTCGCCACCGGGGGGAAGTTCGGGCTGTCGAACGCCGAGAAGGCGTCGGAGCTCGTCTTGGTGGCGCGATTGCCCCGATACAGGTGGTTGTCGAAGTAAATAAACACCTCGGCCAATCGTTGATGGAAGGTCCCCAGAATCATCAGGGCGCCGAGGAGGTTGTCGAAGGCGTCGTTTCTGACCTCCGACAGGGGAATCTGAGATCCCGTGAGCACCACCGGCTTCGAGAGCCCCTCGAGCATGAAGGAGAGGGCCGCGGCGGAGTAGGCCATGGTATCCGTGCCGTGAATCAATAGGAATCCATCATATTTGTCATAGTACTCTTCTATAGTCATCGCCATCTGTCGCCATTCAACAGGGCTCATGTTGGCGCTGTCGAGAAGCGGGGAGAGCTCCACTACATCGAAATCCGGAATCTCCGGAGCCCGAAACCGCATGTTCTCGGACATCAGACGGCGCAGGTGGCCGGGGGTCGGTTCGTATCCGCGCGCGGTTCCGCGCATGCCCGCCGTGCCCCCGGTATGGATGATGAGAACGCGTGATTCAGAGGCCGTCATCAGGTGCTCCTTTTTGAGGGTCGAGACGAAAAGCGATATCAGAATATACCCCGAATCTCGCATGGGGTATCAAAAACAAGGGCTCGCGGTCCCGCCGAAAAATGGAGGCTCTCCTCGACAAATCGCGTCAACGGCGCTTCGAAATGCGGCATCAGTGGTCTTCTTTGTACAAAATGGGCCCTTTAACACCATGTTATTGCTGGATAATGTCGAATTGACCCAACTGTGGTCTGTTCAAATTCGAAAACCCTGCTAGAATTGCGCCCCACAGATTCTGAAGATAGGTCTTTGATGAGACTACTAGTAAATGTACTGCTTCTAATAGCGCTTCTACATTCTGCTGACCTGGCCCACGGCAAACGCAGACGCGCAAGGCGCTCCGATAACCGGCCCACTGTGGTGGTCATGGATATTCAGGTGTCGTCGAACAACCCCAAGGTGAGACGGAAGATTGTCGAGCTGACGGCGAAGGTCCGTGACCAGATATCCTCGAAGACCACTTCGTGCAAGGTCATCAGCACCAGATATCAGCGTCAGCTGGCCCGTAAGTACCGCAAGAGGATGTCCTCGTGCTCCAGCGATTGCGGCGTCGAGTTCGCGCGGCTCGTCAAGGCGGAGTTCGTCATCACGGGCACGCTGGAGGCGAACGCGACCCAGATCATGGCCGTCCTGGAAATCCATGATGCCCAGAAGGGGAACCTCATCACCACCAAGCGGGTCGCAGGCAACAACTACTTCGAGTTGGAGCAGGCGCTGCTCTCCGGGGTCCGGCGGATCGTCAAGCCCCTCAACAACATCCGGCTGCAGGCCACGGATGACGAGGTCATCTCGGACAGCTCGTCCGATAACAATGGCAACAAGGGCGCCACCACCAGCGGCATCTCGGGCGCGACCAGCGCTCCCGAGTATCTGTCGTCGGACGAGGAAGTAGAGGAGGAGGAGGAGGAGATCACCCGCCTCGGGGAGCGCTGGAAAGCCGCCCGGGAGCAACCGGCGTTGATGGAGAAAGACGAGGACCTCCGGGGGCTCGGGCTGGGGGTCAATGTCGGCTACTCTTTGAATGTCTCCCGCAACAGACACCTCAAGGATCTGTATTCCCCCGTCATCCACATCGGTGTCCAAGCGTACTACCAGGTCCATCCGCTAATCCAGATCGCCCTCGTCGGCGACATGGATTTCCTAAAAGGAGATTACTACGCCGACTTCGGATTCGACTATGTCAACGACCCCGATCTGCAAATCATCTCCCAAACCAATGAGTACGACTTCAAAAAGTACACGACCATCGGCGTCCGTCCCACGGTACGGTTGACCATCCCCATCAGCCTCGTCGAGGCGTTCATCGGCGTCGGAATGGGCTTCAACCATGTCTCCACCTCCGGCATCTGGCTGAAGCGGAGAAGCGGTCTGCAGTACTATCAGGATCAGGGCGTGGTACCGGACGAGGTCTCCGAGAGTGTCCAGTACTATTTCACTTTGTCCGCGTTCACGTTCTACGCGGCGTTCGATCTGGGGGTGATGGCCCGTATCCTGGACAATCGACTCGGGTTCGGGCTCCTGATGCAGTACAAGATGCCAAGCATGTGGCGATCCGGAACCGACGCGAAGGCCAAGCCGAACGAGTACGCGATGGAGACGCAGGATCCGCCGTTCACGACCCCCAGCGAGCGGGACACGATCCATTCACCTATCCGACACCTGGATTCATTGAATCTCTTGACGTTCGGACTGCTGCTCGATTGGCGATTCTAGGGAGATGACAGTGACGACCCATACCATGCGTTTACGACTCCTCTTCTCGGTGATCCTGATCACGGGGTTGTTGACTGCTCCCGCGCTCTTCGCCGATGAGACGGAGCTGCGATCGAAGGCCCCGGGGTTCAGGACCGATCTGGGGATGTACCTCTCCTTGGGCGGCCACAGCTGCGTGGCCGGCGGCGCCGACTTCACGGAGTGCTCCGGAAACGGCGTCGGCTGGGCGATGGGAGGCGGCTTCGCACTGGGGTTGCAGGTCCGGCCGTTCCGCTTCTTCTCCATCGGGCTGGATCTCTCGCTCCTGAACCTCAGGCCCTACGAGGATACGGAATTCGAGCTCTACTACAAACGATCCTTCGATCTCTCCGTGGGCCCCGTGTTCATGGCCCACATCCCGATTCGCCTCAAGGCGCTCCTCATCGAGCCCTCCCTCGGCGTGAAGCTCGGTTTCGTCAACGGTTTCATCCCCATCAACGAGGGCGCGAGGGTCTTCTCGAGCGAGTCCGTCGGGACCGGAGAATCCTACAAAGACGCCTGGGACGTCGAGGAACCGGAGCCCGAAACCCCCGAGTATTTCAAGCAGTTCGGGCCCGAGGTGGCCGGCATCATCCGGTTGGATTTCTACCCGCTGCCCGGGTTCGGTATCGGCGCCGAGGTGCGGCTCATCGCGACGATGTATCAGCAGACCTGCGAGCACTACGCGACCGACTCCCTGTGTCGAGGGATGCACGACGATCAGATCGATCAGGCCTCGGAGGAAGAGAAGACCCCGTTCAAAGTCTTCTACGGGCTCCACTTCATGAAGTATTTCTAGACCTCGCTTGCCCTCACGCCCTGCTGCTGCGTTGTCCTCCTGGATGGGACCGCTAGAAGCCGGATCGCCGGACTACAACGGGCGCACCGGGACGCAGATATCCACGAGCTGCTTGTTCTCCGGGTGGTCATCGGGGTGGCTCCGGCAGATTTCGAAGCAGAGGCGATCGTCCGGCTGGAAGCCGCTCTCGGGCAGCCACCCCTGCACGACCGAGTCCCAGGCATCGCCGAACTCGTCCTCTCGGACCTCGAAACGGGCCACCGCGAACCGGCCGCCGGGCACGATCATGGTCCCCATGTCTCCCTCCACCGGCGTCCCCTCCGGAACGGTCAGGCACGCGTCCATCCTGAGCTTGTCCTCTTCGGTAATATCCATGTCATCGTGATACACAGAGAGCACCTCGCTCGATTCGTCGATCAGCCCCCGCGGTCCCGCCCACGCGAAGAGCTTCCCGAAGGTCTCCCGGAACACCTCGGTCTGCCCCGCGTAGGAGCCGATATGCCGCACATAGACCACATTCCGGTCCGGCATGTCCACAATCTCGACGGTCGCCTTCAACGGTGATTCGTTTTTCCTGCTCATTTCAATCCTCCATGTCGAAAGGGTTTGTCCAACCACCTCAACATGGCAGATTTGATGGGAGAAGACTTCGCTATCCTTGTGATCCGTTTGACCGTTCTTGCGGTTCGTTTGACCGTTCTTGCGCTTCGGATGGCCCTGCTCCCTCCAGGCGCTGGCGCTCACCCCGAAAAGCTCCCTGAACGCTCGTGCGAAGGTGGCCGGGCTCGAGAAACCACAGTCGATGGCGATTTCGGTAATCGACTTCTTGGGGTTGCCGACGAGCTGCACCGCCGCCCTCTCCACCCGAAGGCGTCTGATGAACTGGTTGAGGGTCTCCCCCATCATCGCCCGGAAGACGCGGTGGAAGTGGAACTTGGAGAAGTTGGCCACCCGGGCAAGCCCATCCAGAGTGAGGGACTCGTCGAGGTGTTGCTCGATATGGTCGACGACCCGATTCATCCGGGAGATGTACTCCTCGCGGAGATAATGGGTCCTGTTCTTCGTCTCTCCCGTCATCGGCCGGTTGTCAGTGAGAATAGTTCCGGAACCGCCTACCTGCGCGGGCGGGGCGGGATGTTGAAGAGCTCCTCGGTCAGGTCCACCGATATCTCATCCGACGCTCCCGAGACCTCTTTGTTGGTCTTCCGGAGCCGGTCCGAGAGCACCTGCAGGAAGCTCCAGAGGAGCTTTGAGGCCAGGACGGACTCCTTCCGGATCACCTCGAAGAAATCCTTCCGCGTGATCTTCAGGAGCTTGGTGGGCGTCTGGGCGGTGACGTCCGCGGAGCGGGGGGCCTTGTCGATGAGGGCCATCTCGCCGAAGTGATCGCCGTCGGAGAGGTTCACCAGCAGCGTGTCGCCCTTGTGCACCTTCACGTCGCCGCTCAGGATGATGAAGAGCTCCTCCCCGTCCTCCCCGTCCTTGATGATCTGCTTCCCCTCGGCGACCTCCACCACATGGGTGATGTTCATGATCTTCACCAGCTCCTTGTAGGTGAGATACTTGAAAATCGGCATGTTGTGGATGGTCTCTATCTTGAGGTTGACCTCCTTTTGCAGGTCCTTTCCCTCCCCGGTGGGATCCCGCATCTTGACCACGATGTTGGTGATGTTGTCCTTGCCCCCCCGCTGGTTGGCATAGTCGATGAACGCCTGAGGGACCTGCTTGACATCCCCCTTCACCTTGTCGATGGTGGGGACGATATCCTCATTCTTGAGGTAGCCGGTGAGCCCGTCGGAGGCGAGGAGGAACTGATCCCCCGGGAGCACGTCGAAGTCGATGGTGTCCACCTCCACGCTCTCGTACACGCCCACCGCGCGGGTGACCGCGTTCTTGTAGGGGGAATCCTCGGCCTGGTCGGCGGTGAGCTTTCCGCGCTTGATGAGCTCGTTGACGAGGGAGTGGTCCTCGGTGAGCTGGATCACCCGCCCGCCCCGGAGCAGGTAGATGCGGCTGTCCCCCACGTGGGCGATGAATCCCCGGTTCTGGATGACGAGCAGGGAGGAGAGGGTGGTCCCCATCCCCCGTTTCTCGGGGTTCCGCTGGGCGGTCTCGAAGATCTCGGCGCAGGCCTTCTGCACCGCGTGCTCCATCAGGTTGGTGATATCCCTGGCGGAGGCGATCTGGGAGCCCTCCCGGAAAGCCTCTATCAAATCCTTGTTCTTCACCACCTCGTCGCGCATGGTGTTCACGGCGATGGCGGACGCCACCTCACCGGCGGCATGGCCGCCCATGCCGTCCGCCACCACGAAGAGGTTCAGCGCCTTGTCCACGAGGAAATTGTCCTCGTTGTGGTCCCGAATACGACCGACATCCGTCGCAGCCCAGAAGTGGATGTTCTCTCCAACCCGCGTCTCTACCATGTTGTGCCTCCCAAATAGTGTGCTGCGGAAATCCAGATAAAAATAATAGCAAAAAAAGCGAGAAAAACTACTGGCAAAGCGCTGAATATGGCGTGTAAAGGATCATCGGCGGGCAAAAAGGATGATGCGAAGAGAATGACCCCATCGTCGGCAACCGGCAAATCGATTGAAACCGTGCTCCTCGAGCTCGACCTGCCCCTATCCGACACGACGGTCCGCGACCTGACCTGCTACGCCGAGGAGATCGTCCGATGGAACCGGCGGGTGAACCTCACCGGCGCCAAGACCGCGGATCAATTCGTCAAAGGTCCCCTGTTCGACGCGCTTACAGTGATGAAGGTACTCGCCTCCGAAAAGGAGCTCGTCGATATCGGCTCGGGGGGCGGGCTCCCCGGCATCCCCATCGCCCTTCTCTTACCGGAGGTGTCGGTCACATTGGTGGAACCCCGCGCCAAACGGGCCGTCTTTCTCAAGCATATCGTTCACCATCTGAAGCTGAAGGCCCGGGTTCTCCAGTGCCGCATGGAAATGCTGGAGGAGACCTTCGGCGCCGCGGTGGCCCAGGCGGTGTGGCCGCCGGAGGAGTGGCTCCGCCAGTCGAAATTGGTCGTGAACCCCGCCGGGAATGCATATGTTTTGAGCGCCGCCGAGCTGTTGGAGGACGCCATGCCGGACGGAACGACCTCGGAGGCCTGTTTTGTGTGTCGTCATCCGGAAAGCGGCCACCCAAGATACAGTTACCGTGTAAAAATTTAATTCTCACTAGAATTTGTCGACTGACACGCATACGCAATGTGTTACATTGTTCAAAAGGGGAATGTATTGAAAATTAAATGGAATGAACATGAGTAAATTTGATGCCATATCCCAGTCAACGGTGGATTTCGATTACGGCTTCTTCAAGAATCTGCCCAAGACGGACCTTCATGTCCACCTGGACGGATCCATGCGCCTCGAGACGATTCTGGATCTGGCCGAGCGGGGGGAGATTCCCCTCGGCGTGGAGACCCCGGAGGAGCTCGCCGCGCTGATCGGCGCGGGGAAGCAGCACGACTCCCTCAACGAGTACCTGAAGGGCTTCGAGATCACCCTGAAGGTCCTCCAGACCGAGGAGGGGCTCTACCGGGCCGCCTACGAGCTCGCCGAGGACGCCGCCGGCGAGAACATCGAATACATGGAGGTGCGGTTCTCGCCGGTGCTCCACACCCAGGAGCGGCTCTCCCCCACCACCATCCTCGAAGCCGTGCTCTCCGGCCTCAGGGACGCGGAGCAGGACTTCAAGATCCTCAGCGGCGTCATCGTCTGCGGCATCCGGAACATCTCGCCGAACGTGAGCCTCCGGCTGGCCGAGCTCGCCGTCGCCTTCAAGAACCGCGGCGTGGTGGGCTTCGACCTCGCGGGGAGCGAGTACAACTACCCGGCCAAGGACCACCTGGAGGCGTTCAGCCTCATCCTCTCCAACAACGTCAACGTCACCATCCACGCCGGGGAGGCCTATGGTCCGGAGAGCATCCACCAGGCCCTCCACTACTGCGGCGCCCACCGGCTGGGTCACGGGACCCGCCTCAGGGAGGACGGGGATCTCCTCAACTACGTCAACGATCACCGGATTCCCCTGGAGATATGCCTCTCCTCCAACACCCAGACCCGCGCCGTCAACGGCCTCGACGAGCACCCCTTCCGCTTCTATCTGGACCTCGGGCTCCGGGTGACCCTCAACACGGACAACCGCCTCATCACCGACACCACCATGACCGATGAGTACTTCACCACGTTCAAGCAGTTCGACCTCCGGCCCAAAGAGGTGCTCACCGTGGTCATGAACGGGGTCAAGTCCTCATTTCTGCCGTATGAGATCAAAAAGCACTTCATCCGCCGCACCAAGGAGAAAGTCAAGCGGCAGATCATTGATTACGTCAACCAGCAAACACCAGTGGAATCGACCGGGGGGGAGAACGCTTGATACATCAACAGGAGACGCCGATCCCGAAGGGAAGGAGCGGACATGACGACCCGAATCAGAGGGGGGTACTACCGAGTCCTGTCGCAGTATATCTACCATGCGTATGTAACCGCCGACCCCGACCTCCAGTTCGACTGCTACCTCGGGATCGACGGCCCGGACAACCACCCGGACGCGGCAAAGGGTGACGGGGCGGCGGACTTCGCGAAGATCATCTGCTGTATGGATCCCGCGGACATCGATCGAACGGTCTACGGGAAGCCCCTCACGCCGACCCTGTTGAAGGACTCGTCGGGCATCCTGTACGGGCTCACCGGGGTCTGCCACCAGATGTGCAACCGCATCCTCTTCGCCGCGGGGAGATTGAACTTCCCCGACTGGTGGATGGTGCCCTACGTGGTCTACGGCTTCTACGGGAACCGGTACCGGATTCGAAGCCCCGGGTTCACGAGCTCCCGGAAGTACAACTGGCAGGAGTACCTCTCGGCGGCCACCCTGCTGTTCGAGGGGACCCCCCTCACCGACGACGCCATCGCCGCGGGAGTCCCCGAAGTCCGGCGGAAGGTGCTGGCCATGACCGCCCGCTATTCCGACTGGGCGGAGCTCATCCGGATGGAGGTGGCGGAGGTGGGCAGCATCGAGCTCCCCCTCAAACGGGCGGAGTTCTTCCTCCGTCGCTCCTCGAAAACCGAGATGTCGGAGGGGCTGCGACCGCTCCTGCGCGACCGGCTCCTCGACCTGGGCGAGGGGATACGACGGCTCCGCCGGGAGGTGGAGAGGACACCGGGGAGGTTCGTCCCCGCCCTCTTCGAGGTCGACGACAAAATCAGAGAGACGATGACGGTTATCTCCTGCCTTGTCGGCGATGAACGATTTGAAAAGTCCTTTGCGCTTCCAGGTGTCGATGCGACAACGGTGATCCGCTCGCCGGAGCTCGAGGACACGGCGGCGGCCCTCGGCGAGCAGTATCGGGCACTCGAAGCCCTGGACAACTGAAAAGAAGGATGGCCAGACCCAACGCATAGAAACCACCATAGAATCCCGCCGTAGTCCGGAGGCGGACAGACCCTCCCGAAAACGTTTGCGCGCCTCCGCGGACTACGGCGACGTTCTTCTTTTTGGTAACTCCGAATCGGGTTGCGGCGAAGCTTCGCTAGTGATCACGACCCGCTCGACCCCCGCAAACGACCAATGGAGGGTCGATATTCTGTTTGATATTGATCGGGAATAGATTATTGTCGCGGTCTATTTCTGTGATTACATTTATCGAGTACTCGGTTTCGGTTTGGAACCATTGAATTCTTTGCAATGTTACGCATATAAGGCAGGCGTGACCACGGCCGGGGGTGCGATGAAAACCAACGTTGAGAAAGCAGGGGTCATCGGCGCGGGGGTGATGGGGGCCACCATCGCGGCGCAGCTGGCGAATGTGGGCATCGAGACCGTGTTGCTCGACATTCTGCCGCCCAAGGGGCTTCAGCCGGAGGACGAGAAGAAGGGGCTGACGGAGGCGTCCTCGGCGTTCCGAAACAAGCTCGCCCTGGCGGGAGTGGCCGGGGCGCTCAAGGCCAAGCCGGCGTCCTTCTACCTCAAGGAGAACGCGGACCTCATCCGGGTGGGCAACCTGGAGGACGATCTCGAGCTGCTCCGGGAGGTGGACTGGATCATCGAGGTGGTGGTGGAGCGTCTGGACATCAAGAAGGCGGTGTTCGAGCGGATAGAGTCCGTGCTCGAGCCCGGCCAGGTGGTCACCTCCAACACCTCCGGCATCTCCGCGGCGGCCATGTGCGAGGGGCGCTCCGAGCGGTTCCGGCAGCGGTTCCTCATCACCCACTTCTTCAACCCCCCCCGCTACATGAAGCTGCTGGAGATCGTGCCCGGACCGGACACTTTACCGGAGGTGACGGAACGGCTCACCACAGTCTGCGAGCGTCAGATCGGCAAGGGGGTGGTGTTCGCCAAGGACACACCGAACTTCGTGGCCAACCGCATCGGCGTGTTCAGCATCATGAGCTCCATCGCCGCCATGACCGAAATGGAGCTCTCTGTGGAGACCACCGACCTGCTCAGCGGGCCCATCATCGGCCGGCCCAAGAGCGCCCTGTTTCGTACCGCCGACCTGGTGGGACTCGACACCCTGGTGCACGTGGCGGGGAATGTCTACGAGGGCGCCCCGGATGACGAGCAGCGGGAGCGGTTCGTGTCGCCGCCGTTCATCGAGAGGATGCTGGAGAAGAACCTGCTCGGGGAGAAGAGCGGCCAGGGGTTCTACAAGAAGAGCCGGGACGCGGACGGCAAGCGAGTGATCCTGTCCCTGGACTACAACACGTTCGAGCACAAGGAACAGCAGAAGGTCAAGTTCGGATCCGTAGAGGCGGCCAAGGCGGCCGGGGGTACGGCCAAGAAGATCAAGTCCCTCTACTACGCCAAGGACGAGGCCGGGGCCTTCACCTTCCGGACCCTGTCGGAGACCCTGATCTACGCGGCAAACCGCATCCCCGAAATCGCGGACGACGTGGTCAACATCGACAATGGCATGAAGTGGGGGTTCGGCTGGAAGCTCGGGCCGTTCGAGATCTGGGACGCCGTGGGCCTCGAGAAGTCCGTGGAGAAGATGACCGCGGCGGGGTACGGGATCCCGGCGTGGGTCCGGGAGATGCTGGACAAGGGCGTGACCGCCTTCTACCGGACCGCGCACGGCGTCACGGAGTTCTTCGATGTCGAGACCAAGGCGTACAAGCCGGTGCCGGTGGCGCCGGGGGTCATCCTGCTGCCCTCCCTCAAGGCGCGAAACAAAGTCGTGGCGGAGAACACCGGCGCCTCGCTAATCGACATCGGGGACGGGGTGGCCTGCCTCGAGTTTCACTCCAAGATGAACGCCATCGGTGACGACATCATCAACCTGGTGATGCAGGCTCGGGAGATCGTCGAGAGGGATTTCGAGGGGCTGGTCATCGCCAACCACGGCTCCAACTTCTCGGTGGGGGCCAACCTGCCGCTGATCCTGTTCACCGCCCAGGAGGAGGAGTGGGACGATCTGGACTACATGGTCCGGATGTTCCAGGAGGCGTTCATGGGGCTCAAGTACATGAAGAAGCCGGTGGTGGCCGCCCCCGCGGGGATGGCCCTCGGCGGCGGGTGCGAGGCGTGCCTGGCCGCGGACCGGATCCGGTACGCCGCCGAGACCTACGTGGGCCTGGTGGAGGTGGGCGTGGGGCTGCTCCCGGCCGGCGGCGGCACCAAGGAGATGCTCATCAGGAACACGGAGCACCTGTTCTACGTGGAGAAGGGCGGGCTCTACCCGAAGCAGATCGACATGACACCGTTCATCTCCCGGGCCTTCGAGAACATCGCTATGGCCAAGGTGGCCACCTCCGGACCGGAGGCGGTGAAGCTCGGCCTCTTCCGGAAGACCGATCGCATGACCGTCAACCGGGACTACCTCATCGAGGACGCCAAGCGGATGGTGCTCGCCATGGCCCTCGAGGGGTACGAGGCGCCGAGGCCCCTGATGAAGATTCGCGTCGCCGGGGAGACCACCCTGGCCCTCATCAAGCTGGCGCTGCACAGCCTGCACGAGGCCGGGTACATCCTGGATCACGACCTGACCGTGTCCACCAAGGTGGCGGAGGTGCTCACCGGCGGGGATGTGCTGGAGGGGACCGAGGTGAGCGAGCAGCACCTGCTGGATCTGGAGCGGGAGGCCTTCCTGAGCCTGGCCGGGGAGCCCCTGAGCCAGGCGCGGATGCAGCACATGCTCGAGACCGGAAAGCCGCTCCGTAACTGATGCGCGGATGGGAGGAATGAGATGAAAGAAGCCGTCATAGTCGCCGCGTGCAGGACCGCCGCTGGAAAGGCGTCCCGCGGATCGCTGAAGGATACCCGCCCGGAGCGATTGGGGGGCGCGGTGTTCAACGAGCTGTTGAAGCGCGCCGGGGATCTGGACCCGGCCCTCATCGACGATCTCATCGTCGGGTGCTCCTTCCCCGAGCACACCCAGGGGATGAACCTGGGGCGCATCCTGGTGCTCTCTATGGGATGGCCCCACCGGGTGCCGGGGATGGTCGTCAACCGGTTCTGCTCCTCGGGGCTCCAGTCCATCGCCCTCGCCGCCGAGCGGATCATGGCGGGGGGCGCGGATATCATCGCCGCCGGCGGGGTGGAGAGCATGAGCCAGATTCCCATGACCGGCATCTCCCTGTCGCCCGATCCGGCCCTGGTGGACGCCTACCCGGCGGCCTACAGCGGCATGGGGCAGACCGCGGAGAACGTGGCCAAACAGGAGAAGGTGAGCCGGGAGGATCAGGACGCGTTCGCCGAGGCCAGCCACAAAAAAGCCGCGGCGGCGCAGGAAGCGGGCCGGTTCAAGGAGCAGATCGTCCCGGTGATGGCCAAGAAGCAGCGGGCCCTCGGGGACGGCCGGTTCGAGCTGATCGAGGAACCCTTCGACACCGATGAGGGGATCCGGGCGGACACATCGGCGGCGGTGCTCGCCAAGCTCAGACCCGCGTTCAGCCCAACGGGCTCGGTGACCGCCGGGAACAGCTCCCAGACGAGCGACGGCGCCGCCGGGGTCATCGTGATGTCGAGGGACAAGGCAAAGGAGCTCGGGCTGAAGCCGCTGGCCGTGTTCCGGGGGTTCGCCGTGGAGGGATGCGATCCCGAATACATGGGGCTCGGTCCGATCTACGCCATCCCCAAGCTGCTGAAGCTAACCGGGGTCTCCCTCGAGCAGATCGACCTCATCGAGCTGAACGAGGCCTTCGCGGCCCAGGCCATCCCCTGCATCCGCCACCTCGGGCTGAACGAAGGAATCGTCAATGTCAACGGGGGCGCCATCGCCCTCGGGCACCCCCTCGGGTGCACCGGATCGAAACTCACCACCCAGCTGCTCTATGAGATGCGGGATCGCAAGGCCCGCTTCGGGGTGGTCTCCATGTGCGTCGGACTCGGTATGGGCGCGGCCGGGCTCTTCGAGATGGAGGATTGAAAAAGAAGGTAGGTAAGAATGACAGAAAAGAGAGTCTTTGTCGGCGGTGAGTTCCTCATAGCCGACGCCAACCCCGAAGACGCCTTTATCCCCGAAGATTTAAACGAAGAGCAAGAGATGATCCGAGACGCGACGCGGGAGTTCGTCAAGAAGGAGGTGCTCCCGGTGATGGATCAGCTCGAGACCAAGGACCTGAAGTTGATGCGGGAGCTCCACGAGAAGGCCGGGGAGCTGGATCTCCTCTCCAGCGATATCCCGGACGACTACGACGGGATGGGGCTCGACAAGGTGAGCACCACCATCATCGCGGACGAACTCGGCATCTCCGGTTCGTTCTGCGTGAACCACTCGGCCCACACGGGTATCGGCACTCTGCCGATTGTCTATTTCGGCGACGAGGCGCAGAAGCAGAAGTACCTGCCGAAGCTCGCGAGCGGTGAGTGGGTGGCGGCCTACTGCCTGACCGAGACCGGCGCCGGCTCGGACGCCCTCAGCGGCAAGACCAAGGCGGTGCTCACGGAGGACGGCGAGCATTACATCCTCAACGGCTCCAAGCAGTTCATCACCAACGCCGGGTACGCCGACCTGTTCATCGTGTACGCCAAGGTGGACGGGGAGAAGTTCTCCGGGTTCATCGTCGAGAGGACCTGGGAGGGGGTGAGCGTCGGGCCCGAGGAGAAGAAGATGGGGGGCCACGGCAACTCCACCTGTCCGGTCATCCTGGAGGATGTATTGGTGCCGGTGGAGAACTTGCTGTTCGAGGTGGGCAAGGGGCACAAGATCGCCTTCAACATCCTCAACCTCGGACGGTGGAAGCTGGGGGCCGCGTGCGCCGGCGGCTGTAAGGGATGGGTGGCGAACGCCGCGGTCTACGCCAACGAGCGCAAGCAGTTCGGAAAGCCCATCAGCTCGTTCGGGATGATCCGGAAGAAGCTGGCGTCCATGGCCGTCAAGTCCTACATGGCCGAGAGCGTGATGTACCGGCTGGCCGGGATGTTCGATGACAAGCTCGCGACCCTCGACGAGGAGGCCAAGAAGAGCGGCACCGAGAACGCCAAGGCCATCGAGGAGTACGCCACCGAGTGCTCCATCGCCAAGGTGTTCGGCTCCGAGGTGCTGGACTTCTGCGCGGACGAGTACGTGCAGATCCTTGGGGGGTACGGTTACTGCGCCGAGTATCCGGCTGAGCGGGTCTACCGGGACGCCCGCATCAACCGCATCTGGGAGGGCACCAACGAGATCAACCGGATGCTCATCCCGGGCACCCTGATGAAACGGGCGCTCCAGGGGCGGCTCAACCTGCTCGGGGCCGCCAAACAGGTGGCCACGGATCTGATGGGCTACTCGCCGCTCTCGGTGAAGCTCGGGGACGAACCCCTGGCGCTCCAGGCGCACATGATAAAGATGTGCAAGAAGATCGCCCTCATGGCCGCCGGGGTGGCCGCCCAAAAGCTCGGCGAGAAGCTCATCGAGGAGCAGGAGGTGCTGGAGATCCTGGCGGACATCATCATGGAGATCTTCGCCATGGAGAGCGGCCTGCTCCGGGCGAACAAGATCATCGATGCCAACGGGGCGGAGGCCGCGGCGCTCTACATCGCCGCGGTTAAAGTGTACGTGGACGAGACAGTGCCCAGGATAGAGACGCTGGCCAAGCAGATGATCGTCTACGTCGAGGACGGGGACATGCTCCGGACCCAGCTGGCCGCGGTCAAGAAGATGGCGCGGTACCAGCCCATCGACGCGGTGTCCCTGAGAAGGGCCATAGCCGACAAGGTCATCGAGCTGGAGGGGTACCCGTTTTGAGTTGTTGGGACTATGGCTGCTCACGAGGTGGACGAACTTGTTTTTTTGAACGGAAGCTTAAATGGATAGAGAAGAGATAGGAAAGAAAATCCTCGCCCCCCTCGACTGGGGCATCGGCGCCACCTTCGGCGCGCTCGAGAAGCTCCACATGATGAAGCCCGCCTCTCACCTCATCTACCTCGGCCTGAAGAACCTGCTGAAGGCCCAGTTCAAACTGCTCAACTACCTCGAGATAGAGGGCATCGAGAACCTCCCGAAGCGCGGCGGCGCGCTCCTCGCCGCCAACCACCAGAGCTGGCTCGACGTCCACGTGATGGGGGCGGCGAGCCCGCGCAAGGTGCACTTCATCGCCAAGTCCGAGTTCAAGGAGTGGCCGGTGGTGCGGCACCTGGTCCGGGCCGGGGAGTCCGTGTTCATCGAACGGAAGGGGGGCGACAAGAACGCCCTGGTCTCCATCGCCAAGCAGGTGCAGGACGGCTGGGTGGTGGCCATCTTCCCGGAGGGGACCATCCCCGGGGAGGAGGACATTCCACGGCGGGCGGTGGAGCGTGAGACCGGCCTGCTCCCGGGGCGCACCGGCGTGGTCCGGCTGGCCATTATGGCGGGGGTTCCGATTATCCCGGTGGGGATCTCCGGCACCGGCCGCGCCCTCCCCCCCGAGATCTATCCGCGGCTCGAGATCCTGAGGATGCCGTCGTCGACGCCCATCAGCATCCGCTTCGGCGAGCCCATCAGCTACGCCGAGCACCACGGTCAGCCCTTCGATCGGGACACCTTGAGAACGCTCACGAACGACCTGATGAGGCGCATCAGCCCCCTGGTGGATCACAAGGCCAATATCCGTCCCATCACCGTGCCCATCAAGCCGCCGGTCCGTCAGGACAGGATCGGTGTGCTCCTCCTCCACGGCTTTACCTCGCACATCAACACCGTCAGCGGCCTGGTCCCCTATCTGGAGAAGGCGGGCATCGACTTCGAGATGCCCGTGCTCCGGGGCCACGGCAGCCGCTTCGAGGATCTCGAAGGGGTGACCCACGCGGACTGGTATACGGACGCGGAGCGGGCCCTCATCGATCTCTGGCGCCGGGTCGATCAGGTGGTCATCGTGGGCTTCTCCATGGGCGGCCTCGTCGCCCTGGAGCTCGCCATACGCCACGCGGACAAGCTCGCCGGCCTGGTCACGGTGGCCGCGGCCCTCAAGTTCAAGGACCCTCTCGCCAAGTACGCCCGGCAGTTCTCGAGCCTCAAGCGGTATTGGCCCAACCCCAACTCCATCATCGACGAGGCCCGCGCCGCGAAAAACAGGAACTATAAGATGTTCCCCACCGAGACCTTCGCCTCTCTCTACGACTACTCGAGGGAGATCACCCGCCGCCTCCGGGAGGTACACGTCCCCATCCGCATCCTCCAGTCCAAGAACGACCAGATCGTCTCCCCGGTCTCCGCCAGCATTCTCTACGAAAAGGTCAGCTCCCCCCGCCGGGAGATCTCCTGGTACCACAGGAGCGGCCACGCCCTGATGCAGGACATGGAGGCGGAGGAGGTTTTCAGGGATGTGATGGAGTTCGTCCTGGATTACGTCCAAGGAGCACGCCAGAGGGATCAGGTTCAATACTGAACTGAACAATTTCGTAGGTTTTGTTTAAATTTGCTCGGATTGAGACCCGATTCGTACTATGATAGTAAGTCACCGTTCTATGAATCGAGGGTGAAGGAGCATATATGAAGTCCTCTACATTGTGTTTTGTCGCGGCCGCCATTGTGTTTGGCGGGTGTAAAAACGACTCCCCGCAGGGGGAGGACGGCGGTCTCTATTTTTTTGACACCGGGGCCGATGCGGACTCGGACATGGATGCCGATACGGATACCGAC
>JBNLED010000158.1:0-6103 GCA_050304755.1 Polyangia bacterium | reverse complement strand
ATGGCATAACAATCTTTGATCGTTTTACAAATGATGCGGAAGGCGATGGCGTCGTGCACGTCCTCGTATCCGACCCCTTTGGAGTGCATTTTGATGTAGATGGAGTAGAGGTTCTTGAGCCGTCCGGTCACCGACACCTCGAACCCCGCCTCCCTCAGGAAGAGCTCGAGAACCTGGATGGTCTTCTGGATGAAGCTCTCCCTCGCCTTGCGGAGCTTGTCCACCCGGCCGGAGATCTCCTGGTACATGGCGGGCTCCAGGTACTTGAACGCCAGGTCGTCGAGCTCCGAGTGGAGCCACGAGATCCCGAGCCGATCCGCGAGGGGCGCGTAGATATCGCGGGTCTCCTCGGCGATCCGCTCCCGGCTGGCGTCGCTCATGTGATCGAGGGTGCGCATGTTGTGCAGCCGATCCGCCAGCTTGAGCAGCAGCACCCGCATGTCCTTGGTCATCGCCACGAGCAGCTTCCGGAAGCTCTCGGCCTGCCGCTCCTCACGCTTGGAGAAGTTGACGCTTGAGAGCTTGGTCACGCCGTCCACGATTTCAGCGATGTCGCCGCCGAAGAGCTGCTCGATCTCCTCCACCGTGGCGCTGGTATCCTCCACCGTATCGTGGAGCAGCGCCGAGCAGATGGTGGCCTCGTCCAGTCCCATCTCGGTAATGATTTTGGCGACATATACGGGATGAACCATGTAGGGCTCGCCGGACTTCCTGAGCTGGCCCTCGTGCTGCTTGGCGCTGTAGATGTACGCCCGCTGGATTCGGGAGATGTCGCCGTCCGGACATTTTTGGAGATGTAAATCGATAATATCGTCGATTCGAATCATATAGTTGACTCTACAACCTGTGCATCAGCGAGCCATTTCGGGCGAACGACCCATTTCATTGGTATTGTACAGAGATTAATTTTTATAATCAAACATCGCCGGTTAAAAAGATGCGGTTTTAAAAAAGATGCGAACTTGGCTTCTGTGATTCGATCTTTTACCATATATTTGGAAGAGCGAATGGATGGATGGACCGAAATTTGAAGTGGCTTAATTTCGATCTCTAAAAGAATATAATGAGAAATACCCGCAACGCCATCGCGGTCGGTGTGCTGACCGTCTGCATCCTCTCGGGACTCTACCTGGCCATCGAGTTCGTCTCGGATTCCATGGACGACGACCAGCAGTACCGGGTCTGGGCCGTGTTCCCGGACGCCAGCGGTCTCCACGAGAAATCCCACGTCCGGATCGCCGGGTTGAAGGTGGGCTACATCGACAAGATCCGGCTGGAAACCTACCGGCGAAAGGTGACGGACGAGGCCACCGGCAAGACCGTGGAGAAGGAGCTCATGGGGGCCCGGGTGGACTTCCTCATCAGCTCCGATGTCGTGCTCTACGAGAACGCGCGGGCGCTGCGGGCGGCGGACTCCCTGCTCGGGGACCAGCTGGTGGTGCTCAAGCCCGGGGACGCCACCGTCCCGAAGCTGAAGGACGGCGATCAGATCACCGACGTGGGGGACGCGGGCCTGATGGGGAACATCGACAAGATCACCGCCGACATCAGCGAGGTGACGGAGAACCTCAAGAACGTCTTCGGGTCGGAGGAGGGAGCGCAGCAGATGGCCGAGGTGCTGGCGAACCTGCGGGATATCTCGAAGTCCATCAACCAGCTCGTGAAAGACAATCAGGAGACGGTCAACCGCACCCTGAACAACGTGGAGGGGATCGCCGCCGACGCCCGCCCCGGAATCCGGGAGATCGTGCGGGACCTCAAGGATATCACCCGGGAGGTCCGGCTCTTTGTCGAGGCCAACCGGGCCAAGGCGGACGACGCCGTGACCGAGGCGTCGGGCACCATCACGGATATCCGGAAGACCGTGGCGACCCTCGACAAGACCATCGAGAACCTGAACCAGGTGGTGGAGGGGGTCAACCAGGGGGAGGGCACCGTGGGCCGCCTGCTCAAGGACGACAAGCTGATCGACGACGTGGAGGCGACGGTGGAGGACGTAGGCGATCTGGTGGGGGGCATCACCCGCCTCAAGACCATCGTCGGGTTCGCGGGCGAGTACAACGTGCTCACCAACAGCCTGCGGGGGGGGGTCCAGCTGCGCCTCCAGCCCCGGGAGGACAAGTACTACCTCATCGAGGCCGCCTACGACGACCGGGGGAGCACCACCCATACCCAGACCGTGGTGGAGAGCACCAACCCGGACGAGCCGGCCCAGTACCGGGAGGTCCGGCACGTGACCCGGGATACCCTTCTTTTCTCGGTCATGTTCGCCCGGCGGATCTACTTCGCCACATTCCGGTTCGGTATCAAGGACAACTCCGTGGGGCTCGGCGCGGACATCCACCTCCTCCGGGACCGCCTCGAGTTCTCCACGGATCTCTACCGGTTCGGGGACGACGTGTTCCCGCGGCTCAAGCAGGTGGTGGCCTTCGAGTTTCTCAAAAACCTGTACATCACCGGCGGGGTCAACGATGTATTGAACGAGAGCCGGGATTACTTCGTCGGGCTGATGCTGCGGTTCGACGACCAGGATCTCAAGACCATACTGCCGTTCGTGCCGGCGGGGGGATGATGGAGAAGGCGATACAACACGGGACCCCGCCGGACGGGGAGGGAGTCAGAGATGTGGTGGGCTTCGCCGCCGGCTTCACCAGCGTCTTCCGGGGCGCCCGGCTGGTCTACGGGGCGCACCGGGAGCTGGCCCGCTTCTACCTCCCGCCGATGATCCTCGCGATGCTCTTCGTGGCCGGCGCCTGGGTGGGCTTCTGGCTCACCGCGGACCACATCATCAACTGGATCTGGGCGGAGCCCGCCCGCGACGCCTGGTGGGGGATCAAGCACTTCTTCTGGCGGACCGCGGCGGTGCTCCTCTGGGTCGTCCTGGCCTACGTCGTCGCCATCTCGACGGTGTTCGTCTTCTCCCTCTTCGCCGCGCCGTTCGCCGATCTCATCTCGGAGCGGGTGGAGGGGATCCGCGGCACCTGGACCCCCAAGGCGTTCTCCCTCAAGTTCCTCCTGAACGACCTCGGCCAGATGGTGGCCCTCGAGGCGGTGCGCTTCGGGCGGAAGCTCCTCTGGCTGGTGCCCCTCTTCATCGCGAGCTTCATTCTCCCGGTGGTGGGGCACCTCGTCTACGTGTTCTTTGGGGGGTACATTTTGTGTAAGTACACCGGCATGGATTATGTCGACTGGTGCGCCGCCCGCCGCGGCTGGTCCTGGAGCGACCGGCTGGCGTTCGCCAAGCGTCACCGGTTCGCCCTAGC
Organism: Polyangia bacterium; assembly: GCA_050304755.1. GTDB lineage: Bacteria > Myxococcota_A > Polyangia > JAAYKL01 > JAAYKL01 > CAYWLQ01. The sequence goes on along the minus strand of JBNLED010000158.1, from coordinate 2,840 downwards.
GGGCCTCGGCGCCGCGGTGGTGCTCTCGTTCATGGTGCCCCTCCTGTTCGTCCTGGTGTGGCCGGCGGCGGTGGCCGGGGGCACCCTGCTCTTTCAGGACTTGCACCGCAAAGAAGAGCCTGGCAATCTATTGAGCGCATCCGGAAAACCCGACCCGGGGTCGGAAGAAAACGAGGAGTAGAGCGATGAAATGTCTGCGTTGCGAATCTGTGGAGCTCGAAGCCCACACCCACGGAACCGGTCCGGACGAGATCACGGTCGACGAGTGCCCCTCCTGCGGGGGGATGTGGCTCGACCCGGATGAGCTCAAGCAGATGGACGACAGCCTCTCCATCGATCTGGAGCAGATCCCGTACACCTCCATCGCGCCGACCTCCGACGACGCCGCCGTGTACTGCCCCCGCTGTTCGGGCGCGCCCGTGCTGAAGAAGGGCTACCCCGCCAACTACCCGGACGCGGTGGTGGACATCTGCCGGGAGTGCAAGGGGTTCTGGCTGGACAAGAACGAGCTCAGGAAGCTGCGGGAGGTCTCGGACCGGCTGCTGATCAAGTCGCTGATGGACGACGAGTGACGCTTCTTTCAACGGCGCAATTGTATCGTTTTTGAGAGACCATGCCATACGCGTTCATACTAAACCTCAGGGCCTTCATCCTGATCCTGCATACGCTGCTGTGGACCGCCATCGGCATCGTGGTCATGGTGATCAACCCCACGGGCCAGCTCTACATGTGGCTCGCCCGGGTGGGCTGGGCCCGGCAGGCGATGAAGATCGGCGGGATGCCGCTGACGGTCAAAGGGACCCACAACATCACCCCGGGGCAGAGCTACATCGTCTGCGCCAATCACCAGAGCCTCCTGGACATCCCCACCCTGTTCGCGGGGCTGCCCATCCCCATCCGGTTCGTGGCCAAGAAGAGCCTCTTCTACCTCCCCATCTTCGGCTGGTCCATGTGGCTCGCGGGCTTCGTGCCCATCACCCGGGGGGCCGGCAAGAAGGCGCGGGACTCGCTCCGGCGGGCGGTCAAGCGGGTCAAGCGCGGGCGATCGGTGCTCCTGTTCCCCGAGGGAACCCGGAGCGCGGACGGGGAGCTGAAGGGCTTCAAATCCGGGGCCTTCATCATGGCCATCGAGGCGGGGCTGCCCATCCTTCCGGTGGTCATCAGGGGCACCTATGAGGCGGGACCGCGTCAGGCCATCCGCGTCTATCCCCACCCGGTGGAGCTCATCATCGGCCCCCCCATCTCCACCGAGGGGCTCAACCCCAAGGAGCGGTACGAGCTCCGGGAGAAGACCCGCCGCCAGATGTTGGAGATGCGCGCCTCATAGCCTTTGCGTGCTGTCGAAATTTTGCTGGCGCGGCCGGGAAGAATCTCTATCCTTCCAGCGGGTTTGTGGTAGACTCCCCGCCTCGGCTGGGATATGGGATGGGAGCGCGCGGGCGAACTGGCTGTCGGAACTGAGATGGATGACTTTAAACTGACCGAATCCCCCTTCAAGACGGACTCATTACAACCCAAAGTGTATGTTTCCGGCGGGCTCGGCGCCTACGAGAACACCCTCGCGGTGCTCTCGAAAATCGACCTCTCAGTGTCCCGCGGCAGGCGCGTGCTGCTGAAACCCAACATCGGACGGATGGCCCGGCGGGGATCCGGCATCAACACCGACCCGGCGGTGGTCGCCGCCGCCATCGACGCCTTCAGGGCGGCCGGCGCCGAGGTGGCCGTGGGGGAGAGCCCCATCACCGGCGTGAAGACCCCCGAGGCGTTCGAGATGACGGGGATCACCGAGGTGGCGGCGGCGCGGGACTGCCCGCTGATCGACATGGATGCCCGAAAGGCCGTCGATATTTCCCTGCCCGAGGGGATCGCCATCGAGCGCCTCAAGCTGTGCCGGGATATCCTGGATTTCGACATCATCGTCTCCATCCCGGTGATGAAGATGCACATGCACACCGGGGTCTCCCTCGGCATCAAGAACATGAAGGGGTGCCTGTGGCGACGCAGCAAGGTGGTGCTCCACATGCTACCGCCCGTGGAGGGGCGGGAGGAGAAGCCCCTCGACATCGCCATCTCGGATCTCGCCTACGCCCTCCGGCCCCACCTGACCCTCATCGACGGGACCGTGGGGATGGAGGGCATCGGCCCGAGCGCCGGGACCCCCAAGCCCCTCGGCGTGGTGGTGGCCGGTGTGGACGGGTTCGCCGCGGACGCGGTGGCCTGCGACCTCATGGGGACCAGCGCCCGGAAGATTCCCCACCTCAGGCTCGGCGCGGATCGCGGCTACGGCGTCATCGATCTGGAGGCGATCGACGTCTCGCCGGTTGACTGGCGGGCGTGGGGCAGCCCGTTCGCGGAGCCCCCCACCGATATCTCCATCGGATTCCCCGCCTTCAACATCCTGGACGAGAACTCCTGCAGCGCGTGTCAGTCCTCCCTCCTCCTGTTCCTCAAGGGCTACGGCGATCGCGTCCTCGATTATTTCGAGAAGGGAAAGAAGGTGAACGTCGCCATCGGCAAGGGACACGAGAGCGTCCCCCTCGGTACCCTCTGCATCGGCAACTGCACCGCCCGGCGTAAAAAGGAGGGCATCTATGTGAAGGGATGCCCGCCGGTGGGCAGCGAGATCCTCCGCGTCATCACCGGCCGTCCCACCATCGACGAGCTGGACGCGAACCCCGAGGAGAACGACTGATCTATCGTTAGGTCTCTGGTCAAAATAAAGTTTCCAAGCTGGCAATCGCTGCGCCCGTCCGGCAAGGCGCGAGGAGTGGAGAATACTGGGGGTATTTGACCGACGAGCAACGCCGACGGGCGGGATGCAGCGGTTGTCAGATGGCAAG
>JBNLED010000157.1:0-2322 GCA_050304755.1 Polyangia bacterium | reverse complement strand
CGATTCCCGAGGGGGGCCCTCGCGGGAATGATAGCCTGACATCAGGCCGATCGCTTCTTCTTCTTCTTCTTTTTCTTCTTCGACGCGGCGCGCTTCTTGGGGTTGGCGCGGCTCCTCGTTCGCCAGGTGTTGCTCGCCTTGTCGAACGGATAGCCGAGCACCTCGGCCACCTCGGGGGTGTACTCCAGATCCTCGTCCAGCTTCTCGAATGAGGAGTTCTCCTTGGTGACTGATATTTTATACGCGATGGTGTTGGCGACGCCAATGAGATAGAGGGTCCCCCGTCCCCCCACGTCGGAGGCCGCCCGGAATACCGATACTAATTGGTTGCCCAGCTCGCCCATGGTGTCCCGGCTCATATAGCCACGAAAGCGCACCGTCTGCTTGTTCTCGGTGACGTGCAGCTGGCGCGGGCTCCATTCACAGAGGGAATCCTGTACCGACATCGGGGTTTCGAGGGGCTCCGCAAAGGGCCAGAGGGCGGGGGTGTGCCGCTCCGGAGCCAACGGGAGCGCCAGCCATTTGTCGATACCGTTTCTGGGAAAGACCACTTTGCCGTACACTGCGAAATCCCAACTCATCAATTAGCCTCCCGTCCAAAGACTATAAGATTGTATAAGTATCCATCTTCAATGACAAAAAATATCTCCTCTTTCGGTTTGCCGTCGATTTAACGATGCAATGTGATGCATTATATATAGTGAAAAAAAAGGGCGACACGGATCATTTCTTTAGCGACCCCACCAAGAGAAGCCCGATACCCACGATGATTACGGAGACCTTGGACAGCGTACACAGGAGCGCCACGAGATCCAGGAAGGGGGATTTGAGCTCCTGCGTCTGTCGGTACAGGTTCTCCAGATATCCGGGGCGTATCGAGCGCATGAAATCCACTTGAACGTCCCGGCTCCTGAGCGCGATGTACAAAGTCAGGTTGGTGATGAAGGCGACGCCCACCGAGGCAGCGACGGCGATTTTGAAGATGGTGATGAGGTCCATTTTACTCGTTCTCCGGCGGCTCGGGGTAGACGGCTACACGAGAATGATAACGTCGTTGGGATCGCAGGCGATCTCCCCGGTGATTTCGGTGACCGTTCCCCTCCTGAGCATGTCGCACGCCTCCTCACAGAGCTCGATGACGGTGCGGTTCTCGTCCGCCCAGCGCCAGGCCATGGACTCGCCGCACGCGTTGTCCCGCGGCACTGCCTCGCCGTCGAACCGGATGTTCACCATGTCCAGGTTGGTGTCCTCGGGGTGGTCGTCCCCGATGTCATAGGTACACGACACCGAGACGTCCTCGACGACCTCTTCCATGACGGCGTTTAGCTGCGGCCCGTCCGCCGCGTCGATATAGGTGGTGTAGTCCGTCCCGCCGACCTCGGCGATGGCGTTCAGCTGCACCGGATCTGCGGCGTCACCGAACCCGATGACGATGGTGCGGATGCCCAGGGTCTCCCGAATCGCGGTGGTCGTCTCGGCGAGCTCCTCCGGGGTCGCGCCTAGGGGATCGTCCGCGAGCTGCTCGATGCCGCAGTTGTCCTTGCCATCTGAGATGATCAGCAGGTACGATTCGGTCTTGCCCCCGAGGAAGGCGGGCGCGTAGGCGGCGTCCTGGAAGTTGTTCATCTCCGCCAGCAGCGGGGTGGCGTCGCCGGGATAGTAGGCGTCGAGCAACGTCATAATCGCCGCCGCGTTGTTGGGCGCGGTGTCCGTGTTGACGCGCTCGTTGACGTCGCAGCCGTACCGCGATTCCCTTCCCGGCCAGATGGTGACGTTGTACAGATCAATCCCGAAGTTGACCATGGCGTCGTAGGCGGAGGTGATGTTCGAGATGGCCGTGAGGGCCTGAACCCACTTGTCGTTGGTCTTCATCGAGCCGGAGCGATCCAGGGCGATCATCATGTTGACCGGCAGGCGATCGACCTCGAACTCCAGGTTGACGCAGATATCGACCGTCTCCGTGTCGTCGCCGGCGTCGGCCCCCGCGTCGGCCCCCGCGTCGGCGTCACCGCCGGTGTCCGAGTCGGTCTCGGTATCGGCGTCACTATCCGTGTCGCTGTCGCCGTCCGTATCGCTATCCCCATCCGAATCCGCGTCGCTGTCGCCGTCCGCATCGCCGTCGCCATCGCCGTCCGTGTCCGTGTCCGTATCTGAATCGGTATCGGTATCGGTATCGGTGTCTCCATCCGCGCCGGTGTCAGAATCGGCGTCACTGGAGTCCGATGGGGTGTCCGAGCCGCCGCGAGAGTTCCCGGCGTCGTTCGCGTCGTCCGTATCCCCGGCGCCGGTGCAGGTCGCCATCAACAGGTTGAGAAGTATCAG
>JBNLED010000156.1:0-39261 GCA_050304755.1 Polyangia bacterium | reverse complement strand
CATCGGGATGCGCAAGGATCTGGTGATGGACCGGTTCGTCCACGGCCTGCCCCACCCGTTCCGGGTCGCCAAGGGGGATCCTCGGTTCCAGGGGGTCCTCATCGAGATCGACCGCGCCTCCGGAAACGCCCTCTCCATCGAGCGGGTGGATCGCCCGGTGGGGTGAGTCCCCCTCGTGACGGCCTCGTTTTCCTTGTGACAGCGGCCAAAATCGTTGTGCCAGGCGGTCTTGCCCCCTCGTGACGGCCCCGTTTTCCTTGTGACAACGGCCAAAATCGTTGTTCCAAGGGGTCTTGCCCCCTCGTGACGGCCTCGTTTTCCTTGTGCCAGCGGCCAAAATCGTTGTTCCAGGCACCGCGTATGTCGAAAAAGAGCTGCGGGAGTATCGGACTTGCGAGGTGCTGGGGCACGGATTCGTGAGGTTGCAAAGCGACGACTGCGGCAGAGAACGGGCGGTAGCATTTTCGTGCAAGGGGCGCGGTAGGGATGCTATCACCGTTCGGATGAAGGGTCGGGATATGCATCGGCGACGCCGCCGTCCTCGAGGAATCGCTTCGCTCCTTCCGGTGCGAGATATCGACAGATGCCGTTTTGACAGACGCTCTGTCCGCTGCCACAGGGAGGGTCCCGCTGCCTATCGGTCGGACAGTGCTCGGTGAACCAATCGGGACAATCCAGGTCCTTTGTAAAGCGCTCCGCCTCCTGCCGGTTTACGGCGATCTCCTGACCGACGGTGGAGCAGTCACAACAACCGTTGTTGACATAAACGCACTCCGCGTCCTCCCTGCAATATCGGTAGCTCAGGGTCTCCTCGTCCGGGAAAACACCGTGGGTGTACCGCATGAATCGGTCGGGCTCAGGCTTGGGCTTGTGATACATGCAGATGCCGTCGTCGCAAGAGATGGTGCCGTCTCCGCATGTCCGTCCTATCAGCGTGCAGCCATACCCGGTCGTCGGACAATTGAGCGCCTTCTTGAACGCGTTCAGCTGATCTTTGTGGACCGCCAAATCCGCGTCTCGCAGCTGGCACTTGCAGCAGTCGTTCATTACGTACACGCAGTCCTCGTCGGCTCTGCAATGCCGGAATGGAAGGGTCTCCTCCTCGGGCAAATGGTCTATGAAGCTTCCGGAGGTCTCCGTGACCCCGCCCTCCGGGGCGCGACAACCCGAAGCTGCGATCCCGGTGACCATCAGTGCATACCGGTAAAGCATTCGTTTCATCATTGTAGTCACTTATAGATCCGTCGTGGACCAATGCTCAATTACGTCGTAATTCTGGTCCGTAATCATCCCCGCTGCCCTGGGACGAGAGCTCCTCACATCCGATGTGCCAGATGAGATAGATTATACAAGAGACCGTTCTGCTCTTTGAAAGCCACATTTCTTTCCTTCTTCTCCAGTATCGCAGCTTCGGCATCAGACGCCGGCTATCGCAGATACCTATCGGGCGTTTGGCAGAATAGTTTCCAATTTTTTTGGGGCTCGGGAAATCGAAGGTGATTAGAAGAAAAGAAACGAAGTCACCCAATGGATAATGGCCACCCGTTCCGGGTCGCCAAGGGGGATCCGCGGTTCCAGGGGGTCCTCATCGAGATCGACCGCGCCTCCGGCAACGCCCTCTCCATCGAGCGGGTGGATCGCCCGGTGGGGTGAGTCGGATCTCGTCACGGTTTCCCGGTCTTTTCCTTCTCCTTTTCTGATCGAATCTCGGTGAACCGCTTCCGCGCCTGCTTCCACATCCGCTTGGCGGCCTTCTGCATCCCCCCGACGAAGACGTAGATGGATCGCTCCTGGTACGTCGTCGGCTCGAAGTACAGATTTTGTCCGTCCCCGTCCTGCCGCGGGGTCAGCGGATTGTAGCGGCTGGTCCGCCCCTCCCCCACGCTGCCGAGCACCCCCAGCGTGAGGTCGTACCCCCGGTTCCTGAACCCCGCCGAGATCGTCGCCCCGAACCGGTGGACTCGGGTGAGCTGGGGAGCGCGGCTGTAGGTCACCTCCGGCGCGGAGGAGAAGTCGGTGAACACCCCGCCGCGGAAGGTCCAGTGCTCCCCCAGGAACATCTCCTCGCCCACGTTGACATTGACCACCGGCCGCTTGACGATGCGCCTGACGATGCCCGGGTCCCACCAGGCCGGGCTCGCCTCGGGGGTCTGCTGGTACCGTCTCTCCACGGGATCACCGAGGATTCGGTTATATGACGTCGGGAGATGGACCGACACGTCCACGTCGAGCACCATATTGTCGTTGTTGAAAAAGGCCGCCCCCACCGTCGCCGACAGAGGGGTCCGCCGACGGACCTTCAGGGCGTAGTCGTCGGTATAGAAATCGAGATAATCGGTATCGCTGTTCGTCACCATCGCGCCGCTCCAGGTCTGATCCAGGGAGCCGGAGGTCTCCACCAGGCCGAGGTTTCCCAGCTGAATCCCGGGGGGGGTCACCGTCAGGCCGACGCGCCAGCGATCGCTCGGCGTGAACAGAACCCCGAGCCTGAACCGCAAAGAGACCACCGAGATGCGGAGGAGGGACTCGCTGTTCTCCATGTACCCGCAGCGGGCGAGATTGCACCCCGGGTCCCCTGCAGCGCCGGTGTTGTCGTAACGGCTGACGTCCAGTCGTCGCCGATAGTCCGAGTGGGTGATGAAGGCGGACACCCCGATCCCCCACGTTTCTGCGATCCGCAGGGCATAGGAGGGGCCGGTCCAGAGCTCGCGATACGCTTCGCTCAAGGAATAGGTCTCCTCGTCCGGGCGGGCGCCCCGGCCCACCCACTTGGCCCTAAGGGTGTAGGCGTCCTGGTAGGGGACCAGCATCGAGATGCCGATGACGTGCCGATACTGACTGAGCTCTCCCGCCTCTCCGACCACCTTCCCGAAGGGGAGCATCAGGGCGATGGTGGACGGCAGCCGGGGATCGGTCCGGTTCTCGACGGTGACGGCGTCCGCCGACCCGTCCGCGCCGACGGCCTCCTCGGAGCTCGGAACGAAGCCCCCCTTGATGTATCGGTAGTCCAGGCTGTAGAGGTTCTGGCTGGCCGAGATGGCCGCGGACTCGGCGAAGACCATGGCGCCGGGGTTGTAATACACCGCGCTCGGATCATTGACCGCCGCGGTCTGCGCGCCCCCCATGCCGAGCGCCCTTCCTCCGATGATATACTTCTGTTTGTTGGGGGGATCGGCGCGGCCCACGGTGCAGACCAGAAGCATTGAGGCGGTGATCATCACACCGACCCGCCACGCCGTTTTCACGTCTCCCCACATCCGAGAGAAGTTACCAGAAAATGATCAGGAACCAAATTTAGAGTATCCAAACCCTCCACAATCTGGACATCCGTGCATCAGAGGGGTTTAATTCCGTTGGCACGACGGGGCAACTTGACGGCACCGAAAAACGTGTGAGTAAGACAGTGAGACGAGATGAAGTTGAAAGCTGCTGAAATACACCGAATCAGGCGCGGGGTGAAGCTCCCCATCGACGGAGCGCCTCGGCAGACCGTCGATGCCGGGGCGCCGGTGGACCGGGTGGCGATCGTCGCGGCGGACTATCTGGGGATGAGACCCCGGATGCTGATCCAGGTGGGGGACGAGGTGAAACGGGGGACCCCGATCTTCGAGGATCGGCGGGCCCCCGGGATTCTCTTTACCGCGCCCGGCGCCGGAACCGTCGCGGCCGTTAACCGGGGGGACCGGCGGGCGCTGCAGTCGGTGGTCATCACGTTGGACGAAGGGGCGGGGGAGGCTCCCGAGGTGACCTACCCATCATACGATGGAGCGCCGGTCGCCGAGATCGACGCGGACGCGGCGCAAAGACTGCTCCTCGAGTCCGGGCTCTGGACGGCGTTTCGGGGGAGGCCCTTCGACAAGGTCCCGCGCCCCGGCAGCACCCCGGACGCCATCTTCGTCACGGCCGCGGATTCCCACCCCCTCTCCCCCTCACCGACGGCGGTCATTCGGCAAGACAGCGCCCTCTGGGACGCGGGGCTCGCCGTCCTCGGGAAGCTGGTTCCCAGCGGGCGACTCTACGTGATTGTCGACGAGGACTTCGACCTTCCCCCCACAGACGGGGCGGCGTTCCACGAGCTCAGGGGGCGTTACCCCGCCGGAACCCCGGGGCTCGCCATGCACCGCCTCCACCCGGTGAGCCGGGAGCGGACGGCCTGGCACATCGGATACCAGGATGTCATCGCGACGGGGCACCTCTTTACGACCGGGCGGCAGATGGTGGAGCGCGTCGTCGCGCTCTCCGGTCCCGGCGTTGCGGAGCCCCGCCTCATCCGGACCCGGCTGGGCGCGCCGATCGCGGCGTTGACCGAGGGGCAGCTCCGAGGGGAGGGGTATCGGCTCATCTCCGGCTCCGTGCTGCACGGCCGGGAGGTGTCGGCGGACGTCACCGGTTACCTGGGGCGCTACCACCGGCAGATCACCGCGATCCCCGAGGCCGACGAGCGGCGATTCCTGGGGTGGCTCGCCCCGGGGTTCGGCACCTTCTCGGTGACGCGGCTCTTCGCTTCCGGCCTCCTGCGGATCTCGAAGCCCGGTTTCTCGACCGATCACCATGGCGGGCTGCGGACTTTGGTCCCCCTCGGGGTGTTCGAGAAGGTGTGGCCCTTCGATCTGCTGGCCACCCCGCTGCTCCGCGCCCTGCTCGCGGAGGACGTGGAGACCGCCGAGGCCCTCGGGTGTCTCGAGCTCGCCGAGGAGGACGTGGCGGTGCTCTCTTTCGTGTGTCCATCTAAAATCGACTACGGCCGGGCCCTCAGGGCCATGCTCGATCGCATCGAGGAGGAGGGGTGATGCTCGGGAAGCTCCTCGACAAAGCAGGGGTCCACTTCGAAAAGGGCGGCAGATTCGAGCGGCTCTACCCGCTGTACGAAGCGATAGACGCGTTTCTCTACGCCACCGCCAAGCCCACCAAGGGCTCGGTGCACGTCCGGGACGGGGCGGACCTCAAGCGAGTGATGATCACCGTGGTGATCGCCCTCGTGCCCTGCATGCTCATGGCCCTCTACAACACGGGCCTCCAGGCCAACCTCGCCATCCGGGCCGGGGCCGAGCCCCTCTGGACCTGGCGTATCTACCTGCTCCGGTGGCTCGACGTGGGCTACTCCCCGGACAGCGTCTACGACTGCGTGGTCCACGGGGCGGTCTACTACCTCCCGGTATTCATCACCACCTTCGCCGTGGGGGGGGCTTGGGAGGTGCTCTTCGCCATCGTGCGACGGCACGAGGTCAACGAGGGGTTCCTCGTCACCGGCATGATCTTCCCGCTCATCCTCCCGGCCACCATCCCTTTGTGGCAGGTGGTGCTGGCCATCTCCTTCGGCGTGGTCATCGGCAAGGAGGTGTTCGGCGGCACCGGGTACAACATCCTGAACCCGGCCCTCACCGCCCGGGCGTTCCTGTTCTTCGGGTACCCGGCGCAGATCACCGGCGACAAGGTGTGGATCGCGGCCGAGAAGCTGGACGCGGTGGATGCCATCTCCGGCGCCACCCCCCTCGCGGACGCGGCCCTCACCGGCATGTCCGCCTTCAAGGATATCCCGTGGCTGGACGCGTTCCTCGGATTCATCCCGGGCTCGATGGGGGAGACCTCCACCCTGGCGTGCCTCATCGGCGCGGCGATCCTGCTCATCACCGGGGTGGCCTCCTGGCGCATCATGCTCACGGTGGTGCTCGGTCTCTTCTCCGCGGCCACCCTGCTCAATGGGGTGGGCAGCGCCACCAACCCCCAGTTCGCGGTGCCCTTCCACTGGCACTTCGTCATCGGCGGCGTGGCCTTCGCCACCGTGTTCATCGCCACCGAGCCGGTCACCGCCCCCCACACACTCAAGGGGCAGTATATCTACGGATTCCTCATCGGGCTCCTCGCCATCGTGGTGCGGGTGCTCAACCCGGCCTACCCGGACGGATTGCTGGTGGGCATCCTGCTGATGAACCTGTTCGCGCCCCTCATCGACCACTATGTGGTCCAGGCGCACATCAAGAAGAGGAGGGCGCGGTATGGCACGTAAGGATAGCGCCCTCTACACCCTCCTCTTCGCCGCCCTGATCTGCACGGTGTGCGGGCTCCTGGTGTCGGCGTCAGCGGTGCTCCTCCGGGAGGATCAGGAGAAGAACAAGAAGCTCGACATGCAGAAGAACGTGCTCCTGGCCGCCGGGCTCGTGCCCGACGACGCGCCGATCACGCCGGGAGAGATCGGGGCGATCTTCAAGGAGCGGGTGCAAGAGGAGATCATCACCCTGAAGACCGGCGAGCCCGATCCCGGGGTGGACAAGGACACCTTCGATCAGCGGCTCGCCGCATCGGATCCCGAGACCAGCGAGGCGGCCCCCGCGAACCGGGCCAAGGTGGCGCGGGTGCCGGAACACGCCCGAGTGTTCAAGATCCTCGACGGGGACGCGGTGGATATGCTGGTGCTGCCGGTGGAGGGCAAGGGGCTCTGGTCCACGCTGTACGGCTTCCTGGCCCTGGACGGCGCCGACCCGAGGGTCGTCCGCGGCATCGCCTTCTACGAGCACGGGGAGACCCCGGGGCTCGGGGGCGAGATCGAGAACCCGAAGTGGCGCGGGCTCTGGAACGGCCGGGAGGCGCTGGACGAGGACTTCAACCCGATAATCAAAGTCATCAAGGGGAGCGCCGGTCCGCCCGCCGAGGATCCCACCCACGTGGACGGGCTCTCCGGCGCCACGATGACTTCCAATGGGGTCACCGCCCTGGTCCGCTTCTGGCTGGGAGAAAACGGGTTCGGGCCCTATCTCAAGAAATACGCCGAGAGAGGAGGCCGGTGATGGCGAAGACCGACAACGTATTCCTGGATCCCCTCATCGAGAACAACCCCATCGCCGTGCAGACCCTCGGCATCTGCTCGGCGCTCGCGGTCACCACCTCGCTCAAGCCGTCCCTGGTGATGGCGGTGGCGCTCACCGCGATCACCGGCGTATCGTCGTATACAGTGTCGCTGCTTCGGAACCGAATCCCGTCGAGCATCCGTATTATCGTGCAGCTCACGGTCATCGCGTCGCTGGTCATCATCACCGATCAGGTTTTGAAAGCCTACCTGTTCGAGGTCTCCAAGCAGCTGTCGGTGTTCGTGGGGCTCATCATCACCAACTGCATCGTGATGGGGCGGGCCGAGGGGTTCGCCATGAGCAACCCGCCGCTTAGGAGCCTCATGGACGGCATCGGCAACGGCGTGGGGTACGGGCTCGTCCTGGTGGTGGTGGCGTTCTTCCGGGAGCTCCTCGGCGCGGGCAAGGTGATGGGCAGCCAGTGGCTGGCCCCGGTCGCCGAGGGGGGCTGGTACACGCCGAACGGCCTCATGGTGCTCGCCCCGGGCGCGTTCTTCATCATCGGGCTGCTCATCTGGCTGCTCCGCGCCTTCAAGCCGGTGGAGGGGGAGTGATGGTCGAGTACATCAACATCTCCATCCGGGCCATCTTCGTGGAGAACATGGCGCTGGCGTTCTTCCTCGGCATGTGCTCCTTCCTCGCGGTCTCCAAGAAGGTGAGCACCGCGGTGGGGCTCGGCCTCGCGGTGGTGGTGGTGCTGACCATCACCGTGCCCCTCAACAACCTCATCTACAACCACCTGCTCCGGCGGGGGGCCCTCGCCTGGGCAAGCCCCGAGCTCGCCGCCAGCGACTTCTCCTTCCTCGGATTCATCACCTACATCGGCACCATCGCCGCGGTGGTGCAGATCCTGGAGATGGTCATCGACCGATACGCCCCGGCCCTCTACACCGCCCTCGGCGTGTTCCTGCCCCTCATCGCGGTGAACTGCGCCATCCTGGGGGCGTCGCTCTTCATGGTGGAGCGGGACTACACCCTCCCGGAGAGCCTCTTCTTCGGCCTCGGCTCGGGCATCGGGTGGCTCCTCGCCATCGCCTGCCTCGCGGCGATCAGGGAGAAGCTGAAGTACAGCAACATCCCGAAGGGGCTCAGGGGGCTCGGCATCACCTTCATCATCACCGGGCTCATGGCCATCGCCTTCATGGCCTTCGCGGGGATCGAGCTATGAGGAAACCGACCTATCGGATTTATACTTCGGCCGAGGGGCATCCCTTCCCGGGCTGCAAAACATGGATCGGACATACAGTTTCGCCCCGGAAGGGACCCCCCTCGGCCTTCGTTCGAACGGCGGAGTTACTCCCGGGATTATTAATCGGTACCGATACGAGGAGGGACGCATGCAGGTAATCCTCATCGGCGTGTTGATGTTCCTGACTATCATCCTCTCCCTCATCATCGTGCTGCTTTTGGCCAGGCAACGGCTGGTCCAGCAGGGGGACGTGAGCATAGACATCAACGACGACGAGGAGAACCGGATCAGGGCCCGGGCCGGCGGCACCCTGCTCTCCACCCTCGCCAACGAGAAGATCTTCATCGCCTCCGCCTGCGGGGGCAAGGGGAGCTGCGGGGTGTGCAAGGTGAAGGTGACCGACGGGGGCGGCGCGGTGCTCCCCACCGAGGAGGGGCACCTGAACCGGGGGGAGATCAAGGAGGGCTTACGCCTCTCCTGCCAGGTCAAGGTCAAGCAGGACCTGAAAATAGAGATCCCGGCGGAGGTGTTCAACGTCCGGAAGTGGCGGTGCAAGGTGCGCTCCAACCGCAACGTGGCCACGTTTATCAAGGAGCTGGTGCTGGAGCTCCCGGAGGGGGAGGAGGTGCCGTTCCGGGCCGGGGGCTACATCCAGATCGAGTGCCCGCCCCATACCGTGAGATACCGGGACTTCGACATCGGCGAAGAGTACCGCGCGGACTGGGACCGGTTCGAGCTCTGGCGATACGAGTCGGTCTGCAAGGAGCCGGTGACCCGGGCCTACTCCATGGCCAATTACCCCGGAGAGAAGGGCATCATCATGCTCAACGTGCGCGTCGCCACGCCCCCGAGGGAGGCGGTGCACGCCAAGCCCGGCGTGATGTCGTCCTACATCTTCGGCCTGAAGCCCGGGGACGAGGTGACCATCTCCGGCCCCTACGGCGAGTTCTTCGCCAAAGCGTCGGACGCCGAGATGTGCTTCATCGGCGGGGGCGCCGGGATGGCCCCCATGCGGAGCCACATCTTCGATCAGCTGCTCCGGCTTTCGTCGAAGCGGAAGATTTCGTTCTGGTACGGGGCGCGGAGCCTGCGGGAGGCGTTCTACAGCGACGAGTACGATAAGCTGGCGCGGGAGAACGACAACTTCACCTGGCACCTGGGCCTCTCCGATCCCCTGCCCGAGGACGAGTGGACCGGCCCCACCGGGTTCATCCACAACATCGTGTTCGAGCGGTACCTCAAGCATCACGAGGCGCCGGAGGACATCGAGTACTACCTGTGCGGTCCGCCGCTCATGATCGCGGCGGTCACCGATATGCTGACGGAGCTCGGCGTGGAGCGGAGCAACATCATGTTCGATGATTTCGGATGAGGGCGGACCATGTTTGATATACTCATCGCCATAGGGGCCGTCGCGATCGCGGTGACCCTGCTGTCCGTGGGGGTGATTTTTCGAAAGCGGACGCCCCTCAAGGGGGCCTGCCACGGCGTTCCCGAGGGGCATTCGAAAGGGGTGTGCGGGACGTGCACCTGTGGTACTGTAGCGCCCGGAAAAAAAGAGGAGTGAATCATGGAAGACAAAGAGATACTGACGCGGGCCCTCAAGCTGGAGAAGGACGGGGAGTCGTTCTATATGGAGGCGGCCCGGAAGAGCACCGATCCGGAGACCCAGAAGCTGTACCGCTCGTTCGCGGCGGACGAGAAGATGCACGTCCTTTTCATCGAGAAGCAGTTCGAATCGCTGGACAAGGGTGACGGGTTCGTCCCGATCCCGGAGCTGGACGGCGTGACCCCCATAGACATCGACGAGCCGGTGTTCGCGGTGAGGGTCAACCTGATGGAGAAGCTTCCGGAGGAGGCCTCCGAAGAGGACGCGCTTCTTTTCGCCCTGTCAGCCGAGGTGAAGAGCTTCGAGCTCTACCGGGAGGGGGCCAAGGCCGCGAGCAGCGAGCCGGGAAGGATGATGTACCTCAGGCTCGCCGCCGTGGAACAGGGGCACTTCGACCTTCTGATGATGCGGTACGAATCGAGATTCAGTTACCCCCGATAGCCCTCACGACCTGCGGCACCGGAAAGGAGAGTCATGACAGAGCTCAATATCAAACTCGGCGGCTTCGCCGGACAGGGGCTCCAGCGGGCCGGCCACATCCTGAGCCAGGCGCTGGTCCGGAGCGGATACCACGTGTTCGCGATACAGGACGCCATGTCCCGGATCCGGGGCGGGCACAATTTCTACCAGCTTCGGGTCAGGTCCGAGCCCGTGGCGGCCATGACCAACCAGGTGGACCTCCTGATCGCCTTGGACGCGGAGTCGGTCTCCCTCCACCGGCACGAGCTCGTCGAGGGGGGGCTGGTGATCGTCGACGGCGACACCGTTGATTTGGAAATCGATGATAAGCACATCGTCGATCTGCCCATGAAGAAGCTGGCCGTCGAGACCGGGGGCAAGCCCCTCTTCTCCAACACCGTGGCCCTCGGGTTCATCGCCGGGCTCCTGGAGCTCGGCCTCGACCCGCTGAACGCGCTGTTCAAAGAGAGCTTCAAGAAAGGGGATCTCGCCGAGAAGAACGCCAAGGCCGCGGCCGCGGGGTACGAGCTGGCGGCGGCGGAGAAGGGCCGGTTCAAGAAGTCACTCCCGCCCAAGGACGGCCCCCGGCGCATGTTCCTCAACGGCAACGAGGCCGCGGCCCTCGGCGCCATCGCCGCGGACTGCCGGTTCATGAGCGCCTATCCCATGTCCCCCTCCACCGGGATCATCACCTACCTGGCCAAGACCGAGGACCACACGGGGCTCGTCACCGAGCAGGCCGAGGACGAGATCGCCGCGGTGAACATGGCCTTCGGCGCGGCCATGGCCGGGGTCCGATCGATGACCGCCACCTCCGGGGGGGGGATGGCCCTGATGAGCGAGGCCATCTCGCTTATCGGCAACGCGGAGGTGCCGGTGGTCATCGTGGACTGCCAGCGGCCCGGGCCCGCCACGGGGCTCCCCACCCGGACGGACCAGAGCGATCTGCAGTTCGCCGTCTTCACGGGACACGGGGAGTTCACCCGGGCGGTGCTGGCGCCGGGCAACGCGGAGCAGGCCTTCTACGACACGGTGAAGGCGTTCAACCTGGCGGAGAAGTACCAGATCCCGGTCATCGTGCTCTCCGACCAGTACCTCGCCGACTCTTACTACACGGTGGATCCCTTCGATCTCTCCCGGGTCACCCGGGAGACCTCGCTCCTCACCGACGAGGAGGCGGCGAAGCTCACCGCGTACAAGCGCTACCAGTTCACCGAGGACGGCGTCTCCCCCAGGCTCTACCCCGGGCAGACGAAACACCTGGTGCTCACCGACAGCCACTCCCACGACGAGACCGGACACATCAGCGAGGACGGGGTGAACCACGAGCAGATGGTGGACAAGCGGCTCCGGCGGCGGGAGGCGGTAATCGACGAGTTCGAGGGGCCCGAGCGGTTCGGCAACCGGGACGCCGGCGTGATGATCCTCGGCTGGGGCACCAACCGGGAGTCGCTCATCGAGGCGGTGGAGGCCCTCATCGAGGACGGCAACGACGTGGGGCTGCTCTACTTCCACGAGATGTGGCCGTTTCCCAAGGCCAAGGTCAAGAAGGCCATCGCCCACGCCCCCCGCCTGATATCGGTGGAGGGCAACGCCACGGCCCAGTTCACCCAGCTGTTCACCCAGTATACCGGTCGATCCGACATCGAGAAGCTCCTCCGGTACGACGGACGCCCGTTCCTCTCGGAGGAGCTCACCGATGATCTCAAGGACATGGTGACCAAATGAGCACATTCAATATCTGGAAGCCGCAAGAGACGGCCTGGTGCCCCGGCTGCGGGGACTTCGGCATCCTGAACGCGGTGAAGAAGGCCCTCGAGGCCCTGGGTAAGGCGCCGGAGGAGGTGCTCATGGCGGCGGGGATCGGCCAGGCCGCCAAGCTCCCCCAGTACATCGCGGCCAACGGCCTCTGCGGCCTCCACGGCCGCGCCCTCCCGAGCGCCACCGGCGCCAAGCTGGCCAACACGGCCCTCACCGTGCTGGTCAACTCCGGAGACGGGGACTGCTTCGGCGAGGGGGGCAACCACTTCATCCACGCGGTCCGGCGCAACGTGGACATGACCCTCATGGTGCACAACAACCAGATCTACGGTCTCACCAAGGGGCAGGGCTCCCCCACCAGCGATCCCGGGCTCGTCACCGTGACCCAGCCCCGGGGGGTGGTCTCCCGCTCCATCAAAGGGCCCGCCCTGGCGCTGACGTTGGGCTGCGGCTTCGTGGCCCGGGGGTTTTCCGGAGACGTCGCCGGCCTCGCCGAGATCATCCAGGCGGGGGTGACGCACAAGGGGTTCAGCTTCATCGAGATCATCCAGCCCTGCATCAGCATGAACAAGGTCAACACCTTCATGTGGTACAAGGAGCGCTTCAAAGACATCAAGGAGATAGACCCCGGCTATGATCCCGCCGATCGTCGGGCCGCCATGGTACAGGCCGAGACCTGGGGGGATGTCATCCCCGGCGGCATCCTCTATCAGAACCCGGAGGGGCCCCCCCTGGAGGAGACCATCCCCACCCTCGCCAAGGGGCCCCTGGTGAAGCAGCCCCCGCGGACGGACGAGAACCTCGAGGCGTTGTTCGAGACGTTCATGTAAGTGGCCGAAGACCCCCACCCGGCCTCCCCGAAGCGGGGGAGGCGCGAGAATAAGAATCACTTTACCGAGCGACGGATTCCAAAGCCGTGCTTCCTCCCTCCCCCATCGTACCGACCGTCCGGATCACCCCCCGGACCTGTGATCGAGACGGTGCCGACCGTCCGGCACCCCCCCCGGACCGGTGATTGGGGGAAAAGGTGGCCAACCGCGCTCTCATCCGGTATGTCTTCACGGATGACATGGAACGGCTACACGACGCTCTTTCTGGTGCTCTTCGCCCTGCACCATGGGTTCGAGGCGGCGCTGGACCTCTTCCAGCTGCGGTATCTGAAGCGGCGGGGGGACCGGGTTCCCGCGCACCTGAAGGGGAAGGTGGACCCGGAGACCATCCGCAAGTCCATCGCCTACAACCAAGACAAGCTGCGCTTTGGGCTGGTCTCGAGCGTCGTCGATGTGATCGGCGTCGCCGTGATGATCGGCGTGGGGTTCGCCCTCATCGACGGCTTCGTGACTGGTCTCGGGTGGGGAGACCTTCCGACCGGGCTCCTGTTCTTCGGGATCTTCGGGCTCCTCGGCGTGCTGTTCGATCTGCCCTTCAAAATCGTGTCGATCTTCATCATTGAGCAGCGGCACGGGTTCAACCGCCAGACCCCCCGGGGGTTCGCCGCGGATCTGCTCAAGGGGCTCCTGGTCTCCGCCATCCTGGGCGCGGCCCTGCTCTCCGTGGTCCTGCTGCTGATGAAGCACGGCGGGACCACCTGGTGGCTCATCGCCTTCTTCGCCGTGGCGGCCCTCCAGCTCCTCGTGGCGTGGATCTACCCGCTGGTCATCATGCCGCTCTTCAATAAGTTCACCCCGGTTCCGGACGATCTGTCCGCGGCGGTCCAGGGCCTGGCCGCGCAGGTCCGGTTCCCCCTGAAGTACGTCTTCTCCATGGACGGCTCCAAAAGGTCCGGCCACTCCAACGCCTTCATCATCGGGCTCTGGGGGGCCCGGAAGCTCGTGCTCTTCGACACCCTCATCGCGCAGATCAGCCGCTCCCAGCTCATCGCGGTGCTGGCCCACGAGCTCGGCCACTTCAAGCTCAGGCACCTCACCCGCCGGCTCGCCCTCACCGCGGCGGTCCTCTTCGGCACCTTCCTCCTCCTCGGCTGGCTCCGGGATGTGGACGCCGTGTACGCCGGCCTGGGCTTCGCCCGCGTCAGCGATCACGCCGCCCTCGTCGTCTTCTCCCTCTTGATTTCGGAGGCCGCCGCCCCCTTCGGCTGGCTCCTCCGGGTGGCCTCCCGGCGGGACGAGCGGGCCGCGGACCGCTTCGCTGTGGAGGCCGTGAAAAACGGCCACGACCTCCGGGAGGCCCTCATCGCCCTGAACAAGGAGAACCTCTCGAGCCCCGGCGCCCACAAGCTCTTCCGCAACTACTACAACTCCCACCCGTCCCTGAAGGACCGCCTGAAGGCCATCCGCTCCCACGCCCGCTCCCTCGACCTCCCCCTTAAAGACGAGTGATTCAAAGGGCGATGAGGTTACATCTGCTTCTGCCGTTCCGCAACGATCCCGACGACGAGGAAGATGGCGAGGGTGAGGGGCGCCATGAGCTGCCCCCGGTTGAGGGTGAGGGCCACCCGGAGAAGCCACGCGCAGGCCAGCGTGAGGGCCGCGTAGCCGAAGGAGCACACCACGAGGAAGACGAGGAACCGTAGGACGCGGTGGTATCGTCGGGTGGCGCGGTGGACCAGCCGGCGCACCGGGCGGTCCAGGAGCACCACGATGGCCGCCGAGAGCACCAAGACGAGCTCGGACAGGTGCGCCCGTGCGAGCCCGTTCCAAAACGTCAGCGTGAGAAGCGCCTTGAGGGTCATGTCGATTCTCCTGTCTAAAGCTTTCGAATTGCGTTCCTGTCACCCATGACCACGATGCGATCCCCTGCCTCGAGGCGCATGTCCGAGGACGGGAACATGCCGACCCCCTCCCGGTTGCCGGCGGTCTCCCGGTGGATGAGCACCACCTCCAGGTTGTGGGTCCGGCGGAGATCGAGCTCCCCCAGGGTCTTGTCCGCGAACCCCGACGGCAGGTCCACCTCCCCCACGTGCATGCCGGACACCACCTCCACCACGCGGCCGTCCCGGACCGCGCTGACGATGGAGCCCATGCCGCCGCTCAGATCCTCCTGGAACAGCCTGAGGTTGTACGCGTCGATGACCGCCTGCTCGGTGATCAGGCCGACAACCTGGCGGGTCTTCGGGGAGTCGCAGACGGGCAGCGCGCTCTGGTTGGTGCGGCCGAAGAGGTGCATCACGAGATCGAGCCCGTCGCCGGGCATGACCACCGGGGTGTCCATGTCCGCCACGTCCGCCGCGATGATCAGGGGGGCGAGGTCCTCGTTGTCCTGCAGCACGCTCCGGATCTCCGAGAGACCCACCAGGCCGACACAGCGGCCGTCCCCGTTCACCACCACCGCGGTCTGGCGCTCGCCGCCGAGCAGGGATTGGAGCAGGTCGCCGATGGGCATGCCGGCGGAGATCTGCTTGGGGGAGGGATCCATCACGCTCTCCACGTGGATGGAGCGGAGGAGGTTGATGTCCCGATCCCGGGAGAGGGAGACCCCCCTGAGGCTCAGCTTCTTCGTGTATATGGAGTCCCGGGAGAGCTGGCTGGAGAGCAGCACGGCGATGACGCAGGCGAACATCAACGGCGGGATGATGCGGTAGTCGTTGGTGAGCTCGAAGATGATGAGGATGGCGGTGATGGGGGCGTGGGTCACCCCGGAGACCAGGGCCCCCATCCCCACGAGGGCGTACGCGCCGGGGGCCGCGGTCCAGTCCGGCGCCAGGCGGTGGACCCCGTGGCCGAACAGGGCGCCCAGGGCGGCGCCGACGAACAGAGAGGGGGCGAAGATGCCGCCGGAGCCGCCGGAGCCCAGCGTCAGGGCGGTGGCGATCATCTTGGCCCCCAGCACCGCCCCCAGCATGACGGGGGGCAGGGTGCCCCACAGGGTGCCGTTGATGGTCTCGTACCCCACGCCGAACACGTGGGGCAGGGCCAGGGCGATGAGCCCGACGATGAGCCCGCCGACGGCGGGCCGTGCCCACGGCGGCAGGGGCAGCCGCTCGAACAGGCGGTTGGTGCCGTAGAGGACTTTGATGAAGAGCCACGAGACCAGCGCCGCGGCCACCCCCAGCAGGGCATAGAATAGGAGCTCCCCAGCGCTGACCAGCTGGTACGGCGGAACCCGGAACGCGGGGAAGTCCCCCAGGTGGTGTCGGGAGATCACGGTGGCCACCACCGAGGCGATGACGATGGGGGACATGCTGGCTACTCGCATGTCCGCGAGCACCACCTCGATGGCGAAGAGGGCGCCGGCGATGGGGGCGTTGAAGGTGGCCGCCACCGCCGCCGCCGCACCGCAGGCCACGAAGGTCCTAAGCTGCCGCGCCGGAACTTTGAGGAACCGGCCCACCTGGGACCCGAGGGCGGAGCCGATGTGGACGATGGGACCCTCGCGGCCCGCCGAGCCGCCGGATCCGATGGTGAGCGCCGCGGCCAGGGCCTTGGTGAGCACCACCCGCAGCCGGATGGCGCCCCCCTTCTTGGCCACCGCCTCCATCACCTCGGGGATGCCGGAGCCCTTAACCTCCGGGGAGAGGCGGGTGACGATGAGCCCCACCAGGAGCCCGCCGGCGGTGGGCATGAGCAGGCAGTGCCACCAGGGCAGGGCGTTCAGCATCGTCAAGGTGTACTCGTTGGACCCGTAGGAGAGCCGGTGGACGCCCTGGATGAGCAGCCGGAACCCAATGGCGCCGTACGCACCGAGCACGCCGAGGAGGATGGCGATGATCACCACGAACGCGTGCGCCATCCCGGAGCCCCGCACGGACTTGCCGAGTCCGAGCTCCGCCAGCTCCTTGACCTTGGACAGGAGCGCTCTGATGGAGACGCCGCCGTTCATGATACGGGCAGTATGTCCCCATCGCCCCCCGGCGCCAACCCTTTTTACCGATGCCGTCGTTCTCGCGGACGCCGCCGGTAGGCCAGAGCGCGCAGGATGATCAAAGGGAATATGGAGATTGACCCGCGGGACACGCGCACAGTAACATCCCCTGGGAGGAGAGAAGAAAATGGGAGAAGACAGTTTCATTCTAGAGGAGCGGGTGCTGTGCTCCGACGACAGCTGTATCGGGCTCGTCGGCGCGGACGGTCGTTGCAAGGTCTGCGGGACGCGCTATACGGGGGACGAAACCATCCCCGCGGATGATATGCTTGTCAAGGAAATGGCGGAGGCGACCCTCGACGCGGTCGATGAGACGCCGTCACCGGAGCCGGCGGATGAGGCGGAGCGGGTGTGCTGCTCGGACGATACCTGTATAGGGGTCATCGGAGAAGACGGGAAATGCGGCACTTGCGGTAAACTGGCCTGATTCTCATCTGCCGGTCAATTGTCTTGATTCGTAGACACCGATACGAAAACGGAAGGAAAGAGCACCTTGGAATCATTATAGAATGAACTGTCCGGGGCGAGTGGCATGGAACTCGCATGAAATTTTATTTAATGACTAAGATTTACCTATATTTAGCTCTCATCCTGACCGTTACCTCCATCTGGGGAACCGGGTGCATCGCCGATCCCTGGCCCGAGCCCGATTCGGTGGAGCGGTCCGGGGGAGATTTCGAGCCGCCATATCTGAATGATACCGACGCGGGAGAGGGGGAGGACGTTCAGGATACGACGCCAGGCCCCGATGTGCTCATCGATCAGGTGTACTGCAGCGCGCCGGGGGAGACCGGGGGCGTCACCCTGGTGGGGCTGGCCGGGACCTTCCCGCCGGCGAGCGAGGTGGTGGTGGAGAGCGAGACCGAGACCCTCGTCGCAACCGTCGGTGAGGATGGCGGTCTGGCGGAGCGGATCGCGGCGTCCCCGGGCGAGCGGCTGCGGCTCCGAATCGCGCCGCGGGACGGCCCCGAGATTACCCAGAGCGTCTACGCGGGGACCCTGGCGGACGATTTTGTGGGGACCGGTATTTTGGGAGAGGCTGCACCGGAGACGCCCGCCGCCGGTGTCGCGGAGATCTACGGCGACGGGATCGCCCTTGAAGAAGGCGTCTTCGTCGTGGGGGCCAACCTCGATCGCCCGACCGGACGCCTCGCGCCGGTCTCCTGCAATGCGGGCGGGTGCATGTTCGGCATGCTCATCCCCGGGGAGCCCGGCGATGAGGTGGATCTGTTCCTGGTGTCCCAGGATTCCCGCGCGGGTCTGTCGGATGTCCAGACTGTGATCTTGCCTTGAGGAGCGCTTGAATGGAACCGAGCCGACAGGATACGCGTTCAATCTCACGGATTCCGGCCTTCTGTCTCGGGCTGTTGCTCACCGCTTGTATCGCGGATCCGTGGCCGGAGCCCGATGAGGGGACCAAGGGCTCGCCGGCGCCGGCCGCGGCCGACGACGACAATGGCGGGACTTTGGATGCCGATGTCGATGCCGATGCCGACGGCGATATGGATGGTGACACGGACGGTGAGTGGGGTGACACCGACGACGGGAGCGAGGGTTGGGACGCCGGAATCGGCATCGTCTCGGTTCTGAACCAGATGTACTGCAGCGCCCCCGGGACGGACGGGCAGGTCACCGTAATGGGGCTGGCGGGCTCGGTGATCGAATACGACGAGGTCTCTATCACCAACAATGGCGAGACCTACCCGGTGACCGTCGGGCGGGACGGGGGCTTCGTCCAGACGCTGCCCGCGACGGCCGGAGACACCCTTGCGATTGCCGTGAGCCTCGCGGGAGAGGTGGACGTGACGACCCTCATCGTCGCCGAGCGGACCCGAGAGGACGACGAGGTGTTCTCGGCGCTCGAATTGCGCGCCGAGCGTCTCGACGGCGACATCCTCGTACATGGCGAGGGCGGGATCCTCGCGGGCGGCGGTCTGGTGGTCGGGGGCAACCGGGATGAATCCACCGCCAGGGGGGCGCCGATATCCTGTAACGACGCGGGGTGTCTGTTCGACCTCTTCATCCCCGGGGGCTCGGGCGATGTCATCGAGCTGTTCCTCGTCTCCTCCAGCGAGCAATCCGGCTACTCCGAGGTCTTCACGGTGACCGTTCCTTAGGCCTCTGTTCAAAATTAACTTGCCATCTGACAACCGCTGCATCCCGCCCGTCGGCGTTGCTCGTCGGTCGAATACCCCCAGTATTCTCCACTCCTCGCGCCTTGCCGGACGGGCGCAGCGATTGCCAGCTTGGAAACTTTGTTTTGACCAGAGACCTTAGGACAACCGGCTTCTTTCTTCTTGCTCCCCTCTCCGCTCGCCGGAGAGGGGCTGGGGGTGAGGCTTCTCGATGAGAGGGGCCGGGAAGTCAAAAAGGGGCGCCGTGGGTCGGCGAGGGCAGGCGTGAAAGTCGCTTGTTAAGATTCGAAATCCAGGGAGGTGGTCAGGTCGATCAGGGCGACCAGATCCGCGTCCGAGAGGTTGACGAACAGGAGCCCGACGCCGGTGCTCTCGATTCGGCGGACCTCCGCGCGAATCACGAGCGGCTCCCAGGCGGAGGGGGAGGTGAGCTCTACCTGGAGCGGCTCGCCGAGGGTGAAGGATTCCTGTGTTTCGACGAACACTCCCCCGGTGCTGATATCGCGGGTGAACGCCACCAGCGGGGGCGCTCCCTTTCGATGGAGGGTGATCTGCTGGCTGGCCTGCGGCCTGGGGGAGCTCCTGAAGTGTCCTCGATTCTCGCCCATCGTTGAGCCGTCAGTCGGTCCTCGGGACACAAATCTTCGAGCGGTCGCCGGTGAAATCGATGATCGAGGCGGAGAGCTTCGAGGCTTTGACGCATTTGTAGCCGCTCCGGCAGCTCTTGTCGGAATTGCAGTACTTCAGGCAGTAGGTCCGGCCCCGGTTGGGCTCGATGAGCCCGCATTTGTTCCACTCGGCGTCCTCTTCGTACCCCTCGCCGGTGGGGCAGGGGGTGGTGAACTCGACACAGGAGGCCTCCTCGGGGCACTCATCCGGACCGCATCCGATAATGAGACAGTAACCGCCGGGCTGGCTCCGGTCGCAGTTTCTGTCCATGTTCGGAGAGCATTCGGCGTCGAGCTCGCACTCGTCTCCGATTTCGTTCTTGCAGCTCGAACAGAAGGCGGCGAAAAGCAGCGTCATGGCAAATAGTCGTTTCATCGGCACGCACCATAGCACAGGTGTCCAATTTAGGGTAACCTTTCACTAACGATATTATTTGATTCGAAACCAGGGATGAAATTGTTAAAAACAATAAAAAACAACAGGCAGCTGGTTACCCTCGCGCTCGGACTCATCGGCGGCGGGGTCGGGGTGGGGCTCGCCTACCTGATGAGGGCCGCGGGATCCACCTGAGGGCTGATGTGCTCTCCGGTGGTCACCGGGATATTCGGCGCCTTTATCGGCGGGAGCATCGGAAACGGCTCGAATGACGGGGACAGTGGAGACCCCCGGGAGGCGGGCACCGGGGAGTGAATGGGACTCGTCATACAGCCGCGGGCGGTGCCGGTGGATGACAGCGAAAATTGGGGTGGGGATGAAGTTGACAATGGCCTGTCTCATTGACATCATTTTGGAAAGCGCGAAAGTCTGAAGGTGCCGTGAGAGTTCTAATAGTTGACGATTCAAGGGCGATGAGACAGTATGTCATGGGGATACTGCGGGAGAGCTCCGATCTTCGGATCGACGAGGTCTCCTCCGGATTCGAGGCCTTCAAGGTGCTCGCCCGTGAGGCCTTCGAGGTCGTCATCACCGACATCAACATGCCCGACATCAACGGCCTGGATCTGGTGCGTTTCATCAAGAGATCGGCGCGGCACGCCGAAACCCGGATCATCGTCATCACCACCCAGACCGCGAAGAAGACAAAAGAGAAGCTGCTCGACCTCGGCGTCGACGGATTCCTGACCAAACCCTTCGAGCCGGATGCGATTACGGCGCTTGTCACCACCTTGACGGGGGGCGACGGGTCGGACCCGTCCCGGGATGAAAAATGAGCAAGAAGTCGAAGAAGAGAGGCTCCAGGGCGCTCACCGAGTTCGTCAACGAGGCGCAGGACATTCTGGAGGCGCTGGGCCGGGATCTGATGGCCATCGACCGGACCCCCGAGAACGAGGAGGTGGATCCGGAGCTCGTCAACAACCTGTTCCGCGGGGTTCACACCCTGAAGAGCCTGAGCGGGATGTTCGGCGTGGACCACCTCGCCGAGCTGGCCCATCAGGAGGAGAGCCTGCTGGAGGAGATCCGCCTCGGGCGCATCGGCCTCAGTAAGGAGATCCTCAACCTCCTGTTCGAGAGCCTCGAGATCGTCACCATGATCATCACCAAGGTGAACGACACGGGGGACGTCGAGGACGCCGGGCTCCAGGGATCCACCGATGAGTTCATGGCGAAGATCGCCGTCGCCGCCGGGAGACACGAAGAGGCGGCGTCCATGACCCCGCGGGGCTCGCGCAATCCGATGCAGCAGCTCGGCGCCGACGTGCTCGAGGTGCTCACGGAGTACGAGGAACACCGCCTGAAGACGAACCTGAAGCGCGGGCTGCCCATCTACCGCATCAGCATGCGGTTCGATCTGGAGTCGATCGATATAAACCTGGAGGAGATCCGGGGGAAGCTCAAGCCCATCGGGGAGATCATCACCTACCTGCCCTCCTCGGACGAGAGCGATATCGACAAGCTGGGGATAGACATCATCCTCGTCCTGACGGAGCAGCTCGAAACCCTGGAGCAGGCGCTCGAGGGTATCGAGGCCGAGCTCATCGAGGTGGTCCCGTCGACACAGGACCAGGGACATCCGCGGCGGCGCACCACGCCCCCCTCCTTCTCCCCGAAGGACGTGTTGTCGGAAGCGCAGGAGGTCACGGACCAGCCGCCGCCCAAGCCTTCGCTTATCTCTCGTGTGCCCGGCCCTGCGGAGGAGCAGTCCCTCAGCCTGCGTTCCGTGAGCCAGACCGTCCGGGTGGATATCCGCAAGCTGGACCACCTGATGAACGTGGTGGGGGAGTTGGCGGTGGTGCGCGCGGCGATCAGCCGGATGAGCGAGAAGGTGAGTCAGATCGTCGGGCGGAGCGATCTCACCATAGAGCTCGACCAGATGAATCGCGGGTTGGACCGGCGGCTCACCGCCCTACGGGAGGGGATCCTGGAGGTGCGGATGGTGCCCCTCGGTCAGATGTTCGATCGCCTGGCGCGGATGGTGCGCAAGATCGCGATGGAGCTGAACAAAGAGATCCACTTCGTGATCTCGGGCTCGGATACCGAGGTGGACAAACTCATCACCGAGGAGCTCTCTGACCCCCTGATGCACATCATCCGAAACGCCATCGATCACGGGGTGGAATCCGGAAGGGAGCGGAACGCCCAGGGCAAGCCCAATTTCGGCACGGTGGCCCTGACCGCGTATCAGAAGGGGAGCCATGTCGTCATCGAGGTGGAGGACGACGGAGCGGGGATCGACACCGAGCGGCTGCTGGAGGTCGCGATCAACCGCGGCGTCATCGACGAGGAGTCCGCGGTGTCGCTGACCACTCGGGAGGTGATCAACCTCATCTTCCACCCCGGCATCAGCACCAGCCGGAAGACGACCGAGATATCGGGGCGGGGGGTCGGGATGGATATCGTAAAGACCAATGTCTCGGCGCTCGGGGGGGTCATCGAGGTCCAGTCGGAGCTGCAGATCGGCACCAAGTTCACCATCACGCTGCCGGTGACCCTGGCGACGATCCAGGCGCTCCTCGTCGCCATCGAGGGGAAGACCTACGCCATCCCCCTCAACACGGTCTCCGAGGCGATCTTCGTCGCCACCGCGGATATCCAGCCGATGCTCGGCAACGAGACCATCACCCTCCGGGGGGAGACCCTGGTGCTCTGCCGGCTGACCGAGTTCTTCGGCATCCCTCGAGAGGAGACGCCGGAGGAGGAGATCTGCGTGGTGGTCGCGGCCCTGGGGCAGCAACGGCTCGGGCTCGTCGTGGATGTTCTCTACAGTCAGCAGGACGTGGTGATCAAGAGCCTCGGACCGAGCCTGAAGGAGATGACCTGCTTCTCGGGGGCCACCGATATCGGCGAGGAGCGGCTGGCCCTCGTCATCGACACCTCGCAGGTTATAGACAAGTTCTTTTCAACCCAAGACGGCCCTGAGTTCAGGGCGCTGATGGTGTGACGCGCATGACGGATTCCATTGTGCCATTTTCGAGAGCGCCGGTCTTTCTCACGCTGCAGTCCCATGCCCCGGCGGGACGGAACAGCGAGCCCACGGGGTTTTTGTGCTTTACTCTCGGAAAGGAGGAGTACGGGGTGGATCTGAAGCTGGTCTCCCAGGTGGTGAAGCCCCCGGCGGTGACGTGGGTGCCGCGGCTCCCGAGCTACTTCCTCGGCATCGTCTCCATCCGCGGATCGGTGGTGACCCTCGTGGATCTCCGGCAGCTGATGGGGCTCGAGCCGACCGGGTGGCCCCGATCGGTGCGGATCCTCATCGTGGAGATCGGCGAGGAGCAGATCGGCCTCCTCGTGGACAGCGTCACCCAGGTCCGGCGGGTGACCCCCGCGCAGATGGAGAAGAAACCCTACCTGCGGGAGGAGACGACAGATCATATCATCTGCATCGCCCGGACCGAGGGGGAGCCGCCGGTGCTCATCGTCGATCTCGATTCCATCCTGCAAGAGAAGCTGAAATGAAGCTCGACTATTTGCGCATGGACATGAACCTCGCCACCGGTGAGGAGAACAAGCTCGTCAGCTTTGCCATTGACGAGGCGTACTACGGGATCGACATCATGGACGTCCTGGAGGTCATCAACCCGACGCGGCTCATCAAGGTCCCCACGCTCCCGTCGTACGTTATCGGCGTGGCGGATCACCGGAACAACATCGTTCCCATCGTTGATCTGCGTCGGCGCTTCGGGCTGGAGAGGATACAGAGGACCAAGCGAACCAAGTGGATAGTCCTTCGTGTGGATCATCGGATACTGGGGCTCGAGGTGGATCGGGTGGTCCAGGTCGTGACGGTCGATACCTCGATGAAAAAGGCGAAGCTTCAGATGTCGGAAGGGGACAAGCCGTGGATACGAAGGGTATACCGAACACCGGAGCTGCTCGTGTTCCAGCTGGATCTGAAGGTGCTCGTTGAGACCGACCAGATCGAGCTGGATCCAGAGGTGGTGCGGAAGTCGACGCTGTGACCGAGATGAAGAGTCTGCTGGATCATCTTAAGGACGACAGTCCGGAGGTCAGGCGACGGGCGGTTCTGGAGGCGCGCCGTCTGCCGGCGGCGGAGGCCGCGGAGATCGTCATCGAGGCCCTTGGTGACGAGGATTGGCGGGTCCGGAAGGAGGCGGCCCTGTACGCCGCCGAGATCGCCCACACCGGAGACGTCGCCAAACGACTCATCGACGCGACGGCCGAGGACGAGAACATCGGGCTCAGGAACGCGGCTCTGGAGGCCCTGGCCAACTCCGGCGAAGGGGCACTGGACCAGGTCGTCGAACGCGTCTCGTCGGAACAGCCGGACCACCGTCGGACCGCCGTGGAGATCCTCGGGAGCTCGAAGGATCCCCGCGCGGTGGATCTGCTTGTCCGGTCCTTGGGGGATAAGGACCCGAACGTTCGGGCGTGTGCCGCGGAGTGGCTGGGGGAGTTCGATGAGCGCCGCGCCGCCGACGCGTTGATCTCCTGTCTGAAGCCGGAGGATCGTCTGCTCAGCCTGGTTGCTCTCCAATCCCTCAGAAAGATGAACGCCGCGATCCCCTGGGACGTCCTGCAGCCCCTCGTCGACGATCCGTTGCTCGGCGACGAGCTCATCCTCGCCCTCGGTCGTACCCGGGCGGTGGCCGCCGTTTTCAAGGTCTCTTCCTACCTCGGAGACGAGCCCGCGGCGTGCCGGGCCATGGTACAACTCCACGAGTCCGGGCCGGACACGGCGGCGGCGGTGGAGACGGCGCTTCACGATATCAGCGACGGGGTCGCCGAGAGACTGCGGCAATGGGCGGGGGAGCGGTCCGAACACCAGAGGGCCGCGGCCCGATGTCTGCTCTGGACGCGGAATCGGGCACACATGTCGAAGATCGTGACGCTCGCCAGGAACAACACCCTCTACGCCGTCCTGCTCGAGGATCTGGAGCGGTGGGGGAGCGAGGTGGTGGCGGCGCTGCTCGCGCTGCTCGACGAGGTCGAGGGGGATGAGCTGGCGTCCACTATCGGGTTGCTGACGCGTCTCATGGACGACGCCGCGGGCGCCGAACAGAGTGCCGTGTTCGCCGCGCTGCTCGCCTCAGAGAGAAGCCCGGTCGCCACCGCCGCCGCGGGGGCTGTCGCCAGGTTCGGCGACCATAAGGTCATCCCCCGCCTGATGGGGATGGTCGCCCGCGACGACAAACGCCTCCGGACCGCCGCCGGGAACGCCCTCGCGGAGATCGGCCGGCGTCATCCGGACGCGGTCTACGCCGCGCTGGCGGACGTCGAGATTGCCGGCGCCAAGGGCGTGGAGGTGTGCCGAGCCCTGCGAATCGTCGGCAATCGCATGGCGGCGCCGCGGGTCGTCGTCGCGTTGAACGATCCCGACCCGGAGCTGAGACAGACCGCCCTCTGCACCCTGGCGACCCTCGACGGGGAGGAGGCCATCGGTCCCATCGTCGCCCGTCTGACGGACGAGGAGGTGGGGGTGCGGCTCGCGGCGGTGGAGGCGCTGGCCCTGGTGGGGCCGCCGGCGCGCGAGACCATCGTCGCGGCGCTCGCCGTCGCGGAGGGCCCCGTCGCGTCCGCGCTTATCCGCGCCCTCGGTCGGGTGGGCCACCCCGACGCCGCGGAGATCCTCGGGCGGATGTCCTCGCGGTCCGCGGACGTCGCGGTGGCCGCCATCGAATCGGCCCAGGCTCTCGGTATTCACCTGGAACGCTGGCAGGACGAGATTTTTTCCCACAACGACGCAGAGGTGGTCAAACGGGCGCTCAGCGCGTTCAAGGAGAACATCCCCCTCGAGCGGCTGGCCAAGCTTACGGGCCATCCGGCGTGGGATGTGAGATTGGCGGCGGTTAGACAGCTGGAACCGACGGCCTCGGTCCCGGCGGTGGCCGAGACGCTGCGGGATCGCCTCTCAGCGGAGGATGACGACCTGGTGAGGGCCGCGTTGACCGAGGTGCTGAATCCGCCGGGAGGTTCGCGGTGAGGTTGGGCGATCCGCAGTACCCTTTGACCGAAGAGCGGTTCCGGCTGCTCCGGGACATGATCAACGATAAGTACGGCATCTTCTTCTCGAACGAAAACAAGTTCCTGCTGGAGGGCCGCCTCGCGGATCGGATTTCACACCTGGGGTTGGGATCCTTTGATGAATACTACCACTTCCTCAAGTACTACCCCGAGGCAAACCAGGAGATGCAGGAGGTGGCCGATATCCTCACGACCAACGAGACCTATTTCTTTCGTGAGGACTATCAGCTCCGCTCCTTCGCGGCCGATATCCTGCCCGAGCTCCACCAGCGTCTCCAATCCCGCCGACGGCTGATGATCTGGTCCGCCGGATGCTCCTCCGGCGAGGAGGCTTACACCATCGCGATGATCATCCTGGAGTCCGGCCTGTTCCGCGATTGGAACGTGCGGATATTCGGCAACGACGTGAGCCGGAAGGTGCTCCGTAAGGCGCGGCAGGGGATCTTCAGTCCCTCGTCGTTTCGCGCGATGAAGCAGGACTACCTCGAGCGGTACTTCACCGAGGCGGATGACGGAATGCGGGTGAGCGACGAAGTCAAGGCACTTTGCAACTTCGGTCAGCTCAACCTCCTGGACGGCGATCAGATGAAGCTGGTGGGGCATGTCGACATCATCTTCTGTCGGAATGTGCTCATCTACTTCGACAAGCGGTCCAAGCTGAAGGCTATCTCGGTCTTCTACGACAAACTGAACGCCAACGGATACCTGCTGCTCGGCCACACGGAGTCACTCCTGAATCTGTCCACGGCTTTTGAGCTTGCCCATTTGAGTGAAGACCTCGTATACAGAAAGCCGCAATTAGATCATGAATGGTAAACGAGAAATAAAAATCCTTGTGATTGATGACTCCGCCTACAACCGGATGACCCTCGCGGAGATCCTCAACCGGGAGCCGGATATGCGGGTGGTGGGGAAGGCCTGCGACGGAGAGGAGGGGCTGGAGATGGTGCTGCGGCTCCAGCCGGACGTCATCACCCTCGATCTTGAGATGCCCCGGATGGGGGGCTTCCCCTTTCTCCGCATCCTGATGTCCAAGCAGCCCACCCCCGTGCTGGTTATCAGCTCCCACTCGGAGCCCGAAAAGGTCTTCCGGGCGTTGGAGCTGGGGGCGCTGGATTTCGTGGCCAAGCCTTCCAAGACCATCTCGCCCACGATTTCGAACATCGCCGAAGAGGTGGTGGTAAAAGTTCGGACCATCGGCGGGCTGAAGGAGAACCTCCCCGCCATCCCCCGGGAGAAGGCCGAGGAAGAGGCGCCGGAGAGACGGATCGTCTTTCCCGCGTTCGAGCGGAGGGCACCTCTGAGCGTGGATTGTGTGGTGGCCATCGCCGCTTCCACCGGCGGGCCGCAGGCGCTGACCCAGATCCTGGTGGACCTCCCTGAGTCTTTGGCGGCGGCCGTCCTCGTCGTCCAGCACATGCCCCCCAAGTTCACCACCAATTTTTCGGAGCGTCTCAACAAGCTATGTCGCATCCGGGTGATGGAGCCCCAGGAGACCCAGCCCCTCGCGGTGGGGACCGCCTATATCTCCCCGGGGGCGTCCTGCCTCGAGCTGGGGCGAACGAAGTCCAGCCTGGTGGCCCGGGTGCTCCCCCCCACCGGAAATGAACGCATCGTGCCCTCGGCGGACCGGCTCTTCGAGAGCGTGGCGAAGCACGCGGGCAAGAACGCCCTCGGCATCGTGCTCACCGGCATGGGCAAGGACGGCAGTCAGGGAGCCATCGCGCTCGCCAACGCGGGGGCGGTGGTGATCGCGGAAGACGAACGCACCGCCGTCGTGCCGGGGATGCCCACCGCGGCCATCGCCACCGGCGCCGTACAATACGTGGCGCCGCTCCACAGAATGAGCTCCCATATCATCAATTTCTGTCGAAACGACGAATGAGCCGCGGCCCGAAGCCAAGGCTGCCGTGGGCGGCGGGGTTCGTTCCGGTGCTCGTGGGGACCCTTTTTGCGGCGGCGGCGGAGGGTGTGATGGTCGCCCGGGGCGGCGCCGACATCGGTGAGGTCACCCTCGGTCTTCTGGCGGGCGGCGGGGTGCTCTTCTCCCTGCTGCTGCCGGCCGCGTTCTTTCTGGGATGGCTTGGATCCCGTCCGTCGACGATCCGATGGCTCACCGATGTGGCGAGGGGGATGGGCGCGGACGTCACGCCGGCGGCGGCCCTGATGGCGGGGGGCCTCGCGCTGGGGGGCGCCGTCGCGGCGGCCCTGTGGAGCGGCTGGTTCCTCCTCGACCACATGACCCCTCGATTCGCGATGATCGGGGAGGCGGTCGCGCTCGCGGCCGTGGCGCCGCTGCTCTTTCTGACGACCCCGGGGATCGCCCGACTCGCGGCGCGGCTCGCGGGACGGATCCCCCACCGGCGGCTCACGGAATTCGTCCCCGGGGTCTCCCTCGTCCTGATGATCTTCTCTCTGGCGGTGTACGGGGCGACCGCGAGTCTTCTCCCCGGGGAGTGGGGCGCCGCCCCCACGGCCGCGGCCGCGGGGATCTTCGCCGCCTCCCTTCCGGCGGTGAGACAGCGACTGAACCACCTGTTCTCCACCACCGCCGCCCGCGCCGGTGTGCTGGCGGCGTTCGCGGCGAGCGTCGCGCTGTTGCTCTGTCTGGAGTCCCTCCCCCCGTCGACCCGGCGCGCGCTGCTCCGGCGGGCGCCCTATGACGCCACCCTCCTCGGGGGGGCCCGATCCCTCTTCGATCTGGACGGGGACGGCTTCTCCGGACGCTTCCTCGGCGGGGACTGTGACGACTGGGATCCCCACGTCAATCCCCTCGCGAGGGATATCCCGGGGAACGGCCGGGACGAGGACTGCTCCGGAGAGGACTCGAAGCCCTATGTCCCGATCGCGAGTCCACGCTACCCCCGCCCGGAGAAACTCCCCGAGCGAATGAACATCGTGCTCGTTCTGATGGACGCCCTCCGCCCGGACCACCTGAGCTTCTTCGGCTACCCGAGAAGGACCGCCCCGCGGCTCGAGCGGTTCCGGAAGGAGGCGGTCGTCTTCGATCGCGCCTACACCCCGGCGCCGGAGACCCGCTCCGCCATGGTCTCCCTGTTCACCGGGCTGGATGCGCGGGAGGCGTCGGTGCGGCGCAGACGCGACTTTCGGTTGAACGACGCCGCTCGGACCGTGGCGGAGCGGCTGAAGGAGATCGGGTACCGCACCGTGGGGCTCACCATCTCGTATGTCA
The DNA here is from genome assembly GCA_050304755.1 of Polyangia bacterium. Taxonomy (GTDB): domain Bacteria; phylum Myxococcota_A; class Polyangia; order JAAYKL01; family JAAYKL01; genus CAYWLQ01. The sequence goes on along the minus strand of JBNLED010000156.1, from coordinate 10,160 downwards.
TGCACCACATCCAGGGCATGGGGCAGGGGTTCGACGTCTGGAAGACGCCGTGGCCCGCGGACGAGTGGCGGAAGATCTTCGGAAAGGCGGCGGGGATCACCACCGACGCGGCCCTCGCCGAGTTGGAAAAGATGCCCCGGGACGCCCCCTACCTGCTCTTCACCCACTACCGCTGCAACCACGATCCCTACATCGGGCACAAGGCCTGGCCCTTCGGGGACCGCCCGGTGGACCGGTACGACAGCGCGACGGCTTACTGCGACCAGCAGATCGCCCGGCTCCTGAAGGCCCTCGAACAGCGGGCGGACCGTCGGCGGACCGCCGTCTTCATCTTTTCGGATCACGGGGAGCTCTTCGGAGAGCACGGCTTCACGAACCACGGCAACTCGCTCTACGAGCCGGACGTGCGCATCCTTCTCATGGCGCGGATCCCCACTGTCCGGCCGCGACGGATCTCCGCTCCGGTGCTGCTCACGGATCTGGCCCCGACGGTTCTGGAGCTGGCGGGCCAGGCGCCGGAGGGGATGACCTCCTGGAGTCTCTTGACACATCTCTTCGCCGGGCGGAAGATCCCGAACCGGTCCCTCTTCCTCTATACCGATCTCAAGAGGGGCGGCATCGTAAGGGATTGTGCCGGTGTGCTGAGGTGGCCCTTCAAATACATCCGTGATCGACAGGCCCGGGCGGACGAGCTCTATGACGTGGAAGCCGATCCGAAGGAGGAGAGTAACTTGATCACCCACCGGCTCGCTGATTATGTCGCGATGAAGGCCGAGCTCGAGCGGTTCAGGGCCTATCTCGCCCGGAAGTAGACGAGGTATCGCGTGGACAAGGAATACAAGGATATCAAGCCGAAGCCGGAGCTCTTCGAGCGGGGGTGGGTTCGCTGGACCCTCTTCGGGCTGATCCCCGCGCTGGTCTTCGTCCTGGTGAGCGCCGGGATCCGCGTCTCCCAATACGGGATAGACCACACGGTCCTCGTCTACGGGGATGACGTCCTGGTGTCGGGGCGCCCCGCCGCCATCCGCGTCTCCCTCATGGCGGACGACGGTCGGTTCTTCCTCCCCGAAGCGCTCGAGGGGTTCCTGGTCCGCGGGAAGGAACGCCACCTCCTCTTCGGCGGTCCCGTGTCGGATCGGGGACAGGCCCTGGGCCGGGACTTCAAGGTGCCGGCGATTGAGAGCGGCAAGTACGAGCTCGAGCTGGATATCCGCTTCGACAAGCGACGCCGCAAGGTCCACGCCCCGGTCACCGTCGTGGCCGCTCCGCCGAAGGAGGCGTTGAACGTCCCCGCGGACACTCAGCTCGAGACCCCCATCGCCTCGGTCAAGAAGGGGGAGATCGAGGTCCAGGCGCTGCCGGAGGATCGGGGTGCCCCGACGGGGCTCACCTCCGTGATGTTTCTCCGGACGCTGGATGCGGCGGGGAAGCCGGTGTCGATCCCCCTCGAGATGGGGCTCTTCGATGGGGAGGACACGATTCAAGAGCCCACGAATCGTCTGGGGGTGCTCGGAATCCCCGTCAAGCCCCGGGAGCTGGCGATGCCCATCCGAGTGACCGGATCCCGGGCGGCGGATGCCCCCGCGGCGCTCGCGGTCACTGATGGCGGCCTGTCGTCGCAGGAGGTAGCGGACGGCGGCCGGACCGAGCCCGAGGACGCGGTGATGTATCCGAACGTCGTCTACAGCGGGATCTCCGCCTCGGTGGACACCCCGCTCGCGATCCGGGGGGAACCGATCAGCGTCACGGTGGAGCAGATCGCCAAGGGGGGGCCCCTCTATGTGGACCTCTTTTACGAGGGGCGTCTCGTCAAAGCCGCGTCCGGGTGGCTGAGCGGTCAGAAGGCGGCGATTGATGTCAAGCCGGAGCTCCCGGGGATCTACCGCCTACAGCTCTCCACAACGCCGTTCTCGGCGGACAAGGGCGTTGCGGTGCGGCATTTCTATGTGCTCGATGAGGGGGAGACCCGAATCCATGGGCTCCGGGCGATCCTCGAGACGCTCGGGCACTCGGAACGGGACGGTGCCTGGGCCGAAGCCGTATTGGCGATGCCCCTGGAGCAGAAGAGCGGCTACACGCCGGAGCTCGCGGCCGCTTTCGCGCTGTCCAGGCTCTACAAAGGCCACCGATCGCCCCCTAACCTCGTGAGCAGCCGCCGGGAGGACGACCGGGAGCTGAACGCATTCAAGGCCGAGTTTCAACGCATGGTCATGTTGGCCATCATCGCCATCGGTCTGGGGGTCTCCCTCCTCATCACCTTCTTCGCCTACACTGCCTATAGACGTCAACAGCAGCTCTCTCAAATGATTATCAGCGGTTTGGACGATGAAGAGACGGCGGAGACGCCTCACGGCAGGGATCGGCGGAGCGCGGCGCGGATGGTGATTCAGGGCGCCATCCTCTTTCTGATCGTGCTCGGGGCGTTCGTCTCAATCGCGATCCTCGTCGATACCCTGTCGTGGCGAGGGTAGATCCTCAGTCGTTCACCCGGCTCACGAAACGGCCATCGCGGGTATCGACACGTATCTTTTCACCGGTGGTGAGGTAGGGCGGGACCTGGATTTCGATGCCGGTTTCCAGGGTGGCGGGCTTCAACTGGGCCTGGGCGGTGGCGTTCTTCAGGGCCGGCGCGGTCTCGATGATCTCGAGGTCCACCGTGTTCGGCAGCTCGACGTTGATGACATCACCATTGTACAGCATGGACCGGGCCTCCATGCCATCGATGAGGTACCCCGCCTGATCCTGCAGGATTTCGTCGGAGAGCGTGAACTGATCATAGCTCTCCTGATCCATGAAGACATAATCGCCGCCGTCTTTATAGAGAAACTGAACAGGACGTTTCTCACAATCGGCGGTGGGGATCATCTCGCCGCCGCGATAGGATTTGCTGAGCACCTGACCCGTTTTGAGGTTCTTGATCTTTACCTTTGTCAGAGTGCTCGCTCCACGGGCGGACGGGGTCTGGAAGGCGCAATCGATGATCTGCCATGGGGCGCCGTCCAGATCGAGCAAGAGGCCCCGCTTCATTTCAGATGAGTTAATCATATTCTTTCTCCATGCGTTGAAAGTTGAACACTCGGCGTCACTGTACGCAATGTAGTGAAAGTGGAGCTGATTTCAAGATGGTTGATTCACTCCGCCTGATTTTGGGCCGGAGGTCTGTCGGTCGCCTGACACCTCTTGAAAGGGGATGCGCTTGACTTATTAATAGTCTTTATCAATGTGTTACTGTAGGTATTGACTTTTAGTCCTTCAAAGAATCTAATAGGTGCGTTCGAATTGTATCGAAACTGATCATAAATTCAGTTATTTCAAGGTGTTTTCCACGGGAGACGCAGCATGAATCTAGTCATCGGAATTATTGTGGGGCTGGTTGTCTTAGTGGCGTTGATTTACGCTCTGACAAGAAAAAAGCCGGAGAAGCTGAAGGAACCGGCAAAGAAGCCTTTACCCTCGAAGGAAGAGGCCGAGAAGGCCCCGGAGGCGAAGAAGGCCGAGGAGGAAAAGAAGGAAGAAGGCCCCGAGGAAGAACTCAAGGAAGCTAAAGACAAAGAAGAGGCCGAGACACCCGAGGAGAAGCCGGAGCCCCCTATCGGAGTACGGCTGGACGACAAAGCGGAGGACAAGGCCGTTAAAGCCCTGGAGGAGGAGCGACGAAAGCGGAAGCTCAAACGGCTCCGGCAGGGGTTGGCGCCGACTCGCACCAGCTTTGTCTCCAAGTTGGGCGGCCTCTTCTCCTCCAAGAAGGATATGGATGAGGAGCTTCTCAACGATCTCGAGGAGATGATGCTCACCTCGGATGTCGGGTCCGCAACCTCTCAGAAGCTGTTGGACGCCCTCCGAAACGCACTGGGCAAGAACGAGCTTGCCGACCCCGAGGCCGCCTGGTCCCTCCTTCGGGAAGCGGTCGCGGAGATACTGACCATCGATGCCAAGCCCATCGACATCGAAGCCGACAAGCCCTTCGTCATCATGGTGGTCGGCGTGAACGGCGTGGGGAAGACGACGACCATCGGAAAGTTGGCGACCAAGTACGCGGACCAGGGGAAGAAGGTCGTCCTGGCCGCGGCGGACACGTTCCGCGCCGCCGCGGTGAACCAGCTGACCATCTGGGGACGTCGGGCCAACGCCGAGGTCGTCATCTCCAAGGAGGGGGCCGATCCCTCGTCGGTGGTCTTCGACGCGATCAAAAAAGCCAAGGAGGTCGGCGCCGATATTGTCATCGCCGATACGGCGGGGCGACTGCACACCAAGCAGCCACTCATGGAGGAGCTCAAGAAAATCGGTCGGGTCATGGGGAAGGCCCACGAGTCCGCGCCCCATGAAACACTGTTGGTGCTGGATGCCACGACCGGACAGAACGCCATACAGCAGGTGGGGATGTTCAAGGATACGCTGGAGGTGACGGGACTGGTGCTCACCAAGCTCGACGGAACCGCCAAGGGCGGGGTGATTATCGGAATCTGTCACGAACACTCCATTCCCATCCGATTCATTGGAATCGGGGAATCGAAGGACGATTTGAGGGAGTTCGATGTGGCCGATTTCGTGGAGGCTCTATTTATAAGAGAATCTTCTTGAAAGACATTGGGGTCTCTTTTAAAAAAGTCATTTTATAGATTTGTTTTATGTATTTAATGTGTTTTAAACTATATTTTAATTTTTTATATAATTTTTGTTTAATAAATTATTGATTAAATAAATTTATTGCTTGAGGCGCTGACACTATGCTATATTCTGCGGCCAATGATTAGTTGTGAGAATATACCAATTATCTTGAATGTTTACGGTTGATATCAGTTGAATGAAGCTATCGCGAAGGGATTAGGCGATGAAGAGAATTTTCCTCGACCGTATGTCATTAGTGGCTGTCCTTCTTCTTCTACCTTTTGGTGCTTACGCACAGGACGATGGGGTGATGTCGTTCTCCGAAGATGAAGTCGAAGAAGCACCTGCTGAGGAAGCGGCGCCATCTTCTGACGAAGGTACCATGACGTTTGACGAAGACAGTGCATCTGACACCGGCGATATGGGTGGAGATGCGGAGGGTGAGGGCGAAGCAGTTTCCGAAGCCGAAATTCTTGGGGTTCTCGGAGATGATTCGAGCATCGTTGACACCAAGGGTGGATTGGATGCCAGCGCCGAAAAAGAGGAAGCCCAGCTCTCGACGGCAAACGTCAAAGAACATCCGATCTGGGCGGTCCAGCGTATTTATGTCTTAAAATCCCGCCGGGTCGAGCTGACCCCTACCTTCGGTATATCGACGAACGACCCCTATCGTCAGCATCTGGCGTTTAACGGGGCGCTGAACTACTACATTACCGAGGTCCTAGCGGCGGGGATTAGTATCAATGTTTACAAAAGCATGAGCGTTCCGACCGCCCTGAACTTTTCCATGAGGCGCGCAACGCACCAGGTGGCGCCGATGAATGAGTACATGTTGGGAGGACAGCTCAACTTTTCCTATGTCCCCATCTTTGGAAAATTCAAAGTGTTTCGTAACTTCATCCTCCACTGGGATGTATGGGTCTCCGGCGGTGGCGGGTTTGTCTTCTCGAGGCCGGTTCCCGTCATCGACCCGGACTACCGCGATTTCAAATTCACGATTAAATACTGCTTTAATGTCGGTATTGGTTGGCGCCTCTTCTTCTCTCGGTTCTTGGCGCTCACATGGGAGCTCCGGGACTACATTTATCCGGAAGAGCTCGAGTCGCTCGCGATCGATGCGAACAACAGAGCCGATTCGTCCACGTGGCTGCAGGATGATACCGCTCTGACCAACAACGTGATGTTCAGTGTCGGCATCAGCCTGCTGATTCCATTTACAGTTGAGTACAAGTTGAAGAAATAATGACAATTCGTTTAACAAACGAGATGTTTGAGTACGAAAGGGGCCAGTAGATATGAAGCGTTTCACCCTTGCGCTGGTGTTTGCCGTGGTTGCGGTCTGCGGCACGACGACATCAACTAGCGTATCGGCCCAGGAGATTCTCCTCGAAGGGCCTCTAGCAGGAGCTCCCGCCGTCCGAAAACTCGTGCAATACCGTAAGATGCGTTTTACTGTGGGACCGCAATTCACCTACACGCTCTTGAACGAGTACATGCATAATTATCTTGTCGGCGCTGAGTTGGGTTTCAATTTTCTCGATTGGTTCGGGGTCGGATTGGTGGGGTCCTATGGGTTCAACAGCCCGACCAAGTTGACGAGGTACATCAAATCCTCTAGGGACATCGGTGGCAATCGAACCACGCCGACGGACAGTAACTGGCCGAGCTATACAGGCGGCGCGAATTTCGAGGAGCAGGTCGCACGACTCAAGGGGATGTACTTCCTGCAGCTCAATTTCGTCCTGTTCCGCGGCAAGTCGTCCTTCTTCGAGAAAGGGTTCGTTGCGACAGACATCGTCTTCTTCATCGGGGGTGGTATCGTCCTCTTCGAGGAGCGGACCGATTGTGACTCCACTCTTGGCAGCGGTGGTGGCGGATGTGGAACCCGTACGAATCCCAACGTCACCCGGGATACCAAGATTTCGCCCACCATCGGAACCTACGGATTCAACTTCGATTTCTATATCAACCATTGGGCCGCTATCAATATCCAGCTGAGGTTCGCGCCTTACTGGTGGAACGCCGGCGGTACCGACGAATCGGGGCAGGCGGCTGAAACCTGGCAGGTCGAACGGGATCCGCAGAACCCGGGGGATGACACCGACGACGAGCCGGTCTGGGTATCCAGGTCCTCCGGCGGTGACGGCGACTATCCGGACGGCAAGATCGACAAAGACGATCGCGAATTCCACATGAATATGAGTATCGGGATCGGCGCGATGTTCCTCTTTCCCACCACTCCTCGTATCGGCGACTAATCAAGCGCCACCGACCTGATTTCGAAAATCTCCCGATTTCAAACTTTTCTGTTCTCCACAAGACATAAGTGGTATGCATGGGCGACAGTGGACATCAAGAACAGGTGTTTCCGAGTCGAAAGGAGAAGAAATGAGAATGTTGCTTTTAGTATTTGCAATGGGGATTGGTCTCATCGCCTGTGAGACTCAGCAGGCCTCCGCCAAAGAGGAGACGAGCGCCTCCAAGTCCAAATCCGGTGAGGTCACGAAGACCAGCCTCAAGTCTACAGATGACAAGCTCAACTACTCTGTCGGGTACGAGATCGGCATGAACATCAAGCGGAACAATCTCGCGCTCAATGAGGCCATATTCATGAAGGGGATTAATGATTCCGTGGCCGAGAAGGATCCCCTGCTCAGCGAGGAGGAGATGAGGGAGGTCAAGCAGGAACACGCCAAGACCCAGCGGGAGCAGCGCAAGAAGGAGCGGGAGGAGTTGGGCACGAAGAACAAGGAAGAGGGCGAGAAGTTCATGGCCGAGAACAAGGCCAAGGACGGAGTCGTCACCACCGAGAGTGGGCTCCAATACAAGGTCTTGAAAGCGGGAGAAGGGGAGAAACCCAAGGAGACGGATCGGGTGGAGGTCAACTACAAGGGGACCCTTATCGACGGGACCGAATTCGACAGCTCCTTCAAGCGGAACAAGCCTGCGACCTTCGCGGTGAATCGGGTCGTGAAGGGGTGGAGCGAAGCGCTCCAGCTGATGCCGGTGGGCTCCAAGTGGCAGCTGTATATCCCCGCCGACCTCGGATACGGCCCTAGGGGCGCCGGCGCCAAGATCGGTCCGAACGCGGTGCTCATCTTCGAGGTGGAGCTCCTCAAGATTGTCACGGATGAGAAACCGGAGCAGAAGCCGGGTCCCGCAGCCAAGGCCGTTCCCGCGCCGAAGACGAAGCCCGAGAAGAAGTAGGTTTCACACTCTCAACATTCTGACCGCTTCTGATAAAAATTGATCGACTCTCGCTTGCCCTCGCGCCTTGCTGATTTTTAGGTTCAGGGAGCCGGAGGCCTTTAAAGTGCGGGCGGGCCGCTCTCCAGATGGGGTGCGCCGAGAAGTGATTCGTCTGTCGACGTCAGGATGGCGAGGGCGCCGCGGCGACCGTTTTCATAGGCTGCTTCCGCCCGATCCAAAGTCGACAGGCCGAGCTTTATCGGTTTCGGTGCGATCACGATAACGCGCCTATTCGCCGCCCGGAGGCAGCTGATGGAGGCCCGGTCGCGCTCGAGTCGCTCCTCGAAGGGGATGTCCGCGAACAGGGGGACCGCGGCGGGGAGGAAGGAGAGCCCGCTCCGCTCCCGGCTTCCCCGCTGGGGGAGGTAGGAGACGATCACGGTCTCGATGTCCGGCGTCGAGAGGAAGGGAACGAGGGGGGTCTTCTCGAAGAATCCGCCGTCCCAGTAGGTGCGGCCGTCGATCACCTGGGGTTGAAAGAGGTAGGGGAGGGCGCAGGAGGCGTAGACCGCCGGAATGAGCGGGCCTGTCGACAGATACCGCATGCGCCCCACGGCCAGATCGTACACCCCCACCCTCAGCGGAACGGCGCAGGTTTCAAAGCTGTGACATGCGAGCGCCCGTCCCAGCTCTCCCTTGAACCGCTCTCCCGCCAGAAAGCCGAAGCCCTTCGGGCCGAACGGCCACCCCATATCCCAGAAATCCCGCCGTTCGAGCCGGAGGAGCGCCCGTCGAATCTCTCTCGGTGGAAGCCCTGATGCGTATAGAGAGCCCGCCAGCGCGCCAGCGCTGCTGCCGGTGACCGCCTTCGGACGAACACCGAGCTCGACCAGCGCCTCGATGACCCCGGCCTGATGATAGAAGCCGAAGAAGCCAGCTGACAACGCCAGCCCCACCGGTCGACCTCTCAGTTTTTCCGCCAAGCTCGAATCGTTCATGAGACGGAAGCTTACCAAGGTGGTGAGATGATGAAAAGATCCGACCGAACAAGAAAATGAATATCACAAAGAGCAAGTCTTGTATCAATTCGTGTTTTTGGGTGTTCAAACCTGCGCCAAAACATACTACCCTTCCTCAGGAGTGACTCCAACAACAAGGCAGGTGAGACAATGAACAGCAACAGCAATCCTCCTCAGGTTCCGGAGTTCGATGAAGAGAACGACGCGACCCGGGAGCTCGACAAGACGAATTCGAAAAATCAGAAGGTCCGTTGGATCTGCATCGGGGCTATCGTACTGCTGGGCGTCGTGGCGGTCGTTCTCGCGGTCAGCCTTTCGAGCGCGAACACAAAGCTCGAAGAGGCCGACGGCAAGATCAAGGAGAAGAGCGAAACCCTCGCCGCTACTGAGAAGGGGATGACGGCGTTGCGGGAGACCTGCGAGTCGGAGCGAAACGAGTGCAATACGACGAAGCAGCAGCTCGAGGAACAGGTCGCCGGCCTGGAGTCCGCCCTCGCCAGCACCAAGACGGCGTTCGGAGAGCTCAAGGACGAGAAGAAGCAGGCGTCCAAGGAGCTGGCCCAGTTCAAGGCGTTCTCCGCGAAGTTCAAACGCATGGTCAGCACGGGAAAGCTCGAGGTGGTCTTCCGACGGGGCCGCATGGTGGTCAACCTCCCGGCGCAGGTGCTGTTCGACTCCGGGAGCGCCGAGCTCTCCGAGGAGGGACACAAGGCCTTGAAGGAGGTGGCCAAGATTCTCCGGAAGGTCCAGAACAAGCGGTTCATTGTCGGGGGGCACACGGACAACCAGAAGATACGGAAGTCCAAGAGTTTCAAGTCCAACTGGGAGCTCTCCACGGCCAGGGCGCTCGTCGTGACGGAGGATCTCATCGCGGCGGGGCTCAAGCCGTGGAACCTGATCGCCGCGGGATACTCGCAGTACGCGCCCATCGCGAGCAACGCCACCGATGTGGGCCGCCAGAAGAACCGTCGCATCGAGATTATCCTGGAGCCGTATCTCAAGGACATCGAGCCCCCCAAGAAGAAGTCCAAGTCGCAAAAGAAGAAATAGCCCCGAGGTCTCACTAGATGGCTCGACAATGGGGGGCAAAATGGTTGATCGGGGCGCCGATCGGGTCAATAGTAGCTCATTATGCGACGAGGACGATGTATCCAATGGTTGAGAGCGGCCGGTATCGGATGGATTAGTGTGTGGATCTGGGGGTGCGGGGATCCGCAGGGTGAACCGGTTCCGCCGGTTGTCTCGCCGGCGCCGGTACAGCCCCCGGGGCCGGTCCATCCCCCGGTCGCCACGCCGGCGCCCCTTCCGGGGATTCCGGGGCAGGCGTCCGCGCCGGTGCCGACG
>JBNLED010000155.1:0-58219 GCA_050304755.1 Polyangia bacterium | reverse complement strand
AGGTGGCCGGGCACACGGACAACGTGCCCATCACGTCGAAGCGGTTCCCCTCCAATTGGGAGCTCTCCACGGCGCGAGCCGTGACCGTCGTCAGGTTCCTGCAGGAGAACGGCGTCAACCCCGCGAACCTCTCGGCGGCGGGTTACTCCGAGTACCAGCCCTCCGAGAGCAACAACACCGACGAGGGCAAGGCCGCCAACCGCCGTATCGAGATCGTCCTGATGCCGAACCTGGACGAGCTCCCCGACCTGAGCGGTCTGGGCCTCGACAAGGGGGGCAAGCGGGCTCGGGTCAAGAAGCAGTAATTGACCGCCGAATCCATCCTCTGCGGGCTCGATATCGGGTCCAACACGTTTTCCTTTGTAGAGCTCGACGCGACTGGCAAGTCCATCAGGATTGTCAATGACCTCTCCCTCGGCGTCCGCCTGTCCGAGAAGCTATCCCTTGGCGGCCCCCTGTATCCCGAGGCGGTGGACCGGGGGCTGGCGGTGGTGGAGCGACTCGTCCGGGAGTTCGATCTGAGGCGCAAGCGCCGCCGCGTGGTCGCCACCGCGGCCCTCCGGAACACGAGCGATCCCACCCCCTTCACCGAGCCCGCAAAGGCGCTCCTCGATACCGACGTGGAGATAATCTCGGGGGATCAGGAAGCCGCCCTCACCTGCCGCGGCGCGGTCATCGGAATCCCCGGTGACGGGCCGTTCATCGCCGTCGATATCGGCGGGCAGTCCACGGAGATCGCCTGGCAGTCCGAGGATCGGACATGGTCGGCCAAGAGCCTGCCCCTCGGCGTGGTGCAGCTCACCGAGCGCTTTGTCAACGCCGATCCCCCGACGTCTGCGGAAATCGATACGCTCTCAAAGGAGGTCCGGCGGATCCTCCGGGCGGAAATCCCGACGGATGTCGACGGGAAGCTCCTCGGCGTCGCCGGCACCGCGACCTCCCTGGGGATGATGGAGCTGGGGATCACCGTGTGGGATCGGAACAAGGTTCACGGCTTCGTGATGTCCGACGAGAGCCTCCGGCGCTGGAAGGAGCGCATCATCTCCATCACCGCCAAGGAGCGCACTTCCCGCTATGGCGTCCGTCCCATCCGGGCGGACGTATTTCCCGCGGGCATCTGCATCCAGGAGGAGGTCCTCTCCCATTTCGGTCTCAGCGCCTTCACCATCTCCGTCAACGGTCTCCGGGTCGGCGCGGCCCTGTCGCTCCTCGACTGACCGGTCACGAGTGACGATGTGAATTCAAAGGGCATAAGACTGAGGAGCTACCAGGAGAGCTCCTCGGTGTGCATGATGCATTGGACTTCGTTACACACACTCAACTTCATCTGGGCCGTCTGGCCCTTCTTCGAGGGGACCTCGAATACGACTCGCTGTTCGGAGAACTTCTTGGCATCCGCTTTTTTATAGGTCTTCTTCTCGTCCTGGGGACCCTTTACGGTGAGCTTCCAGGGGTAGAGGGTGTTGCAGTGGTATCCCCCTCTTCCTTCGGCGGTGATTTGAACCGAGGCCGCCTTTTTCACCACCTTCACCGCCACCTCTTTTCTGACTTCCGCCGCCTTCTTGTCAGCCGCCTGTGAAGAGAACACGACGAATGTGAGCGCGAGCACTAACACTATGGAGATTTTTCTGTTCATTAAAAACCCTCCCGAATTCCTGTTTTTTGACTTCCCATCTGGTCAAACCCTTCACACTTTTTTATCATTTTAACACAAGATGGAGAATCATCAGAAAACCAGCGCCGAAAGCCTCGATACACTATATGACGGCAGGCTCTCGGTCCTTCAGCCCAAGACGGGATATCGTCTCTCAATCGACTCCCTCCTCCTCACCTATTTCCTGTTCAATGGAAAAAGGGCGAAACGGTGCACCGATCTGGGGACCGGATGCGGGGTCATCGGTCTCGGGTTGCTGCTCTCCGGCCACGTGGATTCCGTCGCGGGAGTGGAGCTCCAGCCCGGCTTGGCCCGTCTCGCGAGACGGAACGCCGAGCTGAACCACCTGGAACGTCGCTTTACCATCGTGGAGGGGGACGTCAGAGAGTGCGCCGAGGCCCTCGGCGAAGGAAGCTTCGATCTCGTCGTGTCGAACCCGCCGTTCTGGCCCGAGGACGCCGGGCGACCCCCGACCGATCGGGAGCGCCGCGTCGCCTGTCATGAAATCCATGGGGATATCCGCCAGTGGTGCGAGTCCGCGGCGCGTCTACTCAATCAGAAGCGGGGCCGCTTCGGGGTGGTGTATCCGGCGCGACGACTCAACGACCTCTTCGCCGCCCTGCACGCGGCGCATCTCTATGCCTCGAGATTGCAGGCGGTCCATCCGCAGTCGGACAGGAGCGCCGAGCTCGTGATGGTGGAATCCCGATGGGGAACGCGTGGACAACTGCTGATGGACCCTTCGTTGGTGCTCAAGGCGCGGGACGGTACGGATACCGCCATCTCCAAGACGATAACGAGCGGCCGGTTCTCCGACGCGCTCCGCGCTCAGAAGGACATGCGATCGCGGCGTTGAGAGGGCTCAGGCGGCGTCACTCATCACGTGTGCCCGGAGCTTCTCGATCGCCCGATGCTCCAATTGATATACCCGCTGCTTGGAGACGCCGAGCTCCTCGCCGAGCTCTTGGAGCTGCAGCGGCTCGTCGTTCATGTAGCGGGCTTCTATGATCCGCCGCTCCCGTGAGTCCAGCGTATTCATCGCGGCTTCCAGACGGGCGGCCCGGTCCGCTTCCTGCTCGAGGTCCTCCAGGAGCTCGTCGTGACCGACCTCCTGTGCCGGCAACACCTCGACCAGCGCGCTCCCGGTGGAGACGACCGGGGCGTCCAGGGAGGCGTCACGACCGGAGAGGTGCTGATCCATCTCCTCCACGTCCTCGCGGGAGACGCCGGTCTCGTGGACCACCGCGTCGATGACCTCCTCCCGATTGTCGACCCCCTCCGCCGCGAGCCTCCCCTTCAGGGCGCGCAGCTTGAAGAAGAGCTTCCGGTGGGCCCTGGAGGTACCGATCTTGATCATGCGGGTGGTGCGCATGAGAAAACCGTGCATATACGAACGAATCCAGTAGACCGCATATGAGAGCAGCCGATACCCCTTGTCCGGATCAAACCGCCGGACAGCCTGCATGAGGCCGATGCTCCCCTCCTGAACCAGATCGAGGATTCGCGCGCCGTACCCTTTGTACTCATAGGCGATTTTGACCACGAACCTCAGGTTGGCGGTCACGAGGGCGTGGGCGGCGCTCACATCCCCGAGATCCCGCCAGCGACGGGCGAGCCTCTCCTCCTCCGTGGGGGACAGGATCGGGTACCGATTGATCTCCGCGAGGTATCGGTCGAGCTCGGAAACTCTTGCAAGTGCTGTGGTCGCCATTACGGAACCCCTCCTTCTGGTGGCAACGTAATCACCGCGGACGGTCGGTCAAGGCCCTCGCCATTTTTTTTATAACAATATGATATTACGGACTAATTAAGCTATCCAGCGCTCCAGCGGAGGTAGGATCCGGCGGGGAGATCGGGTCCCTGTCCCCGGAGGAGCATCTCTCCGGACTGGAGGCTCCCGCCGTGTCCGGAGACCAGGCCCCGCATGACCGCCGGGGTGACCCCCGGAGAGTGGGAGGTCACCACCATGAAGAGGGAATCCTCGTCGAGCAGCTCGAAGCAGGCGTCCAACAGAGGCTGAAAATCCCGCTCGATCTTCCACACCTCCCCCTTGGGCCCCCGCCCGAAGCTCGGCGGATCGAGGATAATGCCGTGGTAGCGTCTTCTGCGTCGGATCTCCCTCCTGACGAACTTGATAACATCATCCGCGATATATCGGATCAATCCGTCGGGGATCTTGGACAGCCTGCTGTTGAGCTCGGCCCACGCGTTGACGGACTTCGCCGCGTCCACATGGGTCACCCGGGCGCCGGCCTGAGCGCACACGAGGGAGGCCCCGCCGGTATAGGCGAAGAGATTGAGCACGGAGGGGTCCCCTCGCTCGCCGAGCCGCTCCTTCATCCATTCCCAGTGGCATGCATGCTCCGGAAACAGGCCCACATTGCCGAACCCGGTCAGGCGAATCTCGAAGGTCAGATCGCCGATAGAGGCCCTGACAGGGAGCGGTTTCCGGCGCTTCGTGATCCACTTACCCGAGCCGTCCTTGTTTCGTTTGAACACCACATCGGCCGTCTCCGACCCCGCGTCGAGCGTCCAGATGGCCTGGGGCGCCGGACGCTCGACGAGAAGGGGACCGAAGCGCTCCAGCTTCCGTTCCCCACCGGCGAAGAGCAGCTCCCACCCCTCGACCCCGCCAACCGCCAGATCGCTTGTCTGAGCGCTCATCTGTCGACCTCCGCCTTGGGGTGACCCGAGCAGACCGTAAAAGGCGCGATCCGGGCGACAGTCTTCTCGCCGATACCGTGGACCTCCACCAGATCGTCCAGCGATCGGAAGGGACCGTGCTTCACACGGTGCGCCACGATAGCGGCGGCCTTCACCGCACCGATTCCCGGCAGCAGGGTGAGGTCGTCCGCCGTGGCGATGTTGATGTCCAGCCCGGCGCCTGCGAGGAGCCGGCGATGCCCGGAGAGCCTCGCGACGCCCTCGAGAAAGCAGCCCCTCTCCCCCTGTCCCAGCACCAGCATGGATCCGGATGGGGTATTCGGAGGCGGGGTGATCTGCGCGCAGTCAACCGGAAGGTTCAGACGGCGGATGGCCGTTGGAATGAGCGTGTCAAGTGACGGGCCGCACACCATGCCGTCGGCTGAAGGGTGGGTCACCCCACAGCATACGCGGTGCTCTGACAGAAGGTCGGGAGGCTCGGTTTGCCCCGCGGTGAACCGGAGCGACAGTGACGCAACGGCGATGGCGACCGCGATGAATCCCAGAGCCAACGGGTGGGCGGAAGGTCTCATGGTGGGTCTATCGGGCAAACCACGAGAAAAGTTTCCATAAATCAGAGGATGCTCATGGCGTAGAGGGTTCCGCTGTTGCCGATGACCATGAGGTATCCGCCGTACATACTGGGCCGGGCGAGGAACCCTTCGTTTTGGTCGATCCGCTGGAGCAGCGTGCCCTCGTCCAATGTCGAGAACACATACAACCCGAACTCACTGTCCGATATCAACAGGATGTCCCCGTAGACCACGGGATCGAGGAGGGCGCCCGCCAGGAACTTCCTGGACCAGAGCGCCTTGCCGGATTGCGGCTCCACAGCGGTGATGCCGTATCCCGAGCGGGCCGCGTAGACCAGCCCGTTGCTCTCGGCGAGCCCGGTGACGCCGGTGATGAGGGGCTCGGTCCACCTCACGTTCCCGGTGTTCACGTCGACCCCATGGAGCCCGCCGTCCACGGAAGCGGCGACGAGCACCTCGCCGACAACCACCGGGGTGGCGTCCGCATCAGTGAGCTTGACGACGCCCTCCGCGGAGATCCGGGTGACCTCCGAGGCCATATCGTGCTGCCATATCTCAGAGCCGACGACGGAATCCAACGCGACCATGTATCCGTCGCTGAATCCGGTGATGAGCTTCTCTCCGGCCAGCACGAGACCGGCGTGCCCGGCGGACGAGAACCCCTCCACCGGCGGGCGTTTGTACTGCCACACCACCTCGCCCTGCTTCGGATCCACCGCGAACACCGTGCTGTCGGCGTTCACGAAGTAGAGGGTGTCATTGTGAAGAATGGGCCGCCGCCGGATCTCCGCCTGGGTGTCGATGCTCCAGACGAGCCGCCCCGAACGCGCGTGGACCGCATAGAACCTGCCGTTATCCGCCCCGAAGAAGACGAGCTTGCGCTCCGGGTCGTAGATGGGGACCGATCCCACCGGATCATCCAGATCGAACCGCCAGACGGTCTCACCGCTGCGGACGTCGAGGCAGTAGAGCCCCCCCATGGATGCGCCCACGAAGACCCGCCGCTTGTCGGTGTCGAAGCCCGCCGAGGCGGTCTCGATAGGGTTGAAGCGATCGTGCTCCTCCCCCATCTCGGGGATGAGGAAATTCGGAAGCGGCGCCTGCAGCTTCTTGACCCAGCGCAACCGGAGCACCTGGGTTCCGGCGGTTGACTTCCACGCGGGATCGATGAAGTTGATGGATTTGTTACAGCTCGAAAGGGGAGCGAGCAACAGCAGGACAATGATACCGGAGAGCGCGCGTATCAACTGGCACCGGCTCCCTGCTGGGCTTGCATCAGTTGCTGGATGAGTCTCGGATCCCAGCCGTTCATTCCGGAGGAGGGCATGTCCGGGACCTTGGCCGCGGGGTCCAGCTCCAAGAGCCTTGCCCGGGACTGAACGAAGACGAGGTCGAAGCGGCTCGGACGATCCTCTTCGGAGTAACTGTCGAGCACCTGCTTGAACAACTTCTTGGCCCCTTCGGCGTCGCCCTTCAGCTGGGCCATACGGCCCGCCTGGTAGGTGGCGACCCGCTTGGCCTCGCCCTGGCTCTCCCCCATGAGCTCTTCGAACTTCTTGCGGGCCTCGTCGACCTTTCCGGCGGCCTCCAGGGCGTAGCCGAGACCTTCGACGGCGGAGGGTCTGAGCCAGGCGAGCTTGGGATTCCTGTCATTGAGGAACTTCTCGAAGCTCGCGATGGCCTTGTCGTATTCCCCGAGCTCGAAGTGGGAGGTGGCCACCCCCAGCTCGCCGATGACCTTGAGCTTGTCGTCGGCGTCGGAGACGACCTTCTTCCAGCGGTTCAGCATCTCCGTGCCCCGCGCCTTGCTGGAGTCAAACGTGAGCAGCTCCTCGTCCTCCTCGCTCTTCTCCGGAATATCGGCGGGATCCGCCTCCGGATCCGGTGGGGTCACCAGCGCGGTGGAGGCCTCGAGCCCCTCGCCGAGGAGCGCCGAGGCGTCCGTGCTCTGATCCTCCAGCATCTGGTTGATGAAAATCCCCGCCACCGAGACCACCAGGGCCAGGCCGATCAGGAGCAGTATCGGCCGCCGGTGGGCATACGCCCAGTCGAGGAACCCTGCGGTTTTATTGATAAACTGATCATGATCCGGATCCAGATCCTGGGAATGCTTCTTATCATTTCGTTTTATCTTTTTTTGGGACATTGACTTGACTCTCTTCGATATAGTTTTCGTTTTCAGTTAAACAAACGAGGGGGACTATATTCTGAGGGTCAATTGCCTGTCAACTCTACTGGCGGGTAATCTTGACGACCAGGAAATCCACCTGACCGCACCCCTTGAGGGTGATGTTCTGGCCGGAGCTGAGGCTGCCCACCGGGTCGGTGATGCACTCCCCGACCAGGTCGTTGTCCACCTTGTCCTTATCCCAGACCATGAAGTGGATTTTGTCACCGGGCTGGAGGTTGGCCTGGCCGACCTGCCGCCATTCGGTGTAGACGGTGTTGCTCCCGGGCTCGGTCTTCATGAACGGATTCTCACTCTGATATCCGTTGATATAGGCCGCCACGAAGGGATCCGGAAGCTCGTCCCCCGCCTTGCCCACGAACGGAATCTTGGTGTCCCACTTCTCTCCGGTCTTCTTGTTCTTCTGCAGGTTGGCCTTGACGATCTCGACCTTGTAGGCCGCGGCGCCGGGGACGCCGGGGGTCGAACCGGTGCCGCCGCCGGTCGTGCCGCCGCCGGTCGTACCGCCGCCGGTCGTACCGCCGCCGCCCGGCTGACCCCATACGGAGGGGCCGTCCAGCTGATCGAGGAAGAGCTCCACCAGGTACACCTGCCCGAACTCGTTCTGCTCGCTCGTGATGATCGCGGTGCCCTGGTCCGCCACCTTGATGAGGGGGACCACCGTGTCGCCGATGAGCTCGTCATCCCCCTCGTCGTCCCCGTCCCAGACGCTGATGGCGCACTCATCGTTGACGTCCAGCTTCAGGGTCTCGCTCGATCCGCGCCAACTGGCCACCAGTCGGTCCTCCGCGGAGGTCTTGTGGGTGGTGATCTCCTGACCGTTGCCGCAATCCATGTGAACATAGATATCGGGCAGCGCCTCCTTCCCGCCCTGGGCGCCGATCGCCGTGGTGAGCGCCTTGCCCGCCGATCCGAACTGCTCGCCGGCGAGCCCCGGGAGCGCCTCCACGAGGGCCTGTTTGGTCTCCGTCGTGCAGGGATCGAAACAGGATCCGTCATCGCTGAGGGGCAGGACGTACGCCTTCTTGATCGACACCTTGAACTGATAGGGAGCGCGTCCGGCCGAGCTTCGGCTCGGGGGCTCGGGATACTCCGTCGGACCGGTGTTGGCCTCCGCCTCCATCCCATCCTCCCCGCCGTTCTCCACGTTGGCCTTCTTGCTGCCGCATCCGAGGAGCAGCACCCCTGCGACGAGCATCACAAACAGTGCGATTCTATTCATTTTCACATCACTCCTTTTTCGTAAGTTCGGTTCGAGGGAAGTCTAGTAGATATTTCGGCAGAATGCCAGCGAACAGCTCAAATTCTCACCAGGCCGGTTTCCGCAAAAAAAGCGCGACATCTTCGTCGAGAGGCCTATACGACACAGCGGATACCAAGACCGCCGTACATAAACTCGGGCTCGTGAAACTGGCGGAACGCCGCCCGGAAATCGTCGCTGCTGGAAATCCCGCCGCCCCGGAGAATCTTGTACGGATAGACGACAGGGTCGATCCATGCGCTGCCGTCGTCCGGCGCGTCGTAGACCCCCCCGTCCTCTTCTATGCGATAGGCGGGGTGGTACCAGTCCTCGACCCACTCGTAGACGTTTCCCGCCAGATCGCACAGCCCCTGGTCGCTGTTGCCGAGCGGCTTGGAGCAGACGGGCCAGGTGGTCCCGAGGCCGCAGCCCCGGTCCGTGCCGCTCTCCCCATCAGTAACCGCCAGGTCGCAGGTGGCCTCCTCGTCTCCCCAGGGGTACAGGATGTCTCTCCCCCCGCTCCGGGCCGCGTATTCCCACTCGGCCTCGGTGGGCAGCCGACCGCCGATCCACTCACAGAAATCCGTCGCCTGGAACCAGTCGACACAAGTCACGGGATGATCGGGGAGCTCCTCGCTGTGGTTGCAGAAGCTCTGGAGGCCGTTGGGGGTGCAGGCGCCGGCCGCCACGCATTGTTCATAGTGCACTGTGGTGACTTCGGTCTTCAGCATCCTGAAGGTCGGGATATCCACCGGATGCTGCGGCCATTCGTCTTCGAGGCCTTCGCCCTCGGGGCTGCCCATCATGAAGGTCCCCCCCTCGATGAGCATCCACTCGTTCTCCTCGAGGGGGGGGATCTCCTCGCCCGTGTCCTCGGAGTCCGGGAACTCACCGGTGCCGGTGTCATCGGTGTCCTCGTCGGATCCGTCGTCACCGGCATCACTATCCGGAGAGGGTCCGGTATCCCCTCCAGCCTCTTCTGCATCCTCACACCCGGTTTGCGATACCCACGCCAACAGCATCAGGGGGAGCGCCGCCCGCTTGAAATATGCAACAACCAAATATGTCTCCAATCGTCCCATAAGCATCCTCACAATATGCAAGAAAGAGCTCTGTTCAACACCGCGGCCGACGGGACGCACCGCGTGCTCCAGCGTATCGCTTTTCCTCAGCGACCTCAACTGTCGCCGTCGGGGGAAGGCCCCGCCGGCGTTTTTTTCGCCCCCCTTAAAAAAGCACCGGATTCCGCCGGCGACGGCACCCGAGGGAATACCGGTTATACTCCCCTGTGATGTATGGCGGCTTGACAGATCTTCTCAAACCCCTGCTCCTCGCGGTGCTCCTGTTCGGCGCCCTCGGCTGGATAGCTTCCTACGGATATTTCTTTTGGAAAAACAAAGAGATGTCTCCCTGCGCCGCCGCCGGCCTGGAGGGAGCGGAGACTCTCGAGGTCGCGGAGCCCTACTCCCGGGACCGCATCGTGAAACGCGCGACGATATTCGGTGTCGCCGCCGGAGGTCTCGGCCTCCTCGTCGGCCTCATCGCCCTCTGCCCCCGCCTGCGTCGCTCGTCGGACCGGCTCCGAGAGTAGCGGCCCACCTGGGGACAGCCTCGTCCATCAGAAACAAAAATCAATATCTCGCCGATTTCTGCTACCATCTCGTCCTGCGGATGTGCGGAAGAGATAAAAGACATGAGGAGACTCCCGAGAATCCGTCTCCGACCCGTCGGTCGATGACGAAATCCCACCGCGTCGCGCTGGCGGCGGTGGTGATCGTCGCGCTTCTCTCGCGGTTCGCGGTGCTGTTCGAGAGAAGTAGCGACATCCTGTTCGACACCCCGGCCCTCGACGAGCAACGGTATGTCGATCTGGCCCGGGAGCTGGCGGCGGGGGGCACGGCCCCCGTCCCCTACTGGCAGCCTCCGGGGCTTCTCTTCGTCCTCACTGCGTGCTTCAAGCTAGCGGGGGACGGCCTCTGGCTGCCGCACCTCCTGCAGGTGTTGGTCTCCACCGCGGTCTGTCTTCTGCTGTTCGTCATCGGGCGGCGTCTGTTCGACCCGCTGACGGGCGTCATCGCGGCCGCCGTCGGCGCGCTCCACGGCATCCTGATCCTGGCGAGCTTCGAGCTCCTGCCGGCCACCTGGATCCTGTTCGTCGACCTGGTCGCCCTGCTGCTGCTGCTCCACTCCGAAGCGCGGCGGACGCTACCCTCCGCCTTCGTCGCCGGGCTCTTTCTCGGGATCGCGGCGATCTTCTCCCCCACCATCCTCCCCTTCGCCCTGGTCGCCGTCTTGTGGCTGATCCGTCGAAGCGAACGACGGGCATCCCGCCGGATCCTTTTCGCGGCCGTTTTCGCCGCCGGGGTCGCGGCGCCCATCGCGCCGGTGACCTGGCACAACAGGAGCAACGATGAGTGGGTGCTGATCTCGGGCAACGGCGGGCTCAACCTCTACCTCGGCAACAACGCCGACTACCGGGAGACCTTCGCCCTCCGCCCCGGGCGCCACTGGCTGGAGCTGCTGGACGAACCGAACCAGGCAGGGGCGAAGGGACACTCCCGGTACTTCGCCGACAAGGCCCTCTCCTATTTTCGCGAGTCGCCGGGGGCGGCGGCGGCCCTGCTGCTTCGCAAGGCCTACCTCTTCTTTCACGCCGCCGAGGTCCCGCGGGACACGGATGTCTACGCGGCCCGGGAGACCTCGATGGTCCTCGCCGCGCTGGTGTGGCCGGGACCCATCTGGTTCCCCGGGGTCGTGCTCATCCCGCTGGCGCTCGTCGGGATGGGGAGCTGCTGGGGCGAGCGGCGGCGCCTGTTTCTCCTGTACGCGTTTCTCGCCGTGCAGGCCGCGGTGCTGACGCTGTTCTTCGTGAGCGCGCGTCACCGCGTGCCGGCCCTCGGCGCGTTCGCCCTGTTTGCCGCGGCCGGCGCTGTCGAGACGGCGCGGCGTTGGCGGGCCTCGAGCGGTCGGCGGCGCGGCGCGATGGTCGCCCTCGGCGCGGCCCTGGCCGCGGCGCTGAGCCCGCCGCTCTGGGAGACGCGGCTCTCCCTGGCCGGAGAATATGACTTCTACCGCGGGCTGGCCCATCTGGAGGCCGGTGATATGGCCGCCGCGATCCGGTCGCTTCGCGGGTCGACCCGAAAGAACCCCAATGACCCGCGGGCGTGGCGGGAGCTCGGCAACCTGCTCGCCGAAACGGCGGGTGAGGCCGAAGCCGTTTCAAGCTGGCGCCGCGCCGCCGCGCTCGATCCCTGGGACGATCGGCCCGCGCGGCGAGCGGCCGATGTGCTGGCGCGACGCGATCCGGACGCCGCCATCGCGGTCCTCCGGGACTTCATTGACGCCGGGCTGCGCGACCCCGCGCACTACGCGGCGGACCGCCTGAGGCTCGCGCTCCTCTACCTCGATCGCCGGCGGTACCGAGAGGCGATCGACCAAATAGACGCCGCGGCGCGCGCCCATCCGGACTACTGCAGAACGCATCTGCCCGGATTGTTCCGGCTGCTCGCCAAGGAGCGAAACCTCGACGAACGGTTCCGCAGCGATCTGGCCGCCATCCGACGACGCCTCGGTCTCCGTGAGCAAGAGCCGTCTCCTTCGCCATGAGTCTCCCGCGGCCTGTGTCGAAGACGGATCTACCGGCGGATTGGTTTGATCTCACAAGGTGGCGGGGATACTATTTTCCTGCATCACGGCGCGCGAAGACCGGGAGGTCGAGATTTCAGAAGCGGAGGCGCGGTTCCGGCAGAGCGAGGCCACCCGGTGATACGGGGGCGCCGGGGGGAGTCGATGCCGCCGCTTCCAGTCACGGCAACGGATCTTCCGTGAGCGTCTAGATCGGAGCACGATGGGGACATTCCACAGACGGCGGTTCTTCCTTGCGGTGGCGTTCTCGCTGCTCTTTCACCTCTCCGCCTTCGTGGTGCTCCTCCCCCTTCTCGCCGCCTGGCGAGCCGTCAAGGCGCTGCTCAATGACGAGAACGAGGTCCTCAAGGTGGCGCTGCTCATGGCCCTCCTGTTGCACGTGGTGGTGGTGGCGCCCCTCGTGCACTTCATCCTCACCATGAAACCCGAGGACGCCCGGATGGTGCAGGTCGATCTCTGGGATCAAGCGGCCGCACCGGAGGAGGAGGAAAAGACCCCCGAGGAACAGCTCGCGGAGTACGAGCCCGAAGAGGAGATCCCGGACGGGCAGGTGGTACGGGCCGCCCCCTCCGATGAAAAGCGGCCGCCGAAGAAGAGACCCCGGTTTCTGTCGGAGGAGGATTCCCGCGTGGAAGAGGAGACGGTCTCCCGGATCCGCATCCCCGGTGTCTCCTCCGCCGCGCCCTCCCCCGAGATGTCGGGCAAGGGGAAGGACGCCGAGACCAAGCCCGGCGGCATGCGGATAGAGAACACGATGGTCGGTCCCCCGCCCCCCCCCGAGATGGAGCAGTCGAAGGCCGGCGACACCCCCGCCCCCGAAATGTCGGTTCCCCTCGCGCCGGAGGACATCGACCTCACCCCCAGCACCGAGGCCATGATGTCCGCCCTGGCCGGCACCGGCCTCGATCACCTGGACGGCGTCATCGAGGGGGATCAGACCCAGGTCAACACCATGGGATGGAAGTTCGCCTCCTTCTTCAACCGCGTCAAGCGCCAGGTGGAGCGCCACTGGCATCCCGACAGGGAGTACCGGGAGCGTGATCCTTACGGCAACATCTACGGCGTCAAGGACCGTAGCACAGTGCTGCTCGTGGTGCTCAGGGGGGACGGCACCCTGAAACACCTCTATGTGATGGAACCGAGCGGCGCACCCTTCCTCGACGATGAAGCGGTGGAGGCGGTCCGAAAGGGCGCCCCCTTCCACAACGTCCCGTCGGGGCTCCGGGATCGGCGGGACGGGCTCGTCAAGTTCACGTTTCACTTCCTCGTGCAGGTGGGCAACCGGCCCGTCTTTCGCATGCGCCGGTATTGACAGTTCGAAACATAATGGCTGTTTTGTTTCCGCCGGACGAAATCGATGATAAAAAGGGGAAAGCAAGGGCGAGGGGGCGGAGAGAGTCTTGTAGAGGATGCCAAACCAGGGGAAGCATCGATACACCGTCGGATTTCTCATCGATCACACAGACAGCCAGTACCAGTTCGGCATCCTGCAGGGGATATCGGACTTCGCTAGAGTGCGGGACGTCAACCTCATCTGTTTCGAGGGGGGCATCATCCGGAGCACCCGCCACTTCGATTACGAACGGAACATCATCTACGATCTCGCGACGGAGAAGCGACTGGACGGGCTGATCATCCTCTCCGACTCCATCGCCCCGCTCCTCGATGACGACACCTTGCTGCATCTCGCGAAGAGCTACGCCCCGCTCCCGGTCATCTTCGTGGGCCGCAGGCACGAGGAGGTCCCCTCCGTCGTCATCGATTCCTCGCGGGGGATGCAGGCGCTGATCCATCACCTCGTCGAGGTCCACGGCCACCGCTCCTTCGCCTTCATCAAGGGGCTCGAGGGCTCCTATCACGCGAAGGTGCGTCACCGGACCCTGATCGACACCCTGAAGGCGCACGACCTCGAGCTCGATCCGACGCTGGTCTTCGACGGCGACTATATGGAGCCCGCCGGCCGCGCGGCGGTGAGGTCCCTGCTGGCCCA
Source organism: Polyangia bacterium (assembly GCA_050304755.1). Classification (GTDB taxonomy): domain Bacteria; phylum Myxococcota_A; class Polyangia; order JAAYKL01; family JAAYKL01; genus CAYWLQ01. Next base: position 44,266 of record JBNLED010000155.1, on the reverse strand, counting down.
GGGGCGCCCGATGCCGGACGTCATCGTCGCGTGCAACGACGAGATGGCCGTCGGTGCGATGCTGGAGCTCGGGCAGCGGAACATCGCCGTCCCCCGGGACATCGCGGTGGTGGGGTTCGACGACACGCTCAAGTGCGCCACCACCGATCCCCCCCTGACCACGGTGCATCAACCGCTGATCAAGGAGGGCTGGACCGCCATCGAGGTCCTACTCGAGACCCTTGAGGGGACCTCCCCCCCCCGCCTCACCGAGCTCGACACCACCGTCGTGGTGCGGGAATCCTGCGGCTGCTCCGTCGTCACCGAGGATATCGGGATGCCGAAAGAATCCGCCGGCGCCGACGACTCCAGGACCGCGAAGAAGATCCGGGACGTCCTGAGCAACGTCTCCTACGACAACAGCTGGCGGTCCACGCAGTCCCTCGCGAAGGCCCTCATCGAGAGCTACCGGGAGACCCTCGATCAGACGGATCAGCGGCCGTTCCTCGGCCTGTGGCGTCGATTCCTGGACACCACCCGCCATCTCGGCCGGGACGATATCCTGGTCAAGGAGATCCTGACGGCGCTCCACGGGCTGTCCGTCCCCGGACAGGGGGACGATCCGCGGCGGGAGGCCCTCTTCCACGTCGCCCTCTGCATCCTCAAGGAGCAGGCGATGCTGCGCATCCGCCGATCCCACGACCAGACCCTCAAGGAGAACTGGATCCTCAACTTCCTGAGGGACGAGCTCGATATCCGCCTGAGCACGGACGAGATCGTCGATATCCTCTACACCAACCTGAGGGCCATGGAGATCCGGACCGCCTACCTGGCCATGTACCAGCGGGACAACGGCTCCGACCGGCTCTCCCAGCTGAAGCTGGCGTACGACGGGGAGAAGCGATACGATCTCTCGGACGAGGGCTACTTCCCGGCCTGGGAGCTCCTCCCGGACGCCTACTTCAACCGCCGCGAACGCTTCTCGTTCATCGTCGAGTCCCTCTATTACTCCGACAAACAGTTCGGGTTCATCATCCTCGATATCGGCGATCGCATCCACAACACCTACGGGGTGCTCCGGCGGGTCATCAGCAGCATCCTTCACGGCACGCACATGGTGCGCCAGATCGAGCAGCAGAAGAACGAGCTCATCTCCACCATCGCCAAGCTGCGCACCATCATGGGGGGGGCCATCAAGACCCTTTCCCGGACCGTCGAGACGCGGGATCCCTACACCGCGGGACACCAGCGGCGGGTCTCCGACCTCTCGCGCGCCATCGCCCAGCGCATGAACCTGCCGGCGGACACCACCGAGGGGATCCGGGTGGCGGGGATCGTCCATGATCTGGGCAAGCTCTTCACCCCGTCCGAGATCCTCAACAAGCCCGGGGCGTTGATGCAGATCGAGTTCGAGCTGATCAAGTTCCATTCGGAGGCGGGGGGCAACATCCTCCGGAACATCGAGTTCCCCTGGCCCATCGCCACCATCGTGCTGCAGCACCACGAGCGGTGCGACGGCTCCGGGTATCCCAAGGGGCTCGGGAAGGACGAGATCCTGCCGGAGGCCCGCATTATCGCGGTGGCGGACGTGGTGGAGGCCATCACCTCCATCCGCCCCTACCGCGCCGCCCTGGGGCTGGAGGCGGCCCTCGAGGAGATCACCCGGTACCGGGGAATCAAGTACGACGAAGACGTGGTGGATGCCTGCCTCGGCCTGTTCGCCGACGACAATTACAAGATGCCCGCGTTGGAATAGGCCTCAGGTCGATTCCTTGGGCTTGGCGGCCTCGGGGGCGGCTGGGGGGGTCGGCGGCGGCCACTGCTCCTCCACCGGGTCGGTGACCATCCCGAGCTTGGGCACGCCAGCCCGCTTGATGATGGCCATCACCTGCACTACGAAGCCGTAAGGGATGGACCGATCCGCCTTGAGGTAGAGCTCCCCCTCCCGCTGGAGCCGGACGTTGTTGGCGAGGGCCTCCTCAAGGCGTTCGTGGGGGATCTCGGTCTCCCCCAGGAACACCCGCCGCTCGGCGTCGATGATGATCATCAGCTTGGACTCGTCCACCTCCATGGGGACGGCCTTGGCCTTGGGCAGATCGATCTCCACCCCCTTGGTCATCATCGGCGCGGTGATCATGAAGATGATGAGCAGCACCAGCATCACGTCCACCAGGGGGGTGATGTTGATCTCGCTCATCGGGGCGTTGCCGCCGCCTCCTCCGCTCATACCCATAACATCCTCCTACTTCAGAAAGTGCCGTTTGACGATGTTGAGGAAATCCGACGAGAAGTTCTCCATCTCCGACGACAGCACGCGGATCCGCCTGAGGAAGTAGTTGTACGCGATCACCGCCGGGATGGCTGCCATCAGCCCGATGGCGGTGGCGATGAGGGCCTCCGAGATGCCCTGGGAGACCACGTCCATGCCGGCAGAGCCGGTGGCGGTGATCTGCATGAACGAGATCATAATGCCGATGACCGTCCCGAAGAGCCCGATGAACGGCGCCGTGGATCCCGTGGTGGCGAGGAAGGGTACCATGCTCTCAAGGTAGGTGATCTCGGCGGTGGTGGCCCGTCTCAGGGCCCGCTCCACGTTGCCGATATCCCCGGCGTGGGTTTCGTCGGCCCGGGCCTCCTCTCGCTTGGCGCCCTTGAGCTTGGAAAGCTCGATGTACCCCGCCTTGAAGAGCTGGGAGATGGGGCTCCGCACCAGATCATCCGCGGCCTGGTAGATCTCGTCGAGCCGCTTGGACTCCCAGAACACCTCCAGAAACCGGAGGGTCTGGCGCTGGGCCCGCTGGATCTGGACCGCCTTGTAAAAAATGATGAACGCGCAGACAAAGATAAACAGGAACAGGAGAAAGATGACCCCCTGGACGACGGGGGACGCCTCGACTACGAGCCGGATGAGCTCCGAGAGGGACCCGGCCTGGCCGACCTCGGATCCCTCCGCCGCGAGAAAAGTTGTGAGAACGTTGTTCATGGTGCCTTCCTTTTTGTTCTGCCCGATCGTTCGGTATCGACACAACGCTCGAGCGAGGAGATCTCATTCAAGCCAAAACCCGTAGGTAAGTCAACTACTCGTCGGTTTGCAGCGCGCCGCACCCGGTCTGTCGGGTGACGCGGAACAGCCCGAACAGGGAGTCGTCGGGGGTCTGGGCGGGGCGGAAGATGCGCACCTCCGCGTCCCCGTTTTCCATCAGGGAGATGACCACGTTGGCGATGACCCCCTCGGTGTCCGCGGCGTAGGCCAAGTAGCTCCGGATCCGCCCGCTCGGAAAGCTGAGGAGGGAGAGCTGATCCAGGGAGAGGGCCGCCATCTGCTGCACCGGCGAGTGGCTGAACAATCCGTCGGAGGTCGTCAGCCACGCGCCCGGCTTCTCGGCCTCCCCGAGGGCGGAGACGTCGAGCTCCAGGGTCAGACGGACCCCCGCGTCGAAGCTCCCGCTCCGGACGAACGCCGCGTCGATGATATCCCCCGAGTAACACTCCCCGGGCTCAGTGGAGAAATCGCTCAGATTGTCACAGCCGAAAAGCGGGATTCCGACCGCCGTGATGACCGCCCATGTGCAACCTCGTAACACCCCCCGAATCTACCAATCCTCCACCGATAACTCAAACCGAAAGTCCAACGGCCCGGAGCGGGTCTCGAGAATGTGGCACAAAGCAGTTACGGAAGCCTCCCGTTTTTGTTATTTTCTACCGTCATGACCGCGCTTCGCATCAGAACCGCCGCCCTGGTCTACGGGGGCTTGGCCGCGCTGGCGGTGATTATCGGAGTGGCCCGGGAGAACCCCGATATCTTCCACCACCCCGAGGGGCTCCTCTCCAGGGACTTCCCCCTGGCCGCGCGGATCCTCCTGGGGGGCGCCGCGGGGGTGGCCTTCGGGCTCGGGATCGCCGTCATCACCCGCTACTCCGTCTACCGGCTCCACTGGGCCGAGCAGCTCCACCTCGAGTTCCGCGGCCTGTTCGGACCCCTGAAGGGGCTGGATATCCTGGCCTACGCCGCCATCTCCGCGGTGGCCGAGGAGATGTTCTTCCGCGGCGCCGTACAGCCCCTCCTGGGGATCGGGTTCACCAGCCTCATCTTCGGCGCCCTCCACATCGCGCCGGGAAAGAAGTACATCCCCTGGCCCATCCAGGCCTTCGTCATCGGGCTCGCCTTCGGGGGGCTCTACTGGCTCTCCGGGGATCTCTCCGCGCCCGTCATGGCCCACTTCACCATCAACTACCAGAACCTGCACTTCATCAACCGCTACGACCCCTCCCTGCAGCTCCCCCGCCCCCTCGCCGCCAGCCGGGCGGCCGGGATGGAGCGGCGGCATTTGAAGTAGGGTTCAGGACGGGAACTGCCGGACCAGGTCCTCCAGCGTGTCCCGCCTTCGGATCAGGCGGGGGTTTCCGGCGAGGTCGATGAGCACCTCGGCGGGACGCAGCCGCTGGTTGTACTGGGAGCTCATGGTGTAGCCGTAGGCGCCGGCGTCGAGCACGCCGATGAGGTCCCCCTCTTCGAGCGGGGGCAGCGGGTGGTCCCGCGTGAGGATGTCGCCGGTCTCGCAGATGTTGCCGACCACGGTGACGGGACGGGGCGCCCCGAAGGCGGCCCCCCCGCTTCGATAGACCTCCAGATCGTGGTGGGCGTCGTACATCGCCGGCCGGATCAGCACGTTGAACCCGAGATCCGTCCCCGCGTAGGCGACCCCGGACGACACCTTGGTGGCGTGGACCGCGCCGAGGAGGACACCGCACTCGGCGGCGATGTAGCGGCCCGGCTCCACCATGCAGGCGATCTCCCGTCCGTTGATCTCGCACCACCTCTCGACGCGTTTGGTGAGGTCAACGCCCAGGGTCCGGAGGTCGAGGCGGGCCTCCCCTGTCTGCTTGCGGTAGGGCACGCCGAACCCGCCGCCGAAATCCACGAAGCGCACGGTGGGGAAGCGGGCGGCGACTTCGAGGAGGTTCTCAGCCGCCCCCAGGTAGGTGGAGCCCTCCATGAACAGCGACCCGATGTGCTGGTTTAGGCCGACAAGGGTCAGGTCGAACCGCGCGAGCAGCGCCGCCACCTCGTCCGCGTCCTCGATGGAGACGCCGAACTTGGTGCCCTTGCCGGCGGTCACCACCTTCGCGTGGTGCCCCGCCCCGAGCCCGGGGTTGAAGCGCACCGCCACCTCCCCGCCGGGCGCGATCTCTCCGAAACGCCGGAGCTGGGCCAGGGAGTCCACGGAGACCATGACCCCCTTGTCCACGGCGTACCGCATCTCCTCCGACGACACGTTGTTGCAGATGTAGAGGATCTCCTCGGGGCGAAACCCGGCCAGCAGCTCGATGTGGATCTCCCCGGGGCTCATGGCGTCCACGTGCATCCCCTCCTCCCGCGCGATCCTGAGGAGGGCCAGGTTGGTATTGGCCTTGGCGGAGTAGGAGGCGACGAACCGGTCCCGGTCGACGAGGGACAGGATCTCCTTGCACCGCCGCCGCAGGATCGCCTCGTTGTACACATAGAGCGGGGTACCGAACGCCGCCTGCAGCGCGAAGGGGGTAGTGTTCCCGAAAAAACCCTCCTCGGCGGTGGTGTCGCCGAAGACCCGATACGGTGTGGTCATTGTCCCTCTCCTTCCGTCGAGTCCTCCGGAAGGGCCAGCTCATCGTCGCTGGCCACATCCGCCGCGGCTTCGATATCCGTTTCCTCTCCCGGTTTCACGTACCGGGCCGCCTCCCCCGGCCCGGCGAGGTCGGTCCAGGTGTAGGAGCGATCCCGCACGTCCATGTGGACGAACACGGAGTTGGGGTAGTAGCCCGCGCCGACCCTGGGGAGGCTCTTGATATATTCATAGAGCGTCTTGTTGGGGACGTTGGTCACCCGGAAATCGAGGGCGTGCCCCAAGCCGTGCTTCGAGCGGCGGTGCCCCTTTCTCGGGGACCGGTAGCCGGAGACGATCACGATGGTCTCCCCGGGAAACTGGTCCGCCACCCGCTGGAGGTTCTGGACCAGTCGGGGGTGGAGCAGCCGGAACCGGTGCCGTCCCCGGCGATCCCGGGCGAGCTTGCTCAACGCGAGGCGGCTCTTCGGGATGACGCGCCCCTTCCGGTTGAGGAGCCGCAGCCTGGCCCGCTTGTTGTTGTGCACCCGGACGAACCGCACCAGGGACCCCCCCCTCTGGCTCTTCGCGGAGATGACCCCCTTGACGCCGGGGATGAGGAGCTCCTGGCCCACCTTCAGCGGCTCCTCCGTCGAGAGCGCGTTCCGCTTCACGATGCGATCGGTGGAGGTGTTGTACGCCCGGGCGATGGTCCAGAGGGACTGGCCGGACTGGACCGTGTGCAGCACCCCGCCCTTGACCAGCTTGCCACCCTCGACGGGCTTGGGGGTGGGCGGCGGCGCCGTCCCCTCCCCCTCGGTCCCCGGGATCACCAGCACCCGGCCGATCTTGAGCCGCCCCTTCTTCCCGATCCGGTTGGCCCGCCCCAACGCCTTGATGGACACCTTATACTTCTTGGCGATGCCGGCGAGGGTGTCCCCCGCCTTCACCGTGTGGCTCTTGCCCGCGTTGTTCCGGAGCGCCTCCGGGATGACGAGCATGTCCCCCACGTCGATGACGGCCCCCTGGCCGATTCCGTTCGCGGCCTTGAGATCCCTCTGGGAGACCCCGTAGAAGTTGGCGATCTTGGCGACGGAGTCGCCGGGCTTCACCTCGTGCAGCCGCTCCTTGCCCCGGGCCGGAAGGGCGAGCAGCAGGGGGATGACGAGGAGCGGGAATACCAATGCTTTCGATAGACTGTTCATGATCTCACTGAATCGTCAGTAGGGTCTTCGGCCGAAGATGGCGGTCCCCACCCGCACCAGGGTGGCGCCCTCCTCGACGGCCTCCTCGAAGTCGTGGCTCATGCCCATGGAGAGGTGGGGGAGCCGGCCGGGGCCGCCGTGGTCCCGCTGCAGCGCCTTGAGGGCCTTGAAGTGCACGCGGGTCTCGTCCGCGTCCAGGTCGAAGGGGGGGATGGTCATCAGGCCGGCCAGGGTCAGGTGGTCCCGCGCCTCCACCGCCTCGAGAAGGGGCTCGGTCTCGTCCGCGGGGATCCCGGACTTCTGTGCCTCCTCCCCCACGTTGACCTGCACCAGACACTCGATGGTCTTCCCGTGACGGGCCGCCTGCCGATCGAGCTCGTCCACCAGGGGGATGGCGTCGACTGTCTCCACCACCGCCTCCGCGGGGAACATGTACTTGGCCTTGTTCCGCTGGAGGTGGCCGATGAAGTGCCAGCGGATGCCCTCGAGATCCGCCAGGGCCTCGGCCTTGTCCCGGAGCTCCTGGGCGTAGTTCTCGCCGAAGTGGCGCTGACCCGCGGCGTAGGCCTCCCGGATGGCCTCGACGGAATGACGCTTCGACACCGCCACCAGGGTCACCTCCCCCGGATCCCGTCCCGATCCCTCGGCCGCCCGGGCGATGCGGTCTATGATGGTCTCGAGATTCGCGGTGATATCAGTCATGGATTCGGAAACCCCGGCAGCGCCCCGGCGTCGATGAGGGCCCGCACCACGTGGGAAACCGGCAGCCCCACCACGTTGAAGTAGCACCCCTCCACCCGCTCCACCAGGAAGGCGCCGATGCCCTGGATGGCGTAGGCGCCGGCCTTGTCCATCCCCTCCCGGGTGGCCACGTACCCCGCGATCTGTTCGTCGGTCAGCGGGTGGAACCACACCCCGGTGCTCTCGTGGGCCACATGCCACGGCGTCCTGTACCGTCCCACCGCCCAGCCGGTGATGACCAGGTGGCGCGTCCCCGACAGGCGGCGCATCATCCAACCGGCCTCCTCGGGGGTCTCGGGTTTGGTGAAGATAGCGCCGTCCTGCACCACGATGGTGTCCGCGCTCACGATCCACGGGGTCTCCCCCGCCCGACCGAGGCGCTCCCTCACCGCGTTCCCCTTCTGCAGCGCCGCCCGCCGGGCGAACGCCGCCGGATGCTCGCCGTCCTTCCGGGTCTCGTCGATGTCGGCGGGGACTACGCGAAACGGGATGCCGAGTCCCTGGAGCAACTGGCGACGCCTCGGGGATTGGGATGCGAGGACGATGGGGGCCGGACCGTTCATTCCGCTCATCCTAGCCGCCCAGGCCGTTCTGTCAACCGGCGGGGCGCGCGCCGCCCGTGTTTCGGTAGCAGGTGAGGTGGCCGTCGCCGTAGAACACCTCGAACCGCTCCGACAGAAAGGCGCCGAGACAGTCCGCGATGCTGAAGATTACCACCGGCACCGAGCGCCGCTCGAGCCGGGCGGAGAGCCGCTCGTAGAACCGTCGGCCCTCCCCCTGGGGACGCACCGGCCGGTAGAGGTAGACGAAGTCCGCGTCGAGGTCGGTGTGGTCCAGCACGTCGCCGGCGATCCATCGCACCTTCTCGGCGTCGATGCCGAGCCACCGCTGTAGATCTTTTCCGATATCGATCATCCGACTCGAGATCTCCACCTGGATCGCCTCGCGGTGGGGATACAGCTTTTGGAGCAGCAGCCCCTGAAGGCCGTTGCCGGCGCCGAAGTCGAGGGAGACGGTTCGGTCGCGGAGGTGGGGCCCGGCCTTCAGGATGGGGGAGAGGCCGCCGGCGTGGCACCAGTACCCTCCGGTCTCGTCCATCCGCGTCCGCTCCGCTGGGGTGTAGGGGGCCTCGTGGCCGTGGACGTGGCAGTAGAGCACCAGGAACCGTTCTTCGATGTCGTCCCCGTCGTCACCCTCGAGGGCATCGAGGAACCGGGCGTGGTGGGTGCGGTAATCCGGGAAGAGACCGAAGCGATCCGGAGGGGGCGGCAGCGCGGCGAAGAGCAGCATCAGCTCGATCATCCGGGCGCGCTCCTCGGGGGTCCGTCCGTCTCCGGCCAGCCGGCGGTCGAGCCGTTCCTTCATGTCGGTTGTCGTCATCTTCCCTCGAGCAGGATTCGGAGGATCTCGAGCAGGCGAGGCCGCGTCTTGGACGGCGTTTGGCAGCCGCAGGAGCTCCCCGACGAGCTCCCGGCGCCGCCGTCCTGACGGGATTGATCGATGGCGGTGTCGGTATGCGCATCCGTGTCCGCGTCCGTATCCGCGTCTGTGTCTGCATCCGCGTCCGTATCCGCGTCTGTGTCTGCATCCGCGTCCGTATCCGCGTCTGTGTCTGCATCCGCGTCCGTATCCGTATCCGCGTCCGTATCCGCGTCCGTATCCGTATCCGCATCTGTGTCCGCATCGGTATCCGCGTCCGTGTCTGTGTCCGCATCGGTATCCGCGTCCGTGTCCGAATCTGTATCCACGTCTGTGTCAGTGTCCCCCTCAGTGTCTGTGTCCGTGTCCGCATCCGTATCGGCATCGGCATCGGTATCCGCGTCGGCATCCCCGTCGGCGCCGGTGTCGGCGTCTTCGGTTCCGGTGTCCTCCTCCGAAGCGGTGTCCGACGGGGCTGAAGCCGTCCCCACCGCGAGGATGAGCAGGGGGAAGTCGTCCGCCGGCAGGGAAAGGCCCCCCCGGACGGCCGCCTTGTCGGCGTCGGAGAACCCCGCGACCAAGAAGCCCGAGAGCCCGAGGGCCGCGGCCTGGAGCAGGGCGCTGGCGCCGGCGAACCCGGCCTCGACCTGGGCCCAGTTCAGATCGCTATCCGTGGACCCGGCGAACACGAAATAGGCCGGCGCGCCGTCGGGAAGGCCGGAGACCGCGGTCGCGAGGGCGGGCCGCAGGTCCTCATCGGACAGCGGCGCCAGGCGGTGGTCCCGGGTGTCGTTGCCGCCGCTCCGGCAGTGGTAGACGCCCGCCCCGTCACCGCGGACGATGTAGACCCGGCCGGCCAGGTAGTAGTTGGCCACCGCCGAGGCCACCGTGAGCCCGGTGCGTCCGTTGGTGGTGTCGTGATCCGAGCATCCGTAGGCGGCCCAGGCTATCTGGGAGAGATGCTCGGGAGAGAGCGGGGGGCCGCCGAGATCCGGCGTGAGGTCGATGGCCGCGAGGACCTCCTCGAACCGCGCGACACTATCCGTCGCCGGGTCCGGCAGGCTGCCGTCCGACGATACCGCCACGAGTTGGTCGGTGAGGGTGTCCGATGGGGCGGCCACGCCGTAGCAGTTCCCCATCTGCACGACCTCCGACGGGTCCGGGTTCCACCCTTCGGACGCGGCCCGGGCGCAGGACTCCTTGGTGCAGCACCCCGGCTTCTCGTCGCTCTCCCAGAGGGCATGGCACGCCAGGTGACTGTAGTGGAGCGCCGCTCCCGCGTCCTCGGCCAGCTCGGCGGCGACCGCCACCTCGAAGGCGCTGCCGGCCTCGGATCGCTGGTCCCCCGGCGCCTGGAGGAGGAGCAGGTGGCGGCCCTCGTCGTACCGGTACACGTTGTCCGGAAGGGCCACGTAGATGGTGCGATAGGCGCCGATGATCGGCGCGCGGGCCGTGGCGAAGAGCACATTCGAGAGCACCTGGTCCGAAAGGGTCCCCGTCTGGAACGAGTGGTAGGAGACCCGGCTGTTGAGCAGGATCTCCGGCGACAGGGCACTCACCGTCGGCGTCGGGAGCGGCAGGTTGTCCATGGCCGCCGCGGAGCTCAACCCCAGGAGCGCCTCCACCCCCGAGCTCGTGGCCGCCAGACCGCCGCCGACGACGAGGGTCTTGATGAATTCCCTTCTGTCTCTCATGGCACGTCTCCTATTGATACATTGGGCCCGGCAGCGGCTTTCGCGGGACGCCGCACGCCGTCCAGGATACCGTGTCCGGCGAACCAGGGCAACCGAATCCCAGCCCGACGAACCCGCTTGATCCGTTGCGGTAATGGTGCTTTGCTGTGGAGATGCTCGCGAGAAAAGTCCTCCATCTCCTCTTTGTGCTGGTCTTCCTCTTTATCTACGTGAACCTCAGCCTCTCCCTCCCGCTCCTCCTGTTCGAGTTTCTCCCGAGGATCCTCAACACCCTCCTCCTCTTCTTCGTTTTCCCCATCCTTCTGGGGGTCGGCTTCATGTATCTCGAGCGGGCGGTCCTATCCCAGCTCTCCCGGCTCGACCCGGAGTACGAGATGCCCGAGCCCGGGATATCGGTGTTCCTCTTTCTGTCCCTCATTCTCTGGCTCTTCATCCTCACAGGGCACTACCTCGAGGTGAGGGAGTACCTGCAGATGGCGGTGTACAAGAGGGCCTATACCCAGGACATCGGAGCCCCGTCGTTCGATCGATCCCGCGTCGCCCACCTCACCATCGAGAAGGCCCGGACCGCTCCGGCACTCCACGGGGTGTACCAGATGGTCACCACCGTCAAATCCGGCGAGACCCCGTCGAAACAATACAACGACTACCTCGCCTTTCCGCTCTTCGGCGACGACGGGGACCGCTCGCGGCCCGTCCGATACTGGATCTGCGAATGGATCTCCAACCCGCGGGGTGTCGTCAAGGCGCAGCGGGAGACCTCGAAGATCCTTAGCGGCGAGGTCAAGGGGGACGCCTTCCCGGGCTACCTGGTTACCGACCCCTATGCGGGCTCACACTACAAAAAGGCCGTCGCGGACGCGGTCCACCGGCACGGCCTGAAATCCCACGACGACCCCGTGCTGCTGGAGCTGACCCCCCCCTATCCGGAGCTCATCAGCGCGCTCAGGTCCCGGTTTCTGATCTTCCTGGGAATCTCGAACGGGCTGCTGTGGCTGCTACCGTGCTTGGTGATGTTGTACACGAGATTCTCGAGGAGGTCCCGATGATCGACATCGTAGGGAAGGGCGATCCCGTCGAGCCCGTCGCCGTCAGAAAGCGGCGTTTGCGGCCTGTCCGGGTGGAGGAGACGGGCCAGCGCGGTGTGGCTGTATCGCGCGTTGGCGGTGGCCAGTACGATATCGACCGGCTTCGGATCATTATGGATGGTTGCACCACTCTCACGCCGCGGTTGTCGCCGCTCTTTTTTGGTCTATCCTAACCCTTTATAAGGAGGCCATGCTTTAGTGACCGAGTCAATGTATAGTATCCTGCTCGTCGACAGTGTCTCATCCTACCGTAAACAGGTCTCATGGCATCTGGAGCAGCTCGGATTCAAGGTGTCCGAGTCGCAGGACGGTAAGGCGGCCATCGAGGCGCTCAAAGCGGAGCCCTACGATATTGTGATCATTGACAACGACCTCATCTCCAAGTCCGGACTGGACCTGGTGCCGTTGATCCGGAAGGTGGATGAGAAGGCCGCGATTGTCATCATCGTGGACCCCTTCTTCGTCGAGGAAGACCATCGCCCGTTCCTCCGGGATCATCGCGTAACCAGGACCCTCCGGGGCCCCCTCTCCCCGGCGGCCCTCGCCCAGCAGATTCGGGACGTCACGTTCAGCGGCGGCGTCAAGGTGCAGCGTCAGGCGGAGCGTCGGGAGCACCCCAAAACACCGGAGGATCACATCAAGGCCCTCCGGAGGACCTACCAGAAGAAGCTCCCGGAGGAGCTGAACAACCTCGGCATGGCCCTGGAGGCGGCGATCAAGGAGACGACCCGCGAGAACCTCGACAGAATCCACCGACTGGCCCACACCCTCCACGGAACCTCCGGAACCCTCGGCTTCGAGGAGGTCAGCGACCTCACCGGAAGGATAGACGATCAGATCAAGGATCTGCTGGCGGGCGAGCCCCCCACTGCGGCCAGGTGGGAATCCATCCTACAGGTATTCCAGCGGGCCAAGACGGTCCCCGAGCGGCTCAGCCTCGTCATCTCCGTCGAGCCCCATACCAACAATATCGCCACCATCCTCGTGGCGGACCGGGATCCGGCGATCCTCGAAAACATCGCCCTCACCGCTCACAACCGTTGTATCGATGTCCGGGGCGCTACGGACGGGGAGCAGATGCTGGACGCCGCCACTGGCGGGGTCCTGGATGGCGCGGTGATCGACCTCCACTTCAGCCGGGACCGATCCATCGTCGAGGTGATGGAAGCCCTCCGGAGCGTGGAGGCCAGAAAGACGCTGCCCATCGCGTTGATGTCGAAGAACGCGTCCGTAGCCAACCGCGTGGCCGCGGCCCACGCCGGCGCCACCCACTTCCTGACCAAACCGCCGAGCTCGGACGAGCTGGCGGAGGTGGTCCAGCACTTCGTCGCCAACAACGAACAGCTCACGTATAGACTATTGATAATCGATGATGACGAGCCCTTCCGGGAGCACATCGCGGCGATCCTCAAGGAGGAGGGGTACAACGTGACTATCCTGGAGGACCCCACCCGGGTCCTGGAGGTGGCCGAGGCGACCAAGCCGGACATCATCCTCCTCGACGTCATCATGCCGGAGATCAGCGGGTTCGATATCACGCGGATGCTCCGCGCCACCACCAACTGGAAGGAGATCCCGCTGCTGTTCCTCACCGCAGAGGCCAGCCCCAAGGTGCGGCTCGAATGCTTTCGGGCGGGGGGGGACGACTACATCAAGAAGCCGGTGCTCAAGGAGGAGCTTCTGGCGCGGATCGGCGTGCGGCTAGAGCGGACGCGCCTCTACAAGGAGCGGGCCGACCGGGACGCCCTCACCACCTTGCCCACCCGACGAGCCTTCTTGGAGATGTTCAAGGTGCGCATCGCCGAGGTCCTGCGGTACAAACGCTCGGCCTGTCTCTGCCTCATCGACATCGACCGGTTCAAGTATGTCAACGACACCTACGGCCACCTCACCGGAGACCGGGTGCTCGCCACCCTGGGCCAGCTGCTGGGATCCCGCTTTCGATCGGTGGACATCCGCGGTCGCTGGGGCGGGGAGGAGTTCACCATCGTCTTCTACGGCGAGGAGAAGCAGACCGGAAAATTGATCCTTTCCAGAGTGCTCGAGGAGTTCCGGCAGATCCCTTTCGAGGGGGAGCACGGTGAGCGTTTCAACTGCAGCTTCTCCTGCGGCATCGCCGAGCTTCCCGAGGACGGGACGACCAGCGACGCCCTCTTTCGCATCGCCGACGAACGTCTCTACAAGGCCAAGGAGCTCGGGAGGTGCCGGATCGAGACCGAATAGCGCCGCCTACTAGTGCGGGTCAACCGAATCCTGTCGGGTGGGAGCCTCTCCCCCTTTGGTAAAGGGGTTGATTCTGGAGAGTCGGAGTTGAGGAGGTTCAGAGGTTCAGAAGTTCAGCAGGCGGGTGAGCAGGAGGAACAGTGTCCCGTCGGTGACGCGTCCTGTTTGACGGCACTGGCAGGCCCCCCCCTCCACCTTGTCGGCTCCGCCGTCCGGGGAGTCCGTGTCCTCCGTCTCGGCGGTGGAGGTGTCCTCCTCGTCCCGTGAGACGCACTCCGCCAAACCGGCCAGGAGCACACACTCCCGGTTGATGGCGCCGCAGTCCGTGTAGTCCGACCACCCGCCGTCCCGGCAGGACTGGGCCATGTCTCCATCGCACCGCATCTCACCGTCCTCACACTCCGGACTCTCCGTATCGGCCGGGCCGGTGTCCTCCCCGGTATCCACGGTCGCCTCCGATTCTGTATCCTCCACTTCGCTGTCCTCACCATTGGAATCACTGTCAACGACGATATCGCTGTCCCCGTCCGTGTCCGCGCCACCGTCCGCGCCGCCGTCCACGCCGCCGTCCACCGGCTCGTCGAGGGTTGCCGTATCGGTATCCACCCCATCGGTCGGGCGATCGGTGTCGACCGCCGTCTCGGTGTCGAAGAGCTCGACCGTCCCGGTGTCTTCGCCGGGTCCCGTCCCGGTATCTTCGTCGGGTCCCGTCCCGGTATCCTCACCGGGATCGGTATCCTCGCCGGGTCCCGTCCCGGTATCCTCACTGGGCCCGGTGCCCGTTCCGGTGTCTTCGCCAGGTCCGGTGCCGGTGTCTTCGCCAGGTCCGGTGCCGGTGTCTTCGCCAGGTCCGGTGCCGGTATCCTCGCCGGGCCCGGTGCCGGTGTCTTGGTCAGGCCCGGTGCCGGTATCCTCGCCGGGCCCGGTGCCGGTGTCCTCGCCGGTTCCGCCATCCGCCTCCGGGCCCGTCCCCGTATCCTCGAGCTCCATCGTCATGGTTTCTGTATCGGTCGGCGCCGCAGCCCTAGAGACTGACCGGATCTCCAGTCCCGATCCGCCGGTATTCGAATCACACGCGGCCGTCATGAGGAGGACGGATACAAGCATGAGCGAGCCGGGACTCGCATGAGTTTCTCTTCCGAGGATGTAAAATTCGGATTGTGACATTGCTTCTACCTCTTGTGATACGCCTTCAGACAGGTGGCGCAGCCGTCCATGCCCAGCTTCTGGGCCTCTTTCAGTGAGCCCACTTCGAGGCGGTTCTTGGCGGAAATCTTCTTCACCCAGGGACAGGAGGGCTTGTGCACCTCCAGGCTCCCGGGGTTCATGTTGCAGATGAGGGGGAGACAGTGCTCACAGGTGTCGTACCCATGCGCCAGCACCTCCTTCAGATCGTGGAAATAGACCTTGTGCTTCGGGGTAATCCGGGCGGCGTACCGACAGGTGGCGAGGTGGGTCTCCTTGGATTTCCGGTTGCCCACCAGGGAGCGGACGGTGATGGGAATGGTAACCCCCAGGACGGTGACACCGAATCCCTTCAGGGGCAGCTCGTTGTCGGCCACGGGCTCGGCACCGAGGGGCGCGGGCGCCGACACCCGGAGCCGGGTCCCGGTCACGGCGTGGCGCGCGGTATTCAGGCCGGGGGACTTGGCCTCCAACTGAATCGTGGCCTGGTAGACGGAGTTCCCGAGATCCTCGGCCGGGACGGGCCGGCTGACCCCGGGGATGTGGAACGCGATCCGATCCTTCCAACCGGGACCGAGCAGGGTGCCCTGCCTGTCCCTGGGTTGGACATGGAGGATGATGTAGCGGCCGCTGTCGAAGTATCCCTGGACCTCGGTCTTCGCCACGCTCGGCAGGAAACCCACCGCGAGCTGTCGGCGGAGCTCCACGTGGAACGGCTGTTCCCGGCCCGCGTGCCGGGCGATGAAGGCCCTCTCCTGCTTGACTTCGGCCGCGCTGTAGTACTTCCCGAGCTCCTTGAGGGCCGGCCCCAGCTTCTTCGAGAGCTCCTTCTGGGTTCCCACCCGTATCCCGGTGGCGGAGATATCGAAGCCCCAGTCCCCTGGACGGGTGAGGCTCACCTCGGCGGCGTAGACACCCTTCTTCCGATCATCTTCCTTTAAAAGCACCTTCCGCTGGGTCCCGTCGGAGACCTCCCCGGCCTCATAGAGCTCCCTGAGGACACCGTCCGCCGTCTCCAAGGTATCCTTGGCGGCCTTGCTCTTCGAGCGCCGCAGCTTCTTAATCCGCTCCGGGTTGGATTCCATCTCCACGGCTACCTGATGTCCGATCCACTGCCCCGGGGAGCGGACCACCGCGCTCACCACCGCGTTCGAGACCGGCTTGTCATTCCGGTCCCGGACAGAGACCACGATATTGGCCTTGTCGCCGGGCTTCGGTGACGCCGGAGCGATGATGTCCGCCAGCACCTTGACGTCCTGTTTGACGAACGCTCCTACCACATAGTCCCGCGCCGGGGCGCCCGGCTTCCGGACCACCACCATCCGCCACTCGCCGGCCCAGCGGTGGCCGTGTCCGCCGATGCCGAGGGGGAGGTCCACCGAAATGACATGATGTCGTCTGCCGCTGAGGAAGCTGACCCCAGGGTAACTCTTGTCGCCCACGTAGATGGCCCGCTTCTCCCCGGGAGGGATGACCCCGAAGCGCCATTCGCCGTCGTCCGCATCCTCCATCATGATGTAGAAGTAGGCCTTTTCGACGCCGAGGTGGAGGATCACCGGGTGGTATCGGAACGCCCCGCCCGCCAGGGTGGGATCCGGGGTCTCGTCGAGGGCCACCAGGCCGAAGAGCGCCTGGAACGAGCTCACGAACCACCGCCGGATGAGCGTGGCCCAGATCGTGCTGTTTGAGGCGATGTGCTTGATATCGAGGGCGCCGATGCCGCCGGTCTTGTCCGCCATGTCCCTGAGCTGATCCGCCCAGCTCTGCAGGGTCAGCACCGCCACCGCGTAGACCCGGACCCCGTCGGTGCCCGGCCAGTAGCCACTCGGCCCGCCGTCCGGGAAGACCTCGAGGAGGAAGGGGTGGCAGTTCTCCATCCCGTCGGAGAGGGCCAGGATGACGCGTTCGTGATCCGCGTTGCCGAGGGCCACCAGCTCGTCTTTGCAGTTCACGAGCCCCGCCCCGATGGCGGTGCATCCCGTGGGACCGTTGGCCGCGCAGGTGTCGTCGATATCATCCACGTTGGCGAGCACCTGGCCGGAGCCGATAGAGGAGTCGCTCGCCCCCAGCGGAAAGACGCCGGTGAAGGCGCTCATGCCCGGATCGGTGTGATCCGCGGCCTTGTTGTAACAGTCGCCGTGGAACCAGTAGAGGCCCACGTTGTGGTCGCTGGGCAGACCGATATCGGCGATGAGCTGGGAGAAGAGCTGGGCCCCCTCGGTGGCCGCCGTCCAGCGGGTGCCCCCCATGGAGCCGGAGCGATCCAGCAAAATGGCGACGTCGATGTTATCGAAGGTATTCTCGACGGGCAGCGTCAGGGTCGCGGCGCCGGACTGGGCGCCGGCGGTGACCGACACCTGGATAGCCTGGGAGGGGGGCCAGCCGTCCGGGATGTAGGTGACATCGGAGCCGTCCACCTGGGTCCGCAGGATGATCTCGTTGGTCGCCAGCCCGGTCTCGGTGACGAGCTCCAGATCCAGCGTGTGGGAGTCGAGGGACCACACCGGGGTCGCCCCGCCTTCGATGCCTATGACGTGGAGCTGGGTCAGATACCGCATCCGCTCGCGGGCGGGGGGCAGGTCCGTACCGCCGTAAATCGAGAGGATCGTCAGCGGCGGGGTGTACGGCACCGTGTAGGGAACGGCGGCCAGGTTCGGCCGGCCGCACTCGTCCGTGTACTCTCCCGCATCCACTTCCACCGTGACCGGATCGGCGGAGGGGGTGATCACGAAATCCCAGCAAGTCCCGGACGGATTCTGCGCCGGGCTTTCGGTGCCGTTGGTCACCGTAATCGCCCCCTCCGCCTCAGAATCGCTCAGAATCTGGCCGAAATCGATTGTTACGGTAAAGGGCGCGTCCACCGGTCCCGCCGGTCCGGTCACCACCGGCTGGACCGGTGTCCCGTCGTGATCCAGTGTGAGGAGGTTGGAGGCGAGGTTGTCGCGGCCGCAGGCGTCCTGGTAGACGCCGGCGGGGATCTGGACGCTCACGGGGTTGTCGTTCCCGGTGGTGGGGAGGATATCCACCTGCCACACGGTATAGTCCGGGCTCACGGAGGTCCAGGTCCCGGGCACGAGAGCGCCGTTGGTCGCGATGATGGTGCCCTCGACGGCGGAGATGTCCGCCGCTGACATGGCCCGGTCGAAATCAATCTCGATGGTGAACTGCCCGCACAGGGGCTCCGTCGCGCCTGTCGAGATCTCCGGCTGGGGCGGCGTGCCGTCATAGGCCAGCGTGAGGAGGCCGGAGGCGAGGTTGTCGCGGCCGCAGGCGTCCTGGTAGAGGCCGGCGGGGATCTGGACGCTGACGGGATCGTCGTTCCCGGCGGTGGGGAGGACATCCACCTGCCACACGGTGTAGTCGGGGCTCACGGAGGTCCAGGTCCCCGAGGCGAGGGCGCCGTTGGCCACGGTGATGGCGCCCTCGATACCGGTGATGTCCCCGCTGGACAGGGCGGTATCGAAATCGATCTCGATGGTGAACTGCCCGCACACCGGCTCCGTCGCGCCCGTCGAGATCTCCGGTTGGGGCGGGGTCCCGTCATAGGCCAGCGTGAGGAGGCCGGAGGCGAGGTTGTCGCGACCGCAGGCGTCCTGGTAGAGGCCGGCGGGGATCTGGACGACGACGGGATCGTCGTTCCCGGCGGCGGGAAGGACATCCACCTGCCAGACGGTATAATCAGGGCTCACGGAGGTCCATGTCCCCGAGACGAGGACGCCGTTGGTTACGGTAATGGCGCCCTCGATACCGGCAATGTTCCCACCGGACAGGGCCGTATCGAAGTCAATCTCGATGGTGAACTGCCCGCACACCGGCTCCGTCGCGCCTGTCGAGATCACCGGCTGGGGCGGGGTCCCGTCGTAGGTCACGGCGAGTGTGTTGGAGGCCAGGTTGAAACAGATGTCCTGGTAGAGGTCCGCCGGGACCTGGACGCTGACGGGATCGTTATTGTCCGGGTCGGGGAGGACGTCCACCTGCCAGACGCTGTCGTCGGCACTGACGGAGGTCCAGGTCCCGGACACGAGGGCGCCGTTGGTCACGGTGATGGCGCCCTCGAGGGCGGAGATGTCTCCCGAGGACAGGGTCCGACCGAAGCTCACCTCGATGGTGAACTGCCCGCACACCGGCTCCGTCGCACCCGTCGAGACGACGGGCTGGGGGGCGTTGTCATGGGTCACTACGAGTGTGTTGGAGGCCAGGTTGTCCCTGAGACAGTCGTCCTGATAAACACCGGCCGGCAGTTGAACGGTGATGGGGTCGGTGTTGCCCGAGTCGGGAAGGACGTCCACCTGCCACACGGTGTAGTCGGGGCTCACGGAGGTCCAGGTCCCGGACACGAGGACGCCGTTGCCCACATCGAAGGCCCCCTCGATCCCGGAGATCTCGCCGGAGATGACCGAGTGATCGAAGTTCACCTCTATCGTGAATTGCGCGCACACCGGCTCCGCCACGCTCGTCGAGATGACCGGCTGGGGCGGGGTCCCGTCATTGGCGACCGTCAGCATGTTGGAGGCCAGGTTATTACGGCCGCAGGCGTCCTGGTAGGCGCCGGCGTAGAGCTGAATGGTGACGGGGTTGTCATTGCCCGCCCAGGGCACCATGTCCACCTGCCAGACACTGTTGTCGGCGCTGACGGAGGTCCAGGTCGTCGACTGGAGGGAACCGTTCGCGATAGAGAAGAACCCCTGAATCCATCCGATATCCCCGGAGGAGACGGTTCGGTCGAAGTCCACCTCGACGGTGAACTGGCCGCACACCGGCTCCGGGGCGGCGGTGGAGATGACGGGCTGGGGCGCGGTGCCGTCATGGGTCACCGTCAGCAGATTCGACGCCTCGTTGTCATCGCCGACGCCGTCCTGGTACGCCCCGGCGGCCAGCTGGACGGTCACCGGCGTGTCGTTGTCCGTAACGGGAAGAATATCCACCCGCCACACCGAATCGTCGGCGCTCGCGGAGGTCCAGGTGCCGGAGACGAGGTTGCCGTTCGACACGTTGAAGGATCCCAGGATCGCCGTGATCCCGGCAGAGGACATGGTTTGATCGAAGTTCACCTCGATGGTGAACTGAGCACACACCGGCTCACTGTTAATCAGGACAAGCTCTGGTTGGGGTGCCATTTATCTCTCCTTCTTTCTGCCGCCTTTTTCGGCAACGCTAGCGGTCTCCATCAGTCGTAATGTCTCGTCAGATCCTCATACCCTCTCGGCGCCGGGGAAAGCACGGAGCCGAGGCCGCCGCCGAAGTAGCCGGCGATGGGCCCGTCCTCCGGCACGATGGCGATGACGGCTTCGTGGGTGATCCCGCCGCCGATCGCCGAGTTCAGCGCGCGCGCCGGAATCACATAGACCTTGCCGGTGTCGTCATTCTCGGTATCGTACTGTATCGCCGACACCGCGATATCCTCGAGCCCGTCCAGGTCGAAGTCGCCGATCACGGTGGCGAATCGTCCGAATTCGTCGTATTCCAGCTCGCCGGACAATACCGCGCGGGTCGGAGCCTCCGCGATGTCCCTGATGACGGACAGCCCCCCCGCCAACCCGTTGAGCGGCGCCCCCACCAGCACATCCACGCTGTCGTTGTCGTCGAAACGCCCCGCGGCGGCGGCGATGCCGTGGAGCGATCCCGTCCCCTCGGGCAGGACCTCCCGTCCGTCGAAATCGCTCATCGTGAAAATGGAATCCGGCGGGAAGGGCAGGGCCGGATCCGGGGCGAACATCACCGCGGCGATCCCGTCGCCGTTGTACAGGGGGGCGGTCAGCAGCAGATCCCCATAGCCGTCCCTGTTGGCGTCCCGGGCCTTGGTGGAGACCATCCCGAGGCCGCCGTCGTAGAGCGCGATGGTCAGATAGTCCACCGCGGAAATGTCGTAGGGCGCGGCTCTCGGCACCGGCAGATGCTCTCCGCCCCTCAGTACGAAGACCTGGTCGGTGCCCGCGGCGCCGATAATCAAATCGACGAATCCGTCCCCGTCCACGTCCCCGGCGTCCGAGACCGAGACCCCCAGATGGGTGTTCCCCGTCGGACCGGTCAGTGTCAGGTCGGGGCCGTCGAGCGTCTCCTCCGGATCACAGGATCGGTCCTGGGTGATGGGGCCGAAGAAAATGTACACCCACCCCTCGGCGCCGCCGTTCGATCCCTTCCAGTGCTGGCCGACGATCAGATCGTCGACCCCGTCGCCGTTGAGATCGGCGCCGGTGGTGGACACGCCGAAGGCCATGTCCATGTCGGTGAGGGTCGCTCCGGTGTTGGGGGAGTGGATTTCAATGACCCCGTTCGCATCCAAATTGAAAATGCCGTCCGAAGGCCAGTCGGTCCGCCCCGGAACGATATAAATCAGGGAGACGTCGAAGCTGTGGTAGCTCACCGCCAGGTCTTCCAGCCCGTCCCCGTCGATATCCCCGACCATGTGCACCCGACGCCGGACCTCGGTATCCGCGGCGGGGACGATCAGCGCCACATCCGCGTCGCTCGTCGTCGCCGGCGGGGTGGCCTCGAGGGAGCTTCCGAGAAAGAGCAGGGCGTCATCCTTCTTCCGGCCCACCAACAGATCAGAGCGTCCGTCCCCGTCCACATCGTTCGGCGCCCCGACGCGGATGGACCAGGTGGGGGAGCGCTGCACCACTGATTCGTCTCCGACATCATACATATGAACGGCGCGCCAGTAGAGATAGCGGCCGGGGGGATCGAGCGAATCGGAGGGGTCCGACAGGCAATCGACCCGATGGTCCGTCTCGCCGGTTCCCCGTTGGCAGCGTTCGATGGCATGCGCGATCTCCCCCCCCGCCATCGCCTTTCGGGAGTGGGCGAGCTCTATTCGAAAGGACTCGTTTTGCGGCGCCGCGCCGGGGGTCGCCTCGAACGTGAAGACCACGCCATCGAGGGGGGAGCTCTTGTCGCCATGAATCCAGAGGCTCCCGCCACTCTCCGGGGCGATGGGACGGAGCACGGGATCCGGAGCTGTATCGGTATCGGAATCCGTATCCGTGTCCGTGTCGGTATCCCCGTCAGAATCCGTATCCGTGTCCGTGTCCCCATCCATATCGGAATCGGTGTCCGTATCGGTATCCCCATCAGTGTCGGAATCGGTGTCACCGTCCGTATCAGTATCCGTGTCGGAATCGGTGTCACCGTCCGTATCAGTATCCGTGTCGGAATCGGTATCACCGTCCGTGTCGGTATCCGTGTCGGAATCGGTATCACCGTCCGTGTCGGTATCCGTGTCACCATCGGTGTCGGAATCGGTGTCCCCGTCCGTGTCAGAATCGGTGTCCCCGTCCGTGTCGGTATCCGTGTCCCCGTCGGTGTCAGCATCGCCGTCGGAATCACCATCTCCTCCGGTATCGGTCTCTTCCGTGCCTCGCGAGGCGCCGGTGTCCTCCACGAAGGTATAGCCGCTCGTATCGGCGACGAGATTACAGCCCATAATCATGAGGCCGACCCACCAGAACCCCACCCGACATCCCATCCTAGAACCTCCCCTCGACCATCAGACCGGCGCCGTTCGGCTGGAGGCCGAGGGCCCGCTCGTTTCGCTGCTGCCGCTTTCCCAGGATGACCAACACCACCCCCATGACCGCCACGGCGATGCCCACCGGCAGGAGCACATCGGTGGTGGTCGCCAACCGGGTCGAGCTGGTCTGGAGATCCCGGTTGGTCGCCGGACATTCGGACTTCACCTCACAGTTTTCTTCCAAAGTACCGGCCTTTCGGATGGCCAGCGCGCCGGTGACGGCGCCGGCTGCGGTAATCGCCAGGCCGGTCCCGACAGCGGCCCAGCCGATCGGCGTCATGGGTTTCGGGGAGATCTCTACGGTCTCGCCGGCCGCCGCGGTATCGACGGTCTCCGCCACGGGTTTCATCGGTTGAGGGGCCGGTGTGGGCGTTGACGGGGAGGGGGTCTCTTCATGCCACTCCACCGAGGTCGTCATCCCGCCGGCGATGTTCACGGTTTTCCGGAACACCTCCTCCCCGTTGCGCCAGAACGCGACGTCGTGAGTCCCCGCCGAGATCCGAACCGGCCCCGGGAGCGGCATCTCGGTGCGATGCTCTCCGTCCACCCGAACCTCGACCCCGTTCGGCGCGATGAGGTCGAGACGCCCCACCACCGGCTGGAGCCGCCGGAGCTCCTCCACCACATAGTCCCGCCGATCCAACGGGACGTCATCGCCGCCGCTGATGAGGTAGCCCTCGAAGGCTTCGACCGCGAGGCCGTACCGTTTGATGGTCGCCTCGCACTGTCCGACATTGAACAACAGCTTCCAGGTCGGTCGCAACCGATAGGCCTCTCGAAACGCCCTCGCCGCGGCCTGGTACTCTCCCTGTTCATAGAGCAGGACCCCCCGCGCGTGGAGCTCCTTCGCGTCCTCATCATCATCCGCGAGCGCCGGTTCACATGTAGAGTAAAAAGAGATACCCAATACAATGGCAAACGCGGCTTTGGCTTCTTTCATCGTTGACTTCCTTTTTTCCAACTCGAGAAAAATCCAGATGAACCACGAATTTTTTAAATGAAACCTAAAGAGAATTTTTATAGTAGAGTTGTCGCGATGATAAATCAACCGGTGAAATGGGTGAAATTGTCAACAACGGGTTCTGACAATTTCCTTTATGTGTAAAGTAAGTTGGATGAATACTCGCCTTCTTCCCGTGCTCGCCGTCATCCTCTCCTGGGGACTCTCGCCGTCGGTCGCGGCGGCCCGGGACGAGGGGCGGTGGACCATCTCCCGTTACTTTCAGCCGCCCGTCGCGTGGGACGGGATGCACGTCACCGAGGGGACCGGCGCCCCCCCTAAATGGGCGTGGCATGCAAAAGCCAACATTCGTTACCTTTACGACATCGGCCTGGCCCGACGCTCCTCCCAGTTCCTTCTGGAGCAGATCTTCGGTCTCGGGCTTCCCGGACATCTCGACGCGGGGCTGCGGCTGCCGGTCGGATACACCATCGGCTCGAAGGCCCCCGCGGGGACCGATCCCGCCCCCAGGCACCTGGAGGGCATGGGCGAGGACGGGGTCGGGGTCGGGGATCTCGAGCTCTTCCTCCTGTGGTCCGTTCTCGATGCCGACAAAAAGGGGCTCGGTCTCCTGTTCGGGGTCAAGTGCGGTATCCCCACCGGCCACCACGAACGGCTGATGGGCGAGGGGTGGTTCTCGGTGGAGCCGCTGGTCTCGGTGGCGTTTCAGGTCTTCGGCTCCAGGCTGGCGGTGAATATGGGGTACCGGGTGCGACCGGAGCACCTCTATCGGGACGGGGACCGGCGGTTCGAGCAGGACGATGATCTCCTCTGGGGAGTGGGGCTCCGGATTCCCCGCAAGAACGACGTGGCCTGGTCCATCGAAATCGAGGGGGCCCTCGGGGTGGCCACCTATGAAGGGGGGTGGCCCTCATCGGACTCCCGGGGGGTGGCGCTGGCCGGCGGCGTCGACTTCCCCCTGAGCCGCCTCCACCGGATGGGTCTCACCGGCGGGGTCGGCCTCACCGGCGCGGCGACGCCCGCATTCACCGTGGGAATCACCGTCATGTGGTTGCCGGTGCCCCCGGACGAGGACAAGGACGGGATCTCCGGGCTCCGGGACGAATGCCCGCTATTAAAGGAGGATCACGACGGGTTCGAGGACGGGGACGGCTGTCCAGATCCCGACAACGACCGGGACGGCTTCCCCGATGACGAGGACCGCTGCCCCCTGGAGGCCGCCGACGATTTCTCTGACGATGGCTGCCTGAGCCCGGAGTGAGGCCGGTGACGCCGATGGCCGCGGACATATGAATGTTGGGCTCGTTGTGGATGACGCGGGTAGAAATCGCGAGGAAGCCTCTGTCGCAGACGAATTCTTCACAACATCGAGTAGGGATCGATATCCAGGACGACCCTCACCCCCTTCTTCGCCGCCTCGATTCGGGGCACGAGGGGGTCGAGGAGGCGGCGGATCTGGTCCTGCCGGGGGGCCTTGATGAGGATGCGGTAGCGGTGACGTCCCTGCACCAGGGACATGGGCGCGGGGGTCGGGCCGAGGAGGTGGAGGTCCCGCTGTCCTTGTTGGTGGACGAGCTGCCTGAGCTCGGCGAAGATGGCCCTGGCCTCGGCGTCCACTTTGTCGAGGTCGGGGCTGCTGAGCCTGAGCGCCGCGAGGCGGCCGAAGGGGGGGTAGCAAAGCTCTCGCCGCAGCGCCAGCTCGGTGCTCGCGAAGGCGTGGTAGTCGTGGGTCCTCGCCAGGGCGACGGCGTGGTGCTCCGGGTTGAAGGTCTGGATCATGGCCCGCCCGCCCCGCTCGGCCCGGCCCGCGCGGCCGGAGACCTGGGTGAGCAGCTGGAAGGTCCGCTCCGAGGCGCGGAAGTCGGGCAGGTGGAGCCCCGTGTCCGCGCTCACCACCCCGACGAGGGTGACATTGGGGAAGTCGTGCCCCTTGGTGACCATCTGGGTGCCGATGAGGATATCGACCTCCTGGCGGCGCAGCTTCTCCAGCACCGCCTCCGCCCGCTTGCCGGAACCCGTGTCCCGGTCCAGCCGGGCCACCCGGGCCTCCGGAAAGAGGGATCGCAGGATCTCCTCGGCCTTCTGGGTGCCGGTGCCCACGGGCTTCATGGCCTCGGCCCCGCACTTCTGGCAGTGGGTCGGCAGGGGCCGCGCGGCGCCGCAGTAGTGGCAGACCAGCTTGGGGGGCGTCTTGTGAAAGGTCATCGACACGGCGCAGTGATCGCATCTCACGAGATCGCCGCAGCGGGTGCAGAGGAGGGCCGGCGCGAACCCCCGGCGGTTGAGGAATAAAATGATCTGCTCCCCCCGCGCCAGGGTCTCCGACATGGCCTCGTACAAGGGCTGGGTGATGGCGGCCTGTCCCCCGGGGCCGGAACGGTGGACCGAGAGGTCGATGAGCTCCACCGGCGGAAGGGGCTGATCCGTGGCCCGGGTGGTGAGCTCGAGCCGGGTGAGCTTCTCGAGGGCGACGTTGTGCATGGTCTCCAGGGACGGGGTGGCGGACCCGAGCACCGCCACTGCGCCGGTCCGGGCCGCCCGGAGGAGCGCCAGATCCCGGGCGTGGTAGTGGAACCCCCGGTCCTGCTTGAACGAGCCGTCGTGCTCCTCGTCCACGATGATGATGCCGAGCGCCTCCACCGGCGCGAAGATGGCGGATCGCACGCCGATGGCCACCCGCACCGCGCCCGAACGGAGGAGCTGCCACTGGTCGAACCGCTCCCGCTCGGTGAGCCCCGAGTGCCACACCGCCAGCTCATTCCCGAACCGGGCCCGGTACCGATGCACGAGCTGCGGGGTGAGGGAGATCTCCGGCACCAGCACCAGCGCGCCCCGCTCGAGGGCCCGGGCCCGCTCGATGACCCGGAGGTACACCTCGGTCTTGCCCGAGCCGGTGACCCCGTGGAGCAGGAACCCCTCGTAGCCCCCCCGGTCGAGCCGCGCGACCATCGCCGCCACCGCCACGGCCTGCTCGGCGGTGAGGGTCAGCGGCGCATCCGGCGCCACCGGGTCGGCGAAGAACGGATCGGCGGGGCGCTCCCGATCCTCGACCGCGATGAGCCCGTCCGACGAGAGGCGCCGGACCAGCTTGTTGACCTCGGCGGCGAGCCCCCTGAGGCTCGAGAGGGGGGCCTCCCCCAGCTCCAGGATCCGCTTGAGCACCTCGGCGCGCTTGGGGGCCCGGCGCTCGAGAACGGCGAGCCGCGCCTCCATCTCGTCGGCGTCGAGGACCGCCCGGGCCACCCGGATGTGGCGGGTCTTCATCCTGGGGGTTTGGAGCTCCCCCTTTTTCTCGACGTAGTCGATGCCCGGCGGCAGCGCCGACCGCAGCACCTCGCCCATGGGATGGAGGTAGTAGGCGGCCGCCTCGGTGAGAAACCGGATCAGCTCCTCCGGCAGGCTCGGGACCTCGTCGAGGAGGCTGATCGCTTCCTTGATACGGTAGGTCTCGTTCTCCACCGGCGCCGCCTCGGCCAGGAGATAACCGGTCACCCGCCGCGGTCCGAAGGGCACGAGCACCCGCGCCCCGACGGCCGGTTCGCCGAGCCCCGCCGGGATCTCGTAGACGAAGGTGCGACGCAGGGGCGCCGGAATCACCACCTCCCAGCGTCGCCCGCTCATGGCCCAGTGCTCCGCGTGCGCCGACGCCGCTCCCGACGGACGCGGGGATCCCCCCGCTGGTGCCGCTCTTCCCGCCGGGATTCCGCGCTGTCGAGGAAGAGGGAGCGCCAGACCGCGTGGCGTGTGAGGATGAGCTCCGCGAGGCCGAGGAGCACCAGGATTCCCCCCGCCGCCGCCGCGATGCGGCACATCCCCCGACCGAGGGAGCTCAACAGCGAGAGCGGATCCGAAGCGGGGGGCAACCCCCGGACGATACCGAGGGCGAGGAGAACGAAGACGAGGGAGCCGAAAAGCCGGAGGGCGATGCGGGGGAGTCGGCTCGGCGCGCGGGACGGCAGGGGAACCGCCGTCCGGCCCTGCTTCCGACGCGCGATGATCGCGGGGAGCACCCCGAATGCGCCCCCGCCGACGAGGACGAGGAGGAAGAACGGCCAGAGAATCCATGCCGCCGCCTTGAAGCCGGAGACCATGCCGTCGACACTCCCCGAGCGGCTCAAAGCATCGGATAGGCCGCGGCGGGGGAGATCGAGCGCGGCGGCGAGGAGCGGCTCCCCGAACCAGAAGAGCGCGCCGGCGACGAGCAGCAGGGAGACCCCCGAGGCGAGGATTCCGGATCGGGGAAACCGACCGTCGCGGTACGCCGCGGCGATCCGCCCCTCGCTCGGCGGAAGATGCCCCTCACCCTCTGGCATACCGTACCCGTTCTACGAGGAGACGGATGACACCATGCCGGCGGGCTCCTGTTGACACCTCATTCATGTCGAGACATCGCCTTTTCGGGCGACAGACAGGGATTAGCTCTCGGTGATCGCTTCTGCCGGACAGGTCTCCACGCACTCACTGCACTCGGTACACTCGTCGGCGTTGATCACCGCCACGTCATCGACCATGGAGATAGCCTCCGCGGGACAGGTCTCGACACACTCTTCACAAGCGGTACACTCATCTTTATTCACTTTTGGAACTGCCATTTGTAACCTCCACTCAAAGACGCTCGGTCACGTGTAAACCGCGTCGTCATACGTTTTTTTCATTGGTCGTATAACACGGGTCACCGGAGAATGCCAAAGGAGAAATCGACGGCTATTCTATAAGGACGAACAACCCGTAATCATAGCGGTAATCCAGGGTCAGGAGCAGCTCCGGATCGGGGTTGAGCTCCGTGATGGGGCTCGACATCACCGCCACCTCGCTCTGGTAGGTGACGCAGTCGTCCGCCGAGGCCATGAAGTACACCGTGGCGGCGTCCGCGGTCAGCTGCACCCGCTCGTTCACCCCCTTGTGAGAATCGTCGTACAACAGGGCGTCGATGATCCGGAGGGAGGTGCCCTCGGACAGATCGTAGAGCATCACGCCGGCGGAATCCCCGCAGCCGGGCCACCCCTTGACCACCTCGGCGCCGCCGCTCGTCTGCCCCGCCTCCAGATAGCTCGGGGCTTCGTCGAAGACCTCGAGGGTGCCGTCCGCGACGGCGTACCGCTTCCACTGCCACTCGTGGGCCACCACGACATAGTTGTTGTCTCCCGTGATATTCAGGACGGTGCCCTGCTCCCCCAGGAACGCGAGGACCTCGCTCTCGCCGGTCTCGAGGTTCCACCGGGCCAGGTAGCTCGTACCGTCCACCATCTCGTTGGCGTCGTCTGTTCCCGCCAGGTGAAAATAGACGAAGGCGTCATCCGGCGAGGCCGCGAAGGTGCCCTCCTGGACCCCTCCGGTGACGCCGCAGTCCGAGCAGTCCAGCACCTCCGGCTGGGCGAGCAGCAGGTCCGCGAGCTCCGCCTGCAGCTCCGGGGTCTCGGTCCCCGGATCCCACACCGCCAGCCGGCCCCCGGCCGCGTTCGAGACCTGGTACACCACCCGCCCGTCCGAGAGCAGCTGGGGCCGGTTCTCGGGGACCTCGAAGGAATCCGGGGCGTCCTCCGGGATGGGAACCCAGCGGACCTCATCGGGGTGATCGATGTCGAGGACGGCGATGGGACCCCGGCCCTCCACCCAGAACTCCCGCGAGGCCGAGAAGGCCAGCCTCCGCCCGTTGTAGTCGTGGGAGTTGCCGCCCAGATATCTTGGACCGATCTCCGAGACGACCTCGATGTACGGTTTCCCGGCCGTCGGGGTCACCGCTACAATCGCGGCGGGCTCCCCGGCTTCCGAATTGCCCTGGTATCCCATGAGGAACGTCGGGCCGTCGGTGGGCGGGCCGGTGTCCTCCCCGATCTCCTCTCCGGTGCCCGTATCCGGATCCGTGTCGGTATCCGGGGTACTGTCGGTATCGGTCTCTCCCGAGCCCGTATCACGGGACGCGTCCCCTGGCGGCAGGGCGCCGTCCGGGGTCAGGATCGTGAACGGCGCCTCGACCGCCGGGCCCGTGTTCCCCTCGGCGTCGTACAGCGAGAGGCGGAGGCCGTAGTATCCGGCGGTGTATACCCGAGGATAGAGGATCAGCAGCAGGGCGCCCGCGGTCTCGCCCTCGGCGTCATCGAAAGGAAGATCGTAGTGGACATCATCATCGACGAGACCGAAGCGGACCCCCGCGATGTCCCCCTCCTCATCCGTGAACTCCACCGTCACCAGGATGGGATCATCATGACGGATGCGACCCGGATCGACGGAGACCGCGGTGATCGCCGGCGACGCCTCCGTCCCGTCAGGGACCGGGCCGGGGGCCTCCTCGCCGGTGACGAACCCGTCCCAGAGCTCTTGGGTCTCGGGGGCCTCGTCCTGATCGCACGCGCAATCCCCGCACGATACGAAGCCCATCGCCACCGGCACCCCTAAGATACAACCCATTACCAATGAAATCCGTTTTGACATGCCAACTCTATCTTTCTGTGACCCGGTGGGTGAGCGCGGCCTCGGCCCCTCCCTCGGCATACTCGCGGAGGTTGTCGAGCGTTGTATCCGCGATGTTGACGAGGGCCTCGCGGGTGAGGAACGCCTGATGGCTCGTGACCAGCACGTTGTTGAAGGTGGTGAGCCGGGCGAGGAGATCGTCGGTCATCACCCGGGAGGAGAAATCCTCGAAGAAATAGTCGCCCTCCTCTTCGTAGACGTCGAGCCCCGCGAAACCGATGGCGCCGCTCTTGAGCCCGTCGAGGAGCGCCCCCGTGTCGATGAGGGCCCCCCGGCTCGTGTTGATGATCATCACCCCCGGCTTCATCTTTTCGATGGCCTCCCGGTTGATCATGTGACGGGTCGAGGGCAGGAGGGGCGCGTGGAGACTGATGATGTCCGCCTGCTCGAAGAGCGTGTCGAGGTCGACGTACTCGGCGCCGAGGCGATCTCTTATATCGGCGTCAACGACCCGGTCGTGTACGAGGAGCCGGCAGCCGAACCCGGCCAGGATCTCGAGCACGCACTTCCCGATCTTTCCGGCCCCCACGATCCCGGCGGTGCGGCCGTGGATATCGAACCCCACGAGCCCGTCCAGGGAGAAGTTGCCGTCACGGACCCGGTTGTGCGCCCGGTGCACCCTGCGGTTGAGGGTGAGCATCAGGGCCACGGTGTGCTCGGCCACGGCGTAGGGGGAGTAGGCCGGGACCCGAACCACCGGGAGCTCGAGCGCGCTGCACGCCTTGAGGTCGACGTTGTTGTAGCCGGCGCACCGCATCGCGATGATGCCGACGCCGAAACCGTGGAGCTCCCGGAGCACCCGCTCGTCCAGCGTGTCGTTGACGAAGGCGCACACCGCCTTGGCCCCGGCGGCGAGGGCCACGGTCTCGTGGGAGAGACGGACGTCGAAGTAGTCGATGGCGAAGCGTTCGGCGTTCCGCTCCTCGAAGATCTCCCGCATGTAGGGCTTGGCGTCGAAGAAGGCCACGCGAAAGCGGCGGTCCGTGTCCTGGGAGAGGAGCTTGGCGGTCAGGGTGCCGCCCCTCAGCAGCTGAACGCTCACGTTGGCCAGCACCGCCCGCGCCAGATTCGCGTGGGTATCGGTGAGCTGCCGGAAGGCGTCGTGGCTGAGCACCCACAGCCGACAATCGGTCTTCGCCTTCAGCGTGGCGGAGCGCCGACCCTTGATGAACATGCTGGTGGTACCCGCAACATCTCCCGGACCGAGCACCGCGATCTCCACTGGAAGGCCGCTCTCACTGCTCTTCTCCACGGAGATCTCCCCAGAGGTCAGAATGAACATCCGGTCCCCCTGCTCCCCCTCCCGGCAAAGGAACTCCCCGCTGCGGACCTCGTAAGAGGTCATCCGATCGAGCAACAGCCCAGCGGTCTCGTCATCCAGCCCCGAGAAGAAGCTGACCTTCTCGAGCCACTTCGCGAGCTGTCGATCATATGTCATCTTGTCCTCCTTGCGGGTCGCCGATTTCTGCGGACCTTCGCGTCCCTGTGAGGAATAACGTTATCGTCCCCATCTCCGCAAGGGACAATTTCTATACTTTTTATAATGTTTTCTGCTAAATTACCCCACATGAGAGTTCTAATCACCGGAGGCGCGGGTTTCATCGGTTCACACCTCGCCGAACGCCTGCTCAATCTGAAGCATGATATCGTCTGTCTTGATAACTTTAACGACTTTTATGATCCCGGGCGCAAGCGACGGAACATCGAGAAGGCCTTCTGGAGCAATCGCTACACGCTCATCAGCGGCGACATTCTCGACGAGGACCTGCTGGACAAGGTGTTCCAGCAGGAGTTCGACGCGGTGGTGCACCTCGCGGCGTACGCCGGGGTTCGCCCCTCCATCGAGCGACCGAGCACCTACGAGCTGAACAACGTCTCAGGGACCCTCAAGCTGCTGGAGAGGTGCCGACAGCGACGGGTCGAGAAGTTCATCTTCGCCTCGTCGTCATCGGTGTACGGCGGACGCAAGGAGGTGCCCTTCAAAGAGACCGACAACGTCATGAGCCCCATCTCCCCCTATGCGGCGACCAAGGTCGCCGGCGAGGCACTCTGCTTCACGTATCACCACCTCTACAACATCAATATCCACGCCCTGCGTTTCTTCACGGTCTACGGACCCCGCCAGCGGCCCGAGATGGCGATTCACCTCTTCGCCGACAACATGCTGGAGGGCGATCCCATCACCATCTTCGGCGACGGCACATCCTCCCGGGACTACACCTACGTCGACGACATCGTCAGCGGCGTGGTGGCCTCCGTGGAGCAGTGCAGCGGGTTCGAGATCATCAACCTCGGCGGTTCCCAGACGACATCCCTGAAGACGCTGGTGGAGCTTCTCGGACAGCAGCTCGAGGTGTCGCCGACCATCCGCCACGAGCCCAAGCGGCCGGGAGATGTGCCCATAACCTATGCAGATGTCAGCCGAGCCAAGGAGCTCCTCGGATATGTCCCCGAGATTGATATTGAAGAGGGTATCAAACGATTCTGCACTTGGCTCAAAGAGGAGAGAGCGCGAATCGAGAGAGGGGAGGGGTCGTCTCCATCGACGATGCCCTTGTCGAGGTAACGCTCCGCCGTTCTGATTCGACATGGCGGAGCGACGCCGAAAAACGAGAAAGGAAGTGAAAATGGTGGTCAAGAAACTCGGTGCATTGGGTCTTATCTCGGGTCTCACGCTATTGATCGGCGGTACAGCCATGGCTCAGGATCTGCTTGGAGGTGACGCCTCCGCCGATGCCTCCGCCGATGCCTCCGCTGATACCTCCGCCGATATCAACGCGTCCCCTTTGGACAGTATGGAGTCATCGGATTCCGAGGCGGAGGAAGAGGAAGAGGGGAAGGGCGGCGGCCTCGGCGGTCCCTTGCTGCTCACCCGCCATACCATGCAGCTCGGCGGCGAGATCTCCATCGCCCCCCACGTCTACGTTCCGGACCAGGGGGACTCCGTTGGCGGCGGTGAGTTCACCTTCTCGCCGTCCCTGGGTTACTTCGTCATCGACAAGCTGGAGATCCTCTTCGCCTTCAATCTCTGGATCCCCTTCGGCGACTCCGTCGGCCTCTACCCCGTGGAGGTGGGCTTCGATGTCGGGGCGCGGTACATCCTCGATTTCGATGTGGTCTGCCTGTACCTCGGCGGGTTGATCGGACCGAGCTTCGTAATCCCCGACAACCCCCGTTGGGACGTCGTGAAGTTCTTCAACATCACCCTCCCCGTCGGCATCCTGCTCCCCTTCAACGAGCATGTCGCGCTCAACGCCGGGATGAAATTTAGCTTCCATATCCACCTCGGAGACACGCCGGCGGGTCAGTCCCCTGAATATGCCCATACCATCATCTCGTTCCCCATGGGATACTTCGGTGTCGAGGGGTTCTTCAACTTCTTCGATTGAGAAGGCTCCAGCCGGCATAGTTTCCGAAGCGACAAAGCGATCGGCGGACGACATCGCGGCCGGGGAGATCCGCCACGCCATCCGGTTCATCCTGCCGAACGATCGGGTGAGGGAGCGCATCTATGGTCGCCCAGCGATCCAGTCCACGGGCGCCACCAGCGACCCGGACGACGCCCTCCCTATGGTGTGCGAATGCGCCTCAAGGACTTCGACGAGAGCGGCCTGAACGAAGCCGCCCGGGTGGTGGCCCAGGCGCTGAAGCGATACGGAATGATCCACTCGGACGGCGGCAACCTCACCTTCACCGCCGCCAACGACCGGTTCACTGAGCACAAGTGGGCGGAGGTGGGGCTCATGCCAGGCGATCTCACCTCCCTCGAGTGGGAGGATTTCGAGGTGGTGGATGGTGGTGAGCGGTATCGATGGGACGATTCTTGCGACTGCTCGCGAGACCCGATTGAGGAGTGACCGAGCCCCGAGTTCAGTAGAAAATAACGTTATTTCTATACATGGTAATAAAAAAATGGCATTACTATACAACATTGGGAGGTGACGACAAATGTTGGCGTACGTGCAGCTGATGCGTTCTGTCCGCTGCCGGATTTATTGAAGCTCCGAAATGAACTCGCAGTCCGTAAAAGCTTTCAATCGGAAAAACATCTTGTGGATGGCGCCGGTCTTCGGCGCTCAGGTCGCTTTTATCCTCCTCACCTTCCCCTACCTCAACAAAATGTCCTTCATCATATTGTATCTCGCACCGCTCATCGGCGGCTGGCTCCTCGGACGATGGGGCGGCGCGGCGGCGGGGGTCCTCTCGACGACAATCATCATCTTCCTCCAGGGGATCCTGGAACCGTCCTCGGAGTGCTCCAGTGTCCAGACGGTCTTTGGAGTTGCCCTCTCGACCCTGACGGGAACCGGGGTGGGGATTCTTCGGGAGATCACCCTTCGATCTCAACTGGCGATTCAGAAACAACAAACGGCGGAAGAGAATCAGCAGAATCTCGAAAAACAGCTCCAGCAGGCCCAGAAGATGGAGGCCATCGGCACCCTCGCGGGGGGGGTGGCCCATGACATGAACAACATCCTCGGCATCATCATGTCCTCGGCATCCGTATTGAAACACACCCTGCAAATCGATGAGGCCTGCGAGAGCGATCTGGACAACATCCTCACGGCCTGCCGGCGGGGCCGGGATCTGACCCGCAATCTCCTGGGGTTTGCCAGAAAGGGCACCTATATCCGCAAAGCGCTCGACCTCAACCGGATTGTCCATTCCGCCACCTCGCTGCTCAAGCCGGTGGTCAACAAGAATATCTGCATCACCACGACGCTCGCGGACGACCTCTATCCCGTTCACGGGGACGGGAGCCAGATAGAGCAGGCGATCCTCAATATCTGTATCAACGCGGTGGAGGCGATCGAGATGGCAGAGACCAAGGGGAGTATCTCCATCTCGACCCGCAACAGCACGGCGGCGGATACACGGTTGCTCGACGCGAACGGTCTCGAGACCGGTTCGTATTCCATCATCGAAATCACTGATGACGGTCCGGGGATCGAGGAGACCGTCCTGCGGCATGTGTTCGAGCCGTTCTTCACGACCAAGAATCCCGGTCAGGGTACCGGGCTCGGACTCTCCATGGCCTATGGTGCCATGAAGAACCACGGCGGAAGTATCGACATCGAGAGCCTCCCCGACAGAGGCACCTGTCTGCGGATCCTGCTCCCCGCGTATTCCCGCAGAAAGCGCACCACCGACAAGCAGCATACCGTCGCCTCCATCAAGCGGAACGGGCGCATTTTGCTCGTGGACGACGAGCCCCTCATTCGAAATTCGAACCAGCGGATGCTCCAACAGCTGGGGTACGACGTCATCCTCGCGGAGAGCGGTGAGCGCGCCATCGAGCTGTACCGTGCCCCGGCAAATGAGTTCGATCTCGTCATCCTCGACTTCATCATGCCGGGGATGGACGGCGCCGAGACCTTCCACAGACTCCGGCAAATCGACAAGGGGGTCAAAGTCCTCATCTCGTCCGGGTATAGCAAAGACGGGAACATCGAAATCCTGCTGAAGTCGGGGGCTCTTGGGTTCGTTCAGAAACCTTTCGATATCAATCAGTTAGATGAGGTGTTGAACCTGGTTCCGGAGAGTTGACCCCTGGTCAGCCGGGGGTCAACGAACCACAGATTCCCCACAGATAGGCCTCCGCCTGGTCCGGGGTGACGAGGGAAGCGCCGCTGTTGGACTGGATGGCGGCCCGACACTCCAATCCCAAAGACCCCGCCGCGCCCCCCGGCTTGGTTCGGTAGGAGACCACCTCGATCTTGTCGTTCGCGGAAGTCCGAAGGGCAGTGATGGTCCCCTCCTGGAGCGGTTCGCTGCGGGTGACGGTGGCGGGCTGCTGTCCGGCGATGAGAGCGGCAACGGCCGGCTGCCCGTTCATGGGCACCGCCTTGACCTGAATAAAAACAAAAGACTGCCCCCCGGCATTCCGGGGATCCTGCCAGAAGACCCGCTCTGGGTCGACGAGGGGCGTGAGCCCCATCGGAATCTGAAGGGAGAAGGCCTGGGTCGCCACTGTCGCCTGAACGCGCTGCAAGGGGGCGGGGGACCAGGCGCCCCCTGCTCCGGGGGGCATTCCGGCCTGCGGTATCACAGGGCCCCTCTGAACGAAAGTGTTATAGAGCACGATACCGAGAGGCATGATCGCGCCGATGACGGCCCAGACCAGGATTTTCCTGGATCCCGATGAACGCCGGGGCGAAGCCGCGGGCGAGGGAGAGCGTCCGCCGGAGATTGATTGGAGGTCGAACTCGGCCTCGAGTGACTCGTCGTCATCGTCGTCATCATCCTCCCCGACACGAAACTCGGTCTTTGCGTTACGATCGACCCGCAGCATGCCGTTCAACTCAGTGCCGCAATTCAGACAGAAGCGGTGATGCAGGGGACTCTTCTCGCCGCAGCTCAGACAGAGCTGCATCTCATCATCCTCCGCGGCCGGAGATACCGCCGCGTCCTCGGCGTTCAAATTGGCACCGCAGGTCAGACAGAACTTGTAGCGCGGCGGGCTCATCTTGCCACAGTTCGGACAGACCTGCCCTCCGGTCGTCGCGATCGGAGGTGACGGGGTCTCCTCCTCTTCCGTCAAATCGGCACCGCAGCTCAAGCAGAATTTGTAGTGCGGCGGATTCTCTCTATGGCATTCGGGACAGATGCTCATGGGACTCCTCTATGTGGTTGATAACAAAATTATATTATACAGATGCGTGTAACAATGTACTATAAATCGCCGTGTATTCGTGATCTAAGGCCTCTGGTTGAAAAACCGAGTCATCGTCTACGAGTATCCCGCCCCGTGAAGCACCCGCCCTCCTTGAGGTCACGATTTAGCGATTTGGTCAGCTCGCGACCCACCCTGCCGGGGCACCGCTCCCCGAGCCGGCGGAGGGTATCGCCGAGCCCCTCGTGCAGACTCTCGTCCTTTGAGAGCCGGATCAGATCGGCCGCGACGGGCAACAGGAGCTCCGGTTTCTCGTCGGCGATGGCCAGAAGCACCTCCGGGGCGGTAGGGGCGTAGGTGTTGGACTCCACGCTCATGGCCCACACGACGCGGGTGATGATCTTCTCGACCATCTTCGGGTGATGGCGGGCCGCCAGCGCGATGGCCCGGGCGCCGACCCTTCTCAGACCCTCATCCGGTTGATACATCACCCCCACGAGATAGCGGAGGGAGCGGGGGTTCTTCGCGGTGAGGGCGTCGAGGGTTTCCAGATCGCCGCTCTCCACCGCGGCGCGTATCTCTTCTCTTTGGGTCATGGGGTCTCCTTCTCAACGGCGGCCACGAAACCAGGAGCCCACGAAGGCGTCCCCAGGGCGTGGAGGTGGGTGTAGGCGGCCACCGCGTTTCCAACACGAATACCGTCCCTTCGATCCCCGACCCCCACCCCCCGCGTCATGGAGAGTATCGTGTCGGCGCTCATCCCGCCCAAAATACGGGAGTAGTGGAATTCGTGCCCCCTGATCTCGGTCTCCACCTCGAAAAACGGGTTGTCCCGATCCACCCTCGCGCGGGCATAGCCGTGCCCCTTGGGTTTCCCGGTCTGCTCCACATCCACGGGGAGGGCGCCCACCATGGGGTAGATCTCTCCCTCGACCATCAAGCTTCTTGCCAGGTACATCAGACCGCCGCACTCCGCCCAAACGACCAACCCTTTATTGATGCGTTTTTTGAGTGTGTCCCGAAACGCCCGGTTCTCGGACAGCTCTCGCGGATAGACCTCGGGAAATCCCCCGCCGGCATAGAGACCGTCGATATCCGGGAGCGCCTCATCCGATGTGGGTGAGATGAAGACGAGGGTCGCGCCCGAGGCCTCGAGGGCCTCCAGGTTCTCCGGATAGTAGAACGAGAATGCCTTATCGCGCAGCACGCCGATGCGAGGGCCTGATTTTTCGGGCGTCAGCCGTTGTAAAGACGAGTTGATAAATGAGGCACAACACGCCGAGCCCTGCTTCGCCAGTTCCTGTATCGCCTCGATGTCCAGGTAGTTTGCCCCCACCTCTCCCGCCGTGGCCAGCGCCTCGTCGGCCTTCGGATGCTCCGCCGCCGTGACCAGCCCCAGGTGCCGGCTCGGCAGCAGCCGCTCCTTCAGCCGGGGGATGGCGCCCATGACTTCGAGACCGGTCTCGTTCCTCACGGCCTCCCGGATGACCCGCTCCTGCCGGGGGGTGGCCACCTGATTCAGCACCACCCCGCCGAGGGTCACCTCCGGATCGAGCACCTGGCATCCCTTGACGAGCGCAGCCACGGTGCGGGTGGTCTTGGTGGCGTTTACGACGAGGATCACCGGCGCGCCCGCCAGCTTCGCCAAGGTGGCGGTGGAGTGATCCCCGGCCGCGGTCATCCCGTCGTATAGCCCTCGGTTGCCCTCCATCACGACGATATCGGAATCGGCGGACGCCCGGGCCAGGGAGCCCATAATCGCCTCCCCCGGCATCAGGAAGGTGTCCAGGTTCCGCCCCGATCTTCCCGCCGCCCGGCCGAGCCAGGCCGCGTCGATGTAGTCGGGCCCCTTTTTATAAGGAGCGACCCGAATCCCCTGGTCGACCAGGGTCCGGATGAGGCTGATGGTCACGAGGCTCTTGCCGCCGTCGCCGCTGAGGCCGGCGACGATGACACGCGGGAGCAGTGCTACGCCATGTCCATGTAGCCGCAGGGACACTCATCCTCGCACTTCTTGCAGCCGTCGCAGGTGTCGAGCTTCATGGTATAGTACGGCTGACCGAGGGCCAGCTCCGGCGCCTTCTTGAAGCACCCGGGGGTACAGTACATCCAGCAGCGCTCGCAGCCGAAGCACTGACCGCAGGAGAAACAGCGGGTGGTCTCCTCGAGGAACTGGGCCTCTCCGATGCCGAGGCTGATCTCCTCGTCAGGCTTCGAGAGCCACTCCGCCTCCGGGCGATGGGCGGCCTCGGCTTTGGGCTTCGAGGGGTAGACATCCTCGAGCTCCATCTTGATGCGCTCCTTCGGGATTGGCGGCTGTTGCAGCTCGTTCGACGCCTCCTCGCCCTTGAGCGCGGCGGCGGCCTGGATGGCCGCCAGGCGGCCGTGGCCCACCGCGTCGGTGACCAGCCCCAGGTTGACGGCGTCGCCGCCGCCCCATACCCCGTCCGCCACCTTCCAGGTGTTATCAGCGGTGATCCAGGGACCGCTCGGATAGAGATCGTCGAGGTCGGCGCCGTCCGGCTCCTGGGAGATAGCGGCGATGACCGTGTCGAGCGCGATATCGTAGTCCGACCCGTCGATGGGCACTGGGCGCCGCCGGCCCGAATCATCCGGCTCGCCGAGCTCCATCTTGCGAACGGTCATGGCCGTGACCTTGCCGTTGTCATCCCGTTTGATCTCCACGGGGGCGGCCAGGTACTCGAGCTTGACGCCCTCCTTTAGCGCGTCCTCAATCTCCGGATCGATGGCCGGCATCTCCTGCCGTGTGCGCCGGTAGACGATGGTGACGTCCGCGCCGGCACGCCGCGCGGCCCGGGCCGCATCGATAGCCGTATCACCGCCACCGATGACCGCGACGCTCTTGCCCACGTCGACGGTCTCCTTGGCGTTGATCCGGTGAAGATAGTCTGTTCCGGTCCACACCCCCTCGCCCTCCTCGCCGGGGCACCGGAGCAGCCGCCCCTTGTGGGCGCCGATGCCGACGAAGATGGCCTGGTGCTTGGACTTGAGCTCGCTGACGGAGATGTCCTTACCCACCTGGCAGTTGTATTTGATTTCGACGCCGAGATCGGTGATGCGCTTCACCTCCGCCAGGAGGACCTCCTCGGGCTGCCGGTAGAAGGGGATGCCCCAGAACACCATGCCGCCGGGCTTATCGGTCTTCTCGTAGATTGTTACCGCATAGCCCCGCCGGGCCATCTGGTAGGCGAAGGAGAGCCCCGCCGGTCCCGCGCCCACGACCCCGACGGATTCGGCCTTCTTGT
Source organism: Polyangia bacterium (assembly GCA_050304755.1). GTDB lineage: Bacteria > Myxococcota_A > Polyangia > JAAYKL01 > JAAYKL01 > CAYWLQ01. Next base: position 4,329 of record JBNLED010000155.1, on the reverse strand, counting down.
CCTCTTCCAGCTTGGGCAGGGGGAGCTCCTTCTCGAGGGCCCAGTCACCGATGAAGCGCTCGCACGCGTTGATGGAGACCGCGCCGTCCTTGGCGGTGCGGTTGCACGCGTCCTCGCACGGGTGGGGGCAGACGCGCCCCATGACGGCGGGGAACGGGTTGGTGTCCACCAGGATGTTCCACGCCTTCTCGAACGCCTCGTCCTGGCCGTATCCGAGCTTCTCCCGCTGGGCGATGGCCTGGAGCCACTGTCGGATCTTGGTGCCGCTCGGGCAGGCCACGCCGCAGGGGGCGGCCTTCAATACCTGCTTCGGCCGGAGGGAGGATTGGGCAGAGGATGCCGCACCGCCGAGGGTGCGAAGCGGTTTCTTCTTCTTGTTGTTCTTCTTCAATAAACCCATTTGTATACCACCTTACAGTTTTTGCGACTGGGATGCCCAGCGTATCGACAATCGAATAGATAACCGAATTTTCTGGAAAGTTAAAGAGGTTTGGCGGTCTCGAAAAGCGCAATCTTGATGCCTCGAGGCGCGATGAAGATTAACGCCGTCACCAATCGGGGATCAAAGAAGGATTTCTCGGACCTGTTGTTGCTTCACGAGCAGGGGAATCCTGATCCGCTAACCTATGGATGTTTGTCTGGTACGCCGGCCGGCCGGGATCAGTACTCGGCCCGCAACCCCAGGACGGGGAGCACCGGGAGCCCGCTGAAGAACTGACGCTGCGTGTAATCGTAGTTGTAGGCGTGGGCCTCGGGGTTCTTGCGGTTGTAGACGTTCCAGACCTCGATATAGACCGACAGCTTGATGTTCCGCTTGAGGGTCCACTTCTTGTCCACCCGGATATCGAGCTGGTGGAACGGGGGCAGCCGACCGGAGTTGGTCTTGCCGTAGATGGGCAGGTAGATATCCGAGTCGGCGTCGAAGATCGACCCGACGATTGGGGTCTCCGGGTTGCCGGAGACCAGCCGGAACCGGACCCCAGCCTCCCAGCCGCGGCCGATGGCCACCGTCCCCACCACCGTCAGGATGTGGGTCTGGTCGAAGTCGAACAGCCGCGCGGGCTCCCCCGGGTGATCCACCCGCCGGCTCTTCATCAGCGTGTACGCGATCCACCCGGCGAAGCGATCGATGGGGTGGTGCTTGAGCAGGAGCTCCATGCCCCACACCTCCCCCTCGCCATCATTGTTGTAGCGCTCCGTCGGGTCATCCGAGGAGACCACGAAGTTGCGGATGTCTTTGTAGAATCCCTCGAGAGTCACCTCCACGTTGGTGATGATCTCCTGGTCGACCCCCAGACTGTAGTGGATGGCGTTGATCGGTAGAAGGTCCGGGTTGCCGAAGCTCTCATCCTTCTGAAAGCCGGTCGGCGACTGGTGGAACATGCCGATGCCCGTCTTGATGGTCGTCCCGGGGATGACCTCGTAGCGGCCGACGAACCGGGGATCCAGGACGATATCCTGATCGAGGTCGAAGTACTCCGCCCGCATGCCGCCGATAAGCTTGAGCTGCTCCACCGGCCGGATCTCCAGCTCGCTGTAGATCGCGGGGCGGAAGTAGAGCCCGGAGTTGTTGGTCTCGGTCACCTCCTCGTTGGCGGTCAGCGGATCCTGATTCTCCCCCTCGATCATCCGCGTGTTGATGGGGGCGCGGACCGATACATCATACCACGAGAAGGCGCTGTCGACCCCTAGACGGAACGCGATGTTGCGCTTCTTGTCGTAGGTCAGCTCTTCCCTGAGGAACACGGGAACCCGGTTGTCCTCCACGTCGAAGATGGTTCCGAATCCAAAGGCCTGCCGCCTGAAACCGGTGGCGAGGTTGAGGTTGTTGGAGAGCCCCTCCCCGAACTTATGCTCCCAGTTGGCCTGGATCTGATGGGAGAGGACCCGGATGTCGAGATCTCCGGACATGGTGGGGTTGTCCCCCACGTCCTTTCCGGTCACCAGCCCCATTTTGTCATCGGAGCCGAAGATGAAGAACCTTAGGTTGTCCTTGGCCCTGGGGTGGTAGTCCGCCACGAACTGGTAGTCCCAGTACCGGGGCGACACAGTGAAGCCCGTGCCCTCGTTGTCCGGCATGGCCGCGCTCATCACCTCGAAGATGTAGCTGCGGCGGAAGGAGGCCGCAGCGCTCCACTTGTCGCCGAGGGGCATCTCCGCGAACGCGGTGGCGTGGACGATGTTGGCGTCGATATAGGCGTGGATGCGATCGGTGGAGGGGGTGCGGGGGTAGACCTCGACGATCCCGCCGGTGGCCCCGCCGTAGCGCACGCTGAAGTTCCCCGGATAGAGCTCGATGTTCTCGACCATATCCGTGTTGATGATCGAGAAAACCCCGCCGAAGTGGTAGAGCAGCGGAATGTCCATGCCGTCGAAGAAATAGCGGGAGTCGTCCGGGGAGCTGCCCCGGACAATCAGGAGGCCGCTGCCGAAGGGGGCGCGGGCCATGCCCGGGAGGTTCTGGAGCGCCTTGAGGGCGTCGCCGCCGGTGCCGGGGATGCGGTTGATCTCCCGCCGGGTGATCTCCCGCCTCGTGACCTCCCGGGAGGCCCGCTTGGCCCGGACCACGGTCTCATAGGTTGCCTCCTCCGCCTCCAGGCGGTAGATGACCTCCCGTATCTCTCCGTCCTCGAGCTCCTCTGTCACGGAGAGGGGCTTGAAACCGGAGGCAACAATATCGATTTGATAGCCGGTCGGGGGGAGCTTCGGGAGGTCGAATTTCCCGGCGGCATCGGTGGTGATCTGTAGGGTCGCCGTGTCGAGGGCATCCCCCTCTGTCGCAGTGAGGGAGACCAGCACCAGCGATGCGCCCGCGATGGGCTCCCCGTCCATGGTCATCACCGTGCCGAGGAGCTGGGACTCCGGGGGAGGGAGATCCTCCGGCGCGGGCTCCTCCGCATTCAAAAAAAATCGATAACGGTAAATAATTGTCGAACGGATCGGCTCCCCGTCGCGGGTGGCGGGCGCGAAGACGAATCGCAACATGGCCGCCTCGGCGGCCTCGTCGAATCCGTGTCCGGCGGGCTCCTTGATATTCACGCCGTCCACCAGACCGTTCTCATCGATCTCGAGCTCGGCCACCACCTCCGCCTGGAGTCCCGCCACGAGGGCCTCGGGAGGGAACGTTGCCTCCGCGTACTCCACGAGCTCCGGCGGGGTGAAGACCGGGTCTTTGACCTCCGGCGGCGCCTTCTTCGAGGACTGCACCATTCCCTGGGCGCTCACCATGGCGGAACACAGCGTCAACAGGAGCGCGAGGCCGACGGGTATGCCGAACCACTTCCGATACATATCCATAGTTCTTCGAATTAACACGGAATGGGGGATTGGACGACCCTGAAAATGCTGAATTTGGGCCTCGAGGATCTCCTGACGCCCGGGACGTTTCAACACGGAGACTCCGGTTCATTCGGCCGGATTGTCTTTTTCGCCCCTTTTGTCCATACTCCGCCTGCGATGAGTGTGAGAACAAATCACTCTTCCTGTGTCGTGCTATTTGATATTGACGGCACGCTCGTGACTTCGGCGGTCTCCGGGAGGAGCGCCGGCGTACGGGCGATGAGCCGGGCCTCGCTGATCGCGACGGGAGAGGAGAGCCGCTTCACGGGCGCGGACTATGCCGGCCGGACCGATCCGGAGATCGCGAGGATGCTGCTCGAGGATCGGGGGGTCACCGAGCCGTCTCGTGAGCAGATCCGGGTCTTTCTGGAGCACTATGTCACCGCGCTCGGGGAGGAGGCCGTCCGGTATCCGTTCCGCGCGTTGGGGGCGCCGGGGGAGGCGATAGAACGACTTCGACAAAGCGGCGCCCGGGTGGGGCTCGGCACCGGGAACATGCGCAAGGGGGGATTCATCAAGCTGAGGAGCGCGGGGATCGCCGATCTCTTCGATGAGCGCTATGGGGGATTCGGGGACCATGGCGAGCAGCGGGGAGCGGTGTTGGAGCAGGGGGCCCGGTCGCTCGATCCTGAAAGAGCGCTTCCCGTAGTCATCATCGGAGATACGCCCAGGGATGTTTCCGCGGCTCACGAAATCGGCGCCCTCTGTGTCGGGATACCCTTTGCCAGTAATCCCCGGGAGGCCCTCGAGAACGCCGGTGCAGAGGTCGTCCTGGATCGGATCGACGCCGCTCTGGCGGATGTGGTGATGGCGCTCATTCAAGCGTAGCGGGTTAACTTTCGGTTATTGTAAGGTCTCTGGTCAAAATAAAGTTACCAAGCTGGCAATCGCTGCGCCCGTCCGGCAAGGCGCGAGGAGTGGAGAATACTGGGGGTATTTGACCGACGAGCAACGCCGACGGGCGGGATGCAGCGGTTGTCAGATGGCAAG
>JBNLED010000154.1:0-24703 GCA_050304755.1 Polyangia bacterium | reverse complement strand
TGTGGTTCGACAACGGCGGCGACACGGGCGACTACATCGCGGTGCTGGTCTCCGACAACGGCGGGGACACCTGGCGCCTCATGGATCAGATCACCTCCACCCCCACCGTCTCCTGGATCACCTACGAGCAGGACGTCACCGCCTTCGCCGATACCGACAGCTTCATGGTGCGCTTCGAGTTCAACGCGGACGACGACGAAAACACCACTGATCTCGGGCCCTACATCGACAACGTCAACCTGGTCCACTACACCGACTCCGTCACCTCGGATCCCGGCACCGCCGACATCGATGTCGATGTGGACGCCGATGACGATGAGGAGGTGGAGTGCGGCACCACCCTCACCGCCATCATCCGGGACATGCCGCCGGACGGGGGGAGCTCCTCCACGAAGCAGTGTTCGTCGTTCGAATTCGATCCGGCCAGCACCCCCTGTCACCGGGATTTCGAGCTGGATCCGGGGTCACTGGGGTCCACCATCTGCCTGGGCTTCGTTCAGGATACGCTCCCGCTGACCAATACGGGCGCGGTGCCGCCCATCTATGGCAACCCGCAGTTCGCCGGCGGGAGCGGTGGCTGCGCCGATCTCTTGTCCAATGCGACGAACTTCACCACCTGGTACGACGACTCCACCGCCTATACCTTCACCCGGACGTTGGACCTCACGGGGCCGGACACCAACGGAATCTATACTTATTCGAACAACTCATACTATCCCATCAATGATTTGGGATATGGAAATTACCAGAACAACCGCAATTATCACTTCACAACAGAGATCAATACCTACTTCATCTACCAACCCCCACAGACGTTTGCGTTCACCGGCGATGACGACGTCTGGGTCTTCATCGACGGCCACCTGGTGGTGGATGTCGGCGGCATCCATAGCGTTCGATTCGGCCGGGTGACCCTCACTGGGAGCGGCGCGGGCATGACCGCGCTGACGGAGTGCAACATGGACGGGAGTGATGCAAATGGGCTCGATACGGAGTGTCGGAATTCTCAAAGCCTCGGGCTCGTGGAGGGGCACATCTATGCCCTCGACGTATTCCACGCCGAGCGTCACGTCGTCGACTCCAACTTCCGCATCGACACCAACCTCTGCGTTCAGAACGTGGACTGAGGCGCCCCGATGACACCGAAGCCGTGGGGCAAAATCTTCATCATCCTCGCCATGTCGGCGGGGGTGATGGGGATCTTCGTCTGGAAGTACCTGGATACTCTCGAGCGCAAGGTCGGGGAGGTCGGCGCCATCCATCCCGTCCTGAAGCCCGTATACGACGTCCTCGGGGAGGAGATGTTCCTGGTGTTCGGCGCGGTGGCGGCCCTCCTGTTCGCCGTCGTGGGGATCCGCGCGGTGATCGGCAGACCCGACATCGAGGAGTGAGGGATCCTCGAATCGCCCTCGCCAGCGGCTTTTGAATCAGAGGCCAACTCGAGAGCCCCCGATTTGCTGTTTTAATCAGTGTTTACAATTTCATTAATTGAAGTAAATTGACCTAATCTACCGGGGAATGAGGAATATATGGCGGCACGGAAAGGAATTTTACCATGATCAGAGTCAACATCACCATTGAGCGGGAACCCAAGGATGTCTGGGCGTACCTCACGCGGCCCGAGACCTGGCAGACCTGGTGGGGTGGCGCGCTGACCGGCGTGCAGCCCGGCTGGCAGACCGGCGCCGCTCTGATCTGGGGATCCGGCGACACCTCCCCCATCGATTCGCTGATCCCGAACAAGCTGCTCCGGATCAAGGCGGGGTGGACCAGCATTACCTTCATGCTCGTGCCGGGGGGCGCCGGCGGCACCACCCTGGAGATCGAGGAGGGGGACGCCGGGCAGGCCTACGAGGATGGGGGGGCGGCCCAGCAGGCCCAGTATCAGCAGATCCTGCAGCGACTCAAGGCCGGCGTCGAGGGAGCCCCTGCGACCTCGTCAATGCCCGCGCCCCCGGCGGCTGCCGAGGCCCCGGCCCCTGGCGCCCCGATGGCGGCGGCGGCTCCCTTTTCAGGAGGACTCCCGTCGGACGCGATGTCGGCGGGCGGGCTCGGAGAGGTCTCCCTCGGAGACGCCCCCCCCGTTGCCTCCGCCGGGCTGGATGATCCCGAGCTGAAGGTCTCCAATACCGGTGCGAAGGTCGGGGCCATCGTTGTGGTGCTCATCATCGTCGCGGCGGTGGTGGGCGTGCTGGTCTACCTCCAGGGGAAGCAGGCGGAGGTGGAGAAGCACGAGGCGGTGAAGGCCGCCTTCCGGGACGCCCACGTCAAAGGGTACACCGAGTTCTGGAAGAAGGTCCAGGTGGACGTCAAGGGGATGAAGTCCAACGCGGAGTTCGAGGCCCGGATGCGGCAGGTCACGAGCGCGCCGGTGGCCTACGCGAAGCATGTCAAGGAGAACGCCCTCCCCATCATCGACAACGCCATGCCGGACTACAAGGGGATGATCGCCAAGGCGCCCAAGGAGTATCACGAGCAGATCAACGCCCTCATCGCCGCGATGGAGGATCTCCGCAAGCAGTGGAACGACTTCGCCGGCGAGTATGTCAAGTTCGAGGACTACGCCAGGGCCCACAAGAAGCTCGAGACCGCCTCCAGCCACTGGCTGGGGTGGCAGCAGAAGCCCGGCACCGAGAAATGGAAGTACAACGCGATAAAGTATGTCCGGATGCTGCGCTGTATCATCGGAAAGTCCAAGTCGTGGAAGGATTTCGCCTCCGACGACGAGTACGAGATCTCCATGGAAACCGAGGTGATGAACACCTGCGCCAAGGCGGCGGAGAAGCCCGAGTGGTTCCGCCGGGTGGCCTTCGAGTGTCTCCCCAAGCTGCTGAGCGGTCCGGGGGAGGCGGATGAGGACTTCGAGGCCGCGGTGGCGGCGTTCAAGGAGGTGAACGACGAGACCTCCAAGCTGGGCATTGAGACGTGCCTGAAGAAGTCCCGCCCCTACTTCGAGAGCGAGGTCATCGGAAAGCTGGGCAAGCCGTGGGCGGAGTACGTCAAGGCTCAAAACGCGCTCCTCGACGCCGTCGACGCCAACCTCGAGAAGCTCAAATAACCTCCACCATCGGAAGAGACCACCATGGAAAGAAAACTATTCGGAACAGACGGAATCCGGGGCGAGGCGAACCGACCCCCCATGACCAGCGAAACCGCGATGTCCCTTGGGCGGGCCCTCGTCCACACCATCCGCCAGAAGAGCGGGAAGGGCGCGCCCAAGGTCGTCATCGGCAAGGACACCCGGCTCTCGGGATACATGCTGGAGACGGCCATCTCCTCGGGAATCTGCTCCATGGGGGGGACCGTCATGCTGGTGGGCCCGCTGCCGACCCCCGGCATCTCGTTCATCACCTCCTCGATGCGGGCCAGCGCCGGGGTGGTGATCTCCGCGTCACACAATCCGTATCAGGACAACGGCATCAAGCTGTTCGGGGCCGACGGCTTCAAGTTGCCGGACGAAGAGGAGGCGGCCATGGAGGCGCTGATGCAAAGCGACGCGCTGGCCGCGGAGGCGCCCGCCGGAAACACTATCGGCCAGGCCAGCCGCATCGACGACGCCCGGGGACGCTATATCGTCCAGCTCAAGCACACCTTCCCCAAGGGGATGACCCTGGACGGCATGAAGATGGTCATCGATTGCGCGAACGGCGCGGCGTACAAGACGGCGCCCGAGGTGTTCCGCGAGCTCGGCGCCAGCCTGACGGTCCTCGGCAACGCTCCCGACGGGCTCAATATCAACCGGGAGTGCGGCTCCCTTCACCCCGAGCTGGCGGGGCGCCGGGTCGTGGAGGAGGGCGCGGCCGTCGGGATCGCCCTCGACGGGGACGCGGATCGGGTGATTCTCCTGGACGAAAAGGGGCAGGTGGTGGACGGTGACGCGGTGATGGCCCTCTGCGCCACCCAGATGATCAGCGACGGGACGCTGGCCAAAAACACCCTGGTCACCACGGTGATGAGCAACCTCGGGCTGGACTGGGCCATCCGGGACGCGGGGGGCGCGGTGGTCCGGACGCAGGTTGGGGATCGGTATGTCGTGGAGGCCATGCTCAAGAGCGGCTACACCCTCGGTGGAGAGCAGTCCGGTCACCTCATCTTCCTGGAGCACGCGTCGACGGGGGACGGAACCCTGGCGGCCCTGCAGATTCTCGCCATCATGCTTCAGCAGGGGAAGCCCCTCTCCGAGCTGGCCAGCGGGATCATGGAGCGGGTGCCCCAGCGCCTCATCAGCTTCGCCGTTCCCAAGCGGGCGCCCCTGGAATCCCTCCCCGATTTTCAGAAGGCCTCCAAGGCCGTCGAGGATGCACTGGGGGACAAGGGACGGATTCTGGTCCGCTACTCAGGCACCGAGAACAAAGCGCGCGTCCTGGTGGAGGGGCCGAGCCAGGAACAGATCGACGTTTATGCGGAGGACCTGAAGGCTGCGTTGATCTCCGCGCTGAAGTGATTGAACCGGCCCAGCTTTAGGAAGTGTTGAAAAGTGGAGTCCCTGGGCCCTGTCCCCGCGATTGGCGGGAAGACTTGGGGACCGGGCCCAGGGACTCCGTTGAAACGATTCCCTCCTCCAGTGCCTCCCCATGCGGACCTTGCGTCCACATCGTCTGTCGCATATTCAGTTGCAGGAAGCGTGCCAGCGCAGCTGAATACCCGCTAACATATTGTTATTTCCTTTGAACCGAAGATCCTTTCGTTTTCGTGTCAAAGTTTTGTGTCACTCCGGACGGCACAGCCGCACCTTTTTGCGTACCTGTTTTTTTATTTCTCGCCTTCGAGCCGGTACAACAGTATCTGGAGGTTCTGGACGACCGATGAGTAACCCTGCGGATCGACGGGGAGCCCTGCACAGCGTTCTCTCGATCATCACGGAGATAAAGCGGGAAGAGATCCGCCCGGTCCTCCTTTTGACCTGCAATTTCTTCGTCCTGTTCACGGCCTACTACGTGGTCAAGCCCATCCGCGAGGGGCTCATCCTCTCCATGAGCGGCGGCGCGGAGCTCAAGAGCAGCGCCACCGCGTTACAGGCGTTGGCGTTCATCCTCATCGTCCCCCTCTACAGCGTGCTTACCCGGCGCTTCTCCGGACGGGGGATCATCGCGTTCGTGTACCTCTTCATGGCCGCGAACCTCCTCGGCCTTATGGTCCTCGGCCTCATGCGGTTCCACTACCTTGGCGTCGTTTTCTATCTATGGGTGGGGGTGTTCAATGTGCTCACCGTCTCCCAGACCTGGAGCCTCTGCAACCAGCTCCACACGCCGGAGAACGGGAAGCGGACCTTTGCCCTCATCGCCTTCGGGGCCACCTCCGGGGCCGCCCTGGGCTCCCTGGTGCTCCGCTCTCTCATCCCGGTCATCGGGCTGTTCTGGCCCATGGCGGTGGCCGCCGCGCTGCTCGTCGTCTCGGCGGTCATCCTATGGAAGGGCCTCGCCTCCCTGGACCGGGCGACCCGGTTCCCCCTGACCCCCAAGGAGGCGGAGCAGGGCGGGCTCCGGCGACTCCTCGGCGGGCTGTGGCTGGTCTTCACCAACCGCTACATCGCGCTCATCGCCGCGCTCATTCTGGTCTCCAACCTCATCAACACCAACTCCGAGTACATGCTCGGCAAGCTCGTGCGGGACCACTTCAGCGCGCAGATGGCCGCGGGACAGGCCGGCGGCGCATCCCTCGAGGCGCTCATCGGGGACTTCTATGCCCGCTTCTTCTTCTGGGTCAACATCATCGTCCTGGTCTCCCAGGCGCTGCTCGTCTCCCGGGTCATCAAGCACGCCGGCCTCGGCGCGGCCCTGGTGTTCATGCCCATCTTGGCCCTGTTCAGCTACACGCTGGTGGTATTCATGCCGCTCCTCGCCGTGCTCAGAATCGTCAAAATCGTGGAGAACGCCACGGACTACTCCCTCCACAACACCGCCCGGGAGATCCTGTTCCTCCCCCTCAGCGTCGAGGAGAAGTTCCGGGCCAAGCTCGCCGCGGACACCGTGTTCCGACGGAGCGGGGACGCCCTCTCCAGGCCCGCGGTCTATCTCATCGTGGAACGGCTCGGGTACGGCATCGCGGCCTTCGCGGGCCTCAACATCGCCCTCGTCGTCCTCTGGATTGCCCTGGTGTGGCGAATCGCCGTACACCACCGTGAGAGGACCGGCCGGTCTGAATAACCGGCCTTTCCGTATAGTCGAACTCAAATGATATTATTTTCTAAAGGAGATTATTATGCCGGATCCCGATTCATTTAATTCCCCCCGAACGCCAGCCCTCTTCCAAATATCGATCATCGCCGTTGTCTTGTTGCTCGCCACGGACGCCTTCGCCTGGCGGGCCAGACAGCAGCACCGGCGATATGTCTTCCAGGTCTCCGCCGAGTCGGAACGCAGGGCCCCGCCGAGGTCGAGGCCCGCCACCCTGGTGGACCGGGGGCCAGGAAGCGTCGGGGGCTTCGGGGGCGTCTCGGTGGGGTTTTCCCCGGTCGCCGGTTCGAACGGCCTCCTCGTCGGGGGCGAAGGGGCGCTCGTCCTCGGCCACCGCTTCTCCATCGGCGGCGCCGGTCGCGGCCTCGTGAACGGCCCCTCCCGGCCTGCGCCGGACGGCGGGACCTCGAAGATCGGTCTCGGCTACGGCGGGGTGGTGATGCGCTACCACCTGGCCCACCGCTACCCGATCTTCCCCGCCCTGGGAACCCTGGTGGGCTTCGGCGGGATCTCGTTTGACGGAAACGGCGGTGAGATCGTCACCGTCATCGAGCCCAGCGCCGCCTTTTACGTCAACATCACCCGCTGGGTCCGCATCGGCTTCACCCTCTCCTACCGCTGGGTCACCGGCGTCGACACTCCGGGGCTGCGAAACGCGGACTTCAGAGGCCCCGGCTTCAGCGGACATATCGATTTCGGGGCGCTGTAACCGTCTCGCCCCCGAAAGCTTTATTGGTATGTGAGTCCAAGATCTCGCCGAAGGCCTTGCGGAAGCGGATACGTCCCGAGCTCAACGTTGGAAACCGCCGGTCCGGGCGATACCCCCCGGCGCGACCGCGGGCGGCGGGTAACACGGTTGCACCGTGAGGGTGTTTGATCAGGTGAATGCGGAGGTCCTGACCGCCGCGTAGCCGAAAGTGAACCGAAAGATGAAGCCACTGAACCATCGCACACTTCTGACATCCCCCCTCGTCAGAGGCATCGCCGCCCTGGTTGCGTTCTTGCCGGCGTGCCATCCCCAAGTCGCTCCCGATACCGCCGCGTTGGCGGGCGTCATCATCAGTGAGGCCAGGCCGGTGCCGGCCTTCGACCGGATCGCTATCTCCGGCGTCGTGGCGCTGACCGTCGGCGTCGGGGAGGCGGCCAGCGTCACCCTGAGCGGCGACAGCCGGGTCATCCCGTCGGTGGAGACCGTCGTGAGGTACGGGACGCTCGAAATACGGGGGCCCAAGGTGGGAAGACGGGATGAGGCGGTCAGGGTCATGGTGACGATGCCGGTGTTCCGGCAGCTCCGGGCCGCGATCACCGAGAACATCGCGGTCGATCTTCGCGGGAAGGAAATCGAAGATCTGGAGATCGCGCTCTTTGGGGTGGGGAATCTCGAGCTCAGAAACCTGGTCGCGAGGCGGGTGCGGGCGACCCTCTCGGGCGCCGGGAGGCTGGACCTCGAGGGGCGGGTGGAGGATTTCGACTTCGAGCTCTCTGGAATGGGCAGAGGCGTCTTCGACAATCTGTGCGTCCAATCGGCCACCGTTCGCGTCAACGGCATGGGAAACGTCACCGTCAACGCGGCGAAGGCCCTGTGGGCGGAGGTGAACGGGCTCGGCAGGGTGCTGTACTACGGATCCCCGGACCTCTCGCCCCAGCTCCGAGGAGGCGGCTCGATCCGGTACCTCGACCGGGGATCGAACGCGTGTCCTTCGGAACGGGTGCGGAAGGTGTACCGCTCCGCCGGGTAGACCGATCTTTTCTAAAACCTTGAAATCCCAATAGGTCGGCGAGGTTGGTCTTCGGCGACCACGTCCAGGGCCGAGGGTTTGAACTCACTCCGGGGCACGGGAACGCTTGAGATGACTGCGATACAGCTTCACGGACAGCGGACAGGCGCGGGGGTCTGCCCGAACTCAAAAACTTTTTTAAAAAAAGGCCGGTTAAATTGGAAACTTTTTCCTCCAACCGTCCGAGAAGGGGGCATGACGCCCCGCTCGTGGGGCTCCGAAGCTTGGAAAGCAAACCGGAAAAGGAGCTGTGAAATGAAAAGAGAATACACTGTTTGGGGATTGTGTCTTGTATCGATTCTCGCTTGCGAGGAGTACGATGACAGCGCGCGCGACGCGGGGCGATCGGATTTGGTTTCGAGGCGCTCATGCGTTCGGTATGTCGACTATAGTGCGGTCGACGGAGGGGACGGCCTGTCGTGGGAGACCGCATACAACACCATGGAAGGCGCCGTTGTTGATATCAACGGGATGTCCGCCGACACGCCCTGCGGGATCGAATGCCGGGCCGCGGATGAAGACGGCCGGAAGGCGTGCGGGAATGCTGCGGTCGATGCCTCCCCCCAAACCATAAACTCCCGGGGAGTGGGCGGCTCAGAGGAGACCGTCGAGCCAGGCGCGGCGGACTCACCTATTCGACACCTGAACGATGAGCTGCTTCGCCCCATCGGCGCTCGGGATCCGGGGCGCCTCGGGAGCTCACCGTTCGAAGGCGTCGACCTGGTGACCCGCGCCGGAACGGACTGGCGCAGCGACGGCGACAACATCGTCTACACCGCCGGGAACGTGGGCATCGGGACGAACACCCCCGGGTCGGCCCTGACCATCTGGATGGGCAACGACGGCGACACGAAGAGTGCGGGGATCGACATCCTGAGCAACAACAACAATCAGGAGCTGTGGATCAACAGCAACGAGATCGATTGCAACAGCAACCTGTACCTCAACTACAACACGAAGAAGAACGTCATGCTCAACTACAACGGCGGACGGACCGCCATCGGGAAGACCTCTCCGAAGTCGACGCTGCACATCAAGGGGGGCGAGTCGTCGGGGTCGGCCGCGGGGAGCGGCACGCTGCGGGTCGAGAACACCAGCGGCGGCGCGACCGACTCCCTCGTCATGGACGGGAACGAGATCGACGCGTTCGGCGCTGGGAACGGCCTCCACCTGAACAAGAACTCGAACAAGAACGTTTACCTCTTTCCGGATTCCGAGACCGCCAAGGTGGGCGTCGGGACCTGGAACCCCACCCACACGCTCACGGTGAGGGGCACCGTCAAGGCCGAGGAGATCATCCTGGACGCGGTGGGGGCCGACTTCGTGTTCGAGGAGGACTACAAGCTCATGGGGCTCGACGAGGTCGCCGCGTTCGTCGAGGCGCACCGCCACCTGCCCGAGGTGGCACCCGCGAGGGAGATGCGGCGCGAGGGCGTGGGGATGGGCGCGTTCCAGATCACGCTGCTGCAGAAGATCGAGGAGCTCACGCTCTACGCGATTGACCAGGAGCAGCGCCTGAGCGCGCTCGAGCGAGAGAACCGGCAGCTGAAGCGGCGGATGGAGAGGCGGGCCAGGTAGGGCCCGAGATAAAGAGGAATCGAGTGTCTGCCCCGAAGGGGGCGAAATCAGACAACGACAAGGAGGAGAAGATGAAGCGCTTAGACAAAGTGCGGGTGATGGATTGTATGTGCGCGGGAGCTCTGATTGTGTGCCTCGCGCTCCTGGCGGGATGCGGCGAGGAGGGCGGCGGCGACAGCGACAGCGACAGCGGCGTCCCGTCCGATTCGGAGCACCGCGTCGACGAGGGGACGGACAAAGAGACGGGGCCGGAGGGGGACCCGCCAACAGAGAACGATGAGGCGACCCCGGATGATGGCGCCGCGGAGGACGACGGGGCGGAAGACGACAGCGGCCGCGAAGCTGATCGAGAAACAGATCGGGATACGGAACCGTTGGAACCTGAGGACACCGGAGGAGATCCCGAGAACGCGGCATGCGATCCGACAGAGGTGCCGTGTGACGACGGAGGCTGCATTCCGGCAGAGTGGGTGTGCGACGGGTTCGCCGACTGCGCCGACGGCAGCGACGAAGGGGCGCATTGTCTGGAGATCCCCTGCGGTGACGGCGAGCTCAAGTGCCTGTCGGATGGCATCTGTCTCCCCGCGGAGTGGGCGTGTGACGGCATGGCGGACTGCGCCGACGGCAGCGACGAGGGGGACTGCCTCGATCTCCCCTGCGGTGAGGGGGAGTTCAAGTGTCTTTTGGACGGCGTCTGTATCCCGGAGGCGTGGGCGTGCGACGGCATGGCGGACTGCACCGACGGCAGCGATGAAGGGGAGGTGTGTCTGGACCTCCCCTGCCGGGTGGGGGAGTTCAAGTGCCTGTCGAGCGGCGTGTGTATCCCGGGAACCTGGGAGTGCGACGACTACGACGATTGCGGTGACGGCAGCGACGAGGGGGACCGATGCGGCGGGGCGGGGTGCAACGAAGAGGAGTTTACTTGCAGCGAAGACGGGCTGTGCATCCCCTCCGGGTGGGAGTGTGACGGCATCCGGGACTGCACCGACGGCAGCGATGAAGCCGGATGCCTCGACGCGGTCTGCGGTGACGGGGAGTTCAAGTGTCTCGAGAGCGGCTCCTGCATCCCGGCGGAGTGGGAGTGCGACGGCGAGGCGGACTGCGTCGACGGCAGCGACGAGAGCGATGCGTGCCGCGATCGATCGTGCGCGGCTGATGAGTTCCGGTGCCTCACGAGCGGCGCGTGCGTCCCCGCCTCCTGGGAGTGCGACGCCTTCGCCGATTGTCCCGACGGCAGCGATGAAGGGGAGACCTGTCTCGATGCGCGCTGCGACGAGACCGAGCTCAAGTGCCTGGCGAGCGGCGCGTGTATCCCCGCCGAGTGGGAGTGCGATGGGTTCGAGGACTGCGTCGACGGCAGCGACGAGGGGGATCGGTGCCTCGCCGGCGAGTGCGGGGAGGACGAGCTGCGGTGCGCCTCGGGATCCTGCATCCCCCTCGTCTGGGAGTGCGACGGCTATGACGACTGCGGAGACAACAGCGACGAGGACGGGTGCCTCGCCGGAGCGTGCGCCGAGACGGAGCTGCGGTGCCTTGGGAGCGGCGCCTGCATCCCGTCGGACTGGGCATGCGACGGCGTGGCAGACTGCGAGGACGGGAGCGACGAGGACGGGTGTCTGGAGATGAGCTGCGCGCCCGATGAGTTCCGATGCCTCGACAGCGGCGCATGCATCGCCGGGGACTGGGTCTGTGACAGCATGGCGGACTGCGAGGACGGGAGCGACGAGGCGGCGTGCGGTCAGTGAGCCCGGCGATGGATCCACCGATGCGCTGTCGGCATCCCGCCTACCACCTTCGGTTCTCGTCCACGGTGACGCGGACGACCTCGCTGTAGGAGGTGACCCCCTCGGCGAGCTTTCGGACGGCGGCCTCCCGGAGGGTGACGGTGCCGTCCGCCTGGGCGGCCCGGAGGATCTCCGGGGCGTCCGCCTTCTCGTTTATCAGCCCCCTGACCGAGTCGGTGACCCGGAGGAGCTCGTAGATGGCGGAGCGGCCGTAGAGGCCGGTGCCCCGACACCGCACGCACCCCTCCCCCTCCCGGATGGTGAGGGTCTTCCCGCCGCCGGGGGGCACGCGGATGTCGAGCACCGCCATCTGCTCCGGGGTGAGGGGGATCTCCGTGCCGCAGGCGCTGCACACCTTCCGGACCAGCCGCTGGGCCACCACGCCGATGAGGGTCGAGGAGACGAGGTAGGGGTTGAGGCCGAGCTCGAACAGCCGGGTCACGCTGGTGGCGCTGTCGGTGGTATGGAGGGTGGAGAGCACCAGATGGCCCGTGAGGGCGGCCTGGAGGGCCTGGTTGGCGGTCTCGGGATCGCGAATCTCACCCACCATGACGATGTCCGGATCCTGCCGGAGGATGTGCCGGAGGGACTGGGCGAAGTCGAGGCCTATCTTGGGGTGCACCGCGGTCTGGTTGAACGCCTCGAACACCATCTCGATGGGGTCCTCGATGGTGGTGATGTTGACCTCGGGGGAGCTCAGGTAGCGCAGCGTGGAGTAGAGGGTGGTGGTCTTCCCGGAGCCGGTGGGGCCGGTGACGAGGATCAGCCCGTTGGGCCGGGAGACGAACTCCAGGTAATGCCCGTAGGACTCCTCGTCGAACCCCAAATCCGACATGTCGCGAAACAGGATCGATGAGTCGAAGATGCGGATCACCATCTTCTCGCCGAAGGCCACCGGCAGAGTGGAGACCCTCATCTCCACCTCGTCCCCGTCCTTGTCGGTCTTGAACCGGCCGTCCTGGGGGCGCCGCCGCTCCGCCAGGTCGAGCCGGGACATGGTCTTGATGCGGGTGATGATGGCCGGGTGCACCGCCTTGGGCACGGTGTAGATGTCGTGGAGGACGCCGTCGATGCGCATGCGGATGTGGCTCTTGTCCCGCTTGGGCTCGATGTGGATGTCCGAGGCCCGCTGGTCGAAGGCGTAGTGGAGCAGGTACTCCACCGCGTTGATGACGTGCTTGTCGTTGGCCTCCAGCTCGTCCACGGCGCCGAGCTTTATCAGCTGCTCCAGGTTGCCGAGATCGATGGAGGGGGCCATCTCACGCGCGGCCTTGGCCACCGACCGCTTGAAGCCGTACACCTCCGTAATGAACCGCTGGATATCCGATCGGGCGCTCAGCACGATCTCCAGCGTGCAGCCGGTGAGCCGCTCGAGCTCCTCGAAGAGGGTGTTGTCGTGGGGATCGCAGACCGCCACCCGGAGCGTGTCCCCGGTCCGCTTGAGGGGAAGCACGGAGGTGCGGCGGGCAAAGGGCAGGGAGATGGTGCTCGTGATGAGCGACGCGTTGAGCTTGAGGGGATCGATCTTGGTGTACCCCACCCCGACGGCCTCGGCCAGCCGCTTGACGATGGTGTCTTCGCCGAGCGCCTCCTCCCCCTGGACGCCGCCCGTCGGCAACTCGAGGGACGCGATCACCTCCGCCGCGCTCACCGCGCCGATCGCCCGCTTGGTCCCCTTGGACTGCTGGTGCTGGAGGCGCGCCCGCTGGGCCTCGGCCTTCACCCTGACCAGGGTGGCCTGATCCTCGGTGAGGAGCCCGACGCGGAGAAGGATATCGGTCAGCTCGTTAACCGTAGTGCAGTGTGTCCTCATAGGGGGAGTCTACCACGGACCGGGGGCAGCCCCAAAAAGGGAGATTCATCGTTTCAATCCGTTTCTCGATGTCCAGTAGGGGCTCTTTCCGCGAACGATCACGACAGCGGCCGTCGCGCCCCTGACTCGGGCTGCGAGCTGCGGAAGAGTAAACCCACGGACGACGGGCAGAGGGATGCCTCCGGCGGAGTTCCTGTCTCGGGTTATTTTTCCTGCCATATCAAATTTTCACTAGAAACCTACCCCACTCCTACTGCAGGAGGTCCAAAATTATTGTTTAAAACTCTCTATTAAAAATCGAGAAGGTAAGTTGCGTTTTCCACAGCAAGGGACGACCCTGTGATTTGGGTCGTCAAGGAAATCCCGAAATCGAATTGGATGGTTAGGGTGACAGTTTCCTCCGCGGTGAGCACTGCTTCCGCCACCGAAAAGAAATTGTCCGCCTCCGAGGCATATTCGAAATGACCGGCATCTCCGGATTCGGCTCCCCACGCGATAGACAGCACAGCGGCCGGCGGGTTGCGGACTTGGACCAGAGCCCACCACGGATTGGAGCCTTCTTTGACAAATAGAGTTGGGGGGCCGTCGGAGAGTTCCGGAGCATCGTCGCACGGAACGAACACCCAACTCCCCGCATATCGGCCCGGTTGGTTGCCCATCAAGGTTTGGGCCGGGAGACCGCCTAGATCCATGCCGCAGTATTCATCCGCACATTTGTCGACAATTCGGACAACAGTCGTCTTTGTTCCCTCTGAAGTTTCTGCCGAAACTTCAGCACATTGCCCGCAAATGCGTCCGTCGTTCCACTGTCCAAGGCCGTCACCGGCCGATACATTTACATTCACCGCTGCAAAATTGTAGATATCCGTAGTACCATAGTTGCATGCACCTCCGATGCTGGGAGCCGGATCAGTGACGCTGCCGTAGGTGGTGATATTTCCCTCACCGCCGTTTTCGTCAACGACAGGATCGGATGGGGTTTGTGCGTCGAAGGGCATCGTATCGGCATCGGTATCCGTGTCAATATCCGTATCCGTGTCCGTTCCCGTGTCGGTGTCAATGTCGGTGTCAATGTCCGCATCTGTATCGGCGTCGACATATGTGTCCGTGTCAATATCAAATTCTGTATCGACGTCTGCATCACCATCCGCATCTGCATCTGCATCTGTGTCAGTATCTGTGTCGGTGGCCGTGTCGGCATCCGTGTCTGCAACAACAATGTTCGTATCGGTGCTTGTTTCGATTTTTACGCCGTTTTCGCTGCATTGCAAGCAGCAGGAAAGCATCATACAGATGATGGGTTTGGTCGACATGATACCTAATGTATGACGATGCGTGCTCGCTTTGTAAAGCGCTATTCGCGATGCCGGTATTTATGACTGGCGAATACTATTGTTTTTCAGGATGAGGCACGGTCGAAGGGCCTACGGATGAGAAAATCCCGACGTCCTTCCATGAGAATACCTCGTTCAATGGTTTAGAAACCGCTTCTGTATTGCCGTCTATCCGACAATGCGAACGCCTTGGGACTCGCAAAAAAATAACTACCGGCTTGGGAATCGGATCCATCAATTCTAACGTCATCGCTCGGCGCCCATACCACCAAGTATGAAGGCTTCTCCCGTTTTGTTAGAATTGCGCCTCAACTCCCCCAAACTCGACATTTATTCTTCCGCGAGCCCTTATAGTGATTGCTGTTGACATACATTACCATTATGGTAATATTTAGCCTGAAATGCTTCGTAGAAAAAAATCGATGGGAATCGGACGGCAGACGGACTATGCAGCCCGAATCGTGCTGCACTTGGCATGCTTGGATGCGAATACATGTGTATCTGTGGGAGTGATTGCCCGGCAGCGGCTTCTTCCTGAACCCTTTGTACGCCGTATCATTGCGCGTTTGGTCAGGGCGGATGTCCTAAAATCGACAAGGGGATTTCAGGGCGGCATAGCCTTGGCCCGTGCTGCCGGCGAAATTTCCATGCTGGATTTGGTAATGGCCATGGAAGAGAGCGTCGCCCTTAACGCATGTGTGGACCACAGCGACGCCTGTCCTTTTTCCTCCGACTGCCCGGTCCATTCCGCCTGGGAGAACGTTACTGAATCGCTTCGACAGCAGCTGGATGCGATACGTTTCGATCAGCTCGCCAAGGGTACGAAAGGTCACGTCACTGCCCATCGCAGGATTCAGAGTACAACCCAAAAAGAAAAGATAGAAACCCGTTGAGTTCGTTAGGAGGTATTCATGGATGTCCTGACTTTATCGAGAATTCAATTCGCCGTCGCCACCTATTTCCATTTTTTATTCGTGCCGCTGACGTTAGGGCTTTCACTCCTCGTAGCGATCATGGAAACAAAATACCTACGCTCCGGCGATGAGGACTACAGGCGGATGGCAAAATACTGGGGGAAACTCTTCCTCATCAACTTCGCCGTCGGCGTTGTCACCGGCATTACACTGGAGTTCCAATTCGGAACCAACTGGTCAAGGTACTCGGCCTACGTGGGTGATATCTTCGGCTCGCTTTTAGCAGTGGAAGCAACTGTCGCTTTCTTCCTGGAATCCACGTTTATCGCGGTGTGGTTTTTCGGCTGGAAGCGTTTGACTCCGAAATTTCACGTCGTCAGCATCTGGTTGGTGGCTGTCGCGTCAAACGTCTCCGCTTTCTGGATCCTGGTAGCCAACGCGTGGATGCAACACCCCGTGGGCTATGTCATCCGCAACGATCGCGCAGAGTTGGCCGATTTCTTCGCCGTGATTTCGCAACGCTTTGCCATATTGG
This sequence comes from Polyangia bacterium, assembly GCA_050304755.1. GTDB lineage: Bacteria > Myxococcota_A > Polyangia > JAAYKL01 > JAAYKL01 > CAYWLQ01. The sequence continues at coordinate 8,791 of JBNLED010000154.1, read as the reverse complement.
AGTTCATCCACACGCTGGGGGGGGCCTACATCCTGGCGGGCTTCTTTGTTCTCGGCATCTCGGCTTGGCATCTGATAAGAAAAAATGAAACGGTTTTCTTCATGAAGTCCTTCCGATTGGCGTCGACATGGACGCTGATCTTCGCCGTTTTCGAGGTCGCCCAAGGCCATATGAACGCCGAAATTCTGAGCGAGACTCAGCCCGCCAAGCTGGCGGCAATGGAATCCCACTGGGAAACAGGCCGAAACGTTCCGCTGTACCTGGTGACCTGGCCGGATGAAGAAGCGGAGCGTAATCCCCTTCAGGCTTTACCTATTCCGAGCGGCCTGAGCTTGCTTGCGAATTATTCGCCCGATGCCCAGGTGAAAGGTCTGAAAGATTTTCCGGTGGAGGACAGGCCGCCGGTACTGCCTGTTTTTCTTTCCTTCCGTGTCATGGTGGGCCTCGGTATAATCTTTCTGTTGGTCGGCATTTTCGCCTACCTAAAACGAAATTCTATCGATAAATACCCATGGTTCCTCAAGGTAATTCCGTGGCTGATTCCTTTACCCTACTTGGCGAATCAACTGGGATGGACCATTGCGGAATTAGGGCGTCAACCATGGATCGTCTACGACATTATGCGTACTTCGGATGCTGTGTCGCCGATCTCGGTGGGGCAGGTGGGGACTTCCTTGGTGGCATTCGCTCTAATCTATACGTTACTAGGGGCCGTTGATTTCTATTTGCTCTATACTTTTGCCCGAAAGGGCCCTGACGCTGCCACAGAAGCGGCATAATCGGGAGGCAAAGATGTTTGAGACCATCTGGTTCGCGATCTGGGGAGTGGCCTGGGCCGTGTATTTTGTACTGGACGGCTTTGACTTGGGATTGGGAACGCTCTTTCCGTTTTTAGCCAAGAATGAAACGGATAAGCGAATCCTTGTAAATGCGATGGGGCCCTTTTGGGATGGGAATGAAGTCTGGCTCATCACTGCGGGTGGCGTGACTTTTGCTGCCTTTCCAAAGGCCTATGCCGTGATGTTTTCCGGATTGTACACCCCGCTGATGTTGCTGCTATTTGCGCTTATCCTGCGAGGAGTATCCTTCGAGTTCAGAAACAAGGTTGATTCCTCGACCTGGCGCAAGGTTTGGGATACCTGCCTCGTCGTCGGCTCCTTCGCGCCGGCGCTCCTTTTGGGCGTAGCTTTCGCTAACATTTTCGCGGGAATTCCCATCGATCGCGCAGGCATCTTCCATGGCAACCTCTTCACCTTGCTCAACCCCTACGGTCTTCTGGGCGGTGTGCTTTTTGTGGTTATTTTTGCCGTGCACGGAGCGCTTTGGCTTACCACTCGGACTCAAGGTGAGTTAAAAGATCGCACGGTAAAACTCCTACGTAGTCTCTGGCCGGTTCTGTTCGCAACGGCTGTTGCATTCCTGGGAATGACATGGTTCTCCACACCGCTCTGGCAAAACGTCCTGGCCAAACCGTTCCTCCTCGTACTTCCCCTGCTGGCAGTAGGTGGACTGATCGCCATTCGATTCTTTGTCGCGAAGGAGGAATGGTGGCGTGCCTGGTTCGCCTCCTCCACTCTAATACTGGGTGCGGTTCTTTTCGGTGTGGCGGGACTCTTTCCGAACCTCTTGCCTTCCAGTCTGGATCCCGCGGCTTCGCTCACCGCCTTTAATGCTGCCTCCAGTCCGCTGACATTAAAGATTATGCTGGGTGTGGTGCTCTGCTTCCTTCCCTTGGTAATCGGATATCAGTTCTGGGTGTTGAAAACCTTTCGCGGTGTCTTGAACAGCGAGAGTATCAAAGAAGGTCCCTCCTATTGATACGGCGCTCCGGAATAAGAAGCGGATTTGGGTGAGGATGAGGGGCGGGAGATAGGTGCGAGATATAATGCCGCAACCTACCCCTAAGCCACGATCGGACGCGACTTCGGCCAAAAGCGATGAGCCGCGGCCCCCTCCAACACGCCGGCGGCGAACGACCTGGTGGCGCGATAGAGCTTCGGCCCCCTCAAACCTTCGAGTTCCTCCTCATAATTGCCAACAATGACGTTGGCCGTATGGGGGTTGGTCAGCATGTCGATGTCGTTCCCCGAGTCTCCACAGGTCAAGATATTGTGCGGTTTAACACAAAAGTAACGGGTCAAAAAATTCACGGCGTTTCGTTTTCCCGCGGATGCCGGGACCACGTCGAGGTACCGTCCGCAGGAATAGATGACCCGCACGTCGAGGCCACTACCATCTAATAGCTTTTTAAAATCGTACACTTTTGATTTTTTGTTAATCTCGAAGCTCACCTTGAACGGGGTCTGAAACGCGTCTTGCTGAAGGGTGAGCCCGGGAATGCGCCGGGCCAAGAAGGCCACCGTATCCCGGTTCCAATTGTGTCGGACGAGCTCCTGATAAAACGGATCGGGGTGCTCCCACTCCGGAAACCAGATTTCGGTACCGACAGAGGCGGCCACGGCCGAGGGCTTCGGCAGCACATTGTCTTTCACGAGCCTCCAGGTCGACTGAAACGAGCGCCCGGTGGCGTAGACAAGGGCGACCTTATCGCTGTTGACGCGAACCATCCGTTTGAGCGTGGCGAGCCCGTCCGTGGCCACACCGTTTTCCAATAGGGTGCCGTCGATATCGAGCACCATGAGACGACTCTTGCTCATGCCCACCCACTCCTCTCCAGGGGTCCGTCGACAATCTGGAGCCGATCGACGATATACTGTTTTCCCCCTTGTTTCGGCACCATCGAAAACAGGATCGCTCGCGACCATTGACCGTCCACACATCCCGCAAGCTCGAACCACTGACCTGATTTCCGAACCGTCACATTACAAAAATGCCCCACCCCGCGCTCCATGAGGTACTGGTCCATCCGTTTCCTGAGACGCCATACCTCGGAGGCCCCGTCGCGTGGGGTTTGCTGTCTTCCTTGCACATCCATTAACTGTTCCACAGCAACTCTCCTTTATTTCTTTCTCTCCTTTTCACACTCTGAATCGTAGCGCGCGTGTTTGACAACTCATTGAATGTCCTGTGACATTTTTGAAACATCGCCGGAATTTGGTCTTAAAAACGGATTATTTGATTTGACGCACGACGAGATCGAGAGCGCCTTTAAGGCTTGAGTTTCCTATCTCTTCAGCCTGAGCTGACATCCACCGCGACCTAAAAGGCCGACAAAAAAGCCGTAAAATTGCAAATCCTTCCGTCCGCCAACATTCTTTGGGGTGAAATAAAAGCAATCGCGATTGAACGGACGAAAGGAGAGTCTGATGAGTACTACTGTCAGGCAAATTCCTCGCTATGTCCAAAAAATCGCTAAAAAAGCTGGGCTCCATCTGGGCGAAACACGGCTCGTCAAAGATCGCATCCTCGGCATCTGCCAGTCCGGAAGCTGTAAGGTCAGCGATATCGTTCGCGCGCTGAACGGCAGAGGGCCGTTTCGCGGAGAGACCCGCGCTGTCTACGACGGGCTTTCCAGAAAGCACTCCGGGATCGATAGATTGCGTAACTGTTGGATCGAGCTCGTCGCGCCAACGGCGAACCAAATGCCGTTCATCGCTGTCGACCCGTCCGACATCATCAAGCCCTACGGCAGAGATTTCGCGTGCAACCGTCGCGTGTAACCATCGCTTCTGTAACCGTCATCAGTAACCGTCACCACCCAATGGATAGATATAGTCATTACAGTCGGTTACAGACCCCTTTTTCAAGGGGGAATCGGAGTTTCTATGCAGCGGCCTCCATCGCGGCTTCAACCTTGGCGAGCACCTTTGCAAATGTTTGGCCCGCGAGGAGTTCGATTCGGGCGCGCGTGCTTACTTCGAGTTCTGGGGGGACAAGGACGCGTCGGTGCCCTGGGGCGATCCCTTCGCCCGCCTTGAAACCTTTTTTACTGTTTACAATTTGAGACACTGTTTATATAATGAATGACTAGTATTTCGAGAATGGTTTTATACTATTATCGACTATACTTCAAAAGTTGGATTACTACGAAAGTTGGATTGCCATGAAAAGAAAAATGTCTTTATTGAATATTGGGATTGTATTCGCCCTTGTCATTTCTTTCACAAGTACAAATTCTGCTTACGGTGCTACATCTTTTTATGATGAATTGGATTCATTTGACACCACATTATGGCATACAGCAGATGGATGGGGAAACGGTCGCCCATTTGGGGTATATTGGGATGATCTCCAAGTTACGTTTGATAATAGTGAGATGTTTATTACGTGTGAAGAAGGGTCGTATAGGAGGTACAAGTACGTAAGCGGGGAATATAGAACAAATGACTTTTATCATTACGGACTGTATGAAGTTCGGATGAAACCGGGCAAAGGCAGCGGGTTTATGTCAGGCAGTCTATTTACATACACAGGCCCGGCTGATGGTAACCCCTGGGATGAAATTGATATCGAATTTTTGGGAAAAGACACCACCTTTGTTTCATTCAATTACTTCACGGATGGGGTCGGGGGCCATGAATATGAACATCATTTAGGCTTTGATGCCTCTTCAGAATATCATACATATGCTTTTGAATGGTTACCGGATAGCATAACATGGTTTGTAGATGGCGCGGCCGTATATACAGCCACCCAGGATATTCCAACTACTCCAAGTAGAATTATGGCAAACGTATGGGTTCATGATGGTTCAGTATCAAGTTGGCTGGGTCCCATCGATTCAACAGCCGTTCCTGTAACGGCATCTTACGATTGGATACGATTTACCCCTGCCGGAGAAATAGATACAACCGCACCGGAAGCACCTGTAAATTTATTGGCAAATTCTGTAAGCGGTTCACAAATTGATTTATCCTGGGATTCAAATGGTGAATCGGATCTAGATCACTACAACGTTTATAGAGAAGGTGTTAAGGTCTCAGAATCGCAGGTAAATTCATTTAGCGATACGGGATTATCAGCCAGCACTGCTTATACCTATACAGTTACTGCGGTAGATATGTCTGCTAACGAAAGTCCATATTCCAATGAAGCAAGTGCGATAACCCAGGAAAGTAGCGGAGATACGACCCCGCCCGATGCGCCTGTAGAATTAGCTGCAACCGTAATAAGTGATTCAGAGATCGATCTCACATGGGATGCAAATCAGGAATCGGATCTAGCAAAATACACGATATATCGGAGTACAGTCGGTGGAAGTGGATATCAGTTTGTTGGCGAAACTCAGGATCTTGTATTTGAAGATTCCGGATTGTCAGAAAGTACGACCTATTATTACGTAATAACGGCTACAGATACCTCAGGCAATGAAAGTCCTTATTCGGATGAAATAAGTGCAACAACAGAATCAACAGGAATGGATACAACACCTCCGAGTGCACCGGTCGATTTGTCAGCATCAGGAAGGGGCCCTGGGAAAGTAAGTCTAAACTGGGAAGATAACACTGAACCCGATCTGAGCTTTTATAATATATACCGTAGTACGACTTCAGGAAGCGGATATGTTTTAATAGGGACTGCTCCCGGAACCGTAGGTGATAGTTGGTATCAAGATTCAACAGGAAGCTCGGGAGTGACCTATTATTGGGTAGCTACTGCTGTCGATACTTCAGGAAATGAGAGTCCCTATTCCAATGAATCAAGTGTAACCGTGAAGTAAGAAATTTTGCAGATACCATGGCGTGCTGGCGCCGCACGGTCCTCTGACATTGTGCTACCTTTCGTCAAGTACCCGGAATTGTTAGGTTGCGGTCATCGGTGCATCCGCTACCCGGGCGGAGCTTTCTCGATTTTATGGCCTGTATAGCTTTTTGTATCGCTTCCGATTTTAGTGCGGATGATTTTATTTGCCACGGTGCTGAACTGCTTGGCTTGCCTCCAGCGCTCCGATTTTGATGAGACGCCTTACAACCCATGACCCCTTAGAAGTCCCGGACATCACCCGCTCCCGCTCGGGAGGGAGGAGGGAGCACGAAGAGGCGTAAAGAAGTCAGTGAGGAGGTTGAGAGGCGTTGTTGTCGATGAAAGCTCGGATGTATTGATGGACGAGGAAAGGTGCTTCGTCCGTCCTGCGCACTCATGGGTAGCACTCCCGGCTGACTCGCCAGATTTGGCTGTACAGGCTGTATCTGAAGGAGACAAAGAAGAGCTCGCTCTCGTCGAACGTCAGCACCACGTCCCACTCTTCTACGTTGCTGTTGATGGGGGTACCCATGTTCTGAACATTCCGGAACTGGCTGGTCGCAGTGGTCCGGGTGGCCACCCAGAGATCGTCGTTTCCGACACCGCCGGTGCGAGAGGACGTGAAGTACAGGGTCAGACCGTCGTCCGTGATCGCCGAGGCGCCTTCGTATTCGCCCGAGTTGATGCCGCCTAGGAACTGGGGCGTGCCGAAGGGCTCGGCTGTGGCGTCGCGGGTGGCCATCCAGATGTCGCCATCTTGTTCCTGTCCCGTCCAGAACTGCCCGCGGTCGGACGAGAAATAGATGGTCAGCTCATCCGGGGAGAGCCGCGGCAGGTGGTCGTCGAGAGAGGTGTTGAGCTCGTCGAGAGGGACCCCTTCCCGAAAGTCGTCGTCAACCGAGGCCCGGGTCGCCACCATCAGATCGGTACCGGCGAGCGCGTTCACCACTGAGTAGTAGAGCGAGAGTCCGTCGTAGCTGATGTAGGGCGTTCCTTCGTCATTGCCGGTGTTGAAGTAGGGAAGCGCCTCTGCCGGCGAAAACACGGTTCCCCTGTCGTCCCGGGTCGCCACGAAAATGTCACCAGAAGACCGGACGCCCGTGAAATACATCGTGTGCCCATCGGCGGTCAGGCTGGGCCCGTACACGCCGCCTGTCACCCCCAGTCCGGTGATGCGCTCGGGGGCGCTCAGGGTGCACGTGGTGCAGGGCGGGCAGACGGCGCCCCCGCAATCGACTCCCTTTTCGTCATGGTTGTGAACGCCGTCGTCACAGGTCTGCTCAGTTTCTGTGTCGCCGCCGACCGAAGTGGTGTCCGTATCCGGGATCGTTTCCGTATCCAGGACCGTGTCCGAACCGGTGCCGGTATCCGTATCCGCAGCCGTGAGCGAGTCTGAATCCTCACCGGAAGCGGTGCCCGTGTCAGCGCCGGAATCTGAATTGGTATCGCTATCCGATGCTGTGCCGGTTTCCGAATCAGTTCCGGCGACAGTATCCGAGGCGGTAGACGTCTCGGAATCAGCAACTGTCCGAGAGTCGGTGTCTGTCAGAATCTCAGGACCGGTGTCTGTCGGTATCTCAGATCCAGTGTCTGTGGGGCGATCGGTGTCGGTCTCCATCTCCGTGTCCGTACTGTTGACCGTCGCTGAATCCCGCTCTGTCTCGGAATCGGTCGCACTGCCGGTACCGGTGTCCTCGTCTGTGGCGACAGGGGCCTCCGAGGCCGAGTCCCCTGTGTCGGTGCTCACGGCGGCGAGAACGAAAAACGCGTCGGTCAGCTCGGCGGTCAGCCCCTGAGGCGTTTCGACGATCAGGGTGTAGGACCCGATGGGCGTGTCCGGGGGAACCATTCCGCGGAGCTGTTCATTGCTCTCCCGGATCACGTCGCCCAACGGATACTCGGCCGGCGTCCCACTGCCTTGGCTTCGAAGCCTCGCCACAAAAACGTCGTGGACGACAAACTCTGTCTTTCTGGTCAAATCTCGATGGATTTTCTTGAAAAAGAACGCCCCCTCAATAGCCACGGGCATTGTCTGTCCCGCCTCGGCATGATCCGGTACGACGCGGTCGATCTGGGGGGCGATAAGGGAATCGCTGCAAAGACTTGAGAAAAGGGCAATTCCCATGAGAGGGAAGGCGATGTGCAAACGGCTGCACTTGAGAGGCGTCGTCAGGCTCTTCGACGAAATGTTCATGAGCTCTCCTCAACAGGACACTGAAAATATAACATGTTTGGATGCAAAAATGCATGTTCATTGTAATCATACCCCAATATTGCATTTAAAAGAGGGTCACTGCCGATTGCCCTTTTCCCAATGCCAAACACCACATAAAGAACCGCGGTTTTCGACGGGACCGCGATTCTGGTTTCTCCCCTGGAGCTCGGGGGGGAAATTTCTGCCCTCGTGCCCCCTCCGCGCCGCAATTTGGTGCGCTATCATGGCATCCACGCACCGCACGCCAAGCAAAGATAAAAAGGATTCCCTGGGTCATCCGACTCCGAGGCGGCCACTGGTGATCCAAGCGCAAAACGGATAAAGGCTCGAAGACAAGAAAATAAGTGAGTGAGGAGGTCGGACGACGTGATCGAGGAGGCGCGAAGGTTTCGGATGGACGAAAAAGGTGCTTTATTCCTACCCGCGTTCGCTGGGTCCGATTCGGGAAACCTGTTCGACGGCGAGGCTTTTAATGCTTTCAGACCATCGGCGACAGCCGCCGCCCGATGATTTTCATGCTTCGAGCACCTGAAATGGGCCGCGACCGGGGAGGGGTGACGGCCTGATGGGGCAGGAGGGAGTCTGACCCCCTTTCTAGGCCACTTGACGCGTTAGTCAGTTCTGACTATCTCAATATGGTCAGAACTGACTAACGGCTCACAAGAAGGACGCCATGTATTCAGTTGTTGGCTGTAAAACGCGATGAAATTTGATCCGGAAAAACACCGTCGGCGCTCGATACGATTGCCCGGAGATGACTATTCAAAGTGTGGTGCATATTTCATAACGATTTGCACTCGAAACGGCGAGTTGATCTTAGCGAAAGACGTAAAAAGTGTAGGGGTAGCCCTCGCGGCTACCCCTGATTTCGAAAGTGAAATCGAAAGTCGAAACGAACTCGAAATCGAACCGTCACCAAGATTCGATCTGACC
>JBNLED010000153.1:0-62598 GCA_050304755.1 Polyangia bacterium | reverse complement strand
CATCGACGGCTTCAAGCTCAGCCTGCACATCTTCAAGGACCTGTTCGGTCTGGCTCACCTCGTGCCGTGGGACACGGACCTGGCATTCGGCCAGCCCCTCGTGGACGAAGACGGGGGCGAGGAGAATCACGAGCCCTCGGGGTGGATCGTGCATCGCACCGGGTTCATCGAAGGCATGCGGCGATCAGACGCGTTTCGGGAGCTGTTCGCCGCGCGATGGCGGGAGCTTCGGGCCGGCCCCCTCGCCGACGCCGTCGTCTTCGGTCTGATAGACGACTACCTGCGCGTCCTCGACCCGGACGCGGTCGCGGACAACTTCGCGATATGGCCCATCGAGGATGTCGATTTCTCGCAAATCTATCCGTCCTACACGCTCTACCCCGTCAGCTCCTATGACGACGAGATCCGGCACCTCAGGGAGTGGATCGCCGCGCGCCTGGTCTGGATGGACGAGAACGTGTCGGCGTATTGACGAAGCGGCCCGACGGGTGGAAGAATGAGGTAAGGGGCGGCGACGATAATCATCACGGTGTCGCCGTCACAGCCTTAACCAACCTCACCGGGTGCGCCTTCTACAGGATGAAGACGGAGGTCGAGCAGCTGCGACACCAGCCGGTCCTCTACGGCGAGCTGGAGTACCCGGGGAAGGTCGAGGGCTCTCTCCTCGCGGTGGTGTACGAGAAACGGGGAAAGCGCCACGAGGCGGCGGCGGTCCGGCGAATCCCCTGGACCTCGAGGTGTCAACAGCCCGGAACAGAAAGACCCGCTACGCCTTCGAGATCGCCCGCGGGTACAGCTTGCGGAACTCCTCCACGCTGCCCGGCGCGTGGCCGGCGAAGTGGTTGTTGAAGTAACCGAACACCTCCAGTTGGGCTTCCCTGAGCGACCGGGTCGCTTCGGACCACTCACGGAGGACCTCGGTGCGGTCGATGACGAGCCGGTCCCAGGTCTCGGTGATCGCCTCTATCGCCTTGTGATCGCCGAGCCAGCGGAGGTAGGCGAAGCCCGCCGTCACGCGCGGGAGCAATTTCAGCCACGCGCGGGCCTCCGGCATCCAAGCCTGAGACACCCAGGCCAGGGCCGCCCCGTTGGCCTGGCAGACCTCGAGTAGCTCCGGCCCCACCCAGGCCTTGTTGCGGACCTCGACGGCGACCCGCAGGCCCTTCGGGAGTCGGCGGAGAAACGCGCCCAGCCTATCAAAGAAAATCCGTCTGTCGGCGAACGCCTGTCTGTTGAAATAGGGAAACTGCAGCAGGATCGGTCCGAGCCGACCGCCCAGCCCCGTAATGGTATCCACGAACAAGCGCATATCATCATCGGCGCCGACGAGGACTTTCTCGTGGGTGATCACCCGCGGCGTCTTGACGGCGAACGTGAACCCCTCCGGCGTCCGCCGCGTCCACGCGTCCACCTGTTGCCCGCTGGGCATCCGGTAGAAGGTCGCGTCGATCTCCACCGTGTCGTATTCGGAGGCGTAGTACTCGATAAACGCCGCCGGTGGTGTTTTCGGCGGGTAGAAAACGCCGCGCCAGTCTTTGGAAGACCAGGACGAGGTGCCGATGTGAAGATGGGGATCGGACGCGAACATGATTGGGAATATACCCGGTAGACCGGGGAGCGCCAGGTTTCCGCGCCGGAATCAAGGGCGGGATCGAAGCGCGCGACCAAGGCAATGATCCCTCCGAACGGAAATCTCCTTTTTCCATGTAAGGATCGGGAGCACTCCGGAGATGAATGAGCAGTGGCAAAAAAATAAAGTATGTGACAACTCGCTACGATCGAATCGTCACGACGGTAACATCTTCGTGAAAGCCTGACGGAGGATGCCAGCCGGCGTAGCGACCGTATAAAAGGAGACGACGGATGTCCGCGACTTATTGTCAGCCAGGAGGAGTATGTCTGTTCTGTTGGTTCACCTTATTCACGGCCTGCGATGAAAGGCAGAGCGCTCCGGAGCGCTCACCGGACGCCGAGATCGCCGGCACGGACTGGCGCGCGGTGATCGCGCCCGACGAGGCGTCGCCCGATCTGGAAGAGGCGTCCGTCGAGCTGTTTATTCCGGATCATGTGGATGAAGTGCGCGGGGTGCTGGTCTTCAGCCACGCGGGCGTCGGAGCGTCCGAGTATCTCCACTACATGTGGCGAAGCTCGGCAAAGGCTCACGGTTACGGTCTGATGAAGGCGACGATCGGCGCCGTTCAAGGCAATTGGCCCCCCTGGGAGTATCCGGAACAATCGGCGAAGCTGATATCCCGGATCTTCGATGCCATGGCCGAGCTCACCGCTCACCCCGAGCTCGGCCGTTGCCCCCTGGTCTTCTTCGGGCACTCCGCCGGTGGGTTCTGGGTCACGCGACTCATCGCGCTCCTCCCCGAGCGGACCGCGGGGTTCGTGGCGTTCCACGGCAGCCTGGAGTCGAACGAGATGTTCAGTCCGCGCGTGCTCGCCATCCCCGGGCTGTTCCTCGTCGCGGAATACGATCCGATTTGGATAAGGGACAGGAGCGCTGAAGACGTGGAAAACGGCAGGGCGAGGGGGGCCCGATGGTCGCTGGTGCTGGAACCGGATGCCGGTCACTGGGACGCCGATTCTGGGCGATGGCTCATGGCGGAGTTTGTCGAGACCGTACTGCACCGTCGGGTCGGGCCGGCGGCCGACAGCTCGACGGGACCGGCCGCGCTGGTGGAATTGCCCGAGGAGCAAGGCTGGCTGGGACAGCTGGTCCATCGGTCCGTCTATGACGGCGACGAAGAATTCGAAGACCAAGGCAAGGAGGTGATCATCAGCGCCGGCATCACGCCGTGCTGTCCCGATCCCGAGCTGGCGAGCCGCTCGAATTGGCTCATCTCGGAGAGGTTCGCCGAATCCTGGCTGTCGCTCGAGTCGTCGGGGGTCGCGCCGCGCGATTAGGCCTTCCCTGTCCCCGCCCAGTCATTGGCATTTTGCGACATTAGGTAAACTGTAGAGACTGCGTCATTCGAGGAGGCCGCCGAGATCTAGTGGAGCGCTCAGCGGCCTCAAAGAGCACCCCGGGATCGTGTCGAGTATGTCCGTGCTACAGAAGGGGCACCGGGACGGGGACCATGCTGAACCCGGCGGTGGCCCCGCTGCCGAGCTGCCCCGTGAGATCCGTTCCCCAGCACCACAGCCCGCCGTCCGCGACGACGCAGGTGTGGGTCCGACCGACGGCCACCGCCGTCACCCCCTCCCCGGGCCCGACCCGGACCGGCACGAGGCGGTTCAGATCGTTGTCGTCCCCCATCACCCCGGCCTGGTTCCGCCCCCAGCACCACAGGCCGCCCTCCTTCACCGCGCAGGCGTGGAATCCCCCGGTCGCGAGGGCCGTCACCCCCTCGGTCAAGCCCTCCGACTGAACCGGGAGATCGCTGTCGGTCATGGTGTCGTCGCCGAGCTGGCCGGAGGTGTTGCTCCCCCAGCACATGACCCCGCCGTCGACGACGGCGCAGTCGAAGCCGTTGCCCGACGACTGGCCCACGGCGATCCCGGTGACGCCTTGGGTTAGCGGTATTGTTCCACTGTCGTAATCGCCTCCCCAGCACCAGAGCGCCCCCGCCGCCACCGCGCAGGAGTGCACCCGGCCGCCGGCCACGGCGGTGACCTCGCCGGTCAGCCACTCCACGGGCGCAGGCACCTCCACGGACGCCGCATCCCCGAGGCCCAGCTGGCCGGTGTTGTTGCTGCCCCAGCACCACGCCCCGCCGTCCTGCACCGCGCAGGCATGGAAGTCCCCGAGGGCGACGGCCGTGACGCCGCTGGAGAGCCCCTCCACTGGGACCGGGATCTCGCTCTCCTCCCCGTCGTTCCCGAGGGGGCTGCCCCAACACCACACCCCGCCGTCCCGCACCGCGCAGGTACGGCCGTCTCCGGCGGCGATGGGGCCGATCGAAGTTGTCATTCCCTCCACCGGAACAGGCAGGGGGCTGTACGCCACGCCGGCGCTCCCGAGACCGCCCGCGCTCTCCCCCCAGCAGAAGGCCCCGCCGGCCGCGACGGCGCAGCTGTAGGACCCATGCGCGGCGACCCCGGTCACCTCCCCGAGCCCCTCCACCGGCAGCGGATCGGCGCTGTAGGTGGGCGCGCCGATCCCCAGCTGCCCGGCGGTGTTGCTGCCCCAGCACCACACCCCGTGAGTGTCCCGCGCGCAGGTGAAGGCGCCCCCGGCCGCGAGCTCATCGACCGCTGAGAGGGTCACGACCGCGGCAGGCTCGGAGGCGTCATCGCGGGTGCCGGCGTCGTTCCCGAGGTTCCCGGCGATGTTGCTGCCCCAGCACCGCACCCCGTCGTTCACGCGGGCGCAGGTGTGGTTGTCCCCGACGGCGATGGCGGTGGCGTCGGCGGACGGCCCCTCTTCGTGGACCGGCTCGATCTCGTCCGAGAGGGAGTTGTAGCCCCAACACCACACCCCGCCGTCCTTCACCGCGCACGCCCGCCGCTCACCGGCGTCCATCGCCGTGACCCCGTCCAGGCCCGCCACCCGCACCGGGGAGGCGGAATCGTCCGCGGCGGGGCTCCCGAGGGCGCCGGTGTTGTTGCCGCCCCAGCACCACACCTCGTCATCGACCAGGGCGCAGCTGTAGTAGCGCCCCAGCGAGACGGCGCTCACCCCGGAGAGCACGTCGGATCGCGGCTCGAAGCCGTCATCCATGGTGCCGTCCCCCAGCTGGCCGAAGGAGTTGCACCCCCAACACCAGAGTGAATCGTTGACGAGGGCGCAGGTGTGGCCTCCCCCGGCGGCGACATCGGTCACCCCCGGCGGCAGCCCCGCCACCGACACTGGTGCGAGGCGCCCTTCCGTAGTGCCGTCCCCGAGCTGACCGCAGCCGTTGTCCCCCCAGCAGTACACCCGTCCCTCCGCGATCGCGCAGGTATGCCAGATGCCGGCGGCGATGGCCGTCACCCCGGCCGGCAGGCCGTCCACTCGGATCGGGGAGAGCCGCTCCTCGGTGGTCCCGTCCCCCAGCTGTCCGTACGCGTTGCCCCCCCAGCACCGCACCTCCTGCTCCACGATGGCGCAGGCGTGGCTGTCCCCGGCGGCGAGGGTCACCGTAGGGACATCGGGATCCCCGACCGTGTCGGTGTCCGCCGTATCCGTATCCGTGTCGGCCTCTCCTCCGGTCTCTGTCGAACCCATATCACTGTCGGCGATATCCGAGTCCCGGAGCCGGGGCGCCTCTTCGGAATCGCCGTCACCCGTCCCGCTGGTTCGCCAGCACCCGGCGGCGGCGATCCCCAGAATCAAGACAGGCAGGTGGCGGGTCATCGGTATCATCCGGGGTCATCGTATCAAGGCAGGGCCTGGGGAGACAAGCCGGAATCCATGTAACGCTTTGGGGTATCGGCGGCGGAAACCTTCCGGCGCGCAAGGTGGGGAGAAACGCGCCCTGCCCCTGGGGCTCGGGGAAGAAATACAAGCGTTGCTGCGGCGGGTAACCTCTCAACTATGGTAAACGGACGGATTCCGGATAGGTCGATCAGTCGATCTTCTCCACCGCCTCGATCCGCCACGGGGAGTGGAGCCGGGCGCCGTTGAAAGATCGGGCCAGGGATCGGGCCTGCGCCACCCCTTCTTCGGGGGAGCTGCTCCCCAAGGTTACCGAGACGTTTCCCCCGGTAATGGCCGCCTGGACGATGGGGCGGGACACGAGCTCGTCGTCGACGATGATCGCCAGCTCCCGGCCGACCCCGTCGCCGGTCTCCACGGCGAACCGCTTCGTGCCGATGTCGTTGAGACGGAGCGAGACCCGCGGTCCGCCGTTCGAGGGGGCGTCATACATTACCTTCGCGGACTCGATGTGGTCCGCGGTGATAACGGCCTTCGACTCGACCAGGATGGCGGTGCACTCCGTCTGCCGATCCGCGGGCGCCGCCTCCTGCTGGTGATCGCACTCCAGGTAGGGCAGCCCCACCCCGGAGGCCCGTCCCCGCTCCATGATGGGCCGCAGGGTCTCCGCGTCCGGGCCCACGTACCGCTCGATCCACCGCCGCTCCTCCGGGGCGGGTCCGAACCGCAGGGTGCGGATGATCCGCACCTCCGGAGGGGGCATGGAGCCGTTGGGGGTCAGCGGTCCCTGATCCTCGCTGACGAAGCGGAGCGTCACGGTGTGCCGCTCGATGGCGCGCGCCATCAGCCCGCCGATATCCCCTACCCCGGGGATCTCCAGCACCAGGCGATCATCGGACTCGAGGAGGATCTCCGCGTCGAAGTCCATCTCCTCGAGCCGCTCGAGGATCAGGGCCACATCCGCCCGAACGAGCTCGCCGTCGGGACGGAGGGTAACCCGGTAGGTGTCGGGGCCGGCGAAGGGGCTCGGCGAAAGCATCGCCTCTATGCCCCCTGCCTTGGCGAAGCCGACACCGAACAGGAGCACGGGAACCACCGGCGCCAGCGTGGCGAGCACCAGGTATTTGATCCGTACCCCGCGGAAGGGCACGGCGCGGATCCAGAGCATCGCGAACGACAGGGTCAGCCCCACGCAGAAGAGGGGGGGCCAGAGGAGCCAGAGGGGATCGATGGGGGTCGACGCCGGGAGGAGCGACGCCGCGACGTTGAAGGCCGTGTTGGCCGGGTTGATCAGGGCGAACGCGAACGGCAGACAGAGCACATCGAGCGGCGACCGGACCGACAGCCGCTTCAGGAAGAAGGCCGGCCAGCCGGCGGGGTAGCGGAGGGCCAGGACCACCGCCAGGGCGACCAGCGATACGAGGGGGTGGACGGCGTGGACCGCCGGCAGGAGCCCCGGCGTCTCCCGAGCGACCTCCATGCCGAACCGGACGAGGTCTTCGCCGTTGAGGATCCCTTGCGCCGCCGAGAGGATCAGCACCCCGCTCCCGAGGCCGCGCCGGTTGATCCATTCCGCGAGCCCCCACAGCAACGCGCTCGCCCCCACCAGGGTGACGACGGCGAGCGGGACGAACTGCCCCGGGGGCATCCAGATCAGCGGCGCGACCCCCACGGTGTCGCTGTCCGCGAGGAACCGGACCAGGTGGGCGGCCTGCAACGCGGAGAGCAGCAGATAGAGGCCGAAGGCCATGCGGTGGAAGCGGACCGGATGCGCGGGGGTCCTCAGCCGCGAGAAGATATAGGCCCCCCCTCGCACCAGGAGTAGCGCGGAGATACCGAAGGAGAAGACGGAGACCGTGGGCGGGCGGAGGCCCAGCCAGCCGGTCACGCCCCCCTCCGCCCCCCTCCAGGAGCAATCCATCCCCGGCAGCGGAACCCGTAATCCGACGGCATAGACGGCGACCGCCGCCAGGGTGATCCCCAGACGTGGAAATGAAAACCAACGCGCGTCCTCCATGAGGGCTCATTATTTTGATTTGGGGGGCTTTGTAAAGCCCTTCGCGCTGTCACATTTGTCTTCCGGTGTAGCGATACAGTATCACGGAAACAGTCCGGACAGCACAATACTGTTTACGGCAGACGTCGATCGCCTCGACACCGGTGATCTCGGCGTTCCCCTCGTCAATTCCCGGCGCGCACGAGAAGGCAGGCGCCGTCCCGCTGTCCCGCTCTGAATCGGTTGGCGCCTCTGGTTCGCTCCCCTTCCGTCTCGCGGTCTCGAGCCGAATCGGTGACGCCCCCTGTCCAATGTATCAACTGTCCACAACAACCTACGGCGCCCGACCCAGCGACTGCAGATGGGCCGCGATGGCTTGCGCGAGCTCCCTGTTGTTCATCTGCAGCGCGATCGCAAGCGCCAGGCGTTCGTATTGGACAGCCTGCGAAGCATTGCCCAGGTCGGCGTTGACGCGGCCAAGCAGAAACAACGCCAGGGGATCCTTGTTTTCAGACAGCCTGACCGCCTCCTGCAATTCGACTTCGGCTTCCTTGAAGCTTCCCTTTTGGGCAAGCGCATGGCCCAGACTCCTGCGGACTTCGGCCGCATCAGGCGTTTCCATTGCGACCTTCTTCAAGTGAAAGATCGCCTCGTCGGTCTGCCGGGTGCGGGCGAGTGTCAAGCCCAGATTCGCACGGGCGACGGTAAACGAGGAATCCAAGCGGACGGCTTTTTTGAATTGTTCGATGGCCTCTTCGTCAGCGCCCTTACCGGCCAGCGCCTCGCCGAGATTGTTATAGGCCTCCGAATATATCGGATTCAGCTCCAAGGCCCTGCGGTAGTGCCCGATCGCCTCATCCACCTTCCCGGTTTCCATCAGGGCGACGCCCAGGCTGTTGTAGGACTGGTATTCGTCCGGGACAAGCTCAATCGCTTTTTTCCATTCCGGCACTGCCGCCTTGTACCTGCCATTCTTCATCGCCTCGACGGCGAGGTCCGTGTGGAGGGCGTACTCCGCCGCCGGTGTTTCAATTTTCTCAATTCCATCAGGTGGGATATTCACGAATTCGGGGATGTTGACCGCCCGGTTCGCCGCCGTGGCGTTCTCGATCAGGATGGGCGGACTGTCTTCGCCCGTTTCGTCGATATGGGTTAGATACATTTGTGTATACGGTGAGCGGCTCTTAGAAGAGAACACCATCCATCGACTGTTGGGGGAAAAGCTGTGCCACGAATTCATGAGCGACGTGTTGCACTTCATACGGCGCGCGGTGCCGCCCTGCGCGGGGACGATGTGGAGCTGGCTGTCTGGACGCATGAGCAATCCGTTTCTGGCCTGGACAAATACGATCCAGCGACCGTCGGGAGAGATCTTGGGGAAGGAGTTGCTCATTCCGTTTTGTGAAGCGCCGGCTATCGGCTCTGGCTCTCCGCCGTTTCCGTCATTGAAGGGGATGCGATACAGGTCGTACCGGATCTGTGTCTCTTTCGGATCGTTGGCGTATTCCGCCACCGCACCATCTGCGGGGTACGCGTCCCGCGCTTTTGCACGTGCAAACACGAGATACTTTCCGTCGGGGCTCCAGACCGCATTCGTATGGACATAGCGCGTATCATCAGCGCCCGGCAGAGGGCGCAAGAGTCCCGTCTGGGGACTGTACCAGGCCAGAATACCGCGGGTGGGGTAGAAGACCTGGAGGAAACGGTAGTCCTTGAAATTCGCAACGTAGTAGGTGTGTTCGAGGTCGACCGGATCCTTGCGGCGTTCATAGTCGGTCTGGTCGAAACCGGGATCGTTGACCATGGTGATCACATACCGCGCATCCGGGGAAATCTGCGACATGAATCCCACGCGCAGCTTGCTCCCCAGCTTTCCCCGGAAGGAGCTCCATGCGATCTGATCTGCGGTGCGAATCGACATGCGCTGCCGGACGTCTACGATTGCGTAGAGCCCTTTGTCATTCTTTGGACCGTCCATGTCCATTCCGAGGGTCTTGCCGTCGGCGGAGAATGAATGGCAGTTCGCGCAGGTGTGCAGGTCCTTCATCAGCACTCTGCTCTTCGTGTCGGAAACGCTGCGCAACCGCCAGGCAATGAGCGGCACGGCTTGCGGAGCCAGAGGTTTGATCACCCCTTTTTCATTCTCGGATGGCATGAGCGGCACGTCGCGATAGAAAATGGGCGCACCGACCGAATCGGTTGAAGTCGAAATCGAAACCCTTCCGCGTGAGACGACGGTGTTCGGCTCGGATTGGCGATATCCGGCAATGGTGATTGTCGCCGGATGGCCTGAAGAATGCTCTTTAATGGCTGCCCAGGTGGTATCATCAGGCCGCCAGGAATGAGCCATCGCCTGCTCCGGGGTCAGCGTCGGTGGTTCGTTGGTGGAAGAGAGGCAGGCCGAATCAACTTCTCCGACACGCATCCCCTCGCCGGAGGATACCGTCCGGATAGGGGAAGCGCCGTCGGAGAAACTAATCCTGATTTCCCAGGAATCCGCGGTATCGTCGGCATCTCTCCACAGCAGGTTGGGGGCAGGAAACTCGGGGGGGAAAATCGATCCCTGGATAGGGTAGTCTATGGTGATTGGAACCGGATCTTTGTTAGCCGGCTCTTTGTCAGCCGGCTCTTTGTCAGCCCCCCCTTGTTGCCGGTCACGATCGGTGTCTCGGCATGCCGCGAGCAGCACCGCGACTATCGCCAGCCCGGCCGCAGAGAAACTTTGCGCGCTTGAGAGCTTCATGCATTACCTCCAATTCACCGCTTTTGAGAATAACATAAGAAGGAACTCCCCCAAATAACATAGTGAGCGCCGACGATGTCCTCGCCGACGGTCCCGCGGACAAGTCGACCCGGAATTTCACCTTCACCGATGCTTCATGAACGTGCTCGCCTGCAGCGCGCACAGCGCGAATCGTCGTTCGGGGTTCCCTCCGCGCCCCGGCTTCCCGTGGAGGTCGCGGACATTATCCGCGCGGATGGCGCAAGGTATCGCGCTGCGTATCCAATATTCTTCGAGCAGCGCAAGGTAATGCGTCATCTCGTGCAGTGTCGCACCGCCGAGCTCGGCGGTCACGTGGATCGATGCGACCACTGCGGGCATCTCCGGGTATCGTACAACTCCCGTCGGGACCGTCACTGTCCGAAGTTCCAAGGCCTTGAGCGCGCCGAATGGCTGCGCGAGAGATGCGACCGGTTACTGCCCGTCCCGTACTTTCACGTGGTCTTCACCCTTCCCGCCGAGCTGAACGAGCTTTTCCGCTGCAACATGCGCCTCGCCGTGCGCCTCCTCTTCAAGACCGCCTCCGCCAGGGACGACATTCAGAAATGTACGCCATGAGCGCGCGGTCTCCCGAAGCGTCCATCGCGCAGGATTTCAAGGAGTAAACCGGACTTGACGAGAGCGTTGTCGGGGCACTACCCTACCAGGGACAGTGCGATACTCGGATGCTGTGGCGTGATAATAATGTGAGTCCACGGCGAGTCGATAGGGAGTCACCAAATCAAAACGGTAATCTCATTACTATTTCCATTCGTCGCGTTGGCCGTCCTGCTGTCGAGGTGTGACGAGATACTGCCCCGGTTCCTGCTGTCCTCGGAGGATTCCGGTGGAACCGATGAGCGCGACAGCACCGAAGACACCGGGAGCCCGACGGACGGGGGCGTCGGCCCGGACGGGGGGGACGGCCCGGACGGGGGGGACGGCCCGGACGCGGTGCCCGGAGCGTGTGTTCCGACCCTCTACACCTTCACAAACGGCGCGAACGGGTACTTCGGAGGTGTCGACACGGAGATCCGACAACACGTTCCGGACGAGATGCGCTTCTTGGAGGGCGAGCTCGCCGCGAGTCAAATCAGCGAGAGTTGGCTTCCCTACACGAGCGAGGCGCAGGTGCTGATTCGCATGAAGGACCTCTTCGGGCGCCGCGCGGATCGGATCCCCACGAACGCCAGGATCACCAACGCCTCGCTGACGGTCTTCCCGACGGACGAGACCATCGGAGAGATCGCGGTTTATCGGATGCTCACGCCCTGGAGTGTGAGCACCACATGGAACGACCTCGGGGGCGTTACCCCGAACGGCGTGGAGGCCTTTTCCGTGGCGGACGACGTGCTATCGGCCCCCGGCGCCGACCGGCCCTGCACCTTCGATGTGACCCGGAGCCTGACAGTCTGGCAGACAAACCCTGCCAAAAACCTGGGATGGGTGCTGATCAACCGGAGCGATGACGCGTGGCGCATCCTCTCCTCCGAGGCCCCGCAGGCGGCGCAGCGTCCCCGCCTCCAGGTCGAAGTCTGCGGTACGCATCCCGGCCGGCGCCGTAACGCCCCCCCGGAGATCATCCCCGTCGCCCCGGCGAACGGTGATTCCTCCGTCTCGGGGACGGCGGTCCTGGACGCCATCGCCGTAGACCCCGACGCCGACCTGATGGACGTCACCTTCTACGGACGGGCGAAGGGCGACGAATCGTGGACCCTCATTGTGCTCCCCGACACCCAGTACTACACCGTCGAAGGGGAGTGGTCCAAGGGCATCTTCCCCGCCCAGATCCACTGGATTGTCGACCAACGGGACGCCCTCGACATCCGGATGGTCCTCTCCGCGGGAGACATTGTGGAGACCGCCGCCGTGTCGGACCACTGGACCCGGGCCGACTCGGCCCTCACCCCGCTCATCGACGCCGACATCCCTTACATGCCCACCCCCGGCGATCACGACCACGAGGGGCAAAGGGATGACGGCGCCCTGACGCTGTTCACGGAGACCTTTCCGGAGGCGCGGTTCAGCGATGACGCCTGGTGGGGGGGGGCCTTCGACGACACCAACAGCAGCCACTTTGTGCTGCTCACCATCGGCGCCGACGACTACCTCTTCATCGGGTTGGATTTCTGCCCGGACGAGGATGAGATCGCTTGGGCCAATGACCTGCTCGACCAATACACCGACCGCAAGGCGATCCTCATCACCCACGCGTTGATGGACGACACCGGCGGGTTCTACGCCACCGGGGACTGCAGCAGGACCGGCGGCGACGCCTACTTCATCTGGGAGGAGCTCATCACCCGGCACGACAACCTCAGGCTCGCGATGTCGGGCCACATGCACCTCAGCGACGGGGAGTATCGACGGACCGACGACAACCTCAACGGCCTCCCGGTACACCTGGTGATGGCAGACTACCAGATGCGGTCGCCGGACCGGGGCAACGGCCTGCTCAGGATCATGACCTTCTTCCCATCGGACGACGAGATCCGGGTGCAGACTTACTCGCCCTACCTCGACGCCTTCGAGACCGACGCGGACAGCCAATTCACCCTCCCCTTCGAAATGGAGGACGACAGACCGTTCGCACCCCTCGGGACGATCACCGGCGTCGTGAGCGGCTCACACGTCACCTATACGTGGAGCGGCCTCGACGCGGGCACCCCCTACGAATGGTATGCAACGGTGAACGACGGGATCCTCGACATCGAAGGCCCCGTCCGGGAGCTCACCACGACCGAGGATCAGTAGGTCAGCTTCCGAAATCTAGGGTCCAATAGTGGCTGCCCCCCCAGGAGCCGGAGTCGATGTAGGCGTAGCCCACGCCGATGAGCGTGTAGCGCCCCATGATGGCCGTACAGTGGCCGGAGGTCGAGTCCATCCATCCCTGCACGACCGCCTCCGGCGAGCTGTATCCGGCGGCGATGTTCTCGGCCCATCCCCGCCCGGAGTACCCTGCGGTGTCGAGTCGCTCCGAAACCGTATCCCCGATGGGCCCCCCGGGGCTCTCGTGGGTCATGGTCTCGTTCTCCGCCATCCAGAGGCTGTGCACGCGGGCGGCGCACTGGAGGTGGGGCTCCATGGCGAGGGGCTCTGTCGGCGGGAAGTCCGTGGCGCCGCCCTGGCTGTCGTAGCAGGTCGCGCCGGCCGTGCGGCGGGCGTTGACCTCGTCGAGCACCGCGAGCTCCGTCTCCGCCCACTCCGGGGGCCAGTCCTCCGCGCTCTCGTGACACGCCTCGGCGATGTCGGCATCCGCGTCGCTGTCCGCGTCGCTGTCCCCGTCGGTATCCGCGTCGGTGTCCGCGTCAGTATCCGCGTCGGTGTCCGCGTCAGTATCCGCATCGGTGTCCGCGTCAGTATCCGCGTCAGTATCCGCATCGGTGTCCGCGTCAGCATCCGCATCGGTGTCCGCGTCACCATCCGCATCGGTGTCCGCGTCACCATCCGCATCGGTGTCCGCGTCACCATCCGCGTCGGTGTCCCCATCACCATCCCCATCGGCATCCGCGTCCCCTTCAGCCCCCGATGCCGTGTCATCTTCCGCTCCCCCGTCTCCGCTCTCTTGATCGGATGTCGTGTCACAGCCGATCCACGCCACCGCCATCAGGCACCAGACAAACCTCATCGCATTCTTCATCACACCTCCCTGTTTTGAAACACGACTCCCTTTGCATTTATGGTGTACCGAGGCGCACAAAGGGAGCTTACGTTCTCAGATCCCGGGGAGGCCGGGGATCCGCTGGACGCCCCACTCCAGGACACCGCTCATAACGGCGATGGACAAGGCCCCTCCCAGGGCCCAACCGAAGCCGTCCACCGCCAGGCGGCGGGTCAGGGCGCTCGTCAGCAGCAGCATCAGGGCCGAGACCACGAGCCGGGTGACAAAGAAGAAGATGAACCCGAGTCCCAGGGTGGCGATGCCGATGAGGCCGGACAGGAACCACCCGAACAGGAAGTTGACCACTCCGAAGATAATGGAGACCACCAGGGAGTCCCAGACCCCCCGGACCCGGATGCCGGGCAGAAAAGCCGCGGTCGCCCATACCGAACAGGTGAGTATCAGTAAGTTCCATACAATCGACACCGGAGCACCTCCCGTCAGTCTGAAGACAGTTTATAGAAACGCGCCTCGAATCGGCAAGTTCATTGTCGGGGCCTATTGAACCTATTTTGGAGGCTCCGAGGCGAAGAGCCTGCCGAACACGATTCGCAGGATCGAGCCCGTCGGGATGCCGCCTCCCAGACTAAGCTCGCTCGCCGCGGTGGCGATGAACCCGACGGCGCGGTAGGTGCCGTCGCTCTCCTTTCGGAT
Organism: Polyangia bacterium; assembly: GCA_050304755.1. Classification (GTDB taxonomy): domain Bacteria; phylum Myxococcota_A; class Polyangia; order JAAYKL01; family JAAYKL01; genus CAYWLQ01. Next base: position 48,224 of record JBNLED010000153.1, on the reverse strand, counting down.
TTCGGTGACCTTCTTGAGCGTGATTCTGCCCCCCGGAGAGGGGGATTCCCGGTAGGCGATCTCGGCGGCATCGAAGGTCAACAACTGTTCGGCGTCGGTTCGCGGCGCGATGTTCCTGAGGTCGAAGGGGGCGATGCGGTACACCACCTCACCGGTGGACGACCGGATCTCCGAGACCACGTCAACGCTCGCGGAGGGGAGCTCTAGACCCGGCGCCTCCGGCACGGTGATTTTCGCGTCGAGGGACCTCCCGGACTCGACGATATAGGCCTTGCGAATTCCCGGAGGGGACTCGGCGAGCCACTCGCCGGTCGCCGCGTCCTCGGCGATGACACAGACCCCCTTCTTGCTGAGGCCCTGCGACATATCGAGGATAAACCGGTATTTCTTGCGCGGCTCGGTATTGAGCTCGATGATCTCCGGGGGATCCGGCTGCGTCTCGGAGTCGAAGTAGACCACGCTGAAACGGTGACTCCCCGGCGCGACACTGACAATATCATAGCGAACCCCGACGCCCTTTTGGCGCCCCTGGAACGTGACATCGTCAATCTCGAGGAGGTTCAACGAGTCGTCCAGGTGAATCTCACAGTGTCCGGCGGAGTCTCCGGGGGCCGTATAACGCCGTATCTTCGCCCCGCATCCCGAAATATACAAGAAACACAAAACAAGGAGCATCGCCCTGAAGCGCACGAGAGCCATCACATACCTCGCTTTCATATCGGCCGTCATGTGGGAATAGTACCATCCCTCGCAGCGGACACAAGCCTGTCCGCTCCGCCGCGGTTCCCCTGATTCGTACAGGGGTGGGTTTACTTGCCGTCTGCGGGCGGGTATTATTGACCGCGATTTTATGTGGGCGCCGAGAGGAGAGCCATTATGTTCGTAAAGAAACTTATCCACAGCTTGATGATTGTCTTCACTCTTATTCTAAGCCTCACCTCCTGCTCAGAGGAAGACTGTGAAGAGGAGCACAACCTCTGCCTCGCGCATATCAAAACCGGCCTCGACAAGTTCGCCTATGACGAGACGTGCCGTTATCCCTCCATGAACTCCGGCGACGCCCGCCTCTTCTGCGAGTGCGAGGACGAGTATTCGGAGTGTAAGGGTCTGTAAGGCCTCTGATCAAAATCAACTTGCCATCTGACAACCGCTGCATCCCGCCCGTCGGCGTTGCTCGTCGGTCAAATACCCCCAGTATTCTCCACTCCTCGCGCCTTGCCGGACGGGCGCTGCGATTGCCAGCTTGGAAACTTTATTTTGACCAGAGACCTTAGGGCCCTCACCTCGGATATAACAGGTGGAATTCCGGATCCCCCGTCAGGGGCCACAACACGAGAAAGTGGTGCACCAGGTCGCTGAGAATCATGGCGCTCCCCAGAACCAGGATCCATCGAAACAGGGCGCCGCGTCTCCTGGAGAGCAGCAGGGCGACCCCGATGAGGGCGAGACCGATATAACTGTGGTGAACGCGAACACCGCAGGTGAACTGCCCCAGAGTCGAGGCGGTGTCCCGGGTGGCCTGCAGCCTCAGGCCGAAGCGACAGAACAGGGTGAAGCCCTCCATGAGCGCCGTGAGGACGAGGAGTCGGGGGAAGAACCAGCCGGACCGCACCGCCTCGGGGTCTCGGATCATCTGGAGAAACCCGCGAGGGTGCGCATCATCGCCTTGAGCACCGCGTCCGGTTCCGCCGCCTGGTTGACGCATCGAACCGCGCAAACGTTCCGGGCGCCGCTCTCGAGCACGAGGGGAAGGTTTTCCAAATCAATTCCGCCGATGGCCACCGCCGGACAGGTGGCGACGGTGATCATCTCTCGCATGCCGTCGAGACCGATGACCGGATCCGGGATGTTCTTGGTGGGAGTGGCGTAAACCGGCCCCACGCCGATGTAGTCCGGACCTTCCGCGCAGGCGGCGCGGGTCTGGTCCGGGGTATGGGTGGAGAGGCCGATGACGGCGCCGTCCCCGAGCAGCGCGCGGGCCTCCCCGAACGATAGGTCATCCTGGCCGAGGTGCACCCCGTCGGCCCCCACCTCCCGGGCGATGGTCGGATCGTCGTTGATAATGAAGAGAGACGGCGCCGTGATGATCCGCCGGAGCCGCTCCGCCGTCTTCTTCACCAAGTCTTTGGTTTGCTCCTTCATCCGCAGCTGGATGTATCGCACACCGTTCTCCACCATGACAGCGGCGAGTCGCTCGTATCCCACGATGGGATTTGTCAGAATGCCATAGACGCCGAAATCCGGTTTTCCGCTCATCGGTACCTCCTCAATCAGGAAGACAGGTTGCGCCTCTCAACGGTGTACTCGCGGCCGCAGCGGGGACACTCGGCGGTGATGCTTCGCTCATCCCCCCAGATCTCCCGCTGTCGTTCGGCCGGCAGCTTGGTGATCATCTCCAGGATCATGTCGTCACTGCAGCGGCATTCGTAGAAAATCACCACCTCGCCGACGGGCTTCAGCTCCCCCCTCGAGGCCATCTGGGTCAGGAGCTCCAGGAGCTTGTCATCCGGGAGCTCGGCCACCTCCTCGAACCGGCCGCCGGGCAGCGCCTGCACCAGGACGCCCCGGTGATTCGAGCCGAGGGCGATGCGGGTCTCCACCTGGACCGACTGGGAGAAGTAGGCCTCCACCGCGGCTCTCATGTCGTCCGTGTCCGGCGGGTAGTAGCTCTGGGTCATGGGCTCCTCCCCCTTCTGCCGCTGGACATAGGCCGCGTTCCGTTCCGGCTCGGCGGGGCGGGCGGTCGCGCAGATCATCCCCTCCGGCTCCACTCCGCAGAAGAAACCATGCGGCGACCCCGACAGGGTCACGGTGATCCCCCAGGACTCCCGCTCTGACAACGAAACCGCCGCGAGGGCCGCGGACGCCATGAGCCGCTCCAGCGCCTCGTTGACCTCTTTCTCGATTGGCGGGACCCGGTAGCGCTCCTCGTACAGCTTCTTGCTGGTGAGCACCTCCTCGAAGGTGCCGATGACCACCAGCAGGTTGGCCTCCTCGAAGAGGTATCGGTAGTATTTGCCGAGATGGAGGGGAATGTTCACGCCGAGCTCCTTTCCGGTCCGGGAATTCCTCGGCTGTTATAGGCGCTAGGCGGCGGGAGTCAATGGGGACTCGACGGTTTGGTCCCAGTAACGCCTCTCGGAGGGGCCCCGGTATCGGGTTTTACCCACCCGCCTCTCGATCCGTGCCTTCAGCCGATTCATCAGGGCCGAGGAGACGGTGCTGTCTTCGTTCAGAGGGGTGAAATCGCTCTCTTCCAACCGGTGTTTCATCCATTGTGTTTCCATGGCGTTACCTCCTTGCTCAATCTGCGTCACACCCACGCAAGAGCCGTGCCAGAGCAACCGGAACAACTTTTAACCCGTTGTAAATATTGAATGTATTAGCGGATGCAAAGATCGACCGCTTCAAGACCGAGCTTGGAAAAACGCCAAAATGTCATCCGATTGCGGTGAATTGTTCGCAAACCTGACATCCCACTGCGAAGAGGTAGTGGCGGTCGGAGAATCAACGAGTCGTTGAGGGCTGTCGCGAGCGTCGTGTTTCAATGATATCATCGGAGGTACGCTGGGCCAGACGCTCGATTTTCTCCTCGATGGCCTCCATGCGCCGTCTCATCCCGGCGAAATACTGTGACGCGTTCGGCATTTTACCATAAGTCTCCAATAGATAGACGAATCGCTCGTCAAGCGAGACCTTGCGATCGTGCAACACCCGCTTGTCCGAGTACGCGACAATCTCGGAAGGGGTAAGCCGGTTTCCGGGGTCCGGCGGAATGACATGCTCTCCCACGATTGCCCCGGTCTCGGGAAACCCGAGCGACTCAAGGAGCGCGCGACCAGTCTCCGCGTGGTTCTCCCGGGTCTCGAGGGAGCGGGTCTTGGTAATGTCGTGCAGCAGGGCTCCCGCCTCTATCAGCGGAAGGTTCATCGCGACACCGCGCGCCGCGACGGCCCTACCGACGGCGAGGGCGATTCTGCAGACCTCGAGGCTGTGGGCCCGGATATTCGGTCGCATGCCATGCGCTTCCATGAGCGCCAGACACTGCTCACGGGTCGGGGGATCCTCCGGACGGGGCATGTTCACTGCCACTTGAACGTCTTGAGGGCGATGACGAACCCGAGCACCGCCCACAGACCGAGGACGCCCAGCTCCGACCAGACATCGATGAGGGCTGACCCCTCGTTGAAGACCGCGCGCATGGCGTCGTTGAGGGCGGTGAGGGGGAGCGCCCGGATGGGGGCGTGCATCACCTCGGGGAATCGGGTGTAGGCGAAGAAGGTGCCCGAGAGGAGCCAGCTCGGGAGCATGAGGAAGTTGAGCCAGCCGTTGGCGGCCTCCTGACTCTCCACGCGGGCGGCCACGAGGAGGCTGAGGCCGGTGAACGCAACCGTGCCGAACACCGCGATGGTAACCGCGCTCAGGTAGGATCCGATGGGCACCACATCGAAGGCGAGATAAGCGAAGAGCAGGAGGGCGCCGAGCTCCCAGGTGAGGAAGATGAGGCGATAGAGGATGTAGCCGAGGAGGAAGTGGGAGCGCCGCATCGGGGTGGCGGCGAGCCGCCGGAGCACCCGCCGGCGCCGGGCGTGGACGATGGAGTACCCCACCCCCCACATGCTGCTGCCCATCACGTTGAGCCCGATGATGCCGGGGATGAGGAAGTCGATGTACCGGGAGCCCCGTTGATCCGGCGCCCGATCCTCCGCCTTGATGACATCGGTCCGTCCCTGGCTCCGCTGGACCGCGTTGTCCGCCACGAGCCGGGCCACGCGGCTCTCGTCCCGGGCCGAATCGAACAGGTAGATCACCTCGCCGGGGACGTCGGACCGGGCGATGACGTCCACCGTTCCCTTTCGGAGGGCCAAATCGGCGGCCACCTCTGAGAGACGGGTCACTTTGACATCATCCTCCTCAGAGAGGGCCTGGGTCAGCCACCCGGCATGCGCGTTGTCGATGACCGCCACCCGGGGCTTCTCCGGCGGGCGATTGGTGAAGGCGATACCGAGGACAACGGCCATGATCACCGGAAAGCCGAACACCCAGAAGAGGGCCCCCGGTTCCCGGTAGAACTCCCGGAGCCGGGCCTTGGTGATCTCTATGATGGGGTGCCTACTCATCCCTGAGGGCCCTCCCTGTGTGCTCCAGAAAGACGTCATCCAAGGTGGGCTGGTGGGTCTTGAGGTAGTCCAGGGTCCAGCCCCTGTCCGCGATTCGCGAGAGCAGCGCCGGGAGCACCTGTTCCACGGCGGTGATGTTGAGGGAGACCGAGCCGTTCCGCCGGACCGCCGAGGTCACCCCCGGGAGATCGTTGAGATCACCGAGGTCGGGATCGCCCTTGACCCGGAACTCCACCACCTGCTCGGCCCCCAGATCCGCGATGAGCTTCCCGGGGGGGCCCTCTAAAATCAGCACCCCGCGATCGATGATGGCGAGCCGATCGCAGACCTTCTCGGCCTCCTCCATATAGTGGGTGGTGAGCACCACCGTACCACCCCGGTCCCGAAACCCCCGGACCAGCTCCCACACCCGGTTCCGGGCCTGGGGATCCAGCCCCGTGGTGGGCTCGTCCAAAAAGGCGAGCTCGGGCTCGTTGAGGAGGGCGCAGGCCAGAGAGAGCCGCTGCTTCTGGCCGCCGGAGAGCTTGTGATAGCGCGTCTTGCGCTTGGCCTTCAGGTCGAACAGATCGAGGGCCGCCTCCACATCAAGCCCCTGTTCATAAAACGATCGAAACAGCCGGAGCACCTCCTCCACCGTGAGCCGCTCGGCGATCTGGTTGTCCTGGAGCTGTACCCCGAGTCGCTGGCGAATGAGGTGATCCCGGCCCCGACGCCATTCACCGCCCAGAATCTCCACGGTGCCCTCGTCCTGAGGGGTGAGCCCCTCCAGAATTTCGATGGTGGTGGTCTTGCCGGCGCCGTTCGGTCCCAGGAGTCCGAAGCACTCCCCCTTCTCCACGGTGAGATCCACTCCGTTCACCGCCACGACATCTTCATAGCGTTTGACGAGCCCCCTGCATTGAACCGCGGTCTCCACGTCCTTCTCTTAACGGAACCTGTTGGGTAAGTCCACCCACCTCACGTTACCGGGTGAGATCGGATGGGTGATGTCCAGTGTCCCCATTCCCTATTTCAATATGATAGAAATAGAAATTTTTATAAACAGGAATTATCCGCTATTTTCGAAACCCTGCAGTTCCCCTCTCGATAAGCTTCCGGAAATCGATGCTCGCCGGGTTTCTCTTTTGTACAGCACGGGTTTTCGTGATTGCCGGGGTCTCGGGATCAACTTTTCCCTATTGAGATCGGGTATCTGAGCTGGTGGTTTCATTGAATATCATTAAAATCACTCCGATTGCGTCGCTGACTGCACTATATCATTGCAGTAAAGGAGGATTTGTATGAGTCGATATGCTTGGGGACTTTGGATTCTGGGGCTGTTTTCGGGGTGCGCGACCGGGAGGGACAGCCCTGCGGATCAGGATACCGGCAGCGCCTTCGGAGGATCGGACACCGCCGGTGATGCGGACGCCGATACGGACGCCGATACGGACGCCGACGCAGACACTGATTCGGACGCCGACACCGATGCTGACGCTGACACAGACGCGGACGCCGACACGGACGTTGATACGGACGCCGACGCCGACACGGACTCGGACGCCGACGCCGACACGGACTCGGACGCCGACACGGATTCTGATGGTGATGCTGATGGTGATATTGACGGTGATACAGATACGGATACGGACACGGATACGGACTCGGACGGTGATGCGGATGCCGACACCGACGCTGACACCGACGTTGACACGGATGCGGATAGCGATACGGACACGGACGGCGATACGGACACCGACACGGACGCCGATTCCGATACCGACGCGGAGCTCAATCTGATCATCGAAGAGGAGGCGGACGGATTCTGTTTTGTCAACGGTGACGTCGAGTCCGAGAACGGCGGGTTCACCGGCGTGGGCTACGCCAACACCCTGAACTCATCCGGGACCAGCATCGAGTGGGCGGTGAACGCCTCCGGGGGCGTCGCGGATCTGGAATGGCGCTTCGCGAGCGATTCGGACCGGCCGGCGGATCTCATCATCAACGGAGAGACCGTCAGCGCCTTGGATTTCCCGAGCACCGGAGACTGGACCGAGTGGGCCACTCTGAGCACCACGGCCGATCTCATCGCCGGGAACAATGTCATCCGGTTGACCGCCACCGGAACCACGGGGCTCGTCAATGTCGATAACCTGGCGATCGCCGGGGCGGGGATCTCTGCGGGGGAGTGCCAGGAGATTTTCGATACGGATCCTTCAGACAATGACTGCATCGGCTGGGCGGACGCCCGGGAGTGCGGAGAGAACGGCACCACCGGGGGCGGGGACGGGGAGCCGACGCTGACCGCCAACACCGCCGAGGAGCTGATCAGCGCCCTCAAGACCTTCGGCCCGATGGTCATCGCGGTCTCCGGTCAGTTGGGCTACGTGGACGTCGACGGGGTCAGCGACAAGACGGTCATCGGCGTCAACAACGCGGAGATCTCGGGCGGGTTCGAGCTGAGCGGCTCGCGGAACGTCATCTTCAAGAACCTCCACTTCAGCCACGGAAACGGCGGCACGGGAGACACCTTCGAGCTCTCCGGGTGCGAGTGCGTCTGGTTCGACCACTGCGAGTTCTCGGACGGCCTGGACGGCAACCTGGACATCGTCCGCGCGTCGAACTATGTCACCGTATCGTGGTGCAAGTTCTTCTACACGTCCGGCCACGACCACATGTTCTCCAACCTCTGCGGAAACGGAGACAACCGCTCGGACGACGAGGGCAAGATTAACATCACCTTCCATCACAACTGGTGGGGGGCCGGCGTCAGGGAGCGGATGCCCCGCGTCCGCTACGGCAAGGTGCACGTCTTCAACAACTACTACCGATACGAGCCGGTGAACGGCGACTCTGGGCAGAATTACTGCATCGCCGCGGGCCAGTACGCGAACCTGCTCATCGAGAATAACTACTTCGACGGCAGCGACGATCCGATTATCTATCAGACCAACGGCGAGGGCACCGCGGTGGTGACCCGGCAGGGGAACATCTTCGCGAACACCACCGGGAGCAACCCCATCTCCACCGGTGGTGCGTTCAATGCATCGGAGGTCTACTCCTATACGTTGGACGACGCCTCCTCGGTCCCCAACATCGTCATGGCCGGCGCTGGCATCCAATAGACCGCTTCGGATCAAGATGTCGAAAGTCTAGGGATAAGACTAGGCTAGCGCGGAATTTCGTTATCAGAATCGGGTTCAGTGATTGTACGCGCCGATATCCGTCGGTGTCGTGCGGGTCTTCGGGTGGAAGCAGTAGACGGTCCCGCCGATGCTCTCGATGTAGTCGTAGTCGATGGAGTACAGCCACCAGGATTGCCGGCCCTCCCCTGTCGGCGGGGTGTCGGAGAGGCAGCGAGGGTCGAACCCGATATCGAGCTCCGGCGCCGCCTCGAGGGCGCCCTTCCCTACGATGTCGTCAGTTTCCGTTGAGGTCAGGGTGAGATCGAGGGGTGGTTCGGCGAAAAACGGTGAAGCCCCACCGTTGTCGATGCCGACGTTGTTGCCCGCCTCCATCGGCGCGCGGTTGATGGCGATCTGATTGACGCCGGCCACCGCGAGGTTGTTGTAAAGCCGCGCGCCGGACAACGTGGTGGTGTCGTCGTTGAAATAGATCTCGCCGGGATAGATGGGGGGAGGGATCTCCATTTCCCCGCACCGGTGATTCGTCGGAACGATCCCCGCCTCCGGATCGAGGCCGTTGTCGAGGCAGGTGTTGTTGATCATCACGGTGTTCTGAGAGCCGGTGATGCGGATGCAGGAGCCGCCGTTCCTGAAGCCGATGTTGTTGATGAACGTGGCCCCGGTGGATCCCGTGCTGCTCATGTCGCCGATGTCCGTGATGAACCCGCTGCCGTCGCTGTGGCACTCCATGTCGACGTTCTCGAACGCCACCGTGCGCTCCACAATGTTGTCGGCGGGGGTCCCCGTGACCGCCCACAGATCCACGCCGCTCGACCACGAATAGGTCTCGCTGCTGCCGGTGTGGGCGACGATGCACTGGGAGACTCGGAGTCCCTGGGCCCCGTGAAACCCGATGCCGTTCATCGTGTTGAAATCCGCGATGCAGTTGATGAACTCCAGGTAGCCGTTCTGGTTGAACCCCAGGGCGTTCTCGAACCCGCTGTTGCCGCCGATGGAGGCGATGCCGTTGAACCGGAGATGCGTCGACGACGGCTCCATCATGGTGACCCCCCCCATGATCCTCGGCAGCTCCCCCGGATAGGCGGAGAAGGTGATCCAGCCGCCCGGGTTACCGGAGATGTTGCCGGCGATTTCGAGGGGGCCCTGATAAGTACCGGCGCGGAGGCAGACGATATCCCCCGGGTGGGGTCTTGACGCGGCCGTGGACAGGGAACAGGGAGAGAACTCGCTGCACGCGTCTCCGCTCCCCTCGGGGCTCGCGTAATAGGTCGTCCCCGATCCCGTACACGACGGCGGTTCGATCACCGGTGACTCCTCCTCCCCTGTACCGGTGTCGTCGGATCCCGAGCCGGAGCCTGTGTCGTCACCGGTGTCGCCGTCGGCGTCCGTGTCCCCGTCCGTGTCCCCGTCCCCGTCCGTGTCCCCGTCGGCGTCCGTGTCCCCGTCGGCGTCCGTGTCCCCGTCGGTGTCCGTGTCCCCGTCGGTGTCCGTGTCCCCGTCGGTGTCCGTGTCCCCATCAGCGTCTGCGTCCGTATCCGCGTCACCGTCAGTATCGGTATCGGCATCACTGTCTCCGTCGGCGTCCGTGTCCGTATCCGAGTCCGCGTCCATATCCGCGTCTGTATCCATATCCGCGTCCGTATCCATATCCGCGTCCGTATCCGTATCCGCGTCCGAGTCGGCGTCCGTGTCACTGTCTGTGTCCGTATCGGAATTCGTATCGGTACCGGCGTCGGGCTCTCCTCCTCCGGCGGAATCCCCGCAGGAAGCCGATATTATGAGCATTCCGAAAAACAACCATCTGAACCAATGAGCCATTTCCAACCTCCTGACAGGGGGCGCCCAAAAAGAGCTAACCGCGCTGAACTTTTTCACCTATTAATTAAAAAAATGCAACTCGTCACTGCAGGCCAGCGCGATTCCGTGTTCGTATCATGCGGCCTCACATTGAGCGGTTCGACCATTTGGGTACTCATGTGCGACGGATTGGTCGAACTCCCCTCCCAGGGGCGATGGTCTCCCTCACCGAAGGAGCAGGACGGACCTTGGCAATTTCTCAAGAAATCCAGCCAGATATCGCTGAACCCCAAAACCTTTTCCGTCGAAACGGCGGATCATGGTTCGCTTTTTGCTTAGCCCTTCCCGCAACGGAAACAAGCGGGTCGACAGAAAATGGAGACAAAATGAGATTCAAAACGGCGAGTGTCCTGGTGATCGGCGGATTGCTGGGGGTGTCGATGGGCCTGATGAGTTGTGCTGAAGAGAACGAGACCGCGGCGATTGGTCAGGATGAGATCGCGTTGAACGGCGCTTGCGAATCCCCCGTCGATACAGAGGCGGAGGAACCGTCAATGGCGAAGGGCAACGGCGGGCAGGCCAACGGCATGCCCGCTGATGACAACGAGCTGTCCGATATATGCGAAGACGGAAACTGTTGTCACACTCATTGCGATGATGACGGATGCTGCCACACCCACTGCCATTCGAATACCTGCATCGAAGGCGATTGCGACATGGCGGGAGAAGCGGTTCAGAATCAGTATCAATACCAATACCAGCATCGGTACCGGAACTGCAAGGGCCAGTACCGGTGGTGCCACAGCCACTGTCACGGCGACGGGAACTGCCACGCCCACTGCCACGGGCATGGGTGCTGCTACTGCAAGTGCCAGGGAGAGGGCAACTGTAACTGCTACTGCAACGGATGCAATGATGAGTGCGACACCAACGAGGACACTCCTGGCAATGATTCCGATGGAAGCTCGACGATCGATGACGGCGATGATGACGATGACGGCGATGATGACGATGACAGCGATGACGGTGATGACGGCGATGACGGCGACATCTCCCCGATCGTGTAGCGCCGCAACACCGAATCGATGATAGCGAACGTCCCCACGGACCAAGGAACAGCGCCATACCAGCCCGGGAACAGCGCGTTGGGTTTATGCTTAGCTTAAAGACTTGAAAGACTTCCCTGTATTCTTCTCCTCCTTAACATTACGCGCTTAACCGGGCTGGTATGGGCTTCCTTTTCCCGTGCGATCCTGGACGCCCACCTTGTCGTCCCGCCGGCCGGATGATTTCGAGGTGCAAAAAACGCTGAGCGGATCCTGGCGGATGTGGCGGCTCGCAAAATCGTCCGGTGCCTCGAGACCGAGGTCCGCGTCCAGAACAAGTTCTTCCTGGCCACCTTCAGCAACGCCTACGGCCTCTTCGTCGCCGGCGGGCAGGCCGATCTGCAGGTGTATTTCGCGATGGACGTGGGGCACGGCAAGGGGCTTCTGGTCAACGACATAGAGCTCCGGTTCGGCTGGGGCATGCGGGTGGTCCTCTTCAAGTCCGGACTCGGCGCCGGTCCGCCAAAGGGCGGCCCCCGGAGGTAGAGACGCGTCCCTTTTCGAACCCTAGTTTTCGAAGCTGTTTTCGGTACAGGCCGATGAGACCGCGTCCCGGCCGAGGTTGCGCCACAGCAAAGAGGCGTAGTCGCCGTCCGGGGTGCGCACCAGATCCGCGCCGCGCCAGCAGTGGCCGTTGTCGAACCAGAGGCTGCCCGACCACGCCACGTTGCGCGCCGTTATCACGGAGGGCTGCGGCCCCTCGATCTTCACCCCGGGGAACGTCTTTCCGCTCGACGGATCCAACCACGCCACCGTATGCCCGTCGCTCGTCTTCCCCGGTGCTGTCGGGCCGATCAGGATGACTTCGCCGCGGCCTCGGGCCAGGGGGTGACGCACCAACCGCTCGACGATCGCCATTTCATTGGCGTACTCGCGGGTGACAGGCTGCGCCTCGGGATCCGCGACCGGTGCCGTCGCCACGGCTCCGGACGTGAAGGGGAGCGCCTCGATGCGATAGTCTTTCAGGAAGAGCTCGTTGCCGTCCACGCCCCAAAGGGTCGCCGCCACCCGCACCGTGGCGGTTCGGTCGAGCAGCCCATATCCCTCGCCGCCGTCAGCCAGCACCGCGACGATGACCGGAACCCGCGAACCGAGCACCGCCGAGAGATCGCTGCGCGGGCTCAACCCCGAGGTGAAGAGCCGGGCCCGCTCCCGCCAGTTCGACGGACCGTTCGGGACAGCGGGATCGTAGGCGCCGTTGACCTCCCGGCCCATGGCGTGCAGGGTCCAGCGAACCCGCTTTCCCAAATAAGGCGTCGCGGCGGCGGCCAGACCGAGGGCGTCGACCCGAGCGCGCCGATACCAGTCCTCGAAGCTCACGGATACGTCCCCCTCTGACGCCGCTTCGCTGACCCCGCGCCGGCGCTCCTCCGGCCGGTTCTCTTTGGGAGCCCGGCAACCGGCCACCGCGGCGCCGAGCACGACCAGGAGGGTAGGAAGGATTCTCATTTTTGCATCCTAGTCCCTCATTTCAGGGATTTCAATCGATTGAACGCGGCGATGATGAATGTTCTCAGCGTCACTCCTCCTTGAATTTGCCAGTCCTTCGTCGTTCCTTGACCTCATCCATCATTTCTCACGTCAATCAGCTATAACCCCTGCAGCGAGGGACCAGGAAGGAATCGCCTGATTGGCAATCATCGAGTGGATCCGGGAAGCGGGGGGCAGCACCGCGTAAGCCTGTTCCTGGCCTACGGGACCTCTTTCCCGTGCGTCCGGTCACCCCACTCCTAATTTGGCTCTGCATCTCGAACCGTCATCTTGTTCTTTGGGAGGACAGGCTCGCCACTATAGAACGAGCACTTTGGCGGATTCGGAGGATATCGTCCGGGATGTCGACGAATTCGGCATCCGCGGAGTCGAAGGCGGCTTCCTCCTGCGATCGCGGATTCTGATTCTCCGCCCCCGCCTACATGTAGCGGATCAGGTGTCGCCGGGCCTCGTGGAGCCGTCTCCACAGCGTCCCCTCCGGGAGGTCCAGCGCTCTCGCGGCCTCGACGCCGGGGATCCCCTCCAGCGCACACATCACAAAAACCGATCGGAGTGGATACGGTAACTCACACAGCGCGGCCCGAAGCCTTTCGATGGACTCCCTGCCCTCAGCCTGCTCTCCGGGGGTCGGCGCATAGGCCGGGGGGATATCGGAGACGGCCCTCAGCGCGCGCCGTTTTCTAATCTCCCCTCGGAGGTGCATCCTCGCCACGTTCGCGGCGATGCCGAAGATCCAGGTCTTGACCGAGGAGCGCCCGACGAATCGGTGCACCGATCGGAACACCTCGACGAAGGTGGTTTGAACGAGATCATCGAGATCATGCGGGGAGCAGTCCGAAACGCTGGCCAGGAACTTGTATACGTCGTGTTCATAACGACCGAAGAGCTCTCCCAGGGCTTCTCTATCTCCCGCGCCGCATGCGGTGACGAGGATCTCATCGGACAGGACGGCGTTCACTGGACAGCTCCGACGACAGCGACCGCTCATCGGGCACGAACCTTTATTATGGCGACAACCTCGGAATGCACCTCTACCCTCTCCCTCGTGGCGGCGCCTATCTCCCGATTGGGAGACGACGACGGCGCGGAACTATGGGATAAATGGCCGGCGTCATCGGTTATTGTGATCTTTTCTCGTGTTGGCCCGTTTTTTTTCTATTGGCCTTTGCCGGTTGACGCTTCGCCGTATGGGAATAGGGCCCAAAAGAGAAAAAAATAATCCCGTCCCTGAAGGAATCACCTCATCCGGCAACTCATGGGTATATGAGGAGCTCCGGCTCGAGCAGCCATAGCGACGACAAGGTCGTGTATCCTTTGTAACGACCGGAAAGGCAATCGACTGATGCAAAAAATCATTATCGCTCTCTCTCTGATGACACTCTTCGCCTCCGGCGCCGTCCTGGCGAACGGCAAGACCAACAAGGCTCACCTCAAGATGACCGGCAAGGACAAGGCCAAGATCAACTGCGTGTACTGTCACAACACCGCAGGGATCCCTAAGAAGAAGGGGCAGGACGTGGAGAAATTCTACAAGACCGCCTACTGCATGGGCAAAGGGTGCCACGCCGTTAACAAGTAGATAGTCACCGACCTGAAAAGAAAACACAGAGATGATGTCATGACGAAAATGGATATATTCGTATCAACGGTTTTCCAGGCGCTGCTGCTTACAGCCTGTGCAGAGACCGCTGACAAAGACGGGTGGGATTTCTATGGGGATACGGGGTCGTCCGCGGACTCGGAAAACGCGGCTGCCAAAGAGCCCTGTCCCGAGGGGATATTCCGGTGTGTGAATGAAGAAGGCCACCGCTGTGTCAGCGGCGGCTGGTTACTCTGGAACGACTGCGGTGCCCGCGCCATGAGGTGCACCATGGTGGACGGGATGGCGACGTGTATCCCCCCGGGTCCCATCAACGATACCGAAGCGGGTTCGGACAGCGATGCGGACTCGGATACGGACGCCGATACCGACAGTGACTCGGACACGGACACCGATACGGATAGCGATTCAGATACGGACACCGACACTGATGCCGACACGGACGCGGATACCGATATCGATACCGATGCCGACACGGATGCCGATAGCGACGTCGACACCGATGCCGATACGGACGCCGATACCGATGTCGATACTGATGTCGATACTGATGCCGATACTGATACTGATGCGGATACCGATACCGATGCCGATACTGATGCCGATACTGATACTGATGCGGATACCGATACCGATACTGATACTGATGCGGATACCGATGCCGATACCGATACTGATACTGATGCGGATACCGATGCCGATACCGACATCGGGGAGTGCGGCGCATGCCACGGCACCCCTCCGTCCACCGGGAGCCATGGGGAACACCGCAGATATTCGTGCGTCACCTGTCACAGCGTCGTAGATGGCGACAACAATATCATCGACGCCGCGGGGCATCTGGACGGCCAACCGAACATCGCCTTGTCGAACGGCGCCTACACGAACGGGAATTGTGCGAGCACGGGCTGCCACGGTACGGAGCGCTGGTGAGGAAGAGGCTCTCGTGCGAGGCGATCAATCCACCATCCCTCATAACCGCGCGATATCCGCGTCGCCCCCCTGCCGGCGTTCTCCATCAGCACCGGGCCGGGGATCCCCAGCTCGTCCTACGCGGCCGATCTCAAGCGCCGGCAGGGAGCCTCTCCGGCATGTTCAGGAGTCGAGCCGGTCTCGCCACGTTCGTGAGGCATGGGTTTCTACCCTTCCCCAAGACCGGGGATTCCCGTTCTCATAGGTGACGTGAAACCGGAGCGGTATCCGGGAGGGCTCGAGGCTCTCCTTCGGTGGCACGGTTTGCGGCCTCAGCGGGAGTCCTTCCAGTTGCTCTCGATGAACCCTTCCCGCCCCCGGTGACCTTCTCGAAGGGCGCCTCGATACACCAGAAGCACCCCCCTGCGAAGGTGGCCCTGGCCCGATCACCTTCCCGGCCACCTCCCGCCGCCGCCACGGCGGCGAAGAGCATGACCAGCACAATGTGACCAGCACAATGAGCAACGCCTTCATCTGCATCATCTCCCTGCCCTGTCGCATACGGCGAATCAGAGAGTTTGCCGGCGCGGCGACCGCCAGGCACGTGACCGCAGATACGGCCGACCCTGCGTTCCAGAATTCAACGCATCCCATGTGCAGTTTTCAATGCCTATTTTTAACTATATTTTCAAACCATATTAAGGTATTTATTAATGCTTTACATTACCATGTTTCGGCGGCTTCTGCCCACTCCAAGCTGTCGGCTGAATCTCGCGGAAATTTGGATGTGCATTTTAGACCGGAGCTTCGAGTCTCGGAGGGAGTGCCGACTATACCACAATCGTCTCGGTCTCGCAGCCGAACTGGAGCACGATCTGCGCACCCGTGAAACCCTGAATCCAGTCGCAGGTGTTCGGGCACACCAGGATGTGGGATGGATTCTCAGGATTGTCGTAATACCATGCGTTGTCGACTCGGTCACACAGGGAGTCATCGGCGATGTTTCCGATGGGGAAGAGGTTGCCCTCTCCGTCAAGGAAGTCGATGTTGACGAGGGTCGGATCCAGGACCTCCCCCTCCGGAGGCTCCGGAATCTCCCACTCGCAGCTGAGCTCAGCTGACCGGATGACGGATTGGGCCAGCTCCTCGAAGACGGGGTCGAAGTCCTGCAGGCAGAGATCTCCGGAGACGCCGCCGGTCATCGTCACCAGATCCGCGTAGACCGTCTCCCACGAGTCGGTGTTCCCCTCCGGAGCCGCGAAGGTGCAGCACGGCTCGCTCTCATCGATATCACAGGCGTCATCCTTGCTCATGTAGGCGAAGATGCCGTTGAACTGGTACTCGTCGAACTCGTCACCGAGGGCGAGCACCGCTTCGTGGAATGCCTGGGCACTGGTCTCATCGGTATCATCCGACACAATGACAAAATGCTTCTTCGAACCATCGCGGAGCATCGATTGCCAGTCATCATAGGTATCGAGGGTAATCCCCAGCCCCTTGACGCTCGGCACCCGCTCGCTGAGGTGCAAGTATTTCGGCAGGTTCGTGTCCTCGTAGGGGCCGTCCTCGGGGCATCCGTCCGGCGCGCCGAGGGGAGCGTCGATACAAATCCCGTGAAATCGATCGTTGTCGCAGTCTCCCGGAAGACAGGAAATCAGCACAATCTGAGCGTCGAGACCGCTGTCGATAATCTCCTGTGAAAAACGGTTCATGTTGGCCCGGACCTCGTTGATCTCGTCCAGCATGCTGGGGGTGTTATCGATAGTAAAAATGATATCAAGGGGTTGGAATACATTCTGCGCGGTTTCGCTCACCGTCGCGCACTCATCGAAGTCGTCACTCTCCCAGAATTGGTCCCCCGGATCGGAGGTGACCTCGTTTCCGGACGTGGATTCAGGGGTTGAACTGTCCCCTTCACCCTCTATGAAGTCACCGTCACCATTACTGTCACTGTCGGAGCGGGAGACCTGGCTACACCCCGAGCCCCAAAGGGAACCAGCGACGAGAAGCGAAAAGCATAACGCGAGCCATGGGCTTCCGAAAGCAAATACCGACATATTGTTGCTCCTTTTTTGATCAAATCCGGCCCTTGTAAATCAAAAACCGTACCAGCTGACGTGTAAACCGGCCGTTCAACATGTAAGACTCTGTAATATTGATGTTTTTTCCTGATGCGAGCAGTAGTTGCGGTTGGAAGATTAATAATAATATCGACGATATTGTCGACCGGTTCGACCAGCCGGTCGACAGGTGACGACTTTGGTCACCTGATTCAATGGTATCATTTTTAAAACCCCATGGAGGAATCAGATGAGTAACACCTCGAAAATACAATGTCGAATGATCCTGGGAATCGCCGGGCTTCTCCTCGGCCAGACGGCCTTCATCGGATCGGCGGCCGGCGCGGACTTCTACATCGATCCTGAGAATGGTGACCCCGGCGGGGATGGCAGCGAGACCGCCCCATGGCAGAGCCTTCAGCAGGTGTTGGATGACGGCCTCATCGAGAGCATGGCGCCGGAGGAGCTCCCCTATGACGGCACCGGTGCGCTGGTGGAGCGAAACCCCGGAGCCCCGATCCGCGCCGGGGACACGATATGGCTGCTATCCGGCGACTATGGCGACCTGGCCATCGAGAATTTCTACAATGAGGACTGGATCACCATCCGCGCGGTCACTGGCGAGGAGCCTCGGTTCTCAAGGGTGCTGGTACGCGGTAGCGCGAAGTGGCACATCGAGGGGCTCTCGGTGAGCGCGGAGTATGCAGAGACCTACGAGCCCCACACGTTGATAGATCTGGATAGTCACGACTGGCAAGGGCCGGTGCGCGAGATCGTCGTGGCGGGATGCACCCTCCGATCGGTGGCGGATACCTCCGGATGGAGCGCGGACGACTGGGACACCCTCTCTTGCAACGGCATCCAGGCGGACGGCAGTGACCATGTCATCCGGGACAACCTGCTAGAGAACGTGAACTTCGGCATCTCCGTCGGCGCCGAGAATACGACGGTGGACGGCAACACGGTGGACCGCTTCGCCGGGGACGGTCTCCGAGGGCTCGGCGACTACGGCGTGTTCCAGTACAACACGGTGAAGAACTGCTACGACATCAACGAGAATCACGACGACGGGTTCCAGTCCTGGTCGGTCGGAGAGGATGGTGAGGTCGGAACCGGAGAGGTCGTTGGGATCGTGCTCCGCGGCAACACCATCATCAACACCGAGGATCCGGATCAGCCCCACCGGGGGACCCTCCAGGGCATCGGCTGCTTCGACGGTACCTTCGTGGACTGGGTGGTGGAGAATAACGTGGTCATTACGGACCACTGGCACGGCATCACCCTGCTCGGCGCCCGGGGCTGCCGGATTGTGAACAACACGGTCATGGATCTGAACGACGAGGATCCCGGTCCCCCCTGGATAAGCATCGACGCCCACAAGGATGGAACAGCCCCGGAGGACTGTGTGATTCGCAACAACCTCACCACGGACATCAATGCTCATGAGTCTGTCACCGTGGACAGCAACCTCATCATCGAAGATCCGAAGGCCCTGTTCGTGGATCCCGAGGGGTTCGATCTCCACCTGCTCGCTACAGCCGCGGCTATTGATACGGGCTCGAGCGAGCTGGCGCCCGCGATCGACGCGGACGGGACTTCCCGCCCTCAGGGAGAGGCCGTGGACGTTGGCGCCTATGAATGGTCGGATACCGGCGCGGATGGCGATACGGATACCGACACGGACGCCGATACGGACGCTGACACGGACGCTGATATGGACACTGACACGGACGCTGACACGGACGCTGATATGGACGCTGACACGGACGCTGACACGGACGCTGATACGGACGCTGATACGGACGCTGACACGGACGCCGATACGGACGCAGACATGGACGCCGATACCGACGCTGACACGGATGCCGATACGGACGACGATACGGATGCCGATGAGGGTGAGGATACGGATATGGATTCCGAGGAGACCGGCCCAGGGGATTCGGACAACGCGGAGAGCTCCGGCTGCAGCTGCGAAGCCGTCTCCGGTTCACAGAGATTCGGGCTGATTGGCCTGATCGAGGCCGTGTTCTAGCCAAGAATCAAAGGCGGGCGAAAATCAAACCTGGGCGATCCTTGTGATCGCCCTCTTTCGGGAAGGTTGGGCGAATAAGAGATTTGCCCCCACCATGTTTTTCTAACGACCTCAATAAAAGGGTTGACTTGGTGTCAACTGGACACTATGCTTTGCGTAGATGAAACACTAAGGAGACCCGATGCCTTTTACCTACGAATATGCGAGACCGGCCCTCACCGTGGACTGCGTGGTGTTCGGCCTGGATGATGAAGATCTCAAGGTGCTCCTGATCCAGCGGGGGCTCGAGCCGTTCAAGGGGCGCTGGGCCCTCCCCGGCGGGTTCTCTCAGGTGGGAGAACCGCTGGAGGAGACCGCCCGCCGTGAGCTGTGCGAGGAGACCGGGCTCGAAAAGGTCTACCTCGAGCAACTCTACACCTTCAGCGCCCCGGAGCGGGATCCCCGGGAGCACGTGGTGACCGTCGCCTACTACGCCCTGGTCAACCTGTCCGAACACCGGGTCGAGGCCGATACGGACGCGGACCGGGCCGCCTGGTTCGCCATCGACGACATCCCGGACCTGGCGTTCGACCACGAGGCGATCCTCCGGACGGCCCACGAACGGCTGCGGGGAAAGATCCGGTATCAGCCGGTAGGGTTCGAGCTGCTGCCGCCGAAGTTTCCGCTGCGACTGCTCCAGGGACTCTACGAGAAGATCCTGGACCGGCCCCTCGACAAGCGGAACTTCCGGAAGAAGATCCTCGGCATGGGCATCTTGGAGGAGCTGGATGAGATCGAGACGGACGTGGCCCACAGAGCCGCCCGCCTCTATCGGTTCAACAAGAAGAAATATGACCGGATGGTCAAACAGGGTTTCAACTTCGAGATCTGACACGACCGTCCGAGGGAGGTCCTCATGTTTGGAATTCGTTTTATCAAAGTCGAGCCGAGCACCTACGTCCTGCAGTACAAGCGGGGGAAGGTCGTCCGGGAGGGTTCCGGGCTCTCGTTCTTCTACTACGGGCCGAGCAGCTCGCTGGTGGCGGTCCCCATCGCCAGCGTGGACGTGCCGTTCATCTTCGAGGAGGTCACCGCGGACTTCCAGGAGGTGACGGTACAGGGGCAGGTGGCCTACCGGGTCCGGGAGCCCGGGAAGCTGTCGTCACTTCTGAACTTCACCCTGGCCCCGGATCAGCGACGCTACATCTCCGACGATCCGGAGAAGCTGCCGCGGCGCATCATCGATCAGGTGCAGGTCCTGATGCGCGCCGAGCTGCAGAAGGTCGGGCTGCGTTCCGCGCTGAAGAATTCGGAGGCCATGGTCGCGGCGGTGCGGGAGGGTCTCGGGACGAGCGATATGGCGGATCAGCTCGGTATCGAGGTGCTCTCCCTCTCGGTCCTGGCCCTCAAGCCCAATCCAGAGACCGCCCGCGCCCTGGAGGCGGAGGTGCGGGAGCAGCTGCTCCTCTCGGCGGACGAGGCCGTCTACCGGCGACGGAACGCGGCGGTGGAGCAGGAGCGGGCCATCAAGGAGAACGAGCTCAACACCGCCATCGCGGTGGAGAACAAGAAGCGGGAGATCCGGGAGGCCAAGATCGACGCGGACCGGGCGGTGCAGGAGAAGCAGCAGGCCATGGACCAGGCGGAGATGGCCGGGAACGTGACGCTGGAGGAGCAGCGGCGGGAGCTGGTGGCCCTGGCGGTGGAGAACCGCAAGGCCGAGGCGGACGCCAAGGCGTACGACATGGAGGCCACCATGAAGGTGGTGCGGAGCGTGGAGCCGAAGGTGATGCAGGCCCTCACCAGCATGGGGATGACGCCGGCCCAGCTCATCGCCGGGGCGTTCCAGAACCTGGCGGACAACGCCGGCCGGATCGGCAACCTGAACATCGCGCCGGAGCTGCTCTCGGAGCTCCTGGAAGCGGGCCGCGGGGAGAGGTAACGCCGTGAAGCGCACCGAGAACAAGGTGGTGCTGGTGGTCCGTCAGACCCGCCTGGACGAGCTCGTCGCCCGGTACAACACCCTGGACCAGGCCCGGTTCTATGTCGAGCACATGGGGGTCGACTTCGGTGACTACGTGGCGGAGCACGATCAGTACAAGCGGGCGGTCGCGGTGGCCGAGACCCTGCTCGGCGAGCTGGGCCGCGTCCAGGTGCTCCGGCGGCGGTACCTCCCGAGCTTCATCTTCGGGCCGACGGATCTGGTGGTCTGCGTGGGCCAGGACGGGTTGGTGGCCAATACGCTCAAGTACCTGGACGGCCAACGGGTTATCGGCGTCAACCCGGATCCGCCCCGATACGACGGCGTGCTGCTCCCCTTCGTCGCCGAGGACCTGCGGCGCGTCGTCCCGGAGGTGTGGCGGGACGGCCGATCCGTCTCCGAGGTCACCATGGCCGAGGCCGAGCTCACCGACGGGCAGCGCCTCCTGGCGGTGAACGACTTCTTCATCGGCGCCCGGACCCACGTGTCGGCGCGCTATCGGGTCAGCGTGGACGGTCGGTCGGAGCAACAGTCGTCGAGCGGGATCATCGTCTCCACCGGCCTCGGCGCCACCGGATGGCTCAAGAGCGTCCTGGCCGGCGCCACCGGTATCGTGGCCTCCCTGGATCAACGGGACGGACCGCCCCCCGGGATCGGCGACACCCCGTGGGACGCGGACTACCTCTACTACTCGGTCCGGGAGCCGTTCCCGAGCCGGGTCACGGGCGCGTCGGTGGTGTTCGGCCGGATCACCGCGGCCGGGGTGATGCGGGTGGAATCCCAGATGCCCGGATACGGGGTCATCTTCAGCGACGGCATCGAAAGGGATTTTCTGGAGTTCAACTCCGGCATGACCGCCACCCTGCGCCCCGCTGAAAAGACGGGACGGTTGGTGGTGTAGCGTTCTGCGACCGCAGACAGGAGCAATAGCATGAGCTTGATAATGGAACGATATCAGGAGCAGGAGCCCAAGTGGCCCACGAAAGGCAGACACATCCTCGCCCAGTACACCCCCGAGACTGTTGCGGTCTACCAGGCCTACCGCCCGGCCATCGGCCGGTTCGCCGCGGAGCACGGGCGGTTCGGCGGAGAGTTCAGTCTGGAACGGATGAGCTGGATCAAGCCCAACTTCCTGTGGATGATGTACCGGTCCGGCTGGGGCACCAAACCGGGACAGGAGGTGATCCTGGCGGTCCACCTGAAGCGCGGCTTCTTCGACCGGCTGCTCAAAGAGGCCGTGGCCTCCGCCTTCGGCCAGAGCCACGTCGAGGACAAGGACGAGTGGCAGCGGCGGGTGAGATCCTCCTCGGTCCGCCTCCAGTGGGATCCGGATCACACCCCCACAGGCGGCAAGCGCGAACGGCGGGCCATCCAGCTCGGACTGAGGAACGAGGTACTCCGGGAGTACGCCGGAGACGCCCTCGTCGAGATAGAGGACATCAGCGGCTTCGTGGCCGAGCAGCGGGAGAACACGCGCGAACTGGCCAGGCTCATCACGCCCTCGGAGCGGGTCTACCCCGTGTCGGAACCCGAAACAGCGCGCACCCTCGGGATGGGATGAATCGTGGAGAGCGCGGCGGGACGCACCAAGAATAGAATCCGGGGGCTCGTCCTGGGCACCGCCGTGGGGGATTCCGTGGGGTTGCCGGCGGAGGGCATCTCGAAGCGACGTAACCGGCGCCTCTTCAAAGGCGTGTGGCGGCACCGGCTGATCTTCGGAAGGGGCGATCTTTCAAATCGCTCGGGAGAACTTTGCAGATACGGGTCCTCCGGGGTATGCTGGTCCCCTCTATCGCAGACTGAAAAGGAGCGTCCTGTGAAAACCCTCATGTACCACCTCGACAGGAAGACCGTCCTGAATCTGCTGGTGGATCAGGACAAAGAGGTGCTCTCCCTCCGGATCGGCGCCCGGAAAATCGGCACCGCCGGGTTCGCGGAGCTCGCGGAAGGGATCCGGTTCGAGGTCGATGGCAAGACGCTGGAGCTGACGCTCGGCGAGGTGTGGGGCGCCGTCGATCTCGACGAGCTCCGGGTGCGCTTCGGCGGCAAGGACGCCCGCCCCTTCGGCGAGAAGTCCGGCAGGCTCACCGTCGCCGGCGGTCTCCTCGCCCTCTACGGCGGCCTCCAGATTATCTCCGTACGGTTTCTGACGCGATACTTCCCGGTCGAATCCGAATGGCAGATGATCCTCAACCTCTCCATCGGCGCGCTCTTCATCGTCCTCGGCGGCTTGGTGATCTGGCGCCAGCGTCCCTGGCCCGGCTACGCGGGTATCGGGGTTATCGTTGTTGTCATGGTGACAAACCTCCTGCTCGGGACCCTCTCGTTCAGCGGCGCGATTATCCCCCTGGTCGTCATTTATGTATTGGTCAAGAACCTGCTGGCGGTCCGGTAGCGTCACAGTCTTTACCTCGGGTTTGGCGGCGCTTCATTTTGTACTATATTTTTTATCTGATGACGTTACAAGGAGGCGTCCATGTCCACTATTACAATTGTCGACAACGAGTACGCGATATCTTGGTGTTATCCGAAGGAGAAGATCATTCACCATCAATTCCGCAAGTTCACCTATGGGGATGAGTTCCGGAGTATCTTGATCCAGAATGCGGAGGCCTACGAAGCACATCACTGCGACAAGTGGCTCTCCGATGATCGCAAGCTCGGAATTCTCCACCCCGATGACAAAGCCTGGGGCGATAAGAACTGGATCACCCGGATGATGAAGGCCGGGTGGAAGTACTGGGCACTGCTCCTTCCGGTAAACATCACGGGACAGATGAGCATGAAACGGCTGGCCGAGGAGTTCTCCCAGCTCGGTGTTGTCGTCAAGTTCTTCACCGATCCGGATGAAGCGAGGCAGTGGTTGGAGGAACAGGAATAGGAATACGCGGCGGCGTCTCCCGAATCATCCACACGGCATCCCCGAGATAGCACGCGGGAATGGATGTGTTGTATATCACCCATCAGTGACTAAACGCCCGGTACTAAAGACAGATGATTGACTTAGGCAGACGAAGGTTCATCAGATGCCTGGCCGGCGCCACCGGGATGCTCGCGGCCGCTCCTCTCTCGGCGGGCCGTTCCTACGACCTGACCCTCCGCGGCGGGAGATTGATTGATCCGCGCCGGGGCATCGATGCGGTCACCGACATCGCGGTGAGCGACGGACGGATCGCGGCGATCGGCGCCGGGCCGTTCGCCGCACTGGAGGTGATCGGGGCCCGCGGCAAAGTGATCGCTCCGGGGTTCGTCGATCTGCTCGCGGACAACCCGCGCAACCCAAGAAGCACCTACCCGATCGTCGAGCGCTACAAGCTCGCCGACGGCGTGACCACTGTCCTGCAATGTCACGGCGGATCCGCTGATGTGGATGCCTACTACGCGGCCTTCACCGCCCTGCCCCACCTGACCAACCACGGCGTGTCGACGAAGATCATGCGCATTCGCCGCCGAACCGGCTCCCTCGGGCGCCGCCTGCGCCTGGCCGAACGCTGCCTCCAGCAGGGCGCGCTGGCGGTCTCGCACTCCATCGAATACCAGCCGACGTCATTCGAAGAGCTGACACGCTACGGCGAGCTGGCGGCCCGTTGGCACGTGCCGTTCTTTTTGCACCTTCGCCATTCCTCGCGGGAACACGAGCTCGAAGGCGTGCGGGAGGCGCTCAGCATCGGCGCCGAGACCGGCTGCCATGTGCACCTCGATCACCTGCACTCTACGGGGGCGAGCTGGCACATGGGCGAAGCGATCGACCTGGTCGAGGAGGCGCTCGCGCGGGGCCAGCAGGTGACCGCGTGTGTCTACCCCTACACCAGCTGGGCCACCTACCTTCACTCCAAGCGGTTCGATCCGGGATGGCGGGAGCGCTACGGTCTCACGTTCACCGATCTGGCCGTAGTCGGCACCCGCGAGCGTCTCACGCGGCGAAGCTTCATGCGCTACCGCAACCGGACGTTCGCGCTGGTGGCCGTGCCCGAGGGGACGTTGAGTCTGGAGCGCACCCTGCTGCCGGCCATCCGTCGCCCCTGGGTCCTGATAGCCTCGGACGGCGGTATCGAACGCGAGCCGAGGGCCAACAATCACCCCCGCGGCGCCGGCTGCTTCGCGACCGCGCTGGCATTGGCCAGGCAACACCGGATTCCGCTCGCCGAGATGATACGCAAATTGACCGACCTGCCCGCTTCATTGCTCCGCGCGAGGTCTCCGGCCATGGACGAGCGGGGCAGCCTCCGGGTCGGTGATGTCGCGGATCTCGTGGTGTTCGACCCTGCCGAGGTCGACGGCCGGGCAACCGTCGAGAATCCGAACCAGCTCTCCAAGGGGATCGAGCTGGTCCTGTTGGGTGGAGAGATCGCCTATCGCGACAGCGAATTCACCGGGGTCCGGGCCGGGCAGCCGATCCGAGGGGACCTTTTGTCATCGTAAAAATCAACCGGGATAGATGTTTTCCGGCCGGCTTCGATAGTAACATCCTTGCCCACAAGAGGTCATGGCCAAAGGTTTCAAACGATGTACCATCTCAAGATTTTGTACCACTATATTCCTTTTCTATTCACAACGGGCTTCTGTTGTGTAATTTAAGATAAGTAATAGTATGTAAAGGCATACCAGGAGAACACCGACAGGAATACGGACACGGATCCGCTTCCTGCGGATACCGAGGTGGGCTGGCCTGACGCACCCCCCATAGAAATCTACGCCAAAGATATCATCGCAAACCCCTACAATCGCGCGCCGCTGTCCGCGGTCATTAAAGTACAACACGCCGATTTAGTGCCGAGTCAGATCGTCAGGATGGAGGTCACCGTAGAGGGGCAGCACCAGGCCCAGGATTTGGTCGCCGATCTCTACCCGGAATCCGAGTCCTTCGAGACGAACTTCGACATGCGCGACTTGCTTCAAGACGGAGAGGTGGGGATACCGGTCCTCGGTCTGTACCCCTCCAGCGAAAACCGGGTACGCTTTCGCCTGGGGACCGAGACTCGACTTTTTACAGGAGAGGCCACCGTCCGTACTCGACTCTGGGGGTCGACAAAAGGCGAAACCGTTGTCGTCTCGATTGCCGACACCGCGCGCCCGGACACCTCGACGTCCGCGTATAGAGGGGGACGCATCGATTTGTACCACCCGCGGGGGTGATCCGGCACGCCACGGCGGGCACCGCCATCGAAACTTGAAAATTTGAAGAAGCCCGGTGTTTCATTCACTCCACGGGAGGATGTCTGATAGTCTGTGTTGTATGAAAATACCGATCCACAGCAAACACCTCGTCTTCGCCGGGCTGGCGGTGCTGATGACGGGGCTCGGGCTCACGGCTCACGCCGAAGAGAGAACCATCACCGTCCTCGCCGTCAGCGATCAGGGGGATCTCGACCGCGACACGCTCGAAGCGCTGACCGAGGTGCTGAGGAGCGCTTTCGCCGCGCCGCCGAAAGGGTACATCACGGACAACCGCCACACATCCGCCGCCCTGAGATCAGGCGACTGCCGCGAGGATTCCTGCCTCTTCGAGAACGCCGGTATCGCGGGGATCGAGATGGGTGTTCACGTCACCGTTTCGAAGACAGAGGGGGGATACGATATCGCGCTCATGCTCTTCGATGCGGTCAAGGAGGAACGGCTCGCCGGGGAGACCATCAGCGTCACCGGGACAGCAGGAGATATCGCCCCGCGGCTGGAATCGGCCGCCGCGAAGCTGGCCGGAGCGCTCCCCCCTGCGGATACGCGGGCGCCGAAGGGCGACGCCCGCAGGGCCTCACAGAACCAAGAAACAGACAAGCCGGAACCGGGAAAGGGGATTCTCGTCGTCACCACCGATCCGTCCGGCGCGGCGGTCTCCATCGGCGGTCCCCTGCGCGCCCGGAACATCGGCAAATCTCCGCTGAAAAGAACGCTGCAACAGAATCTGTACCGGGTGGCCGTCAGCAAGGACGGGTACACGAGAGAGAAGTTCGACGTCACAGTGCTCGCCGGTGAAACCCTGGAGGTACACCTCGATTTGTACAAATCGAAAAAACTCATCTACCTCGGCCACGGGCTCTTCTGGCCGGGTTTCTTCATGGGCATTGGGAGCGCCCTGCTCTTCATCAACGACTACAATACCAGCGGCCTCGCCCTCGCCGCCGTCGGGGGCGCGCTCGTGACCGCCGGATTGACCCTGTTGATCACCGGCCGCGTCAGGCTGTCACGGGAGAAGCAGCAGCGAAATAATCTCTCGATTGTGCCCGCGGAAACGCTGAGGGGGTTGGCGCTGTCATACCGTCACGTCTTCTAGCTTCCCTCTGTCCATCGCGCAGGTATGCACACCCTGCGCGCAACACCTTTCCGGCCGCGTCCGTCGCAGCGAGCGGCGGACACCCGCCGCGGACCGCCACCGGGTTGAGCGCCATTGAGGACGTGGGCGGTCTCAGCAGCGGAACCATCTGAACGGTCGACGACCCTGGCGATTGTCCGGTGGGCTACGCCTGCCTGTCAGAGACGCAGGTCAACGCCGTTGTCAGAGACGGAGCGCATCGCGTCGGGGAGATCGACCTCCCGTTCATCGACGTCGTGCGGACCCGGTTCGAGCGTTTCGGACTGCGCCACACGGCCTTGCGGATGTTCGAAGAGCCCTGCTCGCATCTGTTGGACCGCCGGGGGGCGGCCTGACCGCGGCATCTCGGACGCATCGATAACAGGATGACGGCCCGGCATCGGGACCGATGGGACATCTATCCGATCCTGGACAACGCGTTCGAGGAAATCGCCTCCGGGGGATGCGCGACTTCAACGGAGTATCGAAGCGGTCTAATAGGGCCGATCCGGCGTGGGAGGCGTTTCGCCCTCCACGTATGCCGGGGTCCCCTCGGATTCGATGGTGACGCTGTCGCTCTCCAGCCCGGGGGAGGTCGCGGTGATGACGCTGGTCCCCGCGTAGTAGGTGCGGAACTCGATGGCGGCCTTGCCGTCCAGGATCGAGATATCGGACGCCTTGCCGTTGCCCGGCGGGGTGAAGGTGATGCGCGGCCCGGTGGGGAACTCCCCCGGCCCGGAGGTCACCTCCAGGGTCACCTCCACGTTGTCGCTGATGGGCGTGCCGTCCGCGTCCACCACGGTGACCAGCAGCCACGCGTCCTCGGTGCCGTCCACCGCCGTCAGCGTCGTCGTGCTCGCCGTGAGATCCAACCCAGCCGGCGTCCCCGGCGCCGGCCACTCGGGCGGCGGCTCGCCGGCCAAGGCGTTGCGATACCAGTAGTAGGGGCGCTTGGGGATGCGGAAGAAATCCACGGCCCCCGAGGAGGTGTACCGGTCCCCCATGTGGCTGCCGTAGTCGTACATGCACCACAACGACACGCCGCTCCGCCACGGGTGTTGGGTGGGCATGTCGCCCGTCACGGAGAGGTTGTTCCATCCGGGCTCGTAGGTCCCCGGCCGGGTCCAGGAGACGTCGGCGCCGTACTCCGACACCATGTTGGGCATCCCGGGGTTGTCGTACCCCGTGCCGTCGCCGTTGTAGGCGGCGATGTCTCCCAACGTGCCGGGTTCGATTCCCCCGAGGGGCGACTGGGCGCCGCCGATGGCCGCCGGCCGTCCCGTGGGCGGCGGATCGAGCTCGTGGGTGAGGGCGACCGACTGCTCGAGCAGCGAGATCACCCGGTCCGCGGGACCGCCGTTGAAGAAGTCCTCGTTCCCCATGCTCCACGCGATGACGCTCGGATGGTTGCGGTGGATGCGGATCATTTCCGTGAGGCTCGCCAGGACGCTCGCGTCGAACGCGTCGAAGTCCGCGGGGGTGTCCGGGTAGGCGCCGTTGTAGGGCCACCCCCCGGCGCCGCCGAAGCCGCCCCAGAAGCAGTTCTCCGACATGAACAGGATCCCGAGCTCGTCGCAGGCGTCCACGAAGGCCGGCGCATTGGGGTAGTGGGAGCCACGAATGAAGTTCATCCCCGCGTCCTTGACCATCTCGACGTCGCGGTAGAGGGCTGAGTCCGAGACGCCGATGCCCCAGCCCGCGTGGTCCTGATGCACGTTCGCGCCGTGGATCCAGTAGTGCTCGCCGTTCAGGAAGAACCCCTCCGACCCCGACCAGCGGATCCAGCGGAACCCGAACCGCGTGGTGAACGTGTCGACGACCCCCGTGTCGTTCGACAGATAGGAGCGCGCCGTGTACATCGCCGGGTGGTCGGGGTGCCATAGGGAGGGGGCGCTGATGTCCGGCGTCGTCTGCTCGAAGGTTATCGTGGCCCCCGCGTCGATCTGTTGCTCCGACGACACCGTGGCCACCACGTCACCTCCATCATCGACGATGTCGGTCCGCAGGGTGGCGGTGACGGCGTCCGGACGTTCGTTCCGCACCTCAGTCTTGATATTCACAGTGCTGGACGCGCCCTCGTTCTCCTCCAGGGTGGGGGTCGTGACCCAGGTGCCGTACCAGGCGATGTGCAGCGGGTCGGTGAGGACCAGGTGCACGTTTCGGTAGAGTCCACCCTGGAAGGTGTGATCCCCGGTGACCGGGGCAAGCTGAGGGTTCCAGTTGTTGTTCAGTCGGACAGCCACGACGTTGTCACCGGAGACCACCGCGTCCGTGATGTCGATAGAGAACCCATTATATCCGCCCATATGCCGGCCCACCTCCTGGCCGTTGACGAAGATCTCCGCGACATGGAACGCCGCCTGGAATTCGAGGGTCACTCGCTGGTCCGCCTCGGAGACCGGGACGGTGAAGGTCTTCCGGTACCAGCCGTAGCCGACGTAGAAGCTCGAGGATTTGAAGTAGGGCAGGCTGAACGAGTGGGGAAGGCCGACCGGGTCCCAGTCGGAATCGTCGTAGTCGATCGCCTCGGCGCCGGGGAAATCGCCGATCTTGAACCGCCACGATTGGTTGAAGTTCAACGCCAGGCGATCTCCGCTGTCGATGTCGGTATCGGCGTCGGTGTCCGCGTCGGTGTCGCCATCCGTATCCGAGTCCGTGTCCGTGTCCGTGTCCCCGTCCGTGTCGGTATCGCTGTCCCCGTCCATGTCGGTATCGCTGTCCCCGTCCGCGTCAGTATCCGAGTCGGTGTCGGTATCCGAATCGGCGTCGGCATCGCTATCCGAATCGGCATCTGTATCCGAGTCGGTGTCGGTATCCGAATCAGCGTCGGCATCGGTATCCGAGTCGGCGTCGGTATCCATGTCGGTATCGGTATCCGAGTCGGTGTCCGAATCGGTGTCGCTGTCCGAGTCGGTGTCGCTGTCCGAATCGGCGCCGGAATCCGGATCACCGGCCTCAAGGTCCTCCCCTGCACATCCCGATATGGCGATACTCGCGAAAAGAAAACAGGCCAGAATACCCAATAACCGTCTCGTCATGACCTCTCCTCAACCGGAATTTTACCCCAACCCCGGTTTGCGACTTGGATGTGTATCCAACATGTGAGAATCGGGCGGAAAGAAGCTGTCGAGAATGTCACACCACGCGTTGCTTATTTTCACACCATGGCCCTCGCTCCATCAATATTTCAAGCAATTCCGGCTGGCATTTATTTTGCTTCATTACCCCACTCGAGACATGAGGCGGATGTGATGGAGGAACGGGTATGAGCGGACTTCGGTGTATCCCGGCAATATTTGCAAAATCTCTTTTTGCGGTGCTCTTCCTCTCGCCGTCCGCGGTCGAGGCCGAGCGTCTGTTCGACAAGGAGGTGCGGATCGGCGCCGGCGCCAAGCTGATGGCGCCCCTCGGATGGGCGTCTATTCCCGCGCCGGTGACCGTAACCGTCGACCTGGACGTGGGGATGTTGCGGATACACGGCGAATATACACACCACATCGGAGATCACGTCAACCGGTGGAGCGTGGGTCCGGGGGTGGCGTTCTGTCCGGTGAAGAAATCCCCCGGGCGCGGCGCGTTCCAGCTCAAGATTCCCGTCATCGCCGATCTCGGCTTCCTGGTGGGAGCGGTCGAAGCCGGGGACGGGTATTCGGATCATCTCCAATGGTTCATCCTCGGCCCGTCCACGGGATTGGACCTGTCGTGGTGGGTCCGTCCCAAGATCGGCCTCAACCTCTCGCTCTTCGGGGGATACAAATTCAGGGTGGACATGAACTCATACTATGAAGACGGCTACTCGACGGTCGAGGAGGTCACCGGGTTCGGAGAGCTCGGGATAACCCTCGGCGTCGTGTTCTAACCCCGACGATCACGTGATTGAGGCGGAACCGTCTCGCGGTCGCCTTTCGGAGTATTCAGCGAAAGGGACGGCGGATCCCGGGTGCTTTCCTTTCCGTCCGTTCGGGCGTAGTTTGATCATCGTGCGTATCCGGACCCTTTATCTTTTTGCTCGATTGTAAGGAAGCCCCGTGAACACCTTCCCCGGACCTCTGCTGTTCGTCGCCCTTTGCGGCCTCCTCATCCCGTCGGGATGCGACCCCGAGCCCGAGCCCCTCCCCGACACCCCGTGCCCGCTCGATCACACCCCGTGCCGGATACTCCCCTTCGGGGATTCCATCACCGACGGGCTCTCGGTGCCGGGGTCGTACCGCGTGGATCTGTTCCGCCTGGCGCGCGCCGACGGGCACGACATCACCTTCGTCGGGAGTCAGCGAAACGGCCCCGCCAGCGTGGACGGCGTCCCCTTTCCCGGGAACCACGAGGGGCACGGTGGATTCCGCATCAGCGACTTCTCCGAGCTGATCCCGCACCCGGCCCTGGACGTGACGCCCCACATCATCCTGCTGATGCTCGGCACCAACGACCTCATCCACGAGGATAATGTAGATACCGCGCCGGAGCGGCTGGGGGCTATCCTGGACGCCCTGCGACGGGGGGCTCCCGCGGCCCGGATCGTCGTCGCCCAGCTCCCCCCGATGGACCGGGGGGTGGACGACGCCCTCGCCGCCTACAACGCCGCCATTCTAGAGGTCGTCGCGGCGCGCGCGGCGGACGGCGACATGGTTCACGCGGACATGCACACCGGATTTCCCATGGAAGAGCTCCTGGACGGGGTTCACCCCAGCGCCGCCGGGTATCGGCGGATGGCGGAGGTGTGGTACGACGCCATCGCGCCGGTGCTGCCGTAGCGCCGTTTCGGGGTCACTCGGGGGGATACAGATGAACCCGTCCGCTCCGGTAGGCGGAGACCTCGGTGTTGATCATCTCGAGATGAAAGACCTCGTCCCCGTCCGGGGTGATCTCCACGACGTGCGGGTTGTACGGGTTGTCCGTATCATGCTGATCCCTTCCGTTGCTCACCAGCAGGCGATTCCCCGTCTCGGGGAGCAGGGTGACCCCGGAGTTGAAGCCGCCGTAGAGCTCGGGCCGCCCCTCGCCGAAGCTCCAAACCTGGCGGACGGTCATCTCGGCCTCGTCGATCTCGTACTCCACGATCTGGCTGTAAGGCGCGCCCTCCCTGTCGTTGCCGAGATCCCCCTGCGCGGTGAATGTGGAGCCGTTCTGGACGGTGCCCGGGCCGTCGAAGATGACCGACGCCTGGTTGTTGAAGGTGAGAAACGAGAGCCGCTCCTCGCCGCGGGCGGTTATCTGGATGCCGTGCTGCCCCACGGACCAGAAGAACGGATCCGCCGTCTCCCCGGGCGCCGCGAGGTTGTCCTGGACCGCCTGCGGGTAGGGGGTTCCGTTGGCGTCGACGGCGGTCAGCAGGAAATCGTTGGGATCGAGGGGGCCGGCCCCGTCCACGCCGGCCAATCCCCAATCGAGGTGGGGGGAGAGGATCCACTTGAGCGCCTTGCCCGCGTTGGCCTCCGCCCCCCGGATTCCCCCGCGGGTCAGCTTCATGAGCCCTTGGAACCGGTTGGAGATGATAAGCGAGTCGTCCCGCTCGTCATAGCCGAGCGTATTCATGTGCACCCAATCCGAACCCCGCCGGGACACCGTCGCCCGGCTGACATCGAGGAACTCGCGCAGATCCCACGCGTTGACGATCTCCCCGCTCTCGGCGTCCTGCTCCACGATGTAGTCGTTGGTCGAGGCCTGCTCCTCGCCGTCCTCCGGGAGGGTGGTCTCGGCGTTGCTCACGCACACGACAATGTTGCCGTCGCGCAGCTGGATGGCGTCGTGGTGGGGCTTGAGGTGCTCCGGAAGGGACCGCCGTTTGACCGCCCGCCCGAGCCAGTTGAACTCGTCGTTGCCCTTGAGGATATTCCCGTTGGGCAGGCGCTGCAGAATGTCCATGCCGTACCAGCGACAGCGCCCCGCGTGGTCGTAGACCCGATAGTTGAGATAGGTCCACCCCGCCTCCATCCGCCCCTCGTCCAGGAGATCGACGGTGACGCTCTCCCCCTCGATCTCTTTTATGGGGTCTGTCTTGATGACGACCTCGCCGGAGCAGTTGTCGGCCGGGGTTCGAATCTCGAACCGGACCCTGTTGTCGTGATCCGGATAGAGCCCGAGCACGGGGATTCCAATCTCGTCCCCCTCGAGCATATCGCTCATGTCGAAATTGTCCTGGTAGTTCTCGGCGCCGGGGCGCACCACGCCGGTCAGGTCTCCGGCGCCCTCATCAATCCCGGCGACCGTGATTGATATCGACTCTACGTCCTTCGGCGCGATACCGGCGCAGGTGGCCTTCACCACGGCGGTCAACGGCGCGAGGCGATACGGGTTGACGACGACCTCGAACACCGGGGCGGAAAATGCCCCGCTGTCACACCCCGCGACGAGCGCCAGAAAGAGGACCGTCAAGCCGTGAAACAACCTGTTTCTTCGCATCCCTCGACCGCACCCACCTCCTGAATTCCCCCGCCGCTCCGCGATCTCCGGAGAAACACCCCGCGTCCGTACTCGACTCGGAAAACACGGGGGGCTTTGACGAGGGGCGCCTTCATTTTTCTGTTTCCTCATGGGCAGCGACATGTTTAAACAAAGCCATGTATATAATCAATCGATTAATTAGCGCTGTCCCCCTACCCTCTTTTACAAATCTAACCCGTGTGATTGTCGCTCTCCTGGCCGTGGGCTGCAACGCCCCTCCCCAGAGCGAGGACGCCAAGGGGCCGACCGACATCGCCTTCGAGATCGACAACGGCCGATTCGTCGGCGACCCGCCCCCGTCAGGGGTCACCCTCGAGGTCTTCACCATGGCCGCCGCCGATATGGATCTGGACGGTGACGCGGACGTGATGCTCAACCGGCACCTGCTGGCCCCCATCGAGGTGTACGAGAATGTCGGCGACCGATTCGTCCAGGTCAACCCGCGCGCCGATGACACCTCCGGCCTCTGGGACAACTGGGGCGTCCCGGATCTCTACGCGGTGGAGGCGAACATGCTGGCCGACATCGCGGCATCGGACGCGCCGGGGCTCTATATCTGGCACGACGAGTACCGCGCCGGGGGGTGGCGCCTGATGAACACGGGGCCGGAGCTCGAGCTGCTCGTCGAGGTGGACCGGGCCTTCCTCGAGTTTCTCTATCTCGCCCCTCCCCTCATCGACCGACAGGACGCCTACACGGCGCGGGTGCGGCTCCCCGAGGGAGAGCTCCTCGGTGTGATCAACGAGCTCATCGGCACCCAGCTCAAGGTGACGGTGACCTCCCAGGACATCCCGGTGATGTACCTCGGACGCACCATGGCCCCCCGCGAGGTCGGGTTCGTCTCCCTGTGGAAGGGGGACCCCCACGGGGTGGCCTGGGTGGACGCGGTGGGCTCGGCGGAGCCCGATCTCTTCGTCACCCGCGGCGGATTGGTGGGCAACCTGCTCCCGCCCTTCGACGGGAAGGTGGACCAGCTCTACGAATACAAGGACGGCGAGACGCTCTACGAGCAGGTGGCCCCGTCGGTGATCGGCCCCGACTACTGCCGCGGACGGCAGACCGCCTGGTTCGATCTCGACAGCGACGGCGTGAACGAGCTCTATGTCTCCTGCACCCTCACCCCCAACAAGCTGCTCGACGACACCGGGGATGGGGTCTTCGCGGATCGGGCGCCGGAGCTGGGGCTCGACCACGTGGAACCGGACGCCTTCGCGATCTTCGATGTCAACGGCGACGGGTTCCTCGATGTGGTGCACAACGATCTCTCCGAGCTGATGGTCCACCTCAGAGAGGGCGACGGATTCGTGGAGAATCCCGGCGCCGACTGGGGTCTCGTCTCCCCGGTGGTCCCGGAGGATCTGCCGGAGGGCATCTGGAATCCCTTCGCGCTGCACACCTTCGACTTCGATCGGGACGGCGACCTGGATCTGTGGGCGAGCAACTTCCGGGCCCAGGAGGTGGCGGTGTTCCGCCGGGACGGCGATCGCTTTGTCGACGCCACGGCCGACCTGGGCCTCGGGGACGCCACCGGATTCATGGTCCTCATGCCGACGGATGTCGACAATGACGGCTGGCTGGATCTCGCCGCGGCCTCGAACGCGGGGATGGTCATCTGGCGAAACGAAGAGGGCCGCCGGTTCACACCGCTGGAGGTCGGAGGCGACGGCTACCAGGGGTGCTTCATGGCGGTCGCCGCCGACGTGGACAATGACGGGCGGATCGATTTCATCACGTCGAAGGGAGAGGAGACCAGCATATTCTTCAACCGCACCGCCAAAGGAGGGAAGTCGCTGCTCGTGGACGTGTCCGCCCCCCTGGGGACGCTGGTCCGCGGTCATTACGCCGACGGCACCGTGCTGGTGCAGCAGTGGGGGTCGGCGGACGTGAGCCGATATAGCCAGGGGCTCCTCCCGCTGCGCTTCGGCGTCAGCAACACCCCCCTCGAATCGATCGACGCCCAGTGGCCCGGCGAGACCGAGCCCCGCACCATCGTCAACATCGAGCCCGACCAGACCCGGATCGCGATTTAGGGCTCCCTTTATAAAATGTCTTCCCGATGGCGCCCCCCCCGAATCCGCCGTACGCCCTCTGTAGGTTGACGTGACAGCGCACAGGAACACAAAGGAGCCGAGACATGAAGACACTCACGTTATTCGGAATACTCATGATGTCCGCGGCCGCCGGTTCGACCGCCTCGGCGCAGGACATCGGCCGACCCGATCCCCCCGCCGACGGTCCCGCCGCGAAGGAGGCGACCATCAAGCAGCCCTCCTTCGTGGAGGCGGGGGGGCAGCTCAGGAAGAACGAGCACGCCTTCTTGTTGTACACGGACGCCAAGTACCTCCCCGCGCCCATCATGGCGGCCTATCACTACGGCATCTTCTACTGGTGGGAGATGGGGCTCGACGTCGGGGGCAACTACGGCTTCCTCCAGGCATTGATTCACCTCAAGATGGAGAACTTCAAGACCAAGCGGACCGAGTTTTTCTACTGGGGCTTCGTCTACGACACCGGGATAAAGCGGAACGACATCAACATGAGCCGGAACCTGACGTTCGACGGCAAGGATCTGTACGCGGACGATCGCTCCTGGGTCCACATCCTCAAGAACTCCTTCGGGTTCCGCCTGGGGCACAACAAGCAGAGGGTGGTCTACCTGGTCACCGAGCTCTACATCGACCAGGACCTCCACACCCCCAGGCGCCAGAATGACTTCTACCTCAGCCCCGCCAACCTCGGCTTCGAGACCGCGGTGGGGGACGTCGCCAGCTTCTTTGTCGAGGGCGGCGCCATCTGGGCCATCAACGGTATGGAGACAGAGGACGGCGTGAAGTACGAGGGGGACTGGTTTCCGGTCCTGAAGATCGGCCTGGCCCTCCGCACCGGGGATCGCACGGCCCGGGACTGAAAGCATCGGCGCTACCAGACGAACGGCAGGAGCATGCGGGTGGACCGGCGGTACGTCCCCCACGCGTCCCCGAAGCGCTCTTCCATCATCCGCTCCTCGACGTGGATGCGGTAAACCATCTGCGGCAGGGTCGTGGCGAAGAGGATCGCGAGGCCGGGGAGGCTGGGGTTGAACAGGGCGAGCCCGACACTCCAGAGCAGGAGCCCGGTGTAGGAGGGGTGGGCCGCACGGTTCACGAGCTTGGTCTACCGCTCCGCGCAAGTCAAGCGAGGGGCTGGAGGAGCAGGAGTTCGAGCGCTTTTTCAATTTCCTGGATCACCAAACAGTTTCCCGGCGGAGGTTCCCCGAAGCAGTCGTTCGACCGGAGGAGCCAGTAGCATTGAAAAAATTAACAGATAAACGGATTTCTTTTACGGGAAACGTCCCAATCCTCTTGAATTATTAGATAGTCCAGGATACGAAAGTGGAGGATAGATGTGAAAGCGGATGACGCCTCACAAGGCACTGTTCCCGTTGAAATGCCATCGCCGGACCCGGGGTGAGGGAAAGGTGACACAGTTTCGGTAGCGCCGTTTCAAGAAGGGGTAGCTGCCGGTTGGCGTTCGGAACAAGCGAAATAGCCGTTTTTTGACGGAAGCTGTATTAAGGCTTGTAGAATGAACGACAGTGGAAAAAAGGCATTACCTCCCTTGTCTGCCTCGGAGAGCAGGGATGCGTCGCCCGTGAAACCTCGGCCCCCCGGTCCCATGCAACCGATGAATGCCATCGTGCCCCCGCCGCGGACCAACACCTCGCAACCGGTGGTGTATGTCCATTCAGAAGCCGGTGACGATGACGTGGATGACGAGGTCGTCACCCGGAGGGTGTTGATCAAAGACATTTCCCATAGCGCCAAGACGCAGGACGACAAGACCCCCGCGGCGCCCTTCATCTACCGATCCTACGCAGCGGACCAGGAGCGATCCTCCGACATCCCCCTTGAGCTGACGTCGAGGGCCTCCAGCGTCCCGCCGCTGCCGCCCCTGGGGGATCCCGCTGAACCGCAGACGGTCGTGAGGCCGAGCCGGCCGCCGGCCGCCGGGCATCCGTCCGAGGCGCCGTCCGCCGGGCGCCCGAGCCGGCCCGCGGGATCAGTGCATCCGAGCCGCCCCCCGGCGGGACCGATGCCGAGCCGTCCGCCTTTCACGAGCACGAGCCCTCCCCCGGCGAGGTCGTCCGCGCCGCCGCGCCGTCCGTCCGCGCCGCCGATCCGCGATTCCAGACCGTCCGCGCCGCCGATCCGCAATTCCAGACCGTCCGCACCGCCGATCCGTCCGTCCACGCCGCCGATCCGTCCGTCCACGCCGCCGATCCGTCCGTCCACGCCGCCGATCCGTCCGTCCGCGCCGGGCCGTCCGCCCGCGCCGCTGACCCGTGAGTCCAGACCGTCCGTCGCGAGCCAACCGCCCGCTGCGCGATCCGCCACGCCGAGCCGTCCGTCGGACGGGCCGTCCTTGTTGAGACGCCCCCCGGATTTGTCGTTTATCGACGAGGACGCGAAGACCCAGGAGCTGTCGATGAAGAATATCTTTTCCCTCTCCGGGAGGGAAAAGATGTCCGATCTCAGGAAGCGGTTGACCTCGGCGCGCGCCCCCGCGCGGCGGACCTCGGAGCACCCGGTCGATGAGCGGCTCGCGACCCGGTTTCCCTCCGAAACGCCGCCGCCCTTCAACCGGCTGCGGCGCTTCTTCTCTCGCCTGATGCTGTTGCTCCCCGGATCCCGCAAGGCCGCGGGAGAACGCCAAGGCTTTCTGGACGGCATCAATCCCAAGCTCCTCAGGGCCGCCGCCAAGGATCCGGGCGATAAGTCGCTCCCCCAGTTCATCGAAAACAAGGACTGGCGGATCGAGGTGGCCAAGTCCTCCGGGGGGGCGTCGATATCCTTCCTCGAGG
The DNA here is from genome assembly GCA_050304755.1 of Polyangia bacterium. Lineage (GTDB taxonomy): Bacteria > Myxococcota_A > Polyangia > JAAYKL01 > JAAYKL01 > CAYWLQ01. The sequence continues at coordinate 9,451 of JBNLED010000153.1, read as the reverse complement.
CGGACCAGCCCGGTCGGAGAATCAGCTCGCCGCCGGCGGACGGGCGTCAATCATACAGCAAGCTCACCGTCAACGCGTTCTCCAAGACGTTGCAGGCCCGGGAAAATCCGCAGCTGTCCGGCGCGGACTTCTCCTATTCGGTGCACAGCCCGCCCAAGATCGCCTTGCGGGGGTCGCTGCTCAGGCGCAGGAACACATCGACGCTCATCCTCAAGGGACGCGCCGTTCACCCGCTCTGCGTCAGGGACGTCATGGTCTTCGCGGACAAGAAGAAGATACTGTTCCTCTCGAACGGCTCCCGATCCAACGCCGGGTACATCGAGTTCTCAGCGGACATCCCCCTGAACGACTCGGTGAGCCATATCCTGGTGGTGGCGAGACACAACGACGAAGTGATGGGCTCCCAATCCCTGCTCGTGAAACCCTCCCAAAAAAGGCGATCGTAACCCGACAGACGACTCGACCGCCCCGCCCTTCTCGTGATAGGACCGCGTCATGCCCCGCATCACCGTCAACAACCATGCGCTCCACTACAACGACACGGGAGAGGGGGATCCGGTAGTGCTCCTGCACAACGGGTTCTACAGCTCGGCCTGCTGGGACAGCGTGAGGGAGGCGCTCGCCGTCGGATATCGCGTCATCGACTACGATCGCTACGGGTACGGGCGCTCCGATCACTTCCCCGACGATTCAGTAGACGGCGACGTGATAGAGCATGGCGTCGACGAGCTCGGGTCGCTCCTCGATGGGCTCGGCCTCGAAACGGTCCACCTGGTGGGCCACTGCCTCGGCGGCGCGGTCGCGCTCCTCTTCGCGGTCCGGAATCCCGGAAGAGTGGGACGCGTCGTCGCGTCGTCGGTGGGGTACTTCGGCGACTTCAAATCCCTGATCAAGACGGACATGACCTTCGTCCCCTTCCAAAAGATCGAGCGGGTGCTGCGGCGGCGGATGGTCCGGATGCACGGCGGTGAGTACACGCGGCGGCTCTGGTCCGTGCTCCGCAGCGAGCGCTCCTACATCATGAGCGACGCGTACGACATCCGAGCCGAGGTCGCGCGATTGGCCGCGCCCCTGCTTATCGTCAATGGCGACAGGGACTTCTACTTCGATGTGGATCACCCCCTGGAGATCTACCGGAAGCTCAGGAAGACCGCCGAGCTCTGGATCGCGCCGGGCTGCGGACACGACGTCCACATCGAAGCCCCGGAGGCCTTTGTGCAGACCGTCACCCGCTTTCTCACGAAGACGATCGCGTCCCCTTCCCCGCCGCAGCGTTCGTATGTCCAGCGCAATTCCAGTCTCGACCCTGATGTTGCAAAAAACGATGTGCTGAAACGCTCCAGAGTGCGCCAGTCGTGGCTGCGCGGAAGTTTCTCTGTTTTATCTGCTTTACTCGAAAATTTCCCTCGCCTGCATGGCCTTATAAAAAAGTGGGTCAAACGGTCAAATACGACCTGACCCTTTGGCTTGGACGGGGAGCTCGCCGAGGACACGTGGGACTGGTTCGCCGAGGACGAGGACGGCAACGTCTGGTATCTCGGTGAGGAGACCTGCGAGTACGAGGAGGATCAGATTGTCAGCGACGAGGGCGCTGTACTTGACACCCCCTTCCGGGATATGCTGCCCTTCATGAATCGCTGGTACCAGGACGGCATCCGCTTCGAGTGCACCGCCTGCGGCGACTGCTGCCGCACCCACGGGGAGTATGCCTTCGTCTTCCTCGCCGCCCGGGATGTCACCGCCATCGCGGACCACCTCGGCATGTCGCGGATCGATTTCCTCAACGCCTACTGTGCGTCCGATGCCGACGGCGCTATCTACCTCAGGAAGGTCGAGGGGGACTGCGATTTCCTCACCGCGGACGGGGGTTGTCGGGTCTACCCGGTGCGCCCCAGGCAGTGTGAAGCCTGGCCCTTCTGGAGCGAGAACCTCGACGACGAAGAGACCTGGCGGGGTCCGGTGGCCGCCTGCTGCCCCGGGATCGGCCGGGGCCGACATTACGCCGCTGATGAGATATCGAGAATCGCCAGGGAACGGGACGACTGGTACGATCGGGACACCGAAGAGTCATAGGATTCTCACGGGAGACCCTCGCGCCCTTCCGGCAGACAACCCCTCATACCGGGCGGATGATCAGGTAGGCGACGAAGGTGTACGACCACTCGCCGGTGGTCTCGGAGAGCCCCCCCACCTCGAGGGAGAGCTTTCCGTCCGTTACGTCCACCCGGACGGTCTCCCGTATCGTGGGGGCGTCATCGGTGGTGGGCTGCTCGGTGACCGCGGGGATCCCCTCGACGGTGGCGTTGTGGGGATCGGCGTAGCCCCGGGCCGGGCGGCCCAGCCCCACCGTGACCTCGTAGGTCCCCGCCGCGAGGTCGAACTCGAACAGCGCGTCCCGGCCGTAGTCGTCGTAGAGGGTGCTCCGCTCGGCCTCGTTGTAGCCGTCCGCCGCGTCGTAGCCGTAGAGGGCGATGTCCGGGTTGTCCACGTTCTCGCCGAACCAGCCGTAGCCCCGCTCGGCGTCGTAGGCGCCCCACCCGACCTTGATGTACGTGTCGCCGTCGATGACCAGGGGATCCGCCGCGGGCTCCCCCTCCGGGTCCTGGAAGTTGATGAAGTACTCCCCCTTGGGCCGGCTGCTCGCCACCTCCAACACCGGCAGGTCCTCCCGGGAGCCCTCGAGGTAGCGACCCAGCTCCCGCCGGAGGGTCATGAGGGCGTCCGGGTCCTTGGTCCAGGAGGTGAGCGACGAGGCCACGGAGGCCGCGGTGGCGTCCACGGCGTGCTCGGCGAACACCTCCGGGTGGGCCCCGCCGTTGGCCAGGTAGAGGTACTCGTAGTCCTCGAACCCCTCCCGGAGGAGCTCGGCCCGCACCGTGGGGTTCGGTCCGTCGAAGAAGCGACCCGCGTCGTAGTAGGCGAACCCCCGCGCCCGGGCGCCCCACGCCACCCAGGGGATGATGCGCTGGTGCAACCCGGACACGTCCGCCCGGGTGGGGTTGAAGTAGGGATCCGGGTCGTCGTCCAGGCTGTAGAACCAGACCACCTCTCCGAAGTCCCGCTGACGCTCCCACGCGTAGGTCTGCTGATAGTGGCGGACGTACGCGATCCAGATATCGTATCCGCAGCCCCCGTCCGGGTGCTCGGCGATCTCCGGCTTGGGCTCCTCGCTCACGGCGATGCGGAGCCCCGGGGCCGCCGCCTTGGTGAGCCGGCAGAGGTGGGCCGCCAGGGCGTAGTCGTCGTCGTCCTGGGGCTCGTTCTGGACGTAGTAGTAGGCCTTGTCCATGAAGCCCCCGTCCGAGAGGTACCCCTCGAGCCCCGTCAGGAACCGAGACCATTCGGCGTTGTAGGCGTCCGAGCCGAAGGGGTCCCCCCGGCTCTCGCCGCAGAACGACTCGGGGCGGGGGGTGTCGTTGTCGACGAACTGGAAGACCATCGCGTTCGGGAACCCCGTCCCGTTCCACCCCTCCCCCAGGATGTAGCGCCGGGCGAGATAGCCGATGCTGTATTCATCGGGCTCGTCCGGCTCGTCCCAGAAGGTCTGGCAGGGGGCGTCAGAGCGGTCATTCTCCCAGGTGATCCCCCAGTTGAAGCCGCTCGGCCAGGTCACGGACTTGGGGGTCATCCGGTGCTCGAAGAGCAGGGTCTTGGCGTCGTCCACGGCGCCCCCCTCGGGGATGAGCCCCTGCACGTCGATGTTGAGCTGGGTGGCGAAGTGGATCGCCTCGGGGAGGGCGAAGTCGAAGACGTGGACGGTCACCGGAATCTCAATTTCGCCGTCCGCGGTGGACAGGGTCACCCGGGTGTCGTGAGCGCCCGCCGGGGCCTCCCTCGGAATATAGAAGGTCATCCACAGGGGCACGCCGTAGTCGCGGCTGAGCTCGATATCATCATCGGGGGAGAGCGGCGTCAGGTGCTCCACCCACCCCTCCTCATAAGTGCCCTGATAGACTTGCACCCGGCTCCCCTCCCCGAGGTCCGCCGGGCTCACCGACACCCGCGCCGCGCCGCTCCCGGGACCGACGATGAGCTGCACCGGCTCGAACTCCCCCCGGGCGGCGTGGAGCAACAGCCCCGACCGGGTCTCCTCCGGGGGCCGCTCGCGGGCCTGCACCTTCCGCACGCAGGGCGCGGTCCAGAGGGGCAGCGCCGTAGTGCCCTCCTCGAGGCGGTAGGTGAACTCCGTGGCGTCCACCGTCACCGGCTCCACCGAGTCGCCCCCCGCCCCTTTCTTCTTGCAGGCGCCGGCGGACAGGGAGAGGGCGACGAAGACCACAGCGATTCTCATGACACGATAAAAATTCGGCATTCGAAAAAGATAGCACGGATGTGGCGCGCGGCCCCGAGATATCGAAAACCCTAGGGTAGGAACCGGTCGACGATGACAACTCCCGCTGCTCATGGAGGTTCGATGTCCCTGCTCAACAAGAAAACCGGAAAATCCCTCAAGACCGACGCCCCGGATCAGTGCCGATACCAGTGGAACTGCCGCGCCCAGAGAGACTGCAGCGAATGCGCGGTCATCGCCGGCCCTGCGACCTCCCGGGGCCTCCGGCGGAGGTCCGCCCGTGACGGCGAGTACTGCCTCTACCGCGTCCGAGGAGGCGACCGAAAGGACATCCCCCTCGGCACCTTCGAAACCCGGGAGGCGGCCGAGGCGGAGATGGCGAGGGTGTCCGTCGAGGCATCGGCTCCGGACGGAGTGCTCGTCATCCGGAGGCGAACCGGAGCGTCCGGAGAGTGAACGTCTGGACCGTTCGACCGTGAGGGAATCTGAGATTCCCAATGGGGTCCCGCCTCTTGTTCTTGAATCTGAATTTCGCGACACCCTCAGGCGGGCACCTTTATCTTCAGCATATTCGGCTTTTGATTTGGCATCAAATCGACAAAAGCTAAAGTTCTCCTTTAACTTTTTCGACGTCGAGCTTCTTGAGGAGCTTCGGCAGATTTGCCCAGATGGAATGGAAGCCGTACCCCCCCTCTTTCAGCTCCTCGACGGCATCGTCCTTAGACCACCCCTGGACCACCATCCGATAGGCGGCGGCCATGGTGCCGGTGCGATCGGAGCCGTGCTTGCAGTGGAAGAAGAGCGGCAGCTTGGCCTCATCGGTGGCGATCTTCAAAAAGCTGATGATATCTTCCTCTTTTACCGAGTGGGCATTCATCGGCAGCTCGACGAGCGCGATCCCCTCGACCTCGGACGCCTTCAGCTCGTCCTTGTCGGAGTGGAAGTTCCTAAGGTTCACCACGGTCTTCACCCCCATCGCCTTGAGGGAGCGGAACCCCTCCACCTCGGGCTGGGCGCCGCGGTAGAGGCCGGGGGCCACCTCGTGGAGGTTGGCGAGCCCCGGTTTCTCCAGGGGTTTCGCCCAGGCCGCCTTGCGCTTCGGATCCCCGTTTACCGGCGCGGCGTTGGCCGCGGCCTTCTCCTCCGAGAGGTCAGCCTTGCCGCCGGTGGTATCCGTCTTACCGTTCGAGGACTCGGACCCGCCGCAGCCGGCGAGCACCGCCGCCGCCAGCACGAGCGCCCAAAAAGGGAGGTGATTTCTTGAAAACGCCATGGCCTAACGTAAACCATAATCGAAACTTTGAAAACAAAAGGATGCTGCATGGTTGAAGTGGAAAAGATAATGAAGGATTTGGATGACAAGAGACCGTTTCTGAACGACTTTTTCGAGCGGGGCCGGGCGTTTCTGGGGGTGCCCATCCCGGTCATCTGCGGGGCCATGACCTGGGTCAGCGACCACAAGCTGGTGGGGGCCATCTCCAATGTCGGGGGGTTCGGCCAGCTCGCCGGGGGCAACGCGCCGGTGGAGGTCCTTCAGGAGGAGATCCTGAAAACCCGGGAGGTGACCGACCAGCCCTTCGGGGTCAACCTCATCACGGTGGCCCCCAACTACCAGGCCCAGCTCGCCATGGTGTGCGAGATGGAATGCGAGGTCGTCGTGTTCGCCGGGGCCATCCCCAAGGCCAAGGAGATCGAGCGGGCCAAGGACTCGGGGGCCCGGGTGATCTGCTTCGCCTCCACCAAGGCCCTGGCGGAGCGCCTCATCAAGTCCGGCGCGGACGCCCTCATCCTGGAGGGCTCGGAGGCGGGGGGGCACATCGGCCCGGTGGCCCTCAACGTGCTGCTCCAGCAGATCCTCTTCAAGATCGACTCGGTGCCCATCTTCACCGCCGGGGGGATCGCCACCGGCCAGATGATGGCCCACATGATGATGATGGGGGCCGCGGGCATCCAGATGGGCACCCGGTTCGTAATGTCCGAGGAGTGCTCCGCCCACGACCGGTTCAAGACGGCGTTCCGCAAGGCCAAGGCCAGGGACGCCATGGCCACCCCCCAGTTCGACAGCCGGCTCCCGGTGATCCCGGTGCGGGCCCTCAAGAACGAGAGCTCCAAGGCGTTCGGCAAGCTGCAGTTGGAGCTCCTCATCAGCCTGGACCATCAGAAGATAGACCAGGAGACCGCCCAGTACGAGGTGGAGAAGTTCTGGATGGGGGGGCTCCGGAACGCGGTGGTGGACGGCGACGTGGAGCAGGGCTCCCTCATGGCGGGTCAGTCCGTCGGGCTGGTGTCGAAGGTGCAGCCCCTCGCCGACATCATGGCGGAGCTCCTCGACGACGCGGAGCGGACCCTGGTCGCCGCCAACGACAAGATGATGCGGGTGCTCAGGAGCCGCCCCCGGGTGCGGCCGGAGGAGCGCCAGGAGACGAAGTGGTAGGCGGCGGCCCGTCTTCGTGACCCCAAGCGGTGAACCCCCGCGGCATTTCTGTTATTATCGGGAGCCATCGGAGAAAAGAATGCGGTGGATCACGCCCTCCTTCCATAGAATCATCCTGCTCCCCCTATGTCGCCGGAGAGATCCACGGGACGCTCACGACCTACACCAGGGACGGGGGGGTGGCATCGACCGCGCGTTGCGACAACGGCGCGCTCGTAGAAGACGCCGAATGAAGCGGCCCCTGTCTATGCTTTCTTTCTTCGGTCTCTTGTACAACCAATTCGTTAACGTATACATTGAATCGGTACAGCGGAAAGGGGATGCCAAATGACCGTTGATTTCGAAGCCATCCGCCGGGACGAGTTCCCCGCCACCGGGACCGCGATCCACCTCAAGGCCTCGGGGGGCTCCCCCATGTGCCGCGCCGCCTTCGAGGCGAGCGAGGCGTACCTCAAGGAGATGTGCTTCGAGGGGGATCTCTACTACGACCGGTACCTGGACGGCGTGGACAACGCCCGCCGCCGCGTCGCCCGCTATCTCCGCGCCGCCCCGGATGATATCGCCTTTACCGTCAACTCCTCCAGCGCGGCCACCGTCGTCGCGGCGGTGCTCGAGGCGCAGGGGATCGAGCGGGTCTTCTTCCCCACGGGGGAGTTCCCCACCTCCGTGCACGCGCTCATGAACCGCGGCATCGAGGTCGTGCCCGTGGGGGATCCCGGCTACCGCGATTCTCCGGCGGCGTGGCTGGACGCCATCGATCACGCCCTGACGTGCGACGGCGCGGGCCGCCGGGCCGCCGTCATCGCCTCCCATGTCTGCTTCCTCAACGGCACCGCCGTCGACCTCGATACCTTCTCCGGGTTCTGCCGGGACCGGGGGCTCTTGCTGGTGATCAACGCCACCCAGTCCTTCGGCGCCCTCGACATCGACGTGGGGGAGCACATCGGCATGCTCTTCGCCACCGGGCTCAAGTGGGCCGCGGCGGGCTACGGCGCCGGCTTCCTCTACCTCCGCCAGTCCCTGGTGGACGCCGCCGGGTTGCCCCAAGGCACCGGCTGGCTGAGCGTGGCGGACCCCTACCGGATGGATCACCGAAACGCCGCGCCGATCAACGCCGCGCGCGCCCTGGACGCGGGGGGCGGCATGCCCCACTTCGGCCCGCTGCTCGCCCTCGGCGGCGCCCTCGAGCTCTACGAGCGCATGGGGGACGGGGATATCCGGGCGGGCATCGCCGCGGTGGAGGCGCGCACCCTCGCCCTGGCCGCGACGCTCAGAGCGCGCCTCATCGAAGCCGGGTTCGACGTGCTCGGGGATCTCTCGGGTCCTCCAGGGAGCGGGATCGTCTCGATCGTCTCCGATGACGCCCCGGCCCTGTTCGAGCGGCTCAAGGCCAGGAACATCCTCACCTCCCTCCGGAGCTTCCCGAGCACCGGCGAGAAGCGCATCGTAAGGTTCGGCATCCACTACTTCAACACCGAGACGGAGATCGACGCCGCCCTTGAGGCGCTCGGCCGGGACGGATGACGATGAGCACGCGCCCCTTCACCACCACCCCCATCGGCGGTCCCTTCGGCATCTCGGTGGCCCTCGATACCCTGCAGGACGTCATCGACTACGAGGAGGGGCACATCCTCCCGACGCACGGCTATCCCCGCTTCGTCGCCCACCGGGAGGTCACCCGGCGGGAGGCCCTGGCCCGGCGCTCCTCGGGCATGGGGTTCGCCCTGGCGTTCCCCTCCAAGCGGCAGGCGGCCTTCATCGCGAACGACTTCGCCCTCCGGCACCGGCCGGATCTGGATCTCTTCTCCATGGACGACGAGGCGTCCCGGCTCCTCGGCAAGCTCCACCCGGGCCGACGGAGCGCGTATCGCTCGGAGAACCGCCGGCAGCTCCAGCTGCTGGAGATCGACGGGCTGCACATCTTGTGCGTGGAGACGGCCGAGGATTTCGAGCGCATCAAGGGGCTCCGGCGGGTCTGGGGGAGCGGCTTCGACGTGCACGGCCTGGCCAAAGCGCCGCCTCGGGACATTGGTGATGACGCCGCGCTGGAGCGGGAGATGCTCCGACTCGAGGGGGAGCGGGCCCGAGGCGCCCTCTTCTTCCAGTCCGGCATGGCCGCCATCTCGAGCTTGGCCCTCCTCGCCATGAGCCAGGACCGACGCCTCGTGGTCATGGGCCCGGCTTACGTGGACACGGGAGTCATCGCCGCCAACTGGGAGCAGGAGCTCGTGGGGCTGGAGTGCGACTGGCTTTCCGAAACCCCCTCGGACGAGGCCCTCGGCCGCATGCTCGACAAGGGCCCTGCCCTCTTCCTCGCGGAGATCCCCTCCAACCCCCGGCTCCTGGTCCCGGATCTGCCCCGCGTGGTGGCGGCCGCGTCGAGTCGTGATGTTCTCCTGGCGGTGGACGCCACCGTGGCCACGCCGTACAACTTCCGGGCACTGGACCACGGATTCGATTTCGTGATGCACTCCACCTCCAAGTTCCTGGGGGGCCGGTACGACCACCTGGGCGGGGTGATCACCGCGAGCGCCGACAAGCACCTCGCGCCGCTGCGAACGATTCAGGAGACCCTGGATCTCGGCCTGTGCCCCCACCAGAGGGCGATCCTCGCCAAGAACATGGAGGGGTTCGAGGCGCGCATGGAGACCATCAACCACAACGGCCGGCGGGTGGCCGAGGCGCTCCGTGAGTCTCCCGCCGTCGACGAGGTCATGTACCCGGGC
>JBNLED010000152.1:0-7457 GCA_050304755.1 Polyangia bacterium | reverse complement strand
ATGATGACAGGCTCAGTTACGCTGCACTCGATGCTGTTCGGGAAAATATCGAAGCCGAATTGGATGTCTTCGCCATACGCAGTCAATAGCGAGGTGAGGGCGGCTTGGGCTTGGGGCCATTTGTTCTCCTCGCTCATTGACGAGGACAAATCCTGGAGGATCATCAACTTGACCGGCCTTGCCTCAATCGCCGTGCTGAGCTCGGCGCACACCTGCGGCTCGGTGCTGGTATCCTCTCCGGCGTCCGCGTCGGTGTCGGCATCGGCATCCGCATCCGCATCCGCATCTGTATCGGAGTCGGTATCCGCGTCGGTGTCGGTGTCGGTATCCGCGTCGGTGTCGGAGTCGGTGTCGACGTCGGTGTCGGCATCGGTGTCGGCATCGGTATCGGTGTCGGCATCGGTATCGGTGTCGGCGTCGGTGTCCGCGTCGGTGTCGGTGTCCGAGTCGGTGTCGGCGTCCGAGTCGGTGTCGGCGTCCGAGTCGGTGTCGGCATCCGAGTCGGTGTCGGCGTCCGAGTCGGTGTCGGCGTCCGAGTCGGTGTCCGAGTCGGTGTCGGTGTCCGAGTCGGTATCAGTGTCCGAGTCGGTATCGGTGTCCGATCCGGTGTCCACGTTTCCGACTCCGCTGTCAGAGGGCGTGCTCTGGTCATCTCCGCACTGGCAGCATAGGGTCGCCAGCCCAAAAATAAAAAATGCGGTCCAACTCTTCATGTTTATCCTTAATCTCATTGATATTCCTCTCTTTCAGAGCTAATGATTGATTGATAACGCTTCCGTATGGAGAACCTTTTTCTCAATCTAAATAGAAGTGGACAAGCTGTCCACTTTGCGGGTTGAAAATGGGTGATGTTTTTTTATGGTTGTAAGATTTAAACAATTTTGTGTTGGGTAATTACATTGAAATTAAAAAATGGTGAGTTTCGACGATGCCAGGGGGGCGAATTGAGGTGGGTGACCTTTTTTCCCCTCTTTCGTCGGGACGAAGGCTGATCGATAGATGAATACGCTTCAGTCGGATCCGAGATGCGCTCCTGTCGGCAGGCAACCGTTGAGGTAGGCGTCAAAAAGCGGTATTTTTTTATACAGAAGATGGTGACGAAGCTTTGTGCAGATCTCGGGTATGGCACTCGCTCAGCAACCCAATAGGACTGAAACAGACCGAACGATTGCGGGCGGTCGAGCAGGAATGGTGAATCTTATGAGACGAATGATGAATGACTTCAGCGCTTCTTTTGGGATGGCGGTGGGTGTGGCCCTGATCTTGGCGTTCTGGCAGGTCGGGTGCGAGGACTCCGAAGAGAGTGCTGTCGATGCCGGGGCTTCCGAGCGTGAGATGACGGATACGGCTTCATCTCCGGAAGGGGACGCCGATGCGGATGCCGAAGGGGATACCGATGCCGACACCGACGGGGATACCGATGCCGACACCGACGCCGACACGGATACGAATGAAGACCCCGGGCCGATGACGGAGAACGAGTGGGTGCCCATCGGGGGGGGGACGTTCATGATGGGCAGCCCCGAGGGCATCGGCAATGACAACGAGCGCCCGCAGCATCCGGTGGACGTCGCCCCCTTCGAGATGCTCCGGACCGAGGTCATCACCGAGCACTACGCGCGCTGCGTGGCGGACGGGGGCTGCTCCCCGAACGGCCCCGAGACGTTCTGCAACCACGCCGAGGACTCCCCAGGGCATCCCGTGACCTGCGTCGACTGGTATCAGGCCGCGGCGTTCTGCGAGTGGCTCGGCGGCCGGTTGCCCACCGAGGCCGAGTGGGAGTACGCGGCCCGGAGCGGCGGTCAGGATATCCTCTACCCCTGGGGGGACGAGGCGGCCACCTGCGACCTGGCGGTCACCGACGGGGAGAGCGGCACGGACCGGGGCTGCGGCCTCGGCACCACCTGGCCTGTCTGCTCCAAGCCACTCGGCAACAGTGCGCAGGGGCTCTGCGACCTGGCGGGCAATGTCTATGAGTGGGTGGAGGACTGGTACCACCGCAGCTATGAGATCGAGGTGGAGGACGAGGTGTACGCCGCCCCCGACGACGGCGGCGCCTGGCTGGAGCCGGTGACGAGCGACGCCAAGCTCATGCGGGGCAACGGCATCTCCAGCGACGACGACTTCCGGGCCGCCTTTCGCCAGCACCACGAGCCCGAGTTCTACTACGGGGGGCTCGGCATCCGCTGCGTCCGAGAGCCGGGGAATCGAGAGGAAGACTGAGCCCTCACCCCCCTTCACGGATAGAAGGTCTTCATTGAACAGGGAGCTGCTTCGAACGAAGCGCGGTTGAACAGCCAAGCCGAGCCAAGGGCTAGTCCAGACGGTCCAGAGCACTACGAGACTATCTCGCGCCAGCTCGCTGCGCTTGCGGTATTGCCTTTTTGGACACCGCTTCTTCGAGCGATACATGCGGAGGGTTATGGGAACGGCATTCTTACTCCTCCCCCGTTTCCGGCCGGGGGAGGCTGGGAGGGGGCGAGTTCGGGGAGACGGGATTTTCGGGGAGACGGGATGTTCAAAGACAATGTCCCCATCTTTCCCTTACTGCGACCGGACAACTATCCTGACACAGGGGGCTATGTGGGCCCCTCACGGAAGACTCTTAAAAGCAAGATTGTAAAGAAACGTCGGATGGGTTCACTTGACCACCACGATCACCGGGTTGATGGTCCGCACGCCGACGCCGCCGAGATATCCGTAGGATATGCCTTCGTCCTCGCCCACCACCTGGAGTCCCACCGGCCGGTCCGCGATCAGGCGGTGGGGACCGTCCACGCAGCCGTTCACATCGACGCCGTTGTAGTCCAGGGGGATGCGGCCCACTTCGTACCTGGATGCGCCCACGGGTGAGAACTCATCATCGGCGAGCTCGCCGAGACAGTCGAGGGTCACCGACGCGCCGGCGGGGCGCGTGACGATTACTGTATCGAAGGCAAAATCGAACTTGCTGTCTGTGTTGAAGATGTAACGATCGAGGTACTGCCCCGCCGGCGGGGTGGTCACCATCATCGGATCCCCATAGAGATAATCGCACTCCCGCGGGTCGAAATAACAGCGCCCGGTCATCAGCTGGTAGGCGAGGAAGGGGGCCCCCGGCTCGGCCGGGTCCTCGGGGGCGTCGAGCTCCGCGCGGGCGTAGTGATCCCCTGCGCTCAAAAACTCCAACACCTGCCCCTCCTGTGAGAAGTGGTGGCTGTTGCCGATCTCCGCCACCGGGGGATCGAAGGTGACCGTCATCCCGGCGGCGCCGGATACGATGCGCCAGATCGCCGGGTCCGCTTCGGCGGTGGCGTTTATGCGGGGGGCGTAGCGGGCGAGCACCGCTTCCACTCCCCAGGAGCGCAGCGGCAGGATCTGCTCCTCTACATGATCGCAGGCGCCGGTGAGTTTGTCGGGGACGTAGGCGCAGGAGTGTCCGCCGAAGACGGCCACCGAGGTGTTTGCGCTGATGAATGTTCCGGTGAGGTCCTGATTCTCCTCTTCGGGGACGATCTGTATGACATCGAACGCGTTCAATGCCACCGGCGACGAGGGAACCCCGCCAGTCATCGCCGGCATATCTTCGCCGGCCTGGGTGGTGACCGCGGGTGTAAGCGTCACCAACGTGTCGTCTTCCGTGGCCACGATGGTGATCTCGGAGCGGTACCCGGGATTGCCGAAGGACCACGCGGCGCCGATGTACGTGTGATCCAGGCTGGCGGTTGGCAGGAGGAGGGAGGCGTCGGACGTGTTTGGGTTGGCGCCGTAGGTGTTCCATTGGTAGGCCAGCACCGGGATGTCCGAAACCAGGCGGAAGGCGCTCAGGGGGGCGCGTCCCGTGTCCTGGATGTGACTGGTGGTCTCGGGACAGCCGGAATCACAGGTGAGCTCGAAGATGTGAAGCGCCCCCGCCTCCAGGGTGATATCTGTCCCAGGGACCGTCCGCAGCATACCGCCGGGGCCCCGCATATCCTCGACGCGAACGGCCGCCGAGCCGGTCTCGTGGGGATTCGATACCACTACGGCGAAGGTCAGGGGGTCAGTGGAGTCGAAGTTGTCCAAATCGACGGCGTAGAACTCGCACCCTACGGAGGTCTGTATGCTCGCGGCGTCGTTGCAAGTCGGCGGGATGAGCGGGCCGGTCCCCTCCGTATCGCCGGGGGCGGTATCACTGTCCGCGTCGGCATCTGTGCCGGTGTCGACGTCCATGTCGGTGTCGACGTCCGTGTCAGTGTCGACATCCGTGTCTACATCGGTATCCACATCTGTATCTGTGTCCGTATCCATATCCGTGTCTGTATCGATATCTGTATCTGTGTCCGCGTCTCCATCCGTATCCGTGTCCCCATCCGTATCCGAGTCCCCATCAGTGTCCGAGTCCCCGTCTCCGGCCGCCGAAGCGGTGGTACGTTCGCTTTCTGTATCCGGGGTGTCCGTCCCCGCCGGGGCTGCCGAGGCGGTGTCGGGCGTCGTGTTGTCCCCGGTGCCCCTGAAAGAATAGGGTTCAAAATCCCCGTTGCTGGAACAGCCAACGAGGCCAAGATACGCTACGAAAAACCAGTATCCCCCGATCGAAAGTTTTGACATGAAAGCTCCTGTTTCATGGGCGCGGTGGCCCGTCTATCGCCGTCCCGCCTCCCCGCTCGTGCAGAATTCGAATGGGGAGGGAGACAGAGCCCCCGAAACAACCTAACAGATTAATTCCGTTTCTACGATAACCTGTTTTTCCGGAAGATTGTACGGGGGAGGATATCGACAACATCTCCATGTGACGAAAGGCGCCTCGGAAGGTAACGGCTGTTCTACGAAAGACGATCTGTCCTGATTGTCCTCACATCTGTTACTCGGAACGGTGCCTCTGGGGGTGCAAAAACGATGTTCCGTCCCTCCATCGCCGCCTTGCTCCGAATGCCGATGTCTCTCATCACTGCAAGCAGAGACGGACGAAGGGGTTTTACCTTGTATTTGCATTTTTATAACTCCAGAAGAGTGAAAAGGTTTTTTCATCACCCAATTGACGATGCATTACTAAATTCTATTGATAAAGCATATTCTTGATGTTACATAATTTTTGCACTTGATATTTAAATTGCGTTTGGTATGAATAATTCAGCTGTGACTACACGCCGCTGAAGGGATTCAACCATTCGGATTAATTCTGGGACATGTACCGAAACAAAGGTACGCAAAGGAAAGGAAGGCAGGCAGTATGACTCGTATTAAGAAGAGTAGAACAATCAAACGTCTAACTTGGATTCTCTCGGCAGCGGTCAGCATGTTGATGCTGGCGTGTACGTCCTCACAGGAGGAGCCTACGATTGGCACCACCTCGGCCGCGCTGGAAGGGAACCCGCCCATCTGTATTCTGGGTGAGAACACCGTTGACTTGAAGGACCGCGCGGCGGTCGCCGCTGACGTGGTGGCGGGTGTCTACCTTGAGATCGGCTCCCAAGCGGTTCTCACGGGGGACGGCTATGTGGGCGGCGACTCGCTGATTCGCAGTAACGGCACGGTGGATGGAGATCTCTCCCTCGCCGGCGTGCTGAGCGATCAGGGGGGCTACACGATCACCGGCGATCTCGCGCAGAACGCCTCCCTCGATCTGCCGACCCTGGAGGTTAAAACCCTCACCGCGGGGGGCGATCCCACCACCGTCGGTGACGGCGAGACCCTGGCTCCGGGGACCTATGGCGACGTGGCGGTTGCCGACGGCGCCGCCGTTACCCTCTCCGCCGGCGTCTACAATCTTTTGTCTCTCCATGTCTATTCGAACGCGGACCTCATCCTTGACGGGGACGTGGAGATCAACGTGGTAGGGGATCTCGAGCTCGGCGATTCTTCGGAAGTGCTCGGAGACGCCGCCCTTGAAGTTTATGTGGACGGCGCTGCGGTGAACGTCTGGTCGAACGTGACCTTCAGCGGGATTCTGGTCGCGCCGAACGCCATGGTGCACATTTTCTCCAATACGACTTTCAACGGTTGCGTCGGGGGGGAGAACATCACCCTCGAGCCCGACGTCACTTTCGACAGCAACGGTCTGCGCCTCGTGGACGAGGAGCCCACCTGCGACGACGGCATACAGAACGGCGACGAGGAAGGCATCGACTGCGGCGGGACCTTCTGTGCGGCCTGCCCCACCTGCGACGACGGCGTTCAGAACGGGGACGAGGAGGGCGTCGACTGCGGCGGCTCCTGCCCGGACGAGTGCGAGCCCACCTGTGACGACGGCATTCAGAACGGGGACGAGGAGGGCATCGACTGCGGCGGGACCAACTGCGCGGCCTGTCCCACCTGCGACGACGGTATCCTGAACGGTGACGAGGAGGACATCGACTGCGGCGGCTCATGTCCCGCCTGCCCCGAGGATATCGTGGACCTCTCGGTGACGTTCGACATTTTTACGGACTGGGGCACCGGGTACTGCGCCTTCGTGGACGTGACTAACAACGGGACCATTCCCTCCACCACGTGGTCCCTCACATTCGACACCAACGGTACGTGGATCTATACCGACTGGAACGGCGATTTCACGGATCAAACCGGAGAGGTCACGGTCACGCCCTGGTACTGGAATAGCGTCATCGCTCCTGAAGAGACCATCTCCTCCATCGGATTCTGCGCCTTCCGGTTCGCGGGGGGCAGCAATCTGCCTACCGTGGTCAGCGTGACAGGAGAGTAGCTAAGACGCTCTCCGCATCCCCCCTTTCATACAGGCATGTCTCAAACCCGCTGAAAATGTCGTATTGGAGGTTCACTCGGGGAACACCCGCTATATTCGTTCGGTGCGGGCGCCCGCAAATGTGCGCCGTCCGAATCCCCATCAGCGTCGGCGTCGGTATCCCCGTCGGCGTCGGCATCGGTATCCGTTTGACCGGGAATGAGCGTGCAATCGCATTCGCTCCAGTCCTTGCCGCTTTCCTGGCAGGTCTGCAACCCGATCTCGCCGGTTTCGCAATAGCACCCCAGGGTTATCCCCTGGCTCACACTCCTGATAGGCCTCCGGCATGGTGCAGGCAAAGAACAGAAACGAAGCGGAAATGGCGGAAATAAGGGTGAAGGTGAAAGCTGTAGACACTGTGAGCAGATATTTTTTCATCGAGCCAGCCGTGACTGCGAGAAAGGGGGAAACACGGCCTACTATTTGGGAAAGGGGGGGGATAGAAGGGGGGCGGTCGACGCCTACGGGACGACGGACGCCAGCCCCTCCTTGGGCGCGGGAGCGCTCTTCGAGCTGCTTCCGTCCTGCGGCGTACCGGCTTCGGACCTCGGTGATCGGCCCTCGGGATCGGTCTCCAGGGAGACCGCGATCGTGCGCCGATGGGTGTTCTTCTCTTTGATCCGTTCCTTGAACCGCACCTTCTTTTCGAAGAGCGCTTTGTCTATCTCGGCCAGCGTGCCCTGAACCTTCTTGTCCAGCCGGTTCAGCTTCCGGGTCAGCTTCCGCTTCTCCCGGATTTCGCGCTTGAACTCCGCCC
>JBNLED010000151.1:0-8786 GCA_050304755.1 Polyangia bacterium | reverse complement strand
TCGGGAGCATCGATGTGCGGCTGCGCTCCCTGGAATCCTCATCCGGCGGATACACCATTGTATTCCGGAGCGGCTACGCTTGGTCCTGGTGCAGCACCTACATGGATCACCCCGCGACGACCGAATGGACCGTCGTCTCGCTGGCGCCGAACGCGATGTGTCAGGGGGTCATGCCGGAGATGGCGCAGGACATCGGCGTCATTGTGGAACCCGGCGACGACGCCGTGTTTCCGATGAGCGTCCGCGTCGCGATCGACTCCGTGACCGTCAACGGAACGCCTTAGGCGGTTAGACCGCGCAGGGATGCAGAATCGAGAGGAACAACGGCGCGGGGCTGGTGCAGGTGGAACACTGCAAGGCGACGATCCACGTCCCGGTATCGTCGATCCCCGTAAAGCTCTCCCCTCCGTCATTGCTAAGAAATTTCAGATGCTCACTCTGCCCGGCGCGCAGGAAGATGGTCCGAGGCGGGGGAGGAGCAGGAACTGGCCTCCCTGGAAATGTCGAAAGTCCGATATAATCCGCCGGCACTTTCGGCCGCGCCAGTCGAATCGGTCGACGAGGGGATGATAAATAAAGTGGGAATCGTCCAGGGCCTTTGTTAACATGGCCGCGTGAGAGAGAAGAGGGGCTGGGATGATTAAAAGACATGTGATTCTAATGTGTTGCTGGGTTATAGCGGCCTGCGGGGGAGAGGAGCCGCGCGATCAGCCCGCCAAGGCACCGCCGTCGCGTTCGGCGCCGATGTCGTCGAAGCCTGTGGTTCCCCCGATGACACAGATCGAGAAACCGACGCCTCGGGATCCCAGGCTCCTTCTGCTGGACGCCGAATGGTCGGCCTATCGGGACGCGGTGATCACCCACGATGCGGGGCCCCTCGACGACAATGAGAAGGCGATGTTGCGGCACCTGCTGGAGGCCTCCCGGCTCGTGGAGGAGATCCACATGTTGCAGCTCCATCCCGAGAACCTGAAATGGAGGGATCGGTTGGCGGCCTCCGGCGCGGATATCGAGCGACAAATCTTCACCCGTTACCAGGCGCCCTGGTGCGAGGACAACCCCTCGACGGCGTGCCGAGCGGTCGAGGAGGCCCCGGCGCGGCGCATCGGCGCGGGGCTCTGGCCCGCGGACTGGAAGCCCGGGGAGTTCAAGAAGCTGGGCCGGGAGATCAACGCGCGGGAGCTCCTCAGTCCCTTCACCGTGGTGCGGCGAAGCGCGGAGGGGGGATACACGGCGATCCCGTATGCCCGGACGGATCTCTTCGGCCCCAAGATGAGACGGCTGGCGGCCGCCCTCCGGGAGGCGGCGGCGGGCGCCCCGGACAAGACCCTCAAGCGGTTTCTGGAGCAGCGGGCAGATGCCTTCGAGTCGGAGCGCGCGTTCCCGTATGATGAGTCGGACTACGCCTGGATCGCCCTCGAGGGGGACTGGGAGGTCACGGTCGGCCCCTACGAGGTGTACCGGACGCCCCACAAGACGAAGGCCCTCTTCGAGATGTACATCGGCCGGGAGAACAAGGCGGTGACCGCCGAGCTCGCGGCGTTCAAGGCCGATCTCCAGGAGATGGAGAACGGACTGCAGGAACTGGTGGGCGACGATATCTACAAGGGACGACAGCCGCACAAGGGGATCGCGATCCGCGCCGTGGATATCTGGATGGCCGCGGGGGACGGCCGCCGGAGCCGGGGCGCGACGGTGGCCTTCCATCTGCCGAACCGGGGGCGGGCGGTGGAGGAGTATCTCTACAAGAAGGTGATCATGGTCAACCACAAGGAGGCCTTCGAGCCGGTGACGAAGGCCCGCGCCGAGCTCGTCCTCGATCCCGGGCAGCGGGCCGATGTGAGCCCGGAGGCCTCCATCATCAACACGACCTTTCACGAGCTCTCGCACGGCTTCGGCGCCTATCACGAGATGCGCATCACGAACAAGGAGGGCAAACGCACCACCGTGAAGCAGGCCCTGAAGGAGCACGAATCGCTGATGGAGGAGCTCAAGGCCGACGCCCTCGGGCTCTGGCTCAGTCAGTATCAGAAGGCCAAGGGCACAATCGATAATCCGGAGCTCAGGCGCCGACACACCTCCGCGCTGCTCCACCTGGTGGGGCTGTTCCAGTACCCCCTCTCCGACACCTACGCCCGGATGGCGGCCATCGAGCTCGGCTGGTATCTCGACGCCGGGGGGCTCGTCTGGAATGAGGCCGAGGGGTGGTTCGCCGTGGTCCCCGAGAAGCTGTCCGGGGCGGTGGCGTCGCTGGCCCGGCACGTCGCCACCCTCCAGCTCACGGGGGACTTCGAGGCGGCCGACGCGCTGGCGAGGAAGTACGTGACCCCGGCGGCGGACGAATCGTACGGGTTGAACGACTCCCTCACGACCATCCGGAAGGTCGTGCTCGACAAGTTCAAGGCCGCCGATCTCAAGAGCCCGTCTCTGAGGTACCGCGTCACTGGATTGTAAGAATGTTACGCCACAAGGTGCCGCAGAGAATCGCCGGGTTGGGGCGCCGGCTCGGGATCATGCCGATGAAGCGAGGGGGCCTCGTCTTCCTCATCATCGGCGTCCTCGCGCTGGTCGTCGTGTACGGGGCGCTCTTCTATCCCCTCTACGCCACCCGGACCTACGCGCCGGCGGTGAATGACGAGGCGGGGTACTATCTGAAGGCCCGGTCCGTCTTCGTGAACCGCTCCCTCAAGGGCGCCCTGATCATGGAGGAGAACACCTCCAGAATCGGTGAGGCGGGTCTCCACGGGGTGATGTATCCCCTGCTGTACGCGGCCATCGGAGGGGTCATCGGCTTCGATCAGATGACCTTCCTCACAGCGAATATCCTCTTCCTGTCGGCCGCGTTCGGATTGCTGCTGTGCTTCAGGCCCTTCTCCCTCGCCCAGAAGCTCACCGTGTTCCTGTGTGTCGCGTCCTATTTCGTCGTTTTCATGTACATGTTCACCTATATGGTGGAGGTCCTGCAGGCGCTGTTTACGGTGGCGGCATCCCTGCTGGTGCTGAAAATCTACATCCAACGAGCCCGGAGCCGACGCGTCCTGCCCTGGGTGATCGGGCTCGCGGCCTGCCTCCTCCTGTTCTCCCTCTTCCGGGTCTCCTACCTGCTGTTCCTGGGGTGCCTCATCCCCCTGGCCGATAACCGAAGACAGCTCGCGATCTTCATCGTCGGGTTCATCGTGAGCTTCGGCGGGATCTCCCTCGCTCTCAGGAATTTCAACGCCCTCTTCCCCTACGGCTTCATGGCGGATCTCACCCCCCTGCTCCACGCCGGCCGGATCGGCGAGGCGGTCTCACTGGTGCTGGACAATCTCGTCTTGAACCTCGACCTCTATTTCATCACCGAGACAAAGGGGCTGTTTTTCTACGTCGCGTTCAAGTACTGGCTGGTGGGGGTCATGGTCTATTTCGCGGCCGTCGGCGTGCGGAAAGGAGACCGGCTGGCCCTCGCCGCAGCGCTCCTCGGGGTCCTCTATCTCGCCTCTCTGTTCGCCTTCTACAGCGCCGGTGACTGGTGCGAGCATCGGGGGCTCGCGTCCCTCTACTACGCCTATGTGATTGTCCTCGTCTTCCGGAAGAACCGCTGGGGCGTGGCCGCGACCCTCCTCCTGCTCGCGGTCTCCTTTCCCGCCGTTCACCATCGCGTGGAGCACAAGATCATCAACGAGCGCGCCGCCGTCGCGAGGCAGATCCGGCGAAACGGAAAGATGGCCGAAGCCTACGCGGGTCTGGGCCGGCACCTGCAGGGAGAAGGGGGAGTCATCACCGTGCTGATCTCCAGGGATCTGCTGGCGAAACACAAGTGCCTGCCCCTGGCCCTGGCGCTGAAGAACCGGGCCGATCGGCAGATAAGGTATACGTACAACCGCTCGGGGGATCCTCTCGAGCGCCACCTGAAGATCCCCGTGGACTACCTCCTCACCGACCACGCCATCGAGGCGCAGCGACGCTCCCTCGTCCTCAAGAACCGTTGGTTTCATCTCTACGCGGTGAGGGAGTGATACTTGAGCCGGGGATGAATTTCTCCTATAGATAAAACAATGAGCACGGGTCGGCGCGTTCCATTGTTCTTGTGTTGCGGTCTCCTCTCGGGGTGCGTGCACTGGTTCGCGATACTCCCGGGGATGAGCGGGGCGGTGGGGACGACCTCCCACGGCGTCCTCCTGTCCGGCGATCACCTCTCCGCGGCCGGGCCCCACTTCCACTCCTACAAGCGCGGCGACCGGCGCTACGGGATCGCGGCCCTCACCGGTTCCATCCAGCGGTCGGCGAAGAAGGTGGCCGACGTGTACCCGGGGGCCGAGCTCCTGGTGGGGGATCTCAGCGCGGCGTCCGGCGGAGACATCAGCGGCCACCGCTCCCACCGCTCGGGGCGGGATGTGGATCTGGCGTTCTATGTCACGGATCGCTACGGCAGGCCGGCCGCCGGGCATCCCCTCATGCGCTTCGACCGGTTCGGCATCGGCTTGAGGGATGGCGAGGTCTACCGCTTCGACACCGCCAGGAATTGGACGCTGGTGGAGGTCCTCTTGACGGATCCCGACGCGGATATTCAATGGATATTCGTGAGCAACGGGCTGAAGGCGCTGCTCATGGAGTGGGCGCTCCGAAACGATCGGGACGTGGCGGTGATCGCGCGGGCGGCCTCGGTGTTGCGACAGCCGGGGGATTCCGCGCCCCACCACGACCACTTTCACGTGCGGGTCTACTGCCCGCGAGAGAGCGCCGACTTCTGTATGAATACCGGACCTGTGTGGTCCTGGATCGATGCGCACCGAAGCGCCCTTCGGTATACCCGTGAGGAGCTCGCCGAGCTGGCCCTGGAGGGGCTCGATGCACCGCAGGAGACGACGTCGGAGACCGGCGCGGCCCCATAACCCTCGGAGGAGAAGACGATGCGTCATTTTATTATTGCATTAACCGTTCCGCTTTTCGGGGTGATTCTCACCGCCTGCGGCGGCCACATCGAACCAGTGCGGAGACCGGCGTTCACGGTCGGCGTGACCCCCATCGGACTGGAGCGCATGGCGGCGGGGATCAAGCGGGGGGTGACGGCGGCGGGGTGGACCGTCATCGACGAGAAGCCGGGGAAGCTGGACGCGCAGCTGAAGCTCAGCGGCGAGAAGGCCATCGTGTACATCACCTATTCCGACATCGACTACAGCATCAATCTGAAGCAGGTGTCGGAGGGGCTGGAGTACGACGGCGACACCATTCACAAGCGCTACAATTACTGGGTCGACCGGCTGAGCCGGGTCATTCAGGGGGAGTTGAAGCAGCCATAACCCCCGTCACCTGATTTCGCGAAGGCCCGGGCGCGGCGTCGCCCGTTCGAGGAGGCGCCGCCCTCCGCCCGGGACACAAGATTTCAAGGTCGGTCCGACAGGGCGTTCTGTATGGCCTCCAGAATGACCTTGCTGCTGGAGGTCGCGCCGGTGACCACGTCGACCTCCAACGATTGTTTTTCGATGACCCTGGGGAGAATACTCTCGGCCCGCTCCCCCCGCTGCTGCTTGTGTTTCAACAACCGGATCGAAACGATTTCGTGATTCTCGACGACCACCTCGACCTGCGCGGCGACCAGGATCGCGTCGCTGCTTCCCAGGTATCGGCCGTCCGGAATCTTCGTGAGATCGATCCCCGTTATCTCGATAGCGGCGACCCTGTCCCGATATTCCCCCAGCCGGCACCCCGTAACAGATAACAGGATGCCGAGGACGATCAGCAGCCCACAGATTCCGGCAGATCGGTGCTCGCGGCAGACAATCGCAATAAATCGTGGCATCATTCGATAGCTCCTTCGATATTGACAGTGCAAAGACTCAATCAAGCGTATTTTGACGAACTCGTTTGTCTAGAATGAGTATCGTAATTCCATCAGGTTACAAACCGTTTTCTTATTCCCCTACCCATCATTCCGGTTCGTCCGACGGACAGGACCGGCAGATCGACGACGCCGTTTCTCTCCCGTTTCCCCCGTGATAAACTCAACGCCATGAAGAAAAACATCATCATCATCGGCGCCGGCGTCGCGGGGCTGTCCACCGGGATCTACGCCCGAAAGAACGGTTACGCCGCCACCGTCTACGAGGCCCATTACCTCCCGGGGGGGATGTGCACGTCGTGGAAGCGCAAGGGCTTCATGTTCGAGGGCTGTCTCCACTACATCCAGATGGTGGGCGCCTCCCCGGAGCACGTCATGTATCCCGTCTGGGAAGAGCTGGGGGTCCTGCCGCGGCTGCCGGTGATCCGCCAGGACCTCTTCCACGCCTTCCGGGACCGGGCGGGCCGGACCCTGGTTCTATATAAGGACGTCGGAAGACTCGAAGCGGAGCTGGTCGCCTTCTCCCCCGCGGATCGGAAGGAGATCAAGCGGCTGTGCGGGGCCGTCCGGCGATGCGCGTGGTTCGTCCGATCCGCGGGCAAGAACCCCTTCAGGCTGGCGGCCAAGGGGGTCAATATCCTGCGGGGGATTCCGAACCTCAAGAAGTACGGCGACCTGAGCCTGGCAGAGTACGCCGCCCGGTTCCGGGACCCCCTCATCCGGCGCGCGCTCTCCGAAATCTTCGTCTACCCGGATTTCGCCTATGTCCAGCTCGTCTTCTATCTGGCCGGGTTGCACATCCAGGGCACGGCGTTTCCGAAGGGGGGCTCGCTGGCCTTGGCCAGGACCCTGGAGGCGCGTTTCCTCGAGCTGGGCGGACGCATCGAATACCGGAAGCGGGTCCGGCGGATAGGGGTCCGAGACGGCCGGGCCACCGGGATCGCGCTCGAGGACGGCACCGAAGCACCTGCGGATATCGTGATCTCGGCCGCGGACGGACACGCGACCCTGTTCGACCTGCTGGAGGACCGGTTCACCACCGCCCCGCTGCGGAAACGGTACGCCTCCCAGGCGCTCTATCACACCTTCGTCCAGGTCTCCCTGGGCATCAATCGGGACATGTCCGGTCACCCCCACGTGATGAAGGCGGAGACCGCCACCCCGTTCGAGGTCGCCGGGGTGGCGCGAACGGAGCTCTGGTACCAGCACTACGCCTTCGATCCCGCCATGGCCCCGCCCGGGAAGACGGTGGTGACCGTGCTCTACCCGTCCGAGCTCTCCTGGTGGCGCCGGTTCGAATACCGCAGCGACGACTACAAAGAAGAGAAGAAAAAGATCCTGGAGACCACCGTCACCGAGCTCGACCGGCTGCTCCCCGGCATCGCCGCGCAAATCGAGGCCCGGGACGTCGCCACGCCGTATACGACGCGCCGTTACACGGGCAACTGGAAAGGGGCGACGGGGTTCATCATGGACAAGACCCTGTCCTCGGAGATGACCCTGAAGACCGAATACACCCTCCCCGGGGTGGCGGGCTTCTACATGACCGGGCAGTGGGTCAAGGGCTTCGGCGTCCCCATCTCGGCCCTGAGCGGGAAGGAGGTCATCCGGAAGATCTGCCGGGATGACAAGCGGAGGTTCAGGGTCGATTGACGCCGGGTCCTGGTTCGCTCATCTCCAGCACTCATACGTGAACACGGTCCGGTGTTCCTCCCCCGGGGCTTCGGTGCTCGCGGAGACCTCGCGGAGCGGATTGCCGAATTCGTCGTAACAGGTTTCGAGATGACCTGTTGATTTATCCCGTGCGTTCAACCGGAAACTACACAAAACGCTTGAGATAGGCCTCGCTGCAATTTCCGGGTTTACTATTTTTTATTAAAAACAAAAGGAGGCGGTTCTGTCAACGATGGATAAGGAGGACCGCCGATCTACTCCCCGAGCCAGGAGGGGCGCCCGACATTGGCGTTGGCATCGAGCATATCCCGCCACTCCTCGTCGGTGAGGCGATCGCTCATCGCCCACCGCCACCCCCCACGCGCCGCTGTCCGGGAGCCGGTGGACCACGACCACATAGTCGAGATACCCCGAGCCGACCTCCAACACTTGCTGCTTGGAGGGGAAGGTGTGGACGTCGGTGATGAGGGAGGTCTTCAGTCGATCCGGATCGGGCTCCTCGTCCTCATCCAGCAGGTGGAGGGCGTCGAGGAGCTGGTTCTCCATGACGCCCATCCACACGCCGCTGCGCTCGATCCAGGAGATGTCGGCCTCCGCGAGGGGCTCCCTCTCCAGATCCTCGCTGTAGGTATAGTGTCCCCGCGGGACGTACTGGCTGTAGTCCTCGCAGTAGCGCTCCGGACACGTCGTGCAGGCGCACGGATTACAGGAGCGGCACTCGTCAACCGACAGATCGGGCCGATCGAAGACCTGCTCTTCTCCATTCCCTGCAATTTGGACTGCTTATGCCGCCATATGGCATCCCTGATGTGTCAGGTTGTGCCATTCGATACAGGGCTCTGTTCCAAAATTGAGGGTCCTCGTTTGGGAATCGAGGGGTCTGACGGATGCGAGAGGGACCTACTGCGCCGCGATATTCCGAACCGTCTCGAGCAGCGGTGTCAGGTTCTCGGGATCGTAGAACCGGCCTTCGTCCACGACTTTCATGTCCTCGAGGCGAACGATGATGATATCCGGAAAGAAGCTGATTTTGTCTTCGAGGTGTCCCTCCGCGTCGTTGGTGCGATGCCACTCCTCCCGCCACTCGGCGTCGGCGCCGCCCAGCAGTACCAGCTCCGCCTCCTTCAGCGAGAGCACGGCCTGGAGGTCGGTGAAATCGGTGAACGCCGCCGCGATGGTCACGGTCCCCGCGGCGGCGAGCTCTTCCTTCATCGCCGATATGGCGGGCAGCAGCTCCTCACACGCGGGGCAGTTTTTTGCGCTCACTGCGATCAGGATCGATCGGGGTTCG
>JBNLED010000150.1:0-47529 GCA_050304755.1 Polyangia bacterium | reverse complement strand
GGAAGCGATCGCCGCGGTCAGCGTGATTCTCAGGGAGTTGAGGTAGGACAGTTTATCGATGCGGGAGGCGAGCACATGTTCGCGGTTGTGGCCGCGCCACATCTTGTGAAAAATGCCGGAGTCTTTAATGGTGTATCGACGGGGGATCGATATCCGAGGGAAACCTATGGCGATCTACTTCTCGACGAACCGTATCCAGTCGATGATACCGACGGAGTCGTAGATCTTGTCGCCGACGTCGTTGACCGTGACGATGAGGGTGATCTGGGACTCGCCCGCGGGGAGATCCATCTTGGCGATCTTGCCCTTGTTTCTCTCCCTCGGGGAACCGGTGGCGTCGCCGTACTTGAGCATCCCGTCGTACTTGTAGGGGCCGTTGGCGACGTTGTTGCGGGAGGCGTCCGGGGACTCGGAGATCCGGGCGATCCCGGTGGCCAGATCGTCTTCCTTGATATCCCGCCAGTCCTTGTCCGTGGCGATGTTGTTAACCGTCCGGTTGATCGTATAGGTCGGCGATCCCTTGATGGAAACGGTGAAGGTATCGTTGTAGGCGCTGCCCACCCACTCCGAGTACTCCTGGCTGAGGAAGTTGTACTTGATCTGGAGCTCGTTCGCGCCGTCAGGGACGGTGAGCTTGATCCCCATCGAGCACCCGCCGATGCCGTCACCGCCGGTGGAGACGTAGAGGTAGGAGGTCTCGCGGCCGTTCGGGAACATCTCCTGGTACGCGAGGCTGTCGATGCCGTAGAGTCCGTCGAGCTCGCACTCGAAGGAGACCATCCACCCCTCCAGGGAGCCGTCCTCGAAATCGATCTTTTGCAGCGCGATCGATTGGTCGTCGATGGGATCATCCCCCGTCTCCACGTCGGGCGTCTCCGAATCGCAGTCGTTGTTGATCCCGTCCCACAGGATCTCCTCGGCGTCGGGGTTGACCTCGGGATCGAGGTCGTTGCAGTCCAGGTTGTTGTCCGCCCGCAGATCCGGATCCACGTCGCCGACGCACTCCGCTGCCAGGGCGCCCGTGCCGAAGCCGTCGCCGTCCTCGTCCAGATACAGCTGGACCTGCCGGTAGACGGTCTCATCGCTGTCGTCGCAATCCGGACCGTCACAGCCCTCGCCCTCGCCGAAGCCGTCGCCGTCCTCGTCGATACAGGTGGGCTCGCCCGTTCCGGTGTCCGCCGGGCCGGTGCCGGTGTCCATATCAATGTCGCTGCCCGTTCCGGTGTCTACTATCTCCGTGTCCGGGATGTCGCCGCCGGTGCCGGTGTCCACCCCGGCGTCCGCCATCCCGGCGTCTTCCGGCTCGACCGGCTCCGTGTCGGGGCCGGCGTCGATCCCCGCGTCGACATCGGTATCGGCGTCCGTGTCAGCGTCCGTATCGACGTCCGTGTCCACATCCGTGTCGGCGTCCGTGTCGGCATCCGTATCGGCGTCCGTGTCGGCGTCCGTGTCGCCGTCCGTATCGGCGTCTGTGTCGCCGTCCGCGCCCGTCTCCGTGTCCATATCGGGGACATCCACGATCCCGTCACAGTTGTCATCGATATCGTTGCCGTCTATCTCAGGGGCGTTCGGTCCGATGGCGGGGTCGGCATCATCGCAGTCATCGGTGTTGTCCGCATACCCGGTGGGGAGCGCCTCGCCGGAGCAGATCTCCACCCCCTCGGCGTCCGGGTCGCCCGCGCCGTCGTGGTCCGCGTCGGTGTATCCGGTCCGCATACGGTAGAGGGACGGGTTGTCGTCGTCGCAGTCCGTGCCGTCACAGCCGCTGCCCGTCCCGAAGCCGTCGTCGTCCTTGTCCACGCACGCCGGGGGCTCCTCCGGTTCCTGCGGGCAGCAGACGCAGGTGCCCCCGTCCACCACGAACGTGCCGTCCGCGAAGGTGCTGCTCTTCGGGGTATCCGCGTCGGTCTCGGCCTTGGGGTTGGGCTCCTCGTTGGTATCCACCGCGGGGGCGGACACCGTGCAGGAGCACTCCCCCTTGTTGATGCTGGCGATGGCGGGCTGGCCCTCCAGGGTCGGCAGCGCCCACGTGCCGTTCGCGGCGGAGAAGGTGAAGAACGGGCTCGCCGAGATGAACGCCTGGGCGTTGCGGATGTTCTCCTGGTCGCAGCCGACGACCTTCCCGGCGATGTATCCGTTCTGCTCGTCCGCGTAGTACACCGCGTACAGGCCGGTGCCGGAGGCGCCGATGGAGTCGCCCAGCCTGTCGACCGTCTCGCTGTCGAGCTGGAGCTCCTTGTCCTGGACCATCAACTTGTTGGCGAACCGGAGCCGCTTTCCGAAGTTGGGAACCGTCTCCACCTTGGCGATGGCGATCATCTCATCAATGCTCTCCAAATCGATATCAACAAACGGCTCTATCAGGCCTAGCTTGATTGAAAAGTCGTTGTTCAACGCATTGACGCTGGACTCCTTGTCCACCTCCATGGCGAAGAGGAAATGCCACCCCTCCGGAGACTCCACCCCTGTCTCGCTCTCGTCGAAGATTACCTTGTTGCCCAGGGCATCCTCGAGCTTCTTGAGCGCATCCTTGGCCGCGTCGCAGGACATCGACATGGCCAGCAGCCCGAACAGCATGGCGCGAATGATACTTCTGGCGCGAACTCTGATTTTCATGACCATCCTCCTTTTTGTTTTTTAAAGTAAAAGACTGATGAAGTAGTTTATCCTTGTCGAAACTCACTGCAATGAAAAAACGCTTTAATGGAGGTGCGCTGTCAGCAGCGGCGGTATTTTTTGCGTATAATTGTATTTGTCCACAGTCACCGTACTGCGCCTCACCGCTCGAACATCTCCTCGGCGGCCTTGAAGGCGCTTTTCGATTCCTGTTTCAGGACGAGCATGGCGCTGTTGGCGCCGGCGCGTATGGCGGTGGGCACGCCGCCGCTGTACTCGGCCCATTGACCGCCGATGTACAGGTTCGAGATCGGCGTGGCGTATCCGGAGACGCTGCGCATCACGTTCTTGAACGACATCCTCGTGCCCATGATGGTGCCGTCCCGGTTTCCCGTGTAGCGCAGGTAGGTCACCGGCGTGGCCACGTCCACGAGCTCGACAGCGCTCCTCAGGTCGGGGACAAGCGACGCCTCGATGCGCCGGACGATGATGTCCGCGTATTGTCTCTTCCAATCTCGGTAGGCGGCGCCCCGGGTGAAACCGTCGCCGGTCCTCCAGTTGTCGAAGAGCGACAGCTTGGCCGGCAGGTAGACGCTGAGGGTGCCCTTGCCCGGTGGAGCGAGGGTCGGGTCCGCCGATGACGACGACATGAGGGTAATCCGCGCGGTGTGCGGGTCGCCGGCGTCCTGCGCGGCGCGGGGCACGTCGTCTCGGGTGAGGTACACCATCTCCTCGCCGACACCGAAATCCCGCGCCGGGCGGTCGAGCCCGAGGGAGATGGTCACCGCTGAGCTGTACAGATCCGCGCGTCGAATACGCCGCACTACCCGCCCGCCGACGCCCCTCGCCGGCAGCAGCTTCGTATACAGGGTCTCCGTGTCGCAGGCGGCGATGAGGTGGCGACAGCGGACGTGATATTCCGTCTGGTCCGCGCGGCGCCGAAAGGTGACGCCCGCGGCGCGGCCGCGGTCCAGCTCGATGTTCACGGCGCGGGTATTGAACTGAAAGTGGGCGCCCCGTTCCCGCGAAGCGTCGCACAGCCAGTCGGCCAACGTGCGAGCCCCGCCCCGCGGCGGCAGAAAGTAGTTGTTCGTGTAAATCCAGCCGATGGGGACGAGGCAGGTGAGAAACCTGGCCTCACTGCAGAAGATCTGCCCCGCCCTGGTGTGGGGAAAGAATCTCCGCAGACCGGCCTCCGCGTTGAGCCCGCTGTACCGCAGGAACGGCATCCCGGCAGCGGTGGCGTCACGGAACAGTCGCGCGCGCCCGGACAGGGACAGGGTGGTGCTGCTTTGCATCCTGCGGGTCACCTCATTGAACGCGGTGCCCATTCTCCGCGCGGCCTCGAAGAATCGAATGATGCCCCTTTCGTCCCGAGGGTGGTCCCGCACCAGGGCGTCCCGCAGCACATCGGGATCCTCGGTCAGGGTGTAGTCGAAGGAGTCCCCCTTGAACCGACGCACGGTCTTCGGCGCCGGCGTCTCGGGGGGGGCCGGCTTGATATAGGCCATGATTCTGCGGGCCGGTCCGGCGGGACCGAACAGGTTCAGCCAGTGGACGGCGGTCTCGAAGCGAAACCCGTCGCGGGAGAAGCCCGCGATCACCCCGCCGGGGGCGCGGTTCATGTCCGCCACGAAGACCGAGAGCCCGGCCTTGGCCAGGAGCGCGGCGGCGGTGAGGCCGCCCATACCGGCGCCGATGACGACCACGTCATAGCCGGCGTTGACTGTATCTGAAGTATGCACGAGGTGTTTTTCGCACAAACCCGCGGTTTTTGCGATGCTGTTTTCCAAATTCAGGGTCGGGGCTTCGCCGCCTTCACTTAGAACCGGGAGTTGCTATGAAATTTTCTATCCATCATCATCCAAGCCGCATCCCTACATGCCGAGGAAAGCTGTGATCGCTATTTCAACTGCAGGGTCTCTCTCATCGATGAGGAAGGCGGGAATACCACGGTCATCAACGGGGTGACGCAATATGACCTCTTAATGAGAGAATACCCCCTCAGTTTTGACTATACGGATACAAAGGATTCCCGCTCCTGTCTCCGTATGTTCGCTTTGATAAGATGTTCAGAAGCGATTGGAATTGGGGGATAGAATATGGCCTCATGATCCGATTGCCGATGACCTCGACGGCATACAAAATCTGTTTCAAAGGCCTCTGAATAGACGGCTCAGCGCCCCCTGATGACCTGCCGGGAGGTCTGGCACCGCTGAGGCTCCTCTGGTGAAAGGTGAAAAGAAGGATACCATGGACCGCGATGACTGGAACGAACGATACGCCGCCGTCGGGCTGGTCTGGACGAATCTGATGGATGTGGATTCTTTATTGGAAGGTGGACTATTCAGTCTCGGGAGCGGCTTCACCTGTCTTATCGTTTTTCTTGCCCTTCTTGCCGTTCTTTTTGCCCTTCTTGCCTTTCTTGCCGTTCTTCTTGCCTTTCTTGCCTTTTTTCGGAGGGGTCTCTTTTTCTGCGCTCCCCTCGTCCTCGCTGTACGTCCCGCCGCCGGAATCGCCGGCGCCAAGGAGCTCGCCGGCCGTGACCGCCTCCGGATAGCTCAGCATAAGAGACACCCCAAAGAACACCGACAGGATAATTGATGCTTTCATTGACTCTCTCCTTTTTTCTATTTGGTGCGTCGCCGTGGCGACGTGTGGAGGGTATCAAGCAATTTCCAAGCCAGGTTCGGGCACTCCCTGCGCGAGGGATACCGACCTCGTCAAGAAGGCCTTGAACTCTTCGATGTTGAACGGCTTGTCGAACACGGCGGTAGCGCCGATGTCCATGGCCGCCTTCCGGGTCTGCGGGTCGTCGAAGGCGGTCATGAGCACCACCGGAATACCTCGGACCGCCTTCTTGAGCTCCGCGAGGATCTCGAGCGCGGTCCTTCCGGGGACGGAGATGTCGGAGACGATGAGATCGGCGCGCACCCCGGCGGCCCCCTTCGCAGTCCGGGCTGTTTGCGACAGGAACGCAGCGAGGGCACGGCTGTCGCCGATCTCCGTCACCTCGTATCCGGACTGCCGCAACGTCTCGGTCAGGAACGAGCGCAGCTCCGCGTCGTCCGCCGCGATGATCGCGACCGGGGAGTTGTCGGGGTGGGTGTCTGATGGGCTCATTCCGCCGTTGCCTCCAATCAAGGAGGGGGGCAAGATCCATGCCGGCCGGAACTTTTCAAAAGGTCGTTTCGATGACGTACCCGCCTCCGCTCGCCCCGCGAGGCTACGGCGAGGTCTTGCGATTATGAGAATAAAGGTAACGCCGTAGAGTGTGGCATCCTACCCCACCGTGGCGAAACACCCTGCCCCGTACCCTCAGCCGTCACTCTTCGGGACGTCGAGCTTGAAGCGCTCCAGCTTGCGGTAAAGGGTCTTGCGATCGAAGTTGAGGATCCGCGCGGCCAGGGCCTTGTTGCCGTTGACGGCCGACATCACCCGCGCGATGTAGCGGCGCTCTACCTCCTCCATGGATACCAGCTCGGAGGCGTTCTCGCCGGTGACCAGCACGTGGGAGGTGTCGTACCGTCGGATGCGTTCCGGCAGGTCCTCCACGGTGATGTGATCGCACGAGGTGAGCGCCACGGCGTGCTCCATGCTGTTCTTGAGCTCCCGCACGTTTCCCGGCCAGGAGTAGGCGAGGAGCCGCTCGGCGGCGGCCGTGGTCAGCCCCTTGACCGGGTGGTCCATCTCCAGGGAGAACTGGGAGATGAAGTGCTGGGCCAGGGTGACGATGTCCCGTCCCCGATCCCGGAGGGGGGGCATCCGGATCTGTATCACGTTGAGGCGGTAGTAGAGGTCCTCCCGGAAGGTCCGGTCCTCCACGGACAGCGCGAGATCCCGGTTGGTGGCCGAGACGATGCGGGCGTCGAAGGGCACCTCCTGATCGCCCCCCACCGGCCGTACCCGCCGCTCCTCCAACGCCCTCAGGATCTTCACCTGGAGCCCGACGGGCATGTCCCCGATCTCGTCCAGGAATAGCACGCCGCCGGTGGACTGGACGAAGAGCCCCTTGCGCTGGATCTTGGCGTCGGTGAAGGCCCCCTTGGCGTGGCCGAAGAGCTCGCTCTCGAGCAGCGTCTCGGGCATGGCCGCGCAGTTGACCGCGACGAACGGCCCGTCCCGCCGCTGGCTGTGCTTGTGGAGCGCCCGGGCCACCAGCTCCTTGCCGGTGCCGCTCTCCCCCGTGATGAGCACCGTCACGTTGGAGCGGGCGGCCTTCTCGATGCGGTCGAACACCCGCTGCATCTCCGGGCTCGTCCCCCGGATTTCGTCGAACGAGGTGACCTTGTCCACGGCCCGCCGGAGCACCCTCACCTCCTCCCTCAGCTGGCGGTGGGACACGGCGCGGCGGATGGCGTGCACCAGGACCTCTGTCTCGAAGGGCTTGGTGATGAAGTCGTAGGCCCCCACCCGGAGGGCCGCGATGGCGGTCTCCATGCTCCCGAAGGAGGTGATGACGATGACCGGCACATCCGGCCGGTTGGCGGTGATGCGCTCGCTGAGCTCGATGCCGTTCATGCCGGGCATGTGGTAGTCGGTGACCACCACCGCGTATTCCTCCCTCGAGACCGCCTCGAGGGCCTCCGCAGAGGCGGTGAAGAACGACGCCTCGAATCCCCGCTTCTTCAGCTGCAGGACGAGCATGTCACACATGGCCTGGTCGTCGTCGACGATAAGTACCCGATCAGTCATTGGGGCCTTTCTGCCTCGGGAGATACACCGTAAAGGTGCTGCCCCGGGAAGGGGAGCTGTCCACGACCATCCAGCCGTCGTGCTCCCGCACGATTTCTCTCGATATGGCGAGCCCGAGGCCGGTGCCGTTGCCGCCCGTCTTGGTGGTGTAGAACGACTCGAAGATACGGGGGATGGACTCCTCCGGAATGCCCGCCCCCTCGTCCCTCACGACGAGCGCGCAGTGCGTTTCGACGCCCCCCGCCCCCGCCCCGGGACCTCAGGGGCGGGCGGCCTCCTCCTCGCGGATCGAGACCGTCACATGGCCGCCCGACTGGCTGGCCTGGATGGCGTTGATGATGAGGTTGGCGAGCACCTGCTGCAGCTGGCTGGCGTCGGCCTTCGCGAAGACGGGCGATCCCGGGCTCTCCAGCTCCAGATAGATGCCGGTCTTCACCGCGACGGGAGTTAGCAGCGCCACCATCTCGCTGACGACGGGGACCATATCCTGCACCGCGGCCTCGTTCTCCGATTTTCTGGCGAAGTCCAGAATCCGGCGCACCACGCCGGTCACCCGCTCCGCCTGCTGCACTACGATGCGGGCGCAGTCCGTCACCTCGTCCCCCTCCACCTCTTTGGACTCAATCATCTTGGCGCGGCCGCTGATGACCGTGAGGGGCGTCCCGATCTCGTGGACCACGCCGGAGGTGAGCTGCCCAACGGTCTTCAGACGATCGGCGTGGCGGAGCTGATCGAGGGTCTCGAGGTGGGCCTTGGTCTCCTTTTCGATGCGCGTCACCGCGACCAGCAGCCGCTCCGCCATGGTGTTCATCTCGATCGATAGCTCCGCGATCTCGTCCCGCCGGGAGACCTTCAGCTGTTTGCTGAAGTCCCCCTCCCCGATGCTCGAGGCCTGTCTCACGAGCCGGCGGATGGGCCGGCCGATAAGGAAGAACCCCAAAATCAGAGTCGCCGCGGCGCAGATGATGATGGTCGTCAGCGTGGTGGCCACCGTCCTGAATACCGTGTCCCTGACATGCCTGGACTGCTGAGCCAGCGACTCCGAAATCGTCAGCGCCCCGACCATCTCCCCCCGGGGCATCACCGGTACCAGGGTGAGCATCTCCCGCCGGCCGCGGGAGTCTTTTCGAAGGTCAGAGAACGGCGTCCCGGATAGGACGGCCTCTCTCATGTCCCGGCCGATCTCAAGGGGCGCGGTTTTATCAAGGAGGGATTTGGCGGGGATCCAGCCCATGCGCACCCACTGGGTCTTCTTGCCGACGCGCGCGATGAGATCCATGGCGAGGGCTTCACCATAGGTCGTCCATGCTTCTGTGATCGCCGCCGCGGTGGCCCTTCCCATCGATAAATGATCCCGTCTGGTGTCGTTTTCAAAAGTCGTCAGCTGACGCTGGACGCGCAACGCACCGTCAACGCCGAGTATGAGGGCAATGACAACAGTCACTGCGATTGCGATTTTGAATGCAAGCTTCATGCCTTACAAAAGAGCCTATATACCCGAATCCAAGCGGAAATTCCATGGTTATCGCCGGGCGCCGTGTAGCGCGCCGCCGCAGGTGGGGCGTAATGCCACGGCCCGCCGCCGCTCACTTTCCGACTTCACTGTTGGGTCTTCGGATTTACAAAACAACCTTGGCGCCTCGGCTTATTGAATCCCCTTGAAGAGGGTAGGGGATCCCGGTCCGTCAGATTAACGTGAAGCATTTTATACGCTTTACCGGAAGCAACCGGATGTGACGGGACCGTCCGGTTGCGTTGCGTCGCCTTCCCGTCTCGTGAAATTCGAAAACGGCCCCATTGGTCCTCCTCTCAATTCAACGAGAGCGCGATTCGTTGGCATGCTTATTGAAAACTTCGATGTTTCGAGATGAGGAAAACATCCAACAGCCAGTCGCGTTCCGTCCCATCGACGACAGTGTCGGGCCTATCGCTCCTTATCATTGGGATGGTCCTCTCGGGAGCGGCGGCGCCTTCCTCTTCGGATTCACCGAGAGTCCGGCCCCCCCGCTACGCGACCGTGTTCGATTTCCTGGCCGAGCGGGATCGCGGACACGTTTACGTTGACGGTCTGGTCATCGATTTCAAGTCCGCCGCCCGTCACAAATATACGGCCGGAGACTGGCAGCGATCCTGGGGATTCCGGCCTGCCCCGGATGGCGCCGCGGTGCTGACGGGGCGGAGGGGAACGGTCCGGTTCTTCAATTCCTCCGAGGCGAGGGGCGGCGTCATCGGTATCGTCGGCCGCGGCGCCAAGGCCGCCGGCTGTGAGCTCGTGCTGAACGGCGTCCCCGTGGGCGTCCTGCGGTTTTCTCATGAGGACCCCTCCTATGCCGAGGTCTCCTTCTCATCCGGGTTTCGGCGGGGGGAGAACCGCGTCGAGATCATCCCCAAATACACTGTTGTCGAAAGCAACGGGCGGGAGGGTTGGCTGGAGATCAGCCTGATGAGAATCGCCTCGGAAAGAGAGCGGGAGACCGCCGAGCCCGCCTCTCGAGAGCAGCCCATCCGAGGCGTGGAGATGCAGCCGGACGGCCTCTTGCTCCCCGAGGGGGGCATCCTCTCGTTCAACCTCCTCCGCCCGGGCGCCACTCAACTGATGCTGGACATCGCGGCCCGGGACGGCGGCTCCGGCCAACTGGAGGTGTCGGTGGTGGGCGACTCCGGCGCCTTTGCTTCGGTGAGCCGCGCCCCGGCGGACGGGACCGCTCCGGAGAGCCTGGCGCCCATCTCGTCGCGGGAGGCGGCGGTGACCGTATCCCTTCAGGCCATCCTCGGCGACGTGGTGCTTCGGGACGCCCGACTCGTCCGCCGCATGGCGGATGACGACGCCGCGGTGCCGAGGGCGCTGCCGCCGGTGAGGAACGTGCTCCTGATGGTGGTGGACACCCTCCGCGCCGACCGGCTGAGGGTCTACAACCGAAGCAGCCGGGTCAATACGCGACATCTGGATCAGCTGGCGCGGTCCGCCGTGGTGTTCGAACGGGCCACCGCGCAGGGCAACTGGACCAAACCCTCGGTGGCGACGATCCTCTCCGGGCTCTACCCGACGACCCACGGCGCCTACACCCACAAGGCGATGCTCGATCCGTCCATCGCCACCGCGCCGGCCCATCTCCGGCGTATGGGGTTCGAGAGCACCGGGTTTGTCGCCAACGGCTACATCTCCTCCCGGTTCGGCTTCGAGAAAGGCTGGGATCGGTTCGAGTCCTATCCCCAGGAGGGGAAGTCCAGCCGCGCCGGGGCCGTGCTGGCGGATGTGGGGCGCTGGATGAAGCAGCGCTCCGGGACCGGACGGTTCTTCACCTACGTCCACACCGTCGATCCCCACGCCCCCTATGCCGCGCCCAGACACTTCTGGTCACAGTACGACCGTTCGGTCTATCGGGGGGTGGTCAGACCCCGACAGACCGCGACCCTGATCAACCGGATCAAGGCGGGGACGCTCCTGCTCGGGAGCTACGATGTCCGGCGGCTCAAGGCGCTCTACAACGGCGAGATCTCATATCACGACGAGGTGTTCGGCGCCTTGCTGCGGGAGATGAAGCAGCGGCGGATATTCGACGACACGGTGGTGATCGTCACGTCCGATCACGGGGAGGAGTTCCTCGACCACGGTTCCGTGGGGCACGGCCACTCGTTGTTCGAGGAGCTGGTCCACGTGCCCCTCATCATCCGCGTCCCCGATGGTTTTCCGATCGCGGGGCGGCGCGTCCGGGCGGAGGTGGGGCTGGTGGACATCCTGCCCACGATGTGCGACCTGCTCCAGGTCCCCTGCCCGCCGGCGGTCCAGGGACGGTCCCTGGTACCCCTCATGACGACCGACACAGAGCTCCCGGAGACGCCGACCATCGCCGAGTTTCCCAACGAGCGGCAGTACGCCGTGACGACGGAGGCGTACAAGGCGATCTTCCGGGGCTTCGACGCCGCCCTATATGACATGGCGGATAACGACGAGACCCTCGATGTCGGGCCGGACCACCCGATCCTCCTCATGGCCATGACGGACCGCCTCGGCGCGCATGTCGGCCGGGCGCGGGCGAGGATCGGGGGTGACAACCGACCGGCGGCGTCCCTGGACGCCGAGACACAGGCCCGGCTCCGGGCGTTGGGATACACGGGTGACTGAGCCGGCCGGCAAGGCCCGCTGAGAGAAACTGTCAGGAGGAGAGACGATGAGAAGCAATCGCAGAAAAAACCGAAGGGTATCCGTAACCATCGAAGGCGTGGTGGCCCTCGCCGAGTGGGCCGATTCAGGGGACGACGCGGATTTGGTCATTCTGACGGACGACGAGGAGGAGTATTACATCGATGCAACGGACAGCGTCGTGCGGCCCGCCCGGTTTATCAACGCTCGGGTGGAGGCCACCGGGAAGCTCTTTGAACGGGACGGCCTGACCCAGTTGGCGATCCGGCGGATACGGGTGCTGGATCCCTACGATTCGGAGGCCGACCAGGAGGGCTTCACCGGGGAGCACTTCGGGGAGGCCTCCGAAGACTTTGACTATTGGTCCGACGAGGGAATCGTGGATCGGTACGCCCGCTATGCGAGGGGGTCGGGAGGCATGGCGGACTGAGCCTCTCGGAGCCTCGGCCCTTCAATCAAGCAGCACATGATAGGCGGAATAGAAATCCTCGCCGCGGCGATGGGAAGCCTGGTCGGCCTTGGCGCCGTCGAATCGATCATGCACCGGCGCGCCCTCCGCAGGATCCCCATCCGGATTCACGTGGCCGGTACGCGGGGCAAGTCGAGCGTCACGCGACTCCTCGCCGCGGGCCTGCGGGGCGCGGGGATCCCCACCGCGGCCAAGACCACCGGGACCCTCCCGCGGATGATCCTCCCGGACGGACGGGAGGTGCCAGTCTTCCGCCCCACCAAGGCGAACGTGATCGAGCAGAAGCGCATCGTGTCGGCGGCGGCCGCGCTCAACGTCGACGCGTTGGTGATCGAGTGCATGGCCCTCAACCCGAGGCTGCACTGGATCAGCGAGAACCTGCTGATCCGCGCGACCCATGGCGTCATCACCAACGCCCGTGCGGACCACCTGGACGTGATGGGACCGACGGAGCGGCACGTGGCCCGGTGTCTCGCGGGGATGGTGCCTCTTCGCGGCAAATTCTACACCGCGGAGGCGACCCACCGGGAGGTCTTCGAGGCCGCCTGCGCCGACCGACGGACCGAATGCATCGCCGTCTCGAGGGGGGACATCGAGGCCGTCTCCGCCGAGGATCTCACCGGGTTCCGGTATATCGAGCACGCGGAGAACGTGGCCCTCTGCTTCAGGATCCTCGAGGACCTCGGGGTGGACCGGGAAACCGCCCTCGCGGGCATGCGGGAGACGGCGCCGGATCCGGGGGCCCTCACCGCCCACACCATCGACTTCTTCGGCCGCACCGTCGTCTTCGTCAACGGATTCGCGGCCAACGATCCCGTCTCCACGCAGATGATCTGGGAACGCAG
The DNA here is from genome assembly GCA_050304755.1 of Polyangia bacterium. Taxonomy (GTDB): domain Bacteria; phylum Myxococcota_A; class Polyangia; order JAAYKL01; family JAAYKL01; genus CAYWLQ01. Next base: position 34,760 of record JBNLED010000150.1, on the reverse strand, counting down.
CCTCTCCCGCTACCCCGCCGTCGGCCGGACCGTCGCCGTGTTCAACCTCCGCGGGGATCGCCCCGATCGCACCATCCAGATGGCCCAGCGGGCCGACTTCTGGCACGGCGCCCACCAGGTCATCCTGATGGGCTCGGGGGCGTACGTGTTCGCGAAGCTGGCGGCCCGGGCCGGCGTTGACAGCGGCCGGTTCGTGTTCGCGGACTACGACCGGGTCGACGACATCTTCGAAACCATCATCAACGCCTGCGGCCCCGCGACCCTCGTCGTGGGCATGGGCAACATCGGCGGGCTCGGGTTGCCGCTGGTCAAGTACTTCCAGAACCGCGCCACTTTGAAGGAGGCCCTCGAGTGATAGAGCTACTCCCTGTATCCATCGGCATCGGGCTGGTCATCGGACTGCTCGTCAGCGAGGTCTTCGGCATCGCGTCCGGCGGCCTGATCGTCCCGGGCTATCTCGCCCTCTACCTGCTGAAGCCCGTCGATCTGGCCCTTACCGTCGGCGTAGCCTTCGTGGCCTTCGCCGTGGTCTCGGTGCTCGAGAATTTCTTCATCATCTTCGGGAAGCGACGCACCGCGCTGATGATCCTAGTGGCCTACCTCCTCGGGATGGGCATCCGCAGCTGGACCGGGCTCTTCTCCAGCGACGTGGAGATCATCGGGTACATCATCCCGGGGCTCATCGCCGTCTGGATGGACCGCCAGGGGGTGGTGGAGACCCTCACCGCCATGACCATCGTCTCGGTGGCGGTCCGCCTCGTCCTCGTCCTGACCCTCGGAACGGAGCTCATGGCATGAAGAAGCTGTACTGGAGACCGGAGCGAATCTCGAAGCGGGTGCTGCTCATCGTCGCCCTGTTCGCGGTGGCCGGGGTGTTCACCGTGGAGACGTTCCGGGTGGAGAAGAAGCAGCCCTATTATAAGGAGAAGATGGCGGCGGCGAGGGTCGCCCGGCGGGCGTTCGACGCGGTGAAGGAGGAGCGCCTGCTGCGGAAGGTCCCCATCGACAGGGAGGCGGATCCCTCGGACTCGGGGCTCATCGGCGAGCTGCTAACGCCGGTGACGACGAACCCGGGGCACCTCCCGGCCAAGCAGACCTCCGTGAACCCCAACTTCGCCGCGGTGGTGGTCCACCTCCTCAAACGGGTGGGGGTCTCCCAGGGAGACGTGGTCGCCGTGGGGCTGTCCGGCTCCTTCCCGGCCCTCAACCTGTCGGTCCTCGCGGCTGTTCAGAGCATCGACGCCCGGGGGGTGGTCATCACCAGCGTCGGCGCGTCCCAGTGGGGCGCCAACATCCCCAAGCTGCTGTGGCCCGATATCGAGCGGGCTGCGGCGGAGCGGAAGATCCTCCGCGTTCGCTCCTCCGCCTACTCCCTCGGCGGCATCAACGACCGGGCACTCGGTCTGTCGAAGCGGGGGCGGGACATGCTCGATTCGGCCATCGCGGACAGCGGCATACCACAGCTCGAAACGGAGACCTACGAGGAGAGCGTCGAGAAGCGGGTCCACCTCTACCGGGAGAAGGCGGACGACGAGGATATCAGCGTCTACATCAACGTCGGCGGGGGGACGTCCTCCGTCGGGACCCGGGTCGGCAAGAAGCTCTTCAAGCCGGGGCTCAACCGGACGCCGCCCCACGGAGTGTCGAGGTTCGACTCTGTGATGAGCCGCTTCAGCCTCGAGGGCATCCCGGTGATCCACCTGACCTCCATCGATTCGTTGGCCGACCGGTACGGGCTGCCGCTGCAGCCCCGACAGATCCCGGAGCTGGGCCGGGGCAAGGTGTTCCGGCGGGAGGTCTACGATATCCGCCTCGCCGCGGGGATCCTGGTCCTGCTCCTCCTCTCCCTGTGGGTCTTCGCCCGCCTGGATCTCGGGTACCGGATGCTCGGCCGGGGACGTCAACAGAAGCCCTCCACCCATCCCCAGCAAATGGTGTGATGATCATTGTCGGGCGGAGCAGATGCGTTAGAACATCTCCTCCTCCGCGTCCCCCTCTTCGGCGAACTCGTCATCGGGGGCCTCGCCCCGCAGCGGGATCTCCGCGTCGGCGATGGTTTCGGAGGCGGGCTCGGGCTCGGCCATCGACGCCGCCTGCTCGGGCGCGGGCGCGGCGGCCGCCTCGGGAGAGGATGTCGCATCCGCAGCGGTGGATGCGTCAGGGGAGTTTTTACTACAACCAACGGCGAGGAATGTGCTGAGCACCAACAACAGAATACCGATCTTCATTTCAGACCTCCTTGTCCGGTCGATGGCGACGCGCCGTTCGGGGAAAGTCCCGTTGTCCGGTCGCCTGCATCGCGGCATGCATGAGACGTGCCAAAGATCTGTATGGCGGAAGGAAGGTGAGATTTCCGCCCGACATGGCATGCCGAATGCCACTACATATTAAGGATCTGTATGGCGGAAGGAAGGTGAGATTTCCGCCCGACATGGCATGCCGAATGCCACTGAGTGTTTGAATTGCATGGCGAGGATAAGCCAGCGAAATGGCGCGACCGAGGTGGTTGCAACAAAAAGGAGGGAGAATGGGGCGTACAGCGATCTGTTGGTGTTTGGGAATCATATGGCTCTTTTGCGGCTGTGCATCGAACGAGGATGCTGACGACACCGCGCCGTCCACTGACAGCAGTGATTCGGACACCGATGCGGACGCCGACAGTGATTCGGACGCGGATAGCGATGCGGACGCGGATAGCGATGCGGACGCGGATAGCGATACGGACGCGGATAGCGATTCGGACGCCGACAGTGATTCGGACAGCGACACGGACGCGGATAGCGATGCGGACGCCGACAGTGATGCCGATGCCGATGCCGACGCGGATTCGGATGCCGATGCCGACGCAGATTCGGATGCCGATGCCGACGCGGATTCTGATACCGATGTGGATTCGGATACAGATGTCGATAGCGACACCGATACCGACGGTGACACGGACACGGACACGGATACGGGCGCAGGCACGGAAATGGACACGGGCACGGGGGCGGGCACGGACACGGAGACGGACACGGGGACGGGCATGGATACGGACACGACGCCCGTTTTCGGAGTCAATCCGATTATCCAGACGAAGTTCACCGCCGATCCCGCGCCGCTGGTCCATGGGGATACGTTGTACCTATATACCACTCATGACGAAGACGATGCGACCGGATTCAGGATGTACGATTGGATGTTGTACAGCACGAAGGACATGGCGAACTGGACCGACCACGGCGTCGTTGCCGGAGTGAGGGATCCCAACAGGACTTTCGATTGGTCGAGCGGCGACAACGCCTGGGCGCCGCAGGCCATTTACAGGGATGAGAAGTTCTATCTGTATTGCCCGATGAACAGAAGCGATTCTTGGCATTCGGATATCGGCGTGGCGGTCGCGGACAGCCCGACCGGTCCGTTCGTGGATGCCATCGGCGGTCCGCTTATCCATAATCCGGATTCATCGGATGACATCGATCCGAGTGTGTTCATCGACGACGACGGGCAGGCCTATCTGTACTGGGGCCACAAACGGATTTTCTACGTGACGTTGAACGAGGACATGATCTCGTATTCGGGGGATATCGTCGAATTCGAGAGGCCGGACTTGTTCGAGGAAGGGCCGTGGTTTTACAAACGTGACGACAAGTACTACCTCGCGTTTGCGTCCTATTGTTGCCCGGAAGGCATCGGGTATGCCATGAGCGACGGTCCTACCGGTCCGTGGACGACCATGGGGCATATCATGCAACCGAACGCCGCCTCTTCCGGAAACCATCCGGGAATCGCCGATTTCAAGGGAACCACGTACCTGTTCGGTTTCAATTACCAGCTCAATTTCGCGGAAACGGACGAGCATCGTGAGCGGCGTTCGATATGCGTGGACGAGATGCCCTACAACGAGGACGGGACGATCAGTGAACTGCCGTGGTGGTCGGAAACCAGTACGTTGCAGATCGCCAGGTTGAATCCGTACGAACAGACGGAAGCGGAAACCATCGCGTGGTCGAGCGGCCTCAAGACCGAAGTTTGCGCCGAAGGCGGAATGGACGTGACCGATATCGATGACGGCGACTTCATCGAGGTGCGGGGCGTCAACTTCGGTTCCGGCGCCGGATCTTTCGAGGCCCGGGTCGCGTCCGAAAACGGCGGGAGCATCGAGCTTCGTCTCGACGATCGCACCGATGCCCCGGTGGGGACCTGTGATGTTTCGAATACCGGCGGCGGTCAGAATTGGGAGACCGTATCCTGCGCGGTCGGCGGCGCCGAAGGCCTGCACAATTTATACCTCGTCTTCACCGGCGGCGCGGGAAAGCTGTTCAATATCAATTGGTGGAAGTTCACGAAGACCGGAGACCTTTAGGCGCTCGGGCTTACCGTTCGAGGTACTCCATCAGCCAGGTCAGGGCCGGGCGGGGGGTGCCGTCCGCGCTGACCAACCCGGTGCCGTCCCGCCACGTTCGCCCCACCACATAGCCCCACAGGGTGACGCCCCTCACCGACGGATGCTCGTAGAGCACCGGAAACTGCTCCTGCATCACCGCGAGCTGTTCCTCGTCATCGGTCTGCTCGATATCGTATTCGGTGATGTAGATGGGCAGGCCCAGGGCGGCGATCCGATCGAGGTTGGCCTGGAGCTCCGCGAGGGGGATTTTCGGATGGGAGTTGTGCCCCCCGAGGCCGTGGGCCTGACACCCGATGGCGTCGACGACGCCGGCTTCGATGGCCGGGGTGGCCATCTCGATGAACTCGTCGGTGTTCCATCGCAGCACATTGTAGTCATTCAGAATCAGGACGGCGCCGGGGCAGTGCTGCCGAGCGATCTCGAACCCCCGGATGATCCAGTCCCGGCCGAACGCCGTTTCGGCGTACCGGGGCGGCGCGTGTCCCGGGGTCGCCTCGTTGACGACGTCGATCATGGCCGTTTCCGGATAGCGCTCGCAGAAATCCCGGATGAACTCCTCGATCTCCTCGGCTGTTTCCGGCCCCGTGAGAGAGTCGAGCCACCCCTGATACGCGGATCCCCACAGGAAAGTGTGCTCCTTGAACGGAATATTGTTGTCCCGGGCGAAAGCGTAAATCTGGTCTATCGTGTCCCAGTTGTACTGATCCCGGTTGCTTTCGAGTGACGTCCACTTCCCCATGTTTTCGGGGGTGACCTGATCCCAATACTGTAAGAAATCCTCGCGGAAATCCACTGACACAACATTGCCTACGAATTTGGCCACTTTTTGGCCGGTGTCGCCGGTGTCGCCGGTGTCGCTGTCCGGATCGGGAGCCGTCTCCGTATCCGTCGTCGTGTCGCTTTCCGAATCCGCAAAAGTGTCGCCTTCGGTGTCCGCATCCGCATCGGTGTCCGCGTCCATATCGGTGTCCGCGTCCGTATCGGTGTCCGCGTCCGCATCGGTATCCCCGTCCGCATCGGTATCTGTGTCTGCATCGGTGTCCGCGTCTACATCGGTGTCGGCGTCTGTATCAGTATCTGTGTCTGCATCAGTATCAGTGTCTGCATCAGTGTCCGCATCCGTATCCGCATCGGTGTCGGTATCCGAATCCGTGTCACCATCCGAGTCAGTGTCTGTATCGCTGTCAGCGTCGGTGTCCGTGTCCGTGTCTGCGGAGAATGGCGTCGAATCCGAATCGCCGTCCGAAGACGGAGCGGTCGTTTTGTGGCATCCGGCCATCCACATGACAAGGAGTAGGGTGACAAGTGATATCAGAAGACGTTCCATCTCGCGGTTCTCATCTTTCCGTCTATTTGTAGTATTTCATTGCCGATTATAGCAGCAACGCAGGGGGGAGTGTCGACGGTTATTTACTCTCCGCGGCCGGTACCACCGTCACGCGGATATCCGCCGCCAGCTCCTTGTAGGTGGCGGTGAGGTAGGTCTCCCCCGGAGCGAGGGGGGTGATGGTGAGCAGGGCGCGGGTGTTCGCGGGATCCTGGACGGCCTCGACAGAGATGACTTTCTCGTTGTCCGCCTTCCACGTCGGCACATACCCCTTCATGGCGAAGGACTTGTCGTCCCTGACCTCGGCCCAGACCGAGACCTTTTCTTGTCCCTGGGTCAGAGTGAGCTCCTCGTGGGAGGCCTCGATCCAGGAGGGGATCTTCACCTCCACCGTGCCCGAACCGTGGATCTCCTCGCCCACGAGCTCCGCGTCGACGAGCGCCTTGCCCGAGGTGAGGGCGACCACTGTGCCGTCCTGCTGCACCTTCACGGTCTTGGAGTCCAGGCACATCCAGGTCACGGAGTATCCCTCCGTGAGCTCCTTGCCGTTCTCGTCGAAGATGACCGCCTTGAGCTGCCCCTTGGCGTCCTTGCCTTCGAGGACCAGCGGGTTGGGGCGAACCTCGATTTTGGCGGGCGACGAACACCCGAGAAGCGTCGCGAGGATCAGCGGAACGATCGAAATGTATAGCTTCATGGATTTCTACCTCCTTGGGAACACCGGCACTTACGTTACCACCTCGGGGGACGTCAAGTCTACGGGGTTGCACTGCGGCGGGAGATTTCATCGAGAAGCGTTTCGAAGGGGACCTCGGCAAACGCGCCGAAGAGGGGCGTGGCGACCAGCTTGTTCCGGAGGGTCGACGGGGACGAGACGCCGGCGAGGAACCTCGCCAGGGCCCGGGGCTCCGTGAAGATGCCGGGATACGCCCGGAGGAACGCGAGCCCCTCGTTCATGCGGTCGTCGAACATCTGGCACAGCGAGGGCTCCCCGTCCCCTCCGGCGCGGCCGATCTCCTGGGCGTAGCTCTCCAGGCTCTTGGGGAGGTTGCGGTGATAGACGTACCGGATGTTCTCCTTGTCCACCCCCATGCCGAAGGCGATGGTGGCCACGACTACGGCCCGGTCCGAAGCCATGAACCGGTCCTGCACCGCGGCGCGGTCTTCGCCCTGCATGCCGGCGTGGTAGGCCATGCCCGGGAACCCCTCGGCCTCGAGCCGCTGCGCCAGATCCTCGGCGGTCTTCTGGCGGGTCACGTAGACGATGGTGGGGGGGGGGCTCGCGCAGCATCCGAATCAGCGTCCCGTCCCGTTCCTCCGGCGATACCGGAAGGACTTTCAGGGTCAGGTTCGGACGATAGAACCCGGTGCGCACGACGTCCGCCGGGGCAATGGAGAAGACCCGGCAGATGTCGTCCATCACCTGCGAGGTCGCGGTGGCGGTGAGGGTCAGGACTTGCTCGGCGCCGCACTCCTCGGCGAACCGGGCCAGCTTCAGGTAGTCCGGTCTGAAGTTGTGCCTCCACTCCGATACGCAGTGGGCCTCATCGATCGCGAAGAGCGAGACTTCGCCTCGGCAATCAGCAAAGGATGTGACACTACCATATGTATGGAGCCTATCGGAGATTTAACGCCGAAGTAAAACCGGTGTAAAAATGAAATCATGTTATAATTATCGGTCTGATGGAATATTTTTCGAGAGGTATACGATGAATCGAACGATCGCGACAATGATGGGGGTTCTGTGTCTAGTGATAAACGGGTGCGGTGAAGACAAGACGGAGGGCGGAGGGCGCGATACGGGCACGGAGGATATGGGGAGCGGTTCCGACGGAGACACCGACGGAGATGCCGACGGAGATGCCGACACGGATGGTGACACTGATACGGATGGTGACACTGATACGGACGGAGATACCGACACGGACGGAGATACCGACACGGACGGAGATACCGACACGGACGGAGATACCGACACGGACGGAGACACCGACACGGATGGTGATGCTGACTCGGATACCGACACGGACGGAGATACCGACACGGACGGAGATACCGACACGGACGGAGATACCGACACGGACGGAGATACCGACACGGACGGAGATACCGACACGGACGGAGATACCGACACGGACGCCGATACCGGTTCCAACGCCGAAGTCTCCACGGACTCGGGGTGTGTGACGCCGCCGGCGACCGAGGCGGGCTTCCTGTGGTTCTCGGGCTACGAAAATGATCCGTGGGACGAGGAGTGGGGGCTGTTATGGGCGCAGACCGAGAATCATCGGGTGATTACGGATGACGTTCTGTTCGGGGAGCGGGCGGCCATGGTGACCTACCCGGAGGGGACATTCTCGGCCGAGGGGGGCGCCCAGTACAAGATGGCGTTCGACCAGCTGGCCGATCCGATTCCGGTCTCAGAAGAGCTCTATGTCCGTTACTACGTTCGGTTCGATGAGGGGATCGATTTCGTCCAGGGCGGGAAGCTCCCCGGCCTCATCGGGGGAGAGGCCAACACCGGCGGGGAGCCGCCGGACGGCTTCGACGGCTGGAGCGCGCGGATCATGTGGCGTGCCAACGGCCGGATCGTCCAGTACGTCTACCACCCCGACCAGGAGGGGACCTACGGCGAGGACATGGACTGGAACGAGGCGGGGGCGTCCCGCTTCTTCGTCCCCGGTCGGTGGCACTGCGTCGAGACCTTCATCCGCATGAACACCGTCGACGGCGAGGGAGAGGCGAACGCCCGGCATGATGGCGTGGTGCGCTCCTGGCTGGACGGCGAGCTGGCCCTCGACCGGACGGACATCCGCTTTCGGTATACGAACGACTTCGCCATCGACGGCTTCTACTTCTCCACGTTCTTCGGCGGCTCGGACGAGACCTGGGCGCCCCTGCGGGACGAGCACGCGATGTTCGACAACTTCATCATCGACGACGAGCGCATCGGGTGTCACGACGAGTGCATCATCCCGCCGTATACGCCGCCCGGGCCGGATCCCCTGAACGTGTTGAGCGCGACGCTGGTGTTCAACTCGGACGACGTGGCCTGGAGCGCCGGTGGCTGGGGGCGGGACGACGCGGTGAAGGACTTCGATAACGCGGAGCAGAACCACACCCCGGACGGGAGCGAGAGCAGCTACATCCGGTTCTCGGCCACCGAATGGGACGCCGCGATCTTCACGGCCACTGAGGCGTTCGACCCGGCCGATTACACCCACCTGCGGATGTGGGTGATGCCCGAGGCGCCCGGGGTGATCTTCAGGGTGCAGCTGCGGGGCGCCGAGGACAGCGCGGATGTCACTGTGGACGGCTCCTACACCTATCAATCCGCCCCCTTCGCGCCGGGCGTCTGGCAGGAGATCATCATCCCCGTCGCGGATTTCTCATCCGCGGCGGGACAGTCGGACCTCCTGGTGCGATCCGACAACAACACCGGAACGAGCGGGTTCTGGATCGATGATATCGAGCTCCTTGTCGCAGAGTGATCGCGACTCAATTTCCGAAGCCGAATCGCGCCTCGATGTTCCGGATGATCTCATCGGGATGGGAGTAGGCGATGGCGTGCTCGCCCCCGTGGATGGTGACGAACTTCGCGTTGGGGATGGCGTCGACCAGCCCCCTGGCGTCATCGATGGAAACGACCGAGTCGGCGTCGCCGTGAATGATGAGTGTCGGGGCGGTGATGGACTTCAGCGGGAGGGGGGCCTCCATGGCCTTGGTGGTGTCCAGGACCTGGTTGTAGAAGTCTACCTTCCGAATTACGAAGTTGTCGAGGGACTCCAGCTTCTCACCGGCCTCCGCCTGCTTCTTTTTAACGAGCTTGTCGACGACGCACAGGGTCTTGCCCGCCTCCCGGTTGGTGATCCGCTCGGTAGTCCTTACGACCCGCTTGGCCTTCCGAAGCTCCCGATCGGTCTTGGACGCATCGGTCGAGATGAGGATCAGCCCCATCAGCTCGACGGGTCGTGGTTTCGCGGCATAGCTCAGGGCGATCTGTCCTCCCAGGGAGACCCCGCCGAGGTAGATCTTTTCGAGCTTCATGGCCGTCAGGAAGTCGGTAAGGAGGGCAGCGAAGTCGTCGGATTGACCGCGATAAAAGGCGGATTCATTCGGCAGATCATAGGCGATGAGGTTGAAGTGGCTCGCAAGTGGTTTGAATTCAAGGAAATTTTTGCCATCAAAGATGAGCCCGTGGAGGAGGACCAGCGTCGGCTTGTCCGGGGTATCGGAAGGGAAACGGTAGTAATAGTGGGGCTGACCGGCCGCCGATACGATTTTTTCGTAGACCCACCCCTTGAGGTCCACCCCCTCGTTCTTGCTTTCGGGGGATGGGATGCGCTTCAACAGGGCATCGGTCTGTGACTCCGGACAGCGAAAACAGGAAACAACAGTGAGCGAGACGAGAACCAGTAAGGGGATCCGACGTGGGATTCTAAGGGTCTGTAGTGATTGTTTCATATTTTGTCCTATAACTCCAATGCGCTTCCGGCGCAAAAGCAAAAGCCGGCGAGGCGTGTTCTGGACCGATAAAAATCTCGACCTTCGTCATTTAATAAAGGGAAGATGTTGACATGCCGCAAAGAAATTGCATAATCCCCTCACCTTGCGAGAGCGGGCAAAGCATGTTGAGGTATTAGAAATGAGTGGACCGACATTAAAAGTATACGAAATCGAAAAAGAACAAGAGCGTTTCGTTCCGCTTCCGAAATTCAAAGCCGGTGATACGGTTCGGGTGCACTACAAGATTCGCGAAGGTGAGAAAGAGCGTGTTCAGGTTTTTGAAGGGGTCTGCATTCGCAGGCGGCGCGGCGGTCTTCGCAGCACCTTCACTGTGCGCAAGGTGTCATACGGCATCGGTGTGGAGCGCATCTTCCCCGTCCACTCTCCGCTCATCGAGCGTCTGGAGGTCAAGAGCCGCGGGCGCGTTCGGCAGGCGAAGCTCTATTATCTGCGGGAGCGTCGGGGCAAAGCCGCCAGAATCCGCGAGCTGGGCGTCAACTAATCCTCTCCACCTGCCTCATTTATTCCCATCAACCGATAAATCCATCCGGACCGAAGTGTTGTACATTATAGACCCGCTATCATTAAGTAATCAAAACAAGCGCCGCTAAAGCAAATCCCTAAACGCCAAATCAAAGAACGTAGAGATATCGTTGGGTTAAAGCGACGGCGTTTGGACTGTCAGTTTGCGTTTCCATCCAATCGGCTGAGTATCACGGTTCTTCATCAAACCGCGAGGCAAGTGCCAGATCAGGAGTCAAACGGTCTAAGTATCGGAAAACAGAAAATCGATTAAAAAAATTATAAAAATATTAAAAAATGATGATTATAATGTATTTATGAGTTCCGTCTGCATTGTATGCTTCACAATTGAACCGTGTTCAGGCGGTTTTGGACTGTGACGAGAGGTCACAGGAGGTCGTTATGAAAAAAAGAACTATATTTATCAATGGGATAGGCCGGATGAGCCCCCGAGTTTCTTTTATATTGCGGTATTGGATCGTCGTCCTCCTACCCCTCTCCACTCTATCCGGATGTGACAATTCCCAGAAAACAGACCCCGCGGTGCAGTCTCGTGACATTGGGAACTCTTCGGATATCAGGCAGTTACATGATGAGCGCGTTTCGTTTGAGACAAAACCCGCGATAATGAGCGAAAGATGGCGATTTACCCCGGACGAGGTCAGTGTCTCACCGTGGCTGGCGGCGGATTTTCACGCGGGGGGCGACGAGTGCTGCTCTGATCCGGGGGAGATCTCCGAGTGCTGGTGGATGGACGCAGTCGCGGACGGCGTGACCTGTACGGCGGACTCCGACTGCAGCCTGAACGGCAACAGCAGCGGAGATTGCGCCGAAGCCTCGGCGCTCCCCGATGGTGAGGACGGCCCGAACGGCGAGAGCCTCTGCACGTGTACCTCCAATGATCAATGTGCGAGCGGTATCTGCAACTCCAGCGGTCTTTGTGGTCCGTCATTCTGTAATGGATACCTGGTCTGCTCCTGCTTCGGTGGGTGCAAGGACAGCAACACCGGCGGGTTCGACAACCCCTCCGAGATGTGCAGCACTCTCGGGTACGTCGATGGCTGTTGTGAGGGGAGCTACCCCAACGAAACGAGCGGGGCGGGCACCGGCTTCTGCTCGAACGACTGCTCCGGCAACACAGGATGTACCAGCGACGCCGACTGCCAGGGTCCCACCGTTCCGGACCCCTACAGCTCGGATTGTTCCGAGTTCCGTTGCGGCGCCGGGGGGCTCTGCGTATTGTCTCCGATCGTCGGCGCCGAGGACGGGCCCTGCGGCGACAACGTTCAAACCGGCGGCCTGATGTTCGGTGTTGGGGTCAGGGGTGACAGCGCCGATGGCTCCAGCTGTTACGAGGGGAGATGCGATGCCCTGGGCAAGTGCCAACCGCACACCGCGGACGTGGACGGTCTCCCTTGCTACGAGGATGATGACGGCTGCACGGTGGACAAGTGTCTCGACGGGGCGTGTGTGCTTGATGATATCGCCTGTTCCGCCGATACCTTCGGCTCACCCGCCGAGCTCAACACCTGTACGGTGGACTGCGTGGATGACCTGATGGATGATACCGATGTCTACACGTGTTACGAACCTTTGGCGGCCCCCTCTGATACTTCGACCAAACCCGGCGACGGCAGCTGCGACTACTGGACCTGTCGGAACGTTTCCGGCGCCTGGATCCCGTACCATGTCGATGTCAATGCCGATATCTGTGGTCCGTTGAGCTCATCGGATGACTGTCGAGACTACGAATGCGACGAGGCCGAGGCACAGGGAAACTGTGACACTACTACGGATATCAACGAGGGGCTGGAATGCGACGACGTGACGCCGGGGAACTGCGAGGACGCCGTCTGCGCGGCCGGGGCCTGTACGATCGTTAACGAGCCGTCGCCGCTGACGGACGACGCCTGCCGGGATCCGTATTGTGATCCCTCCACGGGGGGCTGGGGCTATACGCCGGACGATTCCGAGACCTGCGATGACGGTGTCTCCTGCACGGACAACGATCACTGTGAGGCGGGGGCGTGTGTGGGAGACGACAATTGCGTCAGCGGTGATTGCTACGAGAGTGTGTGTAACTACACTGCCCCGGGGGCCTGCGAGATCACTTACTTCGCTGAAGGGGATACCTGCCGCGGACTTCCCGGCGCGGATTGCCGGCGTTGTGATGCCGCTCACAACTGCATACCCCGTGACTCCCTTTGCATGACCGAACCCTGCGAATGGCGCTGCCAGGATCCGGAACCGGACGGCCTCTACGAATGTGTCATGCAGATTCCGAGCGCGGAAAACGATGAGTGCAGCGGGGTTACGGATCTCGGACTGGTGGAGGACTCTCCGGTGAGCGTCTCCGGCGATACCTCGTGCGCTTCCAATATTTTTGCGTCCGGCGATCCCCAGTGTGTGGACACCAGCGGCTTCCCCCTCGGCGCGAGCGCGAAGGATGTGGTCTACAGCTTCACCTATCAGTCCAGCGGCCTCACCCGCGACAGATATGTCATTACCGCGCAGTCGGACGCCTTCGATGTGGTGGTGTATACGTCTGACGACTGCGGCGCGGGTTTCGATACCTGTACGCCCCACGCCGGGGCCGCGGCGCCGCTGTACGAGCAGGAGTGCGCCGTCCCCTACACCTGTCCGGGGACCACCTATTCCGCGGCTACCACCGTAAAGGACAGCGGCTCGGGTGGTATCGAAACCGTCTATGTCTATGTCGACGGAAACACCGGTACCGCGCAGGGCGAGTTCACGCTCACCGTCACCAAGGAGACCGGTTGTCCGGATGTGAGGACCTGGTACACCGGCACGGTCCACGATACCTTCCTCCACAGCGATGCCGTGAACTATCCCATCGATATCAATGGAAGCACGTTCATCGAGGGCGGACCGGACTCCCAGCTCACGGGGGCGTCCGGAACCGCGTACGGGATTCTGCTCAACGGCGACACCGCGGGCCTCACCAACGGCTATAACGGTCCGGGAGGCGGCAGCTCCGCCGATGAGATGTGGGAGCTCAACGTCATGACCGACGGCGCAATCCTGAACACCTCGATGTGCGACTACGGAGGAGACGCCCAGGCGGGTTTCGACACCCAACTCGCCCTCTTCAACTGCTACGGCGAGCTGATAGACCAAGACAACGACTCCTGCAGCGGGAGCGCTTCGGCGATTGCGCCGACGAGCTCCCTGGCGGTGGACGAGTCTCCCCACTACCTCCTTGTCGACGGTCACGGCAGCACAGGCACCTACAGCGTCGCGCTGCACTATGAACCGCTGGAGGTCGTCGTCACCTGCGACACCTCATCTCCCGACGGGTATCCCGCGAACCGAAACCAGATCTGTGCGCCCACATTCCCACTGACCAGCGGTTGCGCGATGGTCTACCCGGAGTTCGACGCGAGCGAGTGGTGTGCCTACTGCGGCTGTTGCGACTCCTGGTGTACTGATCTGAATATCGACCCGAGGGGGAGGGTCATGAACATCCACTTCGATTCCGGCACCGAACCTTATGACGGCAGCTGTGATCCCTGCTTCGAAGGTGAGCTGCTCAATTGGACGCTGCACTTTTCAGATGGCGGTTCCGGAGAGGCGACCGAGAGCGGCGTTATAACGGACTTCGATAGTCATGGAAACTGGACCTGCCCCTACGGCGGCACCTCCCTTTGTATCTACGTCCCGGATGAAATAGACGGGATGACGGAGTTCGTCGGGCTCGCCGTGGATTTCGAATTTCCACCTACCTGCCCGAGCACGTGCCGTACCCATCTGAAATTTGACTGGTAGAAACACGAGCCTCAATAATACCGAGGGGAGAGATGATGGCAACTTTTGCGAAAGACCGATGGATTCTCGCGGGGGCGTTCCTCACACTCCAGGTTCTCATCTTCTGTGAGGCCGGTTGTACGGGCTGCAAGGACGAGGGGTGCAAGACCCATTCGGATTGTCCCGCAGGGCGGTTTTGTGTGAACGGAAGGTGCGAGGAGGCGATGGACACCGGGGAGACGGCGGAGGCGGAAACCGACCGGGACTCCGAGGGAGAGAGCGGCGAGGAGGATTCGGGCTCCGGGGCGAAGACCGGTGATTCGGATTCCGATGGGCACGACACCGACACCTCGGAATGCGCCGGCGATGCTTCCGACGGCGAGCGCTGCTCGGCGGGCTGCGATTGTGTCTCCGGACACTGCCAGGGCGGCGTCTGCTGTGAGTCCGGGGAGTGCTGCGGGAATTCGGAGGATTGTCGTGATGACCTGTGTCGGGTTCCCCTCTGCGCCGATAACACGTGCTCGTACCTCGCGATGTACGATTGCGGAGAGGAGGATGCCGACGGGGTGGCCCTCTGCCGGGAGGGGGAGGTGTGTAATGGAGAGGGGGCGTGCGTACCCCTCGCGATCGACTGCGGCGGCTACCGGTCGAACGGTGACTTCGTCTGTGACTCGGAGGGAGCGACCTCCGGTTGCTACGCGAGCTGCACCGAAGAAAACGCGTCCGGTCGGTGCGCGGCGGGCGCGGTCTGTGAAGACGGCAGATGTGTGTTCTCCGATGCCGCTTCTGACGGGGAGGCCTGCGAGGCCGACGAAGACTGTCGTTCCGGACACTGTCAAAATGGGTTCTGTTGCGTTGACGGGGAGTGCTGCGGCAGCGTCGATGACTGCGCTTCGGGGTGTCGGACCGCGCTCTGCGGAGAGGCGACGGGGTATCGATGTGAATACGTCTACACGCCCTGCGGCTACGGTCACAGCGACTCCGGATGCACCGGCGGAGAACGCTGTGACGGTCTGGGAGGGTGCGTCGTTCTGGAGACCTGCGAGGCGCAAGGGAGCGCCTACACCGCGGACGGCGAATTCATTTGTGAAAGCGGCGGCGTAATGGAGTCCTGCTCGATGACCTGCGAGGCCCATATCGATTGTGCGTCAGGCTACGACTGCGACTTTCAGACCCATACCTGTCTTACGGCGGACGGCGGCGGGTGTGTCACCGACGACGACTGTTTCTCGGCGCACTGTGAAAACGGTGTGTGCTGTGCCGCCGGGCGATGTTGTGTAGACAACGGCGATTGCACGGCGCCCTGCGCGGAGGACCAGGTCTGCGATTCCGTTACCCACAGCTGTGAGGCGGGCACCCTAATCGCATGCGGTGAGGAGCATACGGTGGGGGATCTCAACTGCGGCGGGGAGAGTCGCTGTGACGGACATGGTCGCTGCGCGGAGATTACGGATGACTGCGAGGGAGACTACTCGACAGGAGCTCCCTACACCTGCGCTCCGGCGTCGGCCCCTCCGAGGGTCGAGCGCCGCTGCTACAACTGCGAGTCCGACAGGGACTGTGACGACAACACTGACTTCTGCGACGGATTCTACCGCTGTCTCGACCACAGCTGTCGTTTCGACGTGCCCGTGGCCGCTTGCCCCGAGGACAACCCTTGCGGCACATGGACCTGCAATGAGACAACGGATGAGTGTGTCGTGTCGGACAATCCCTGCGCGGGGCTGGGCGAGCCGTGTGTTCCCCAGCGGTGTATCGTACAGGGGGATACTCACGCTTGCGTGGCGGATCCGCTGGAAGACGGAGACCTCTGTGACGACGGGATCGGCTGCAACGGCGCTGGGGACACCTGCCTCGAAGGCCGCTGCGTTCCCGGCCCCCTCGACCGCTTCGCCTGTTATGATGGCGATCCCTGCACAACGGACACCTGCACCGAGAGCGGTACCGGCGCCCCGGAATGCGCGAATACCCCGATCAATGTGGGGGATCCCTGCTCTGAAGAGTATCAATGCTTTGGTGAGAACGCCACCTGCCAACTCGACGCGGGGAGGGAGCGTGTCGTCTGTGTCAACAGCGCGGCGGTCTGTGGTGAGGGGGGGGTGTGTATGTCGCATGAGTGCACCGAAAATTTCTGGGACAACGGTCTTGAGTCTACCTGCGACACCCGATCCGCTTCCCGTCGAGGATCCTTGGCCTGCGGAGAGAGCATCGTGCTGCAGTCCGATGACTTCACCTCCAGGTTGTACTTCGATTACGGCACGGTCGGGGATCCGTGCTATTCAGGCGCCGGAGCGTATGCGGGGATGGAGGCGCTGGTGGATATCCCCCTGGATAGCGGCACCGCGGAAGCCACCGTGGCTGTGACTGACGTCAGCCCTTCATCATATGATGCCGATATCGAGATCATGATGTTCAATACTGATGAATGTGACGAAGCGCAGTGCGCCGCTCACGGTTCCAACCGCCTCACCTTCGCGACCGATGTATCATTCGTAGTTCTAGTGGTCGATTCATTCGACCTATGGCCTCCCGAGAGCCTCACTCTGGCGCTCACGTGTGGGGTACGGTAGGTCCTCGCGGTTCTCACGATACCCGACCCGAACCCATTGAAGCTGTGAGACTATCACCCCCCGGTAGTCTTGCCGCTCCGCCCCTGCGATATTGGCAGGAGGAGAACCCGTCGTTGCCCGGGGGCCGGTATTCCTCCGAATGGTGCCGGGGGGGCTAATTTTTACCAGAATAACAAATGATAACAGCGTGTTAAAGCTTGGCTAGCTCGAGAGGAGTAGTAAAAGCTCAATAAAAAAGTATGGGAATGTGAGAAAAAAATATTGACAAGATTCTATTCAGTATATTACTGTAATTTTGTTCTAATAACAATACTGCATTAAACGGCAGATTTTTAATGGAATATACTGAAAAGAAAACAGTCGGTATCAGAAAAGGGGAGGGCTATTTCGATGACGCGGAGCTTTCATCGATCGAAGCCGCGAACCCTGATGGCCTCTCGTCCGGAGAGATCATTGGGATACTGACCACTCGCGGGATCAAGTTCTCCGAGGCGACTTTTCGCAAATACGTTCAGTTGGGGTTGCTGCCCCGAAGCCGGCGGGTCGGTAGTAAGGGAAAGCACAAGGGATCCCGCGGCATCTATCCCGCGGGGGTTATCCGACAGATCGACGAAATCAAGCGCATGATGGCGCACAACTATACGATTGAAGAGATACGGCACCACTTCGCGTTCGTTGGGGGCGAGATCGAGGAGCTTCGGGCGCTCCTGGATCGCATCCTCGAGCGACTGGAGGAGGGCCTCAAGAGCTACGAACCCGATGACCTGGCAACCACCGACTTGCACCAGCAGATCGCGGCGGCTCGGGAGACCGCGGAGAGCCTGGTGAAGAGGATCGACAATACAGCGGCGAGATTGAAGCAGCTCGTGCAGCTCGCGCGAGATGCGGTGTGAGTATGGGTGAGAGAGGTAACGGAGCCAATTTTTAAGGGGAGAAGAGTCATGGCAGATTCCAAAAGATCCGCGAAGAAAAACGAGAGGGAATCATCAAGCCGTAGAAACCGGCCGGTGAGGGCGCAGACGATCCCTATCAAGAAGATGACCAAGGAGCAGCTTCGCATCGGGCGGATTCTCTATCCTGAGATGGAGTATCCTCGGCCCGGAGCGCGGGCGGAGTGCCGGAGCAGCGAGCGGCCGTGTCCGTTTGTGAGCTGTAAGCATCATCTCTACTTGGATGTCAACCCGGAGACCGGATCGATCAAGCTGAACTTTCCGGATGTCGAGGTGTGGGAGATGGAGGAGACGTGCGCGTTGGATATCGCCGAGCGCGGCGGTGTCACGCTCGAGGAGGTCGGCGAGATCATGAACCTGACCCGGGAGCGAATACGGCAGCTGGAGATGTCCGGGCTCACGAAGCTCTCGGAGCTCGATGACGTCCCCGACCTGAGCCTGAGCGAGTTCAACGATTTCAGTCTGGATCGGTGAGCGTAACTCTATAGATGATATCAGGGCCCGCGCGAGAAATGACCGGATTCTTCAGCAGAAGGCCCTCTTTTATGGTGGTTGCTTTTGGATGATTGATGAATGAACGTCCCTGACCGAGAATGCGTGGCGCGATGAAGAGAACGAGCTCGTCCGCAATCGACGCTTCCATGAATGCCGTGATTACTGTGGCGCCCCCTTCCACCAGTAATGACGTGATACCTCTGTCCCCCAGCTTCTGAGACAAGTCCACCAGGTCCACTCGACCATTTCCGGTAGCTGTACATTGTAGCATTTCGATTCCGGGGATGTCACAAAAGGGTGCGGCGCGGTCCTCTCCCGCGGTGTGGACGATGATCGTGGGAATCTCTCTCGCACTGGTGACAATCCTAGCGGTGAGGGGGGTCCTGAGCCGGGAGTCCAGGATTACCCGCTGCGGGGAATTTCCGGGGACGTGGCGAACCGTGAGCATTGGTTCATCCGCCAGCACCGTACCGATACCGACGAGCACCGCGTCGGAGGAGGCGCGCATTTCATGGGCTACGGTTCGGGAGGCCTTGGACGAGATCCATCGGGCATCCCCCGTAACCGAGGCCAGATATCCGTCGAGGGTGATCGCCGCCTTGAGGGTTGTGTAGGGGCGACGGAGTTGTCGATGCGTGATGTAGCTCTTCAGTTGCGCTCGGCAAGCTTCCTCGAGGACGCCGGAAACCACGGTCAGGCCGTGTTGTTCCAGGAAACGGATGCCGGCGCCGTTGACCCGGGGGTCCGGATCAGAGATCCCCACGATGACCCTCGAGATGCCCGCTTCGAGGATGGCCTCCACGCAGGGGCCGGTTCGCCCGTGATGGACGCATGGCTCTAAGGTGACATAGAGATCCGTTCCCCGGGTTCGATTGCCTGCGTCCGCGAGCGCGACGATCTCCGCGTGGGGGGCGCCGGGATGATCGTGGTACCCCGAACCGATAACTTCACCATCAGCCACCACCACGGCGCCGACCTGCGGGTTCGGACTCGGATGACTCTTTGCCGCGAGCGCCAGGGCCAGCTTCATGAACCGTGGGTCGATGGTCGAAGCGGTCATCAGAGACACCTATAGCTTCTTGTCCCTGCCCTTGATCAGCTCCGCCAGCTCGGTCATGAATTCGTCGATGTCCTTGAACTGCCGATAAACGCTGGCGAACCGCACATAGGCGACCTCGTCCAACTCGTGAAGCCGCGACATAATGCGCTCGCCGATGAGCTGTGACGCGATCTCTCGTTCACCCACGGCACTCGCTTCATCACAAATGGTGTCTACGAGTTGTTCGATTGACTCGATGGAGATGGGGCGTTTTTCGCAAGCCTTGACCAGGCCGCGCATGATTTTATCTCTGTTCCAGGGTTCCCTGCGACCGTCCTTCTTCGCGACCACCGGCAGATGGCGCTCCGCGCGCTCATAGGTCGTAAAGCGGAGGGCGCATTTGTCGCACTGCCGGCGCCGCCGGATCTCGGTTCCGTCTTTGATGCCGCGAGAGTCAATCACCCGAGTATCTATCTCTCCGCAGGACGGACACTTCATTTGATTTCTATCTTCTCGATCCGACGCGCGTGTCGCCCGCCCTCGAACTCTTCCTCGAGGAAGGCGTCTACGATATCCTCGGCTAGAGAGGGGCCGACGACTCGCCCACCGAGGCAGAGTATGTTGGCGTCGTTGTGCGCGCGGCTCATTCGGGCCATGAACGAGTTGGTGCAGAGCGCGGCGCGGATTCCTTCGTGTCGGTTTACGGTAATGCTGACACCGATGCCCGTGCCGCAGATGGCGATACCGAAGTCGGCCTTCTTGGAGGCGACTGCGTCCGCCAGCGCATGCGCGTTCTCTGCGTAGTCCACGGATTCATTGGAGAAGACCCCGAGATCCTGGAGGTCAAGGGACTTCGCCTTAAGATACGGAACCAGATGCTCTTTGAGATCATAACCACCATGATCACAGGTTATAGCTATTCGGGTCATGGATTCATCCGACGAATCTACTGATGGTTATAGTGGCATTGGTGCCGCCGAACCCGAGCGAGTTCGAGAGCGCGTGGTCGATCTTCATCGGCCGAGGCTCCTTGGGGATATAGTCCAGATCGCATTCTGGATCGGGGGTGTCCAGATTCAGCGTCGGCGGCGCGACCTGATTTTCGATGGCCCTGACCGTCGCGATGGCCTCCACCGCTCCCGTGGCGCCCAACAGGTGGCCGGTGGCGGACTTGGTCGAGCTTACGGCGAGCTTGTAGGCGTGATCCCCGAAGGTCTTCTGGATGGACATAGTTTCGAGGGGATCGTTGATGGGGGTCGAGGTGCCGTGGGCGTTGATGTACTGGATGTCCGTCGTGTTCAAGCCCGCACTCCCAATCGCCATCTTCATGCAACGGATGGCGCCGGCACCGTCTGCCGCCGGGGCGGTAATATGATTCGCATCGGCTGTCGCGCCGTATCCGGTCAGCTCGGCATATATGTGGGCTCCCCGCT
This sequence comes from Polyangia bacterium, assembly GCA_050304755.1. Taxonomy (GTDB): domain Bacteria; phylum Myxococcota_A; class Polyangia; order JAAYKL01; family JAAYKL01; genus CAYWLQ01. Next base: position 13,766 of record JBNLED010000150.1, on the reverse strand, counting down.
TCTTGGCGAACTCGAGCTCCTCCAGGATGAGAATTCCCGATCCCTCAGACATGACGAAACCGTCCCGATCCTTGTCAAACGGTCGGCTCGCGGCCTCCGGAGCATCGTTTCGGGTGGAGAGCGCCTTGAGCGCGTTGAAGCCGCCGATGCCGAGCGGGGTAATCGTGGCTTCGGCGCCCCCCGCGATCATCGCATCAGCGACATCATTCTTGATCCAGTAGAAGGCATCTCCCAGGGCGTGGGCCGCCGAGGAGCACGCCGTTGTCGTTGTTATAGATGGTCCCTTTGCGTTGTAGCGAATGGAGATCTGACCGGGGGCCAGGTTCGAGATGAGGGCCGGGATGAAGTAGGGAGATATTCGCCGCGGGCCTTTGGCCAGGAGGGTTTCCTTCATGCTTTCGAGGGTCTCCAGGCCTCCGAGGCCGACTCCCACCAGCGTCCCCACCCGATCGGCGATATCATCCGCGATTTCGAGCCCCGCGTCGCGAAGCGCTTCATCCGCGGCGGCGATGGAGAATTGAATGAACCGATCCATCTGGCGGACTTCCCGTTTGGGGATCCACTTTTCTGGATCGAATCCTCGAACCTCACCCGCGATGGTGCTCGCGAACCCCTCTGTATTGAACCTGGTGATCGGTCCGATTCCGCTCTTCCCGTCCATAAGCCCCTGCCAGAGGCTATCGACGTCCAATCCCAGCGGACTGACACACCCCATACCTGTGATCACTACCCTTCGATGAGTGGTCACGATGTTACCTCACTAGCTCGCAACTTTTGAGTTGATATAGTCAACAACATCTTTGAAGGACGCGAGGGTCTCGGTGTCCTCGTCGGGGATATCGATTTCGAATGCTTCCTCGAGGGCAAGCACCAGCTCCACGACCGCGAGGGAATCCGCTCCTAAATCGTCGACAAACGAGGTCTCCATTTTTATCTGGTCAGGATCAACGTCCAACTGCTGACATACTATCTCACGAACCTTGTTTTCTATTTCCATTTCGCCCTCCATTCATTGCACAGACTGGCATCTCTGTGCGGGGTTACTGGCGCGGTTCACTGTTATACCGCACGTGAACTAAAACGCTAGAGCTTTTCCAGTGATGAGAGGGCTTTGTCAAGCCCCCCGGTTGAGTTTACAGACACCATGTTTGCTTTTTTGTCGATCCGGCGCATGAGGCCGGCCAATACATTTCCTGGCCCGAATTCAATGAAAATATTTGTATTTGCGTTGAGAACCGCTTTCATTGAGGCCACCCATTGTACGGGGGCGGTGACCTGACGCACGAGCAAATCTCTAACCCTCGACGCATCCCCGTTCGGGGTCGCGTCGACGTTGCTGACCACCGGAACGGCCAGCTCGTTGATGGTGATGGATCCGAGCGCCGCATCGAGCTTCACGGCCGCGGGGATCATAAGAGACGAGTGGAACGGCGCGCTCACCGGCAGAGGAATCACCCGGAGATCCAACGCCTCGAGCAGATCACCGGCTCGGTTGACGGCCTCTTTGTGTCCTGAGATGACGACCTGCCCCGGCGCGTTGATGTTCGCGGGGGAGACCACCTGATCTCCGGCGGCCTGGACGCATACCTCTTCGAGCTTCTCAAAGGAGATGTCCCCCACCACCGCCGCCATGCCGCCCTTGCCTGCCGGGACGGCCTCCTGCATGAATGTCCCCCGGGCGCGGGTGATACGGACCGCGTCGGCGAGCGAGAAACCGCCCGCCGCGACCAGCGCCGAGAATTCACCCAGGCTGTGTCCCGCAACGAGGGCCGGCTTCAGATCGCTCTTCTCCTGGAATGCCCGGAGCGCCGCCACGGAGACTGTCAGGATGGCGGGTTGGGTGTTCGCCGTGAGGGTGAGCTGCTCCTGCGGCCCGTTGAGAATGAGGTCGCTCAGCTTCTCCCCCAGGGCGTCATCGGCTTCCTCAAAGACCGCCTTGGCCGCCGGGGATGCCTCGATGAGATCCTTGCCCATACCGACCTTCTGGGCGCCTTGTCCGGGAAACAAAAATGCTGCTTTGATCTCGGTCATTGTCCTACCATCTGATTAGGGTTGATCCCCACGACAGTCCGCCGCCGAGGGCGATCATGAGGATAATGTCGTTTTCGTTTATCTTATTGTCGCGGATCACCTCATCGAGAGCGATGGGGATGGACGCGCTGGAGGTGTTGCCGACCCGCTCCAGGTTGAGGACGAACTTATCCATGGGAATCCCGATGCGTTTTCCCACGGAGTCCAGAATTCTGAGGTTGGCCTGGTGGGGAACGACCACGGCGATGTCCTCGGGCTTCAGACCGCAGGCCGCCATCGCCTTGATGGACGCATCGGACAGGTAACGGACAGCATACTTGAACACCTCCCGGCCGTTCATCCGGATGAAGTGCTCCCTGTTCTCCACGGTCTCGCGGCTCGCCGGAGACGCGGAGCCGCCGGACGGGATATGCAGCGCGTCCGCCAGCTGACCGTTCGAGGAGAGGTGGGCGGAGAGGATGCCCCGATCTGATGGATCACCGGTGACCACGGCCGCGCCGGCGCCGTCTCCGAAGAGAACACATGTGGTGCGATCCTCAAAGTCGATAACTCGGGTCAGGGTTTCGGCACCGATGACGCCGATCGTTTTGGCGTTTCCGGATTTGATGAAGCTGTCGGCGATGTTGAGTCCGAAGAGAAACCCCGCACAGGCCGCGCTGATATCGAACGCGGCGCAGTGATTCGACGCACCGACCTTGTTCTGAATATAGACGGCGGTCGCCGGCATCGGCTTGTCCGGGGTGACGGTTCCGCAGATGATCATATCGAGGTCGCTCGGCTTGAGCCCCGCCATGTCGAGGGCATTCTTCAACGCCTCGGCCCCCATATCCGAGCTGCTGATCCCCGGCTCCGCAATGCGGCGCTCCCGGATTCCGGTCCTCTCGATGATCCACTCGTCGCTGGTGTCCACGATCTGTTCGAAATACTGATTCGTGAGCACTTTCTCTGAAAGGTAGCGACCCGTACCGACGATTCTGGTTCGCAGCTGATCCGTCATATCGCAACGCTCTCTCGGTCGCTGCGATGTGAATCAATATCGTAGCAACTCATCACCGTCATCTTCCTATTTGGTCTCAGCGGTCTTTGAGTCGCTCTCCTCCGCGATCTCGATGACTTGTCGTCCTCTGTACATGCCGCAGGTCGGACAGACTTGGTGTGGACGCATGGGGGCGCCGCACTCGTGACAGGTGGAAATGGCCGGGGATGCCATCCGGTCGTGCTGCGACCGCCGCTTGTCGCGACGGGAACGCGAAGTTTTCTTCTTGGGAACAGCCACTTTAACTCTCCTTGTTTATTCTGATATTTGCTAGGGGTGCCAACCTCGGATCGATGGCGGTCCCGCTTGTTTCATTCTCCATTGAGGGGAGGCCGGGACACTTGTCTCGGCATTTCGGACTCATGGGAAGCTCGAGCATCAGCGCGTCTCCCAGGAGCTCGTCGAGCGTGAAGGTGTCCCCCTCATAGTACTCCCGGTCGAGATCTTCCGGCGTCAGCTCCATGTCCTCGCCTTCTTTTTCCAACTCGGTCTTCGGCACCAGGTAGGTGCTCACGGCCGATTGTAGGCCGATTACGATATCTTTCAGGCAAGTGCCACAGAATGTGGAAATATCGGCCGAGACCGTGCCGTGGACCAGGATGCCGCCCCCCGTCTTCTCGACGCGAACCTCGACCCGCGCGCTCTTGGGCGTTGCCTCGAACTCGTAGTAGGTCAGTCTCTGGGCCAGCCAATCGAGGGGGATATCCTGAGAAATGGTGAGCGAACCGGCATCGAGCCTCGCGATATTGATCGTGAAATGGCCGATGACTTTTTCCTGTGCGATCGCTGTCATTGGGTATACCATTGCCTCCCGGCGCCTTCAAAGACGTGGCGGACAGTATTGTGACCGGGATACGAATGTCAAGTAGTTATCTTCATCCTTCTGTGTAGACACTTCGGGTTTTGTTTTGTTTATCAAAGATTACATTGGGTTATAACGGTAAAGGCGACGCCGTGGAGATTTTACTGCGCCGCATGCTTTTATTGTAGACAACATCATTGTAGGAAAAGCGTGGTATGAGGAACGTGATAGGAGAAACGTGGCCTATTCCAAGACCATAGGTGAAACAGGAGAGTTTCAGTGGATTTCAGAGCTCCGTCATCGGATCGAAGGGGGCAGCCCCGCGGTCCTCGATGGTATCGGGGATGACGCCGCGGTCCTCGAGGTGAGCGATAGACTGCTTATCGCCACCTGCGATATTCAAATTGACGGCATCCATTTTTCTCGGGAATGGTTTGCTCCGGAAGATATCGGCGCCAAGGTCGCGGCGGTCAATCTGAGCGATATTGCGGCCATGGGAGGTGAGCCCCGCTTCGCTCTGGTGTCCCTCGCGACGCCGCCCGATATCGAGGTGCCGTTTCTCCATCGGATCTATGAGGGGATGCGTGCCAAGCTTCGCGAGTTCGGCGCGGAAATCGTTGGGGGAAACACGGCGGCCTTGCCGGAGCGATTGGCCATCGATATGAGCCTGATGGGGGAGGTCGAGCGGGACCGAGTGCTCCGGCGGCGGGGCGCGGCGCCGGGGGATGTGCTCTGTGTGACCGGCGCTCTGGGGGCCTCCCGGGCGGGGCTTATGATTCTCTCCGATGGGGTGTCTGTCAAGGCGTCCGATCGGGCGGCCTCCCTCCTGGCTCATCGAACGCCCACTCCGCGGATCCCGGAGGGGCGGGCGCTCTCGGCGCTCCGACGGGTGACGGCGTGCCTCGACGTGAGCGACGGGCTCGTGGGTGATGCCCGACACCTCGCGGAGCAGAGCGATGTCGGTGTCGTCATTCACGAAAATCGGGTTCCGGTGGCCGAGAGCGCGGTCGCGGTGGCTCGGGCGGCGCGTCTGGATGCCCGGGAGCTGGCCCTCTTCGGCGGCGAGGACTTCGAACTGCTGTTTACCGTTTCAAAGGGGGACATGGCGGATGTTTCGGCGGCGCTGCAACAGACGACCGGCACCCCGGCGACTCCCATCGGTGAGGTCATCGTGGGGGCGGGTGAGGTCCTCCTCGAACGGGACGGGGTACGGAGGGTGGCAACGCGTTCCGGTTTCGAGCATTTCACCCGTCGGGGCGGCGCTTGATTTCGGGGGAACGCCGGTTTCGGAACAGTAGAAAATATCTGGTAGACTGAAATTGGAAAAGTTATGCTCGAGTGAATCTGTGAGGAGGTTACTGATGCGTTACTTCGTCTTTTTCGTCATGGCGGCCGGTCTCCTGACGGCCTGCGGTTATGTGCCGGACTTTGACCTCGGGGGAACGGACGACCGGGAAATGAAGCGATATCCGGGAGAGGCTTGTGACGACGCGGGGGAGCCGTGGAGCGTCTGCACCGATGGATATGTATGCTCCCGAGAAGGGGGGATCTGTGCGGAGGCCGGCGAGGCGGAGAAGGGCACGGTGCCGAAGGACAGGCTGTGCACGGCGAACGAGCACTGCGGTTTTGGGATGGTCTGCGCGGCCTCCGGGACCTGTCAGCCCGAGGGGACGACGGGCACGGCGGGGGACGGTGAAGTCTGCACTGGCAGCGAAGACTGCCAGGCGTTTCTCTTCTGTATCGAGGATCTCTGCAGAGGCGAGCAGCCGACGAATCTGTGGCCGGGGGTGAGCTGTAGCGTGCCGCCGAAAGATGAGTTCAGGGCCTTCTTCGAGGTCGACGGGGCGTCGGGGGAGTTCTACCGGTTGCCGTATCCCAATGACATTCGCCGTAAGGACGGGAAGATAGACCTCGCGGATCACCCCGTCCCGGGGAGCCTCTCGGAAGCGCTCGGCGATCCGGCTGCGGCGTTCGTCGATATGGTCGAGAACGATCTCGACGGATTCGGCTCCCAGTCGGCCATCTTCTTCCGGATGACCGATTATCCCAATGACGAGACGCTGATATCGGGGGAGACGTTGTTCCTCATCGACATCGATCCGGATTCGGACACTTACGGCGAGCCCCGATCCGTGGGATATCGAGTGTCCTCCGGGGCAAACCGGTACATCTGTGGCAACTGGCTGGCCCTCATCCCCTCCACGGGGTATCCGCTCAATCCGAACACCACCTACGCCGCCATACTGACCACGGAGATCCAGAAGGGCCAAAAGTCGCTGGCGCAGGACGCGGATTTCGCCGCCATGTTGATCTCCCGGCAGCTCTCCGAGGATCGGCTCACTCCGGCGTGGGAGGCCTATCAGCCCCTCCGCGATTTCCTCGACGATCCCGAAGCGCTGGCCCTCTCGGACCGCCGATTGCCGGAGACCATCGCGGTCGCGGCGGTCTTCACCACCGGCGATCCCACAAAAAAAGTGAAGAAGATACGGGAAGCGGTCGTGACCGAGGAGTCGCCGGTCATCAAGGGACTCGAGGTCGAGGACGACACCGCCTTCACCCTCTACCGGGGGACGGTGAGTGTCCCCTTCTACCAGCAGGGCACCCGACCCTTTGCCCGGCCGGCGGACGGCGGCGACATCTCTTACCGAGCCAACGGCCGGCCACGTCTGGTGGAGCTGGAAGACGTCCCGTTCGCGCTCACGATCCCCCACGGGACCGTGCCGGCGACGGGGTGGCCGGTGATCATCTTCGCGCACGGTACCGGCGGCAGCGAAGTGTCCTTCATCGACAACGGACTGGCCGATCGGATGGCGGATGTCGGCGCGGCGGTGCTCGGTCTGGAGCAGGTGCAGCACGGGGAGCGTCGGGGCCTCTCGGACGAGGCCGCCGCCTCCGGTGACTTCACGCCGGAGTACATGTTCTACAACTTCCTGAACCCCCGCGCGGCCAGGGACAACAACCTCCAGGCGGCGGCGGAGCTCTTCCAGTCGGTACGCCTCGTTTCGGATTTCGAGGACATCTCCACAGAAGCGATCGCGTTCGATCCGGAGCGGGTCTACTTCTTCGGCCACTCCCAGGGGACCCAGGGATCATTCCTCGGTGCCGCCTTCGAGCCCGGCATCAAGGGCATGATCCTCAGCGGCGCCGGCGGGGTTCTGATGGAGTCCATGCTGGAGAAGAAACAGCCGTTCGACCTCTCAACGGCGATGAGCATGATCCTGATGGATTTCGATATCAACCGGGTTCATCCGATGCTGAATATCGTTCAGACGGCCCTCGACAGCGTGGATCCGATCCTTTACGCGAAGACGGTCTTCCTCGAGGACCTTTCGGCGCTGGAGATTCCCGCCCGGAGCGTGCTCATGTCCTCCGGCGAGGGCGATACCTACACCCCCGAGATGACGCAGTATGCCCTGGCCAAGGCCATGGGGGTGAGGCAATCGGTCACCTCCGGCGAGCCCCTCGATATCAGGGAGATCGAACCGCCGTGCCCCGCCGACGATCCGGACTGCGGCGAGCCCCTGCTCCCCCACCAGCGAACCTATAGTATCGGGGGCGGGGTCACCGCCGTCGTTGTTCGCTACGCTCCCCCCGCCGGCATCGACGGCCACTTCGTCATGTGGGAGAACCCCGACGCCATCGCCCAGACCGACGCGTTCATCGAAACGATGATCGATCCGGACGTCCCCTATCCGGTGCTGATCGCCCCCTAGGATACAGTTTTTATTAGGTGAAACAGTGTCCTAGCGAAGCTTCTCCTCGTCCTGCTTCACGGGGATGGTGATCGTGAAGGTGGTGCCGTGGCCCTCAATGCTCTCGACGGTGATGTCGCCGTGGTGATCCGTCAGGATCCGGCGGACGATGGAGAGGCCGAGGCCGGTGCCGAGCCCCTCGGGTTTGGTGGAATAGAACGGCTCGAAGATGTCCTCCAAGCGCTTCCGGGCGATGCCGAGGCCCGTGTCCCGCACCGAGATGATCACCGCGTCGTCTCCGGCCCAGGCCTTGAAGGCGATGGTACCTCCCCCCTTCAGGGCATGGCAGGCGTTGGTGATGAGATTGACGAAGACCTGCTCGAGATTCCCCATGATGCCGACGATCTCCGGGAGGTCGGCCTCGACCTCCAGCAGCACCTCGGCGCCGGCCTGGTCGATGAGATGCTCACAGAAGGAGAGAGCGCGTTCGATCAGTGACTGTACCGAGATGCTCGTTATCCCTTCCTTCAGCGGTCGGCCGTAGGTGACGAGGGCGCGGGTGAAGGTCTGGATCCGGGCGGCGGCCTCGACGATACGCCTGAGCTTTTCCCGGTCGGCCTCCGGGATGACCGTCTCCAGCTTCTTCACCAGATAGTTGGCGTACACGGAGATAGACGTCAGGGGGTTCCCCACCTCGTGCGCCACGCCGGCGGCCACCTGTCCCAGAGTGGCCAGCTTCTCCGAGCGGATAATCTGCTCCTGTAGGTTTTCGATTTCGGTGAGGTCCTGACCCACCAGGATGATCCCCTCCACCTCCCCCGGACCGGAGAGGATCGGCGCGATGTTGAAGACGATGTGGGCCTTCCGCTTTCCGTCGGAGCAATCGAAGAGCGTTTCGATGGCGGACCGCTGCTCACCGAGCATGGCGCGATTGATGACGGCGGTGAGGCGTGCTCCGTCTCCGCCGGCGATGAAATCGGTCACGTCCTTGTCGAGCCACTCCTCCCGGCGGTATCCGGTCTGGCGCTCGATGGCCTGATTGAACACCGTGATCCGCCGATCCCGGTTGACGACGATCACCGGCGCGTTGGCCTGATCGAGCAGCTTCTCCAGGTAGTCCTTGAGCAGCAGGGTCTCCGCGATGAGCCGGGCGTTGCGCAACGCGCCGCACATCTGGTGGGCGATGGGGATGGCGACGGAGCGGTCGGCCATCAGGTTGTCGTGTTTTGGGTACTCCAGGTTGAGGAGCCCGTAGAAGTCGTTACCGTCGTAGAGCGGGATATCGAAGCCGGTGACCCCGTCCTCGAAGACCGGCAGGTATTCATAGGGGGTGACGATCCGCGCGCGCTTCAACAGCGACGCGACCGCCCCCCGGTCCAGCCCGAACTCTATCTGGGCCTCCCGGGTGATGCGGACCATGGAGTGGCTCTCCTCCCGGAGTCTGCCGTTGGCGTACACCTGCTCGAAGCTCAGGCTCTCTTTATCGAAGAGCTTGATGCAGAGCAGGCGCCCGGGGAAGAGATCGTGGTAAATGCGGACGAAGAGCGCGATGAGCTCCTCCTCTTCCACCGTGCGATTGAGCTCCTTTGACATGAACAGGAACGCCTCCAGGATCCGGTCGGCCGCCGGCGGCAGGCTTGCTTCCGTCTCATGGCGCAAAGGGGTGAGCAGAATCCCGTTCCAGTGGGCGGCGTTCTGGGGGGCGAAGACACATCCGAACACGATGCCTATCTTCTCGACGTGCATCACATAAACAGCGTTATCGATGAACGCCTTCATCGGCTTCTTCTCGATATGGGGGATTTTCGCGAGGTTGGAGAGGATCCGCGGGTCGGCCACCACCCGGACGATGGACCAGAGGCTGCTGTCGGTGGTGAGCTCCGAAGAGACCAGGTCCTTTAGGCGATCGTTGGCCCAGATCACGAAGCCCTTCCGATCGCATACCGCCGCCGGCAGGGGGACATGCTCCAATCCGAAAATATAGGCACCGGTCTCTTTTGCGTCCTTAATCACAAATTGTTTCCATCAACCCGACAGATACCGGGGATTCTGCCACTGGGTTATAGAGAACCCACCCCGTTTTGTCCAATTGGAATCTCTGGAAGACCCGGGAGTTGTGAAGGGGGGGGCTATTGGGGTTGCGGGAAGGGCAGGAGATGCGATAGGAAAAAGATCCATGGGAATCACCGGACTACTCAAGAAATTTCGTCTTGCCGCCCTCTGGTCGAAGTACGGCCTGATCGTGGTCGGGAATATCGTGTTCTTCGTCCTGCTTTACTTCTTCAGCTACCGGCCGCACAATGAAGAGAATCGGGCCTCGGAGTTTCTCAGCATCGCCCAGCTGGCGGAGACGCGGGAGCGCAAGGAGACGGCCGTCGATCTGTACGAGAAGATCCTCGCGGACTACGACGGGACCCGCGCCGCGCTGACCGCCAAGGGCCGCCTCCCGGTATTGAAAAAATCCCTGTCGAAAAAGAGAGACGTCTCAATCCCGCCGCCGCCGAAGTGCGAGGAGATCGACATCGAGGAGATGCTCCGGAAGGGGCCGGCGGTCTATATCTCCACCTACGTGGCCAAGCATTTCCAGCAGTTTCCACACGACAAGTCCAAGCTCCTCGAGATCATCCAGCGGTATCTGAAGATGGCCCTGGAATACCAGAAGGTCCCGCTGAAGCAGCTCAAGGGGGAGTCTGAGTTTCAAAGTGATTTCTTCCAGAAGCGCTTCTTCGCGGTTCAGCCCCGATGTAAGCTGACCTCGGATTGGATCTATGACGATTTCCGAGTCGAGAACGCCAACTTCTTCCCCTGGCACAACGTCACGGTGAAGCTCACAGTGACCCAAGGGGGAGACGAAGAGGAGCGGATCCACAGGGTATCGACGATCGCCGCGGGAGAGTCCCTCGAGATGTTGGAGTTTCGGGTGAAGAGCAGCGGGGGGGCCGTGACCTGCCGTATGGAGGTCAAATCCGATGAGGGGGACGCCCAGTTTTCCGAGGAAATATAGACGGGGGGATGGATTCAGGAGCGTTTTTTTACGACGAAGGCGGGGATCTGCTCTTTTTCCTCAAAGAGGCGTTTCTGATCCCACACCTCCTTTTTGGACTCGAAGGGACCCACACGGACCCGATACCAGACGCCGCCGCGATCGGGCATGTTCACGCTCACCAGGAATGAGGGATATCCGGCCTGTTGGAGCTTCTTGACCATCTCTCCGGCATCCCCCCGCTCCTGGAAGGAGCCCACCTGAAGGGAGTAGACCCCGGGCTCGTCGTGGGGCACGGACTCGGGGATGGGGGGCTCCTCCAGACGGGGGGAGGTATTGATTTTTTTCGTCTTTTCGGGCGACGGCTTCTTGGGCTTCTCGCCCATCAGCGATGCCGGGGTCGGCACCTTTGGGTCGCTCTTCTGGAGTGATTTATGGAACGAGAACTCCGGCGTCTCAATGACCGGAGGGGGATCGGGTTCCTCCGAGCGGTTATCCAGGACGGCCAGGGCGTCAACCTTGGGGCAGTTGGCCTCACCGGATTGACGGCTGCCGACCAGAACTCCCAGAGCGAAGACGAGCCCCACCAGGGTGATGGAGACCACCATCAGAAAGGAAAGATACTTGGTTTGAATCTCAATATGGTTCTTTTTTGCGTATTGGCTGAGGTCTTGCATGAGATTCTCCTTTGTGTGTCCTACATGTAGGTAAATGTAAACAAGTTACCCATGAATGATCAAGTTTTTGGAAGAAAAATCAGCACAAATCAGGAGTTCGAACGGATTGGCGCTCTAAAAGCTATTTCGTTGAGGCGCGAATCTCGGCCACACAGGCGAGCCGACCCTTGATGTCAGTTACGGTGATGGTGAGGCGGTTTGTCGATTCTTGATTCAGATCAATACTTTGGAAGTATCGAGTGCCGCCGTCGAGGGTCCTTCGGAGTTTCCATTGCTTTCTCTTGCGATTGGTGCCCTCGACGTTGAGCCTAAGCGATGTCCTGCCCTTCGGCTCGGCGCAGGAGAGCATTACGAAGAGGGTGTCGATGACGGCGGGTTTCGGATGCTCCAGCACGATTTTGCTTCCCTTTTTCACGGGCCACGAGGTGGCCGGGTTCCCGTCCAGGGCGCGTTCTCCCAAGGGGGAGATGGCGTTGAAGCCGGGTGTGGGGTCGGCGAGATCGGGATAACGGAGCCGATCCCCCAGGGCGGCCATTATGGCGATGGCGGCGGAGACCCGGGCGCCGATGAAGCGCTCCATATCCTCCTTGCGATCCCGGGGACGGGTGACGGCGTGCATGGCCTCCGAGAAGGTCACGGGGAGCGGAAACCGGAGGTCCGCCGCGATGCGCGCATCAACGGCGGACCAGAAGTCGTGGAGCGCCGCCATCTGACGTTTGACCAGCTCCGGGTCCCTCCCGGGCGGCGGCGATCGGCGCAGCTCGTTGATGGTTTTGAAGACCCGATCGGATCCGCCGTTGCCGGCAGAGAGGGCGCGCTCGATGACGATCAACCAGGTCTCGTAGATCCCCTCCTCGGAGAAGCCCTGTCCGATGGGATATCTCGCCACGAGCTCCCGATGGTGATAGGGAAACTGCTTCCGCATCAGGAGCTCGCCGCGGGCGACCCTGAGGGCCATGTCCGACGGGGTCCTGCCGAGCGCTTTGTTGATGAACCGCCCCTCCGCATCGCCGCCGTATCTGCCGAGGGCGCGGGCGGCCAGCGATCGGTTCCACCGATCGGTCTTGATGGCGGTCCTGAGATAATTGAACCCCTCTCTACGGCCTCCTCCGGCGAGGATGACGGCGCCCTCCATACGGCGGCTGGTGTTTCCGTGGTTCAACGCCCTCATCGTCTCTGACAGCGCCTCGGGATCCCTGGCGCGAACGCGGTGCATCCGAAGGACCTGTCTGATGGGGCCGGCGCGATCCGCGAGACGGCGCAGCAGGGCCTGGTTCCGCGCGCCCCCCCGTTGAGCGAGCAGGGCCGCGATATCGACGATCAGCTGATGATCCGTGGCCATACGCACCGAATCCCGGAGCAGGAAATCGGGCATCTCGGCGAGCCAGGCCCGGTATTGCGCCGGGGGGACATTGAGGCTGAAGAGTGAGTCCAAGTCCTGACGGAGGGCCAGCCACGCCGTGACGAAGGCATCCCCCTGTGCCTCGCGATCAGAGGGGAGGCCGTTGAGGGGCTTCGCGTGGAGATCGGACGCGCTGGAAAGGCAGAGCGAGAGAACCAACGAGTAAAAGGGGTGCCGTCTCATGATGATCATGACAATGCACCACGCCGCCCGGGAGAATCAAGTTCTCGATGGCGCGATGGTCCGGAGTCGTCGGCGGAGGCGCCGTATCGAATGCGTGCTTTCGGTGAATTCGGGAATCAGGTGCGGCTGTCAGCTCTTGGTCTCTTCGAACTCGGCGTCGATGACGTCCCCGTCGTCTTTATCATCCTCTTTAGAGGACTCCTGATCGGCGGCGGCCTGACCCGCTGCTGCCGCGGCGGCCGCGGCGGCCTGGGGATCCTGGGACTGGACGTTCTGATACATGATCTCGGCCAGCTTATGGGACGCCTGGGTCAGGGACTGCATACCGGATTCAATTTTCTCGGGATCGTCCGATTCGACGGCCGATTTGAGATTCGCGATCTCTTTTTCGACGTTACCGATATCCTCCGCCGGCAGCTTCTCCCGATTCTCGTTGAGGGTCTTCTCGGTGGTGTAGACCAGCTGCTCCGCCTGGTTGCGGGTCTCGACGGCCTTCTTGCGGGCCTCGTCGTCCGCCTGGTGCTGTTCGGCCTCGCTGACCATGCGATCGATCTCGTCATCGGAGAGCCCGGAGGAGGCGGTGATGGTGATCTTCTGCTCCTTGCCGGTGGCCATATCCTTGGCGGACACGTTGACGATGCCGTTGGCGTCAATATCGAACGTCACCTCGATCTTGGGCACCCCTCGGGGGGCGGGCATGATCCCCTCCAAGTGGAATCGGCCGAGGGTCCGGTTCTGACCGGCCATGGGGCGTTCCCCCTGGAGCACATGGATCTCCACAGAGGTCTGGCTGTCCGCCGCGGTGGAGTAGGTCTCTGTCTTCTTGGTGGGGATGGTGGTGTTCCGGGGGATCATCACGGTCATGACCCCGCCCAGGGTCTCGACCCCCAGGGAGAGGGGGGTGACGTCGAGGAGCAGGAGATCCTTGACCTCACCGGAGAGCACCCCCGCCTGGACCGC
>JBNLED010000149.1:0-55932 GCA_050304755.1 Polyangia bacterium | reverse complement strand
GGCGCGGCGACGGTCGTCATCGAAGCGCGCTCGGGCTCGCACGTGCGCTCGGCGCGCGTCGAGATGAGCGTGCGGCCGGCCTCACCACGCGTGACGACGGTGGTCGCCGGCGTGGTGCGCGGCGGTTCCTCTGTCCGCGTGGCGGTGCCACGGCGGCTCTACGCCGCGTTCCGCAAGCAGCGCGCCGGCATCTCGGCGCTGCCGCTCGGGCTGGCGCCGGCGCTGGTGGGCTACCTGCGCGGTTTCCCGCACGGCTGCACCGAGCAGATCGTCAGCCAGACCGTCCCCGCCATGGTGCTCAGGGACCACAAGGCCTTCGGTTACGACCAGAAGGCCGCCGACCGGGCCGTCGGGCGGACCCTCCGGCTGCTCCAGGCCCGGCAGAACAGCGAAGGGGGCTTCGGCTACTGGTCCGCCAACTCCTACATCTCGGATCAGCAGACCGTGTACGCGGTCCAGTTCCTCACCGAGGCCAAGGAGCGGGGGTATCCGGTGTCGGTCCACCTGCTCGACCACGGGCTCTCCTACCTCAAGCGGCTCCGCACCAACGCGCTGGAGAGCGCCGCCGACGTTCGCCTCCGGGCCTACGCCATCTACGTGCTGGCCCTCAACGGGGAGCTCTCCGCCCGATCCCTGGCGGCCCTCCGGGAGCGCCTGGACCAGTGGGACGCGGAGAACGAGAAGAAGATGAAGGAGAAGAAAAAGGGGGAGGCGCTCTACCTGTTCGACTGGCGCCGGGACGTCACGGTCGGCTACCTTGCCGCCACCTACCGGCTGATGCAGGACACCCAGGAGGCCGACGCCCTGGCGAAGCAGATCAACCTCGACCGGGACACCGTGAGCGACTACGAGGACTTCTACGACGATCAGGTCTACCGGGGCACTCTACTCCATCTGCTGGCCAAGCATTTCCCGGACCGTCTCAAGACCATGGATATGGGCTTCATCTCGAAGATCGCCAAGGCCATCGCGGCGGGGAGGTACAACACCCTCTCGTCGGCCCGGCTCATCTACGGCCTCGAGGCGTACACCCGACAGGTGGAGGCGTCCCTCGGCGGCGCCCGGCCGGCGATCACGGTGCAACAGGTGCTCTCCGACAAGAAGACGGACCCGGTCAAGCTCGCGGGGGAGGTCATCTCCAGGGGGACCTTCTCGGAGAAGGCCCGGAAGCTGAAGATCACAACGGACAGCGACTTCCCGGTCTTCTACCAGGTGAGCGTCATCGGCTTCGATCTGGACAACGCCAGGGACGTGCCCGTGTCCAAGGGGGTGGAGGTGCTCAGGGAGTACCGTACCCTCGACAAGAAGCCCGTCACCGCCGTCCCCCTCGGCGAGGAGATCGAGGTGGTGGTGAGGCTCCGGTCCACCACCGGCAAGCACGTGAGCCACCTGGCCATCGTCGATCTGCTCCCCGCCGGGTTCGAGGTGGTGCTGGGGGAGGGGTACAACCGCATCGGCACCCCGGACGCCACCTGGTCCCCCACCTACGCGGATCTCCGGGAGGACCGGGTGCTGCTCTACGGCCACGCGGGCCCGAAGGTCCAGGAGTTCGTCTACCGCATCAAGGCCACGAGCCGCGGTGAGTTCTCGGTGCCGCCGGCCTACCTGACCTCCATGTACGATCCCGAGACCATGTCGCGGACCGCCTCCGGAACCCTCCGCGTCACCGATCCGAAGTAACTCCGCGACGAGATGGCGAAGAAGCGGAAAAGGGCGTTCGTCAGGCGTCGTTGGGTCAGGGTCGGGGGCGTCCTACTCCTCGTCTCGGCGATCCTCCTCGGCGTCGGCCTGGCCGGGAAGCCCCCCCTCCTCGAGGTCTATAGCTTCAGCACGGCGGTGTACGATCGGAACGGGAAGCTGATGCGGCTCACCACCGATGATACGGAGAGCTACCGCGTCTTCGCCCCCTACGACGCCATCTCTAAGAACGTCATCGACGCCACGCTGCTCTACGAGGACCGCTACTTCTTCAGCCACCTCGGGGTGAACCCGGTGGCCCTCGTGAAGGCGACCCTCGACTCCTACGTGCTCGGCAACCGACGGCGGGGGGCTTCCACCATCACCATGCAGCTCGCCCGGATGCGCTTCGGCCTCACCACCACCGACCCGTGGGGCAAGCTGGTGCAGATCTTCTACGCCCTCAAGCTCGAGGCCCACTACTCCAAGGCGGAGATCCTGGAGGCGTACTTCAACCTCGCCCCCTACGGCGGCAACGTGGTGGGGATTCGGGCGGCGAGCCTCATCTACTTTAATAAGGAGCCGGCGGATCTCTCCCTGGCGGAGGCGATGACCCTGAGCGTCATTCCCCAGAACCCGGAGCGGCGGAAGCCCACCCGGGAGGGGTGGGAGCCCGAGGCCCTCCGGGAGGCCCGAGGTCGGCTGGCCGAGGCGTGGATCGAGGCGCACCCGGAGGCCCGGCCGAAGCAGATGAGCCTGGAGAGCCCCATCGCCACGGGCACCCCGAAGGGGATCCCGTTCACCGCCCCCCACCTCACCACCGAGCTGCTCCTCCAATCCAAGGGGGCGCGGGAGATCCGGACCACGGTGGACGCGCCCCTGCAGGACCTGCTGGAGCGGCGGGTCGCGGCCTATGTGGAGCGGCGACGCGCCGAGGGGATCACCAACGCCGCCGCCCTGCTCGTGAGATGCGACACCATGGAGGTGCTCGCCTCGGTGGGCTCGGCGGACTTCTTCGACGAGCAGATGGAGGGCCAGAATGACGGGGCCTCGGCGAGGCGATCCCCCGGCTCCACCCTCAAGCCCTTCGTCTACGCCCTGGCCATGGATCAGGGGCGCATCCACCCCGGGTCGCTGCTCGAGGACGCGCCGGCGAGCTTCGCGGAGTACACCCCCCACAACTTCGACGGGACGTTCCGGGGCCCCCTCACCGCCACGGAGGCCCTCATCCGAAGCCGGAACATCCCGGCCATCTCCCTGGCGGCGGCCCTCAAGGGGGACGGGCTCTACGGCTTCCTCAGGGACGCCGGCATCGGCGGGCTGCGGCCCATGGAGAAGTACGGGCTGGCCCCGGTGCTCGGCGGCGTGGAGGTGACCATGGAGGAGCTCGTCTCCCTCTACGCCATGCTGAAGAACGGTGGCGAGCTCCGCCCCCTCGAGAAACGGCTCGACCGGAGCGACCGCGGGGCGAAAGGGAAGCGGCTCCTCTCGAGGGAAGCGAGCTTCCTCACGCTGAAGATGCTGGAGCAGAACCCCCGGCCGGACCAGCGCTTCGAGGCCCAGTGGATGCGGGATCGGGCGTACGCCGCCTGGAAGACCGGCACCTCCCCGGGGAGCCGGGATGCCTGGTCCGTGGGCGTCGCCGGTCCCTACGCGCTGGCGGTCTGGGTGGGACAATTCTCCGGCGGACGCCCCATCTACGTGGGGCGGAAGTCCGCGGCGCCCCTCTTCTTCGACATCGTGGACAGCCTGCGGAGCACCGCCTCCCTCAGTCCAATTGCTCCCGACAAGGACCTCAAGGTGACGAAGGTTCCGGTCTGCGCGGTCTCCGGCGCCCTGCCCAATGATCACTGTCCTCACACCAAGGAGAGCTGGTTCATCCCCGGGGTCTCCCCCATCGCCCGGTGCGCCATCCACCAGCAGGTGCTCATCAACGAGCGGACCGGGCGGCGCTCCTGTCGCCCCGAATCGAAACACAACCGAAGCGAGGTGTTCGAGTTCTGGCCGTCGAACCTGGCGTCCCTGTTCGAGGAGGCCGGCCTCAAACGGCGGTCCCCCCCCCCGTACGACAAAGGGTGCGCGGTGTCCCTCGAGGCGCAGAAGACCTCGGTGCTCTCCATCACCTCCCCGAGGGACAACGTCACCTACGCGGTGCGGGCCGGGCAGGTCGACCAGGAGAGGATCGCCCTCCGGGCGGTGAGCGACGCGGACGCGGAGGTCTTGTTCTGGTTCGTGGATACGAAGCATGTCGGCAGCGCGGCACCGGGGAAGACGCTCTTCTGGACCCCGACCCCCGGAACCGTCACTGTTCGGGTGGTGGACGACAAAGGGCGAACGGATCATCGGGAGCTGACCGTGACTGTGGTAGAGTAGCGCCGATGCTCGAGGAAGCCCAACAAGTACGCTGTCAAGCAGACTTCGCCGGACGCAGGTCTTGTTCCCCCTTGACCAAGGGGGGCAGGGGGATATCGTCTCTTAACGAGCCGCTTGTATTGACGAAATCCCGGCCGCCCTCCAAAGGGGGAGCTGTCCCTATCTATGCCCTTCTTGGAGTCATCATCTTCGGATGCGGCCGGGAGAAGGCCGCTCCGCCGAGCCCGCCGCCGGTATCAAAGCAGGCCGCTCCCCGAGCCATCGAGGTCGATCTCTCCGACAATTGGACTCCATATCTCTTCACGGAGTCCGACGGCTCTAAAAAGAAGGTGCCGAACGCGTTCCGGGAGGCGTTTATCGCCCTCGCCAACGAGCGCCCCTATCCCTCTCCCCTCCAGAAGCGGGCCCGGGCGGCGTTCGGGCGGTTGCCGCCGAAACCGCGGCAGCGGGTCTTCGACGCCCTGGCGGCGGCCGCGGTGCACCGCCACCTCGAGATCTACGGCATCCCCCCGACCCTGTCGGTGCTTCGGCGGCGCGCCGTGAACGAGATCGGGCGGGCCTGTTTCGAAGCCGTGGACTACAGTGCGATTCAAGCGTTCAACGGGTTCACCGCCTACTCCAACAACCACGATGCCAGGAAACAGGCCGAGGCGGGATCCGCTCAGCTCGAAGCGCTCACCAAGGAGCTCTCCCGGCGCGGCTATGCCACCCTCGCGGAGTTTCGGGCCAATACATCTGACGGAGAAAAGCAGGCCGCCCTAAACGTCGCGATTGAATACGAGGCGCTCCGGGAGACCCAAGAGCAGCTCATCTGCGAGGGGCTCCTCGATGAGAATGCGGTCATCCGGGGCGGTCTCGGCTACAACACCCACCTGGCCCTCCTGGAGTTCGAAAGGAAGAACCGGATCTTCGGCTGGGGGTACTTCGGCGGCGACACCCTCGAGGCGCTGAAGCGGACCCCTGAGGCGCGATTGTACGACGCGTTGGTGCGGGTCGTTACCGAACGGGCGGTGGCCGCGGCGGGGACCATCGAGGACGGCTCGGCGGACGCGGCGGGGGTCCCTGCCACCTACCGGGACGCGGCGGGGGTGATGAGAACGGTCCCGAATCTGGTGACCCAGCTCCGGGAGGCGACGTTGAAGCGGCTCGGTCTCCAGGAACCAGCATCCGGGCTCGCGTTTCTAAAACACTCCGTCGCCGACCGGTTCCAAAAAGAGAAGGTCGCGGTCGAGCTGCCGCCCCTTCCCCCCTATTACGAGCCCCCCATGGCGCTCAGCCTGGAGATCGATCGGGGCGATGTCTACTACGACTATCCCTACGAAAACGGCGAGAAGCGGTTCTTCAAACGGGAGAGGACGCCGGAGCTCGTCCTGTACGTCACCTGGCAAGAGCAAAAGATTCCCCTCGCCCGCATGAAGACCTCCATCGGTGGATGGCAGGAGGAGATGGCCCTGGACGGCTATGTCTACCTCAAGTTCAAGAACTCCGAGCCGGGGGAGGGGATCATCCGGGAGATCATCGCCGCGCCCACCTGGGTCCCCCCCGAGTCCACCCCGCCGGAGGAGCTCGTGCGGACCGTGACGGTGGAGAAGCGATCGGTGACGGTGCCCGACGAGAACGCCGTGGGGCCCTGGTTCGAGTCCGCCTACGGGCTGGTGGCCGCGGTGCACCTCCGACGATCCGGAGCGGACGGAAAGGGGTACGAGGATGTCGGCATCCGGAGCCACGGATCCGATGACTACACTTCCATCGAGCGGCGGTTCTCCCACGGCTGCCACCGCCTCTACAATCACCTGGCGATCCGGCTCTACGACTTCGTTCTCCGGCATTCCCTTCACCGCCGGGAGGGACAGCGCCTCGCGGACAAGGTGTATCGGTTCGAGCACGACCGACAGAACCACCGGATCGAGGTGATGACGGACGGCTATGTCTTCGAGCTCCTGAACCCCCTCCCGGTTCGCGTCCTCGAAGGCAACATCCGCGGGGCCCGAAAGACCCCCGTCCCGCACTACATGCCGAAACCGGGCGTGCGCTACGGCCCCGACGCCGCGTTCCTCGAGCGGTGAGTCCGACCGGGAGACAGAAATGCGGGGACCCAGGAGGTCCCTGTTTCGCCACGCGATGGCCTTCGACCAATCCATCTGTTCCATTCTCCGCGAAGACTCACAGCTGTAACCACCTCAAGGCCTCCTCCTGATGGCTGAATGTTTTTAACTTCTGGGTGCCCGTCGCGGTGACCAAAAACCGTATCATGATGCGGACGAGGCGGCGGGAGGTGACGATGGCCACGCGCTTGAGAGTGGGTTGTTTCAGTGTGTCGATGGTGGCCGTACGCACGACCTTGGGAAACCGCTCGAGCCCTTCCCCCTCGATGAGGATGCGGACCTCGTCCGGGTTGCGGAGCTGCAGGGCACATTCTCCCGTCTGATCACTGATTTGGAGAAACTGGGTGAGGCTGGGGGGGGTGTTGAGCTTCTGTCGTACAATTTGGTGTTCCTCGTCGAGCCAAACTTCGAAGTCGCGGGTGGCCATTTTACGGATGCCTCCTGAGAGATTGCATGTGATTCAATCTATTTTTTGTAACATCTTACACTGTGGGTGCAAACCTCGAATTCGCTATTAAGAATATTTCAACAGTATTTGTAAAATGAAACGAGGATCAATCACTGATCAATCTTAGACACGTAGATATCCTCGGCCACGTCCCGGTTCACCGCGATCTCGGTACCCTCGTAACGGATGCAGAAGGCCGGGGATCGCTGGTGGAGCTCCACCACGGTGCCGGGGGTGAGCCCGAAGGACGACAGGCGGTGCAACCTGGCGTGGTGCTTGGGTTTGATGTACATGATGCGTCCCCGCTCGCCGGGTTCGAGCTCGGTCAGATTGTGGACCACGGTCGGCGCGGTGGTGCGTCCCACCTTACAGCACCGGCCCGGAGGTATCGTCTTCCCGTCCGGACAGACCGGCGGGTGGCCGAGGAGGGTGCAGATGGCGTCCTCCATCTCGGGGAGCAGGGAGTGCTCCACCTCACAGGCGATCTTCTCCCGGGTTTCCGGATCGAGGTTGAGCACCGTCGCGAGGAGCACCTCCGCCAACCGGTGCCGCCTGACCACGGCCTTGGCCTCCCGACGGCCGGTCGCCGTGAAGGCGATCCGCTCCCCCTCGACGGTGATGAGTCCCTGAGCCGCCAGCTCCGATATCTCCTCTTCCGGTATCTCTTTGGGACACCGCCGGATCACCGCCTCGAGGGTCGCCTCAGACTCTTCCTCCGCCTTCCAGATCGCCTCGAGTATCTCCTCCAGAATGTTTCTCATGGGATGTCTCTCCTCAACTGAAGGTCACGCCCAGAGCGCGACAGATGAAGTTCACGGCGGTCCCCACGGCAATCGCCCAGCACACCACCGCGGTGAGGATGATCACCGCGGTCCTAAAGCCCCGCTCCTTGAAGATGACGATGGTGGTGTTGATGCACGGGATGAGGAAGGTCATCACCAGCATGGTGACCACCAGTTGAACGTTGTCGAAGTGGGTCCTCACATGGAGCAGCTCGGTGGCACCGTTCTCCCGCCGGATGGCCGTCTTGATGAACACTTGGACGAACTCGTCCGGCAGTCCGAGGAGGCCGTTGATAAAGGGCCGAAAAAACGTCTCCACCGCCACGAGCCCGCCCGCGCGGTCGAACACGAACACCAGGAACGAGGCCAGGAGGAACACCGGCACCGCCTCCCGGAGGAAGTGCCACGTCCTGCGCCAGGTCTTCTTCAGTACGATGAGGGGCCGAGGGATCCGCATGATGGGGATCTCGAGGATCAGATCCGGGTGCGCGCCGGGGAGGAACCGGCTCGCCAGGACTCCCGCCAGCAGGATCTGGCTCGTGATGATGCCGAAGACGGTGAGCCCCGCGGCGATCGGCAGCTCCCTCAGGATGACCATCAGCACCGCCAGGAGCGGTGCACAGGGGATGCCGAGCACGAGCATCAGGGTGAGGATGGTCCGCTCCCGGCGGGTGGGCAGCAGCCGGGTGGTGATGACCGCCATAGTGATGCACGAGAACCCGAGGACCAGCGGGATGAAGCTCTGGCCGTTGAGGCCGAGCCAGCGGAACAGGCGATCGAAGAGCACCGCCAGCCGGGGGAGGTAGCCGGAGTCCTCGAGCACCGCCTGCAGGGTGTAGAAGCAGAACAGGATGGGCAGCACCACCCCGAGGGCCAGGAAGAGGCCGGTGGGCAGGAGCCCGAAGTCGGGATCCAGAAGCGCGTCCCGGACGAAGACGCTCGGGATGTGGGAGACCAGCCGCTCCGAGAGGGGGAGGAGAACCCCGTCGAAGACCTTCGTGGAGAGGGTGTCCACTACGAAGGTGGCGCCGAACTCTCCCACCCAGAAGTAGGCCAGCACCAGTACGGCGAGGCCGATGAGGGTGCCGTACACCGGGTGCTGGGCGAAGTGTCCGAAGCGCACCAGCGGGCTCGGACTCTCGGGGGAGGAGACCACCGCCCGGTCGACAATGCGCTTGGCCTCGTTGAAGAAGGCGGCGGAGAGGATCTCCTTGATGGGGGTGGCGAAGGCGCGTGTGGTCTCGTCCACGATGCGGTCGATCGTCCGGAGGGTCTCCTCCCCCTTCTTGGCCGCGACCCACCGCCGGGCGCCCCGGTCCCGGCAGAGCAGGAGAAGCGCGAGCCCCCTCACCGAGAGGGCGGGGTTCTCCACGAGGGGACCGATCTCTTCGACGGCCGACTCGATGGCCTGGGAGAAGCGGAGGGGGCGGAGGGGGCGCACCGGACGAATCTCCGCCAGACGCCGGATCCCCCGTTTCTCCACGGCGACGGTGCGCACCACCGGGACCTGGAGGGATTCGGCCAGGCGCCGATCGTCGATCTCTATCCCCAGCGCCTCGGCCTCGTCCATCATGTTCAGGGCCACCATCAGGGGCAGGCCGTACTCCGCCATCTCCAGGAAGAAGGCCACCGACCGGCGGAGGTTCTTCGCGTCGGCGACGACCATGGCGCTGTTGATCTCATCGGACAGGATCAGATCCCGCGCCACGATCTCGTCCTCCCCGTTGGCCGCGAGGGTAGCGGACCCCGGGGTATCGTAGATGTGGATCAGCTCCTCCACCCCGAGGGAGGCCAGGGTCTGGGCGCCGGGGCACTCCCCCGCCGAGGGGCTCGCGGCAACCGATCCGCACTGACCCCGCTGCCGCCGTCCCCGCCCGCAGGCCGAGCACCGGTGACGCACCTTCCGGGGCGCGCCGTGACGTCCCACCGCCATCACCCCCCGGGTCACCTCCACGGTGCTGCCGGGGATGTTGACCGAGTGCTCGCTGTGACGGCACAGGCTGTCGAAGATGGAGGTCTTGCCCACGCTGACGTTGCCGACGATGGCCATCTGATGAACGACCGGGCGTCCCTTTCGCGGCGGTTGATGATCGATCTCGGCCATCCTCTCCCTGCTCCTGGCTCGAACTCCCTCGTTGCAGCGCCGGCAGCGCCGCTTCTTGTAGACGTGTCTACCACGCAGCCGCTTGATCGGCCAGTAACAAATGGGGCCCTTACAGTATCGCCGGGTCCAGGCTCCGCGTCAGGCCGTTCACGGCGCGCCAGAGATTGGCATGGGCCCACTGCAGGGGCAGATGATCGTTGGGGACATATCGATCACTTTCGATGAAATAGGCCTCGGGGAGGAGCAGCCGCTCGGCATCCTCGGCTTCGACAAGCTGGGAGAGGGCGCGGTTGAGATACTTCATCTGTAACGCCAGACGGCCGGGATCCGAAGACTCGCGATAGCGCTTTCCGTGAACGATGGACACCACGGCATCGAAGAGACACCACTGCGCCTCCTTCCCCGCCACGGCGAACTCTCTCCTCTCCAGGATATCCTCGCTGAGATCGATGGTTCGCTTCTCCTCGGGGATCCGCCGGTAGTCCGGTCCCCAGTAGGAGTCCTCCAAATATCGGGAGATACCGTAGGCCCCCTCGAGATGGGTGGTGATGTCCTCGATGATTCGTTCCGCCATATGGCCGGAGACGATCTCCAGGGGATCGATGAGGAACAGCAGCGCCGCATCATACCGACGCCGCTTCAGCGGATTCGGCTGAATACATTCGGAGGGGAGGACGGCCCGCAGGGCGCGGGTCCCCGTCGCGAGCAACCCGTCGACCGTCTCGAGGGACAACGCGGACTCGAACGGAAACCGCGACGTGTTCCGCAGCGCTCGGTATCTTCCAATCCCCGCGGTGACCGCGCCGATGCTGGAGGCCGAGATCTTGCGCTGCTCCTCCCAATGGCCGCTGTCCTCGTCCTGCCAGTATTCGATGGCCTCGAAGTATCGGACGAAATCGGTCAGCAACGCGGCCTGGGATGCATTCAGGTCGACGGCTCCCTCGAGCACCAGCGTGCAGAAGAACCAGAGGAAGACTCCGAGGGCGTCGTTCTGGGCATGGGGCCACGGGGTGTCAATCTCCGCCCCGGTCTCCCCGTCGAAGCGGATGTGGGGGCGGTTCATGGGGTCCGACGGGGCCCTTCTTTTCGAGATGATGTCCTCGAAGCGGTGCCGTTGTCCCTCGAAGAAAGCGACCAGCGCCAGGCCGTTCTCGACGGCGGCCGCGGTCTCTCCCGCCGCCAGATGAGCATACGCGATGTGCGCGTTGTCCCTGACCCAAACCGCACGATACCCGCTCGTCCTCTCGGTGGCGCTCCCCGAACCGACGGCCGGGAACAGCCCCCCCGGGAACACCTCGAAATCGAATACGCGCATCCGGCGGAGTGTCTGTTCCAGCGCTTCGGCCGCCTCACAATTGTAAGAGGGTGAGCAGAAGGGTGCGATGGCGGACGGAATTCTGTCGAAGGGATCACTCATTCTTCGGGTCTGTCGAAAGCCGCGACCTCAGGAGAGACCTTCCAGAAACGCCCTCCCGAAGGCCTCCACGGCCTCCCAGTCGGTGTAGACGAAGTCTCGCGAGGTGTCCGTGTCGCCCCCCTGTTTCTTGGTGATGTATTTCATGAGGCCGCGCTTGAGAAAATTGTATTGAGTGTACAACAGGGCTCCCGCAAAGGCCTGCGACCGGTTGGGGGAGAACCCGGAACGCTGCTCGAAGTCCTTCAGATAATTCGCCACCTCCGCCTGATCCTCGGGAGCGTCGGACTTGGCGGTCAGACACACCAGAAAGAAAGCGTTGGGCTTGGCGACGAGGGCTTCGCGGTGATCATTAGCGAAACGGACGACCTTGTTGTTGTGGCGACCCGCGTGGATGGAGCCCCCGAGCAGGATGGCGTCCGATTCGGCCAGCAGGTCGGGGGAGGCAGACTTGCAGCTCACCAGGGTGACCGTGTTTCCGGCCTCGTCCAGGACTGATTTGATGCGCTCGGCGACCCTGCGGGTGTGTCCCTCGACGCTCTCATAGACCATCAAAATCTTCATCATTCCGCCTCCTGTGTTTCAATACCGATACCACAGTCCTCACTATTCAATGTTCCGAATCGGATGTCCAGCTTGATTGGGGACGACTCGCCGCAATAAGCCGGCTCAGGTTTTTCAGCCGTTGAGGTTGCATGGTGTAAGCGGCCTTGCATAATTTTGGTATAGATGTATGGCTCCTCCGATTCGGTGATGAATGTTTGATGACCGTTGAAAAAAAAAGAATTCTGCTCGTCGATGATGATCCGATGCTGCTCGAGCACCTGAACTACTCTCTTTGTTCATATCACGCCTTTGAAATCGTGACCGCCACTGATGGAAACGAAGCCGTGGAGGCGCTCTCCGGAGATCACATTGATCTCGTCGTCACGGATGTTCAGATGCCCGGAATGGACGGCTTCGCCCTGGTATCCCATATCAGTCAGAATTTCTCCAGGCTCCCGGTGGTCATCATCACCGCCCACGCCTCCCCTTCAATGGAGCACAAGCTCAATCGTATAGGCATCATGGCCTTCGAAAAGAAACCGATAGACGTGGATCGGCTGGCCAACCGGATTTTTGATCTCCTGGTGGGGGTGGACTGCGGCTATCTCCAGGGAATTTCCGTCCCCTCGTTTCTGCAGATACTCCAGGCCGATTGTAAAACATGCTCCCTCAAGATCTCCAACGGCGAGAGGAACGGGTTCCTTCACCTCCTCAACGGTCAGGTGTTGGACGCCGAGTTCGACGGAGAACAGGGGGAGAAGGCGGCCATGGCCCTGATCTCCTGGGACGAGCCGCTGACCATCGATATCCAGCCGGTGGTGCGGTTGAAGGAAACCACAATCGAGCGGGACACCACCTTTCTCATCATGGACTCCCTTCGGCAGAAGGACGAAGGCGACCTCCCCGACGAAGCGGGTCTGAGTAGTATCATCCCCGGGCTGGCCAGCGGACTCGCCAGCTGGTCAGCGCCCACACTCGCGCCCGTTTCCACCTCGGAAGGTGTATCGGAGTGCGGCAATTGTGGGCTCCATCTCCTTGATATTACTGACGACGACCGGGCTTTCTATAAGACCGCCCTCAAGGTCTTCACGGATGTAAAAGGCTACAAGGCCTCAGCGGCGATGACCCATGACGGACGATTGATCGCGGTACAGACATTCAGAGAAGGCCTGGACATTTCACAAATCGCCCGCACCGCGAACGAGATGTTCTGCGGGATTCAGAGACGGGCCGTCACCCTGGGGATCGGGCCGCTGGAGGAGACCGTATTCCGGACCCGGGAGGCCATCGTCCTGGTCCGCTGTCTGGGCTGGAAGGAGGGTCCCCATGTCCACCTGATCACGATCGGCATCCCGGCAGGGGAGGGGCTTCTGCGCATCCGGCTGAAGCGGTTGGTCACATCGATTATTGAAGAGAAGCCATCATCCTGACCGGTCGCAATTTTTTCGGACCAGCTCGAGGAGCTCGTCGCGGGTGACACCGAGGCGCGCGGCGGTCTGGTGGGCCAGGGAGGTATGGGCCACACCGGGGTTGAACTTGTAGGTGGGGCAGTCCTTGTCGTCCAGCTCCACCTGCAGGAAGCGGAGGCCCGTCCCCTGGACGGCCTCGGCCTCGAGGCGGGCGGCAAACTGGAGGAAGTGGGTGGTGATGAAGACGCAGGGGCGCAGATCCCCGAGCAGGGAGATGACGAGCCGGAAGATCTCCTCCCCTTCTGAGGGGTTGGTCCCTGAGCAGAGCTCATCGAGGACGATGAGGGAGCTCGGCCGGGATCGCTCGAAGAGGTTGCGGATGCGGATGAGCTCCGTGCCGAGCCGCCCCTCCTTCTGATCCGCCCGGGGCTCGTCGATGAGTGACACGAAGAGCCCGGTGGACCAGCAGAGGGAGGCCCGCTTCGCCGGGGCGTGCATGCCGCTCTGGGCGAGCATCTGTAGGAGGGCGACGGCTTGGAGCAGGCGCGTCTTGCCGCCGGAGTTGGGTCCGGTGACCACGGTGATGGTCTCCCACCGATCCGAGCGGAGGTCACAGGAGACCGGGGTGATATCCTGGTCGAAGAGCAACGGGTTGAAGAGGCCCTCGACGCTGTGACCGTGGGAGGGGCCGCTTTTCTTCGGGGCGTTCATCTCGGGGAAGCAGACCGCGAGCCCCTTGGACTCGGCCAGCTCCTTGAACGCCAAGGCCGAGAGGTAGAACTCCATCTCGCCGAGGAGCTGTAACATCATGGGCAGCCGCTTCTCGATCCCCTCGAACACCGAGTCCACCCAACGATTGACGAGCTCCCCCTCGCTGAAGATGTACCCGCGGAACAGCATCTTCAACCGGGTGAAGAACCGGCCCAGGGGGGACTGGTGAAACCGGTTGTCCCGGTTCTCGCTCATGCTCAGAATCTCGAACCGACGGACCCGCCCGTCCGCGCCGATGCGTAGCTTGAGGTCCACGCTGGCCAGGTGGTTGTCGTAATCCAGGAGCTCCACCAGGCGCTGGAAGCCGTCCATCGATCGGGTATCCTCGGCGAAGCGACTGATGCGCCTCAGGCCGCTCTTACATTCCGCGAAGTGGTCCGCCATGAGGGTGAGGGTGTCCCGGATGGCCGCCAGGGTTTCGAGCCGCCGTCCCTTGGTGTCGAGGTCGAACATCTTGGTATCGGACTCGAACAGGTCCCGAAGATCGTACAGGCTCTTGTAAGTCTCGAAAAAGCGACTCTTGAGCTCGGTGTCGGCGGTCAGCTCCTTGAGGATGGCCCGCCTGTAGGCCACCACCTCCGGATCTCTCGGAGGGTGGGTCAGGATTCGGGTGACAAATACCGGGTCTATCTTGGGGTCGAGTCCCGGTAGGTGTACCCGCATACAGTTCTTCAGGAGCTCCTCCATGAAGAGCCCCGCCTCGAAGCAGTCGGAATCCCAGTCGGACGGCGCCACGGGAGCCCGATGCATGGCCGCCCGGAGGTCCCCCGCCGTGTCCCCCCCAGCGAAGCCGAACGCGAGGCTCCTTCTCAACCGGGTGTTCTCCACGATCACCGCGGGGGTCGGATTCAGAAGATCAATGACCTCCTTGGAGTCGACGGATACCTGCTGGGACGACCGAATGGAGGGGACCACCGGCGTCTTCTCCTTCGGCTCAATAGCCCCGGAGACATCCTTCTTTCCCTTTCTCGATAAGCTCACATCTACCATTTATAGTTCAAAGTGATGGGCCAGGGCAAACCCGGTCATCGGTTCTGCGAATCCGGGGTGTCAACCGGGTTGACCCGAAGCGCCAACCAAGGTGCATCAAAACGTCTCGTAATCCCATTTTGCCAAATAATGCCTGCAATTTAGACATTTCTCGCTGTCTGGCATATTATTTGATATATAAGGAAAGTACAGGGCGATTCCATGAGATGGATAACGACCTTTAGAGGAGGCTTTTAAGATGCAACGCTGGTTTTCGACACTCTTGACGCTGATCGCTATTTCACTCCTCCTCGGTTGCAGCAACACCCCGACCGTGCCGGTCCCCCCCCCGGACATGCGGGAGGTGACCACCACCTCACCGGATACGGACGGGCTCGCGACCATCTCCGGCCAAACCGGCGCGGCAGAGCCGGACAGCATCGTGCTCCTCTTCAACTCGGATCTCGAGTCGGGAGTCATGGAGACCGCCGGCGAGGACGGCTCCTTCCTGGCGGTGATTCCGGCGGAGGTGGGACACACACTGGTGCTCCAGGTCAAGCTGGACAACTCCCTCTCCCTCGAACGGTATATCTCGGTCGAGTAGACCGAAGCGGCGCTCGTCCAATGAACTTCGACACCGATCTGTTCCTCACCCTGAACCACGCCCTCTCCGGTCCCGTGGCCACATTCTTCTTCTCCAAAATCACCCACCTGGGCAACGGCCTCGTCCTGGCGGTCCTGGTGCTCCTCCCGCTCTTTGTATTCGATCGCGCCCGGTTTCGTCGTCATGGGGTGCCGATGGTCATTGCCGTGGCCTTGTCCGGCGGGGTCGTCAACCTCATGAAGATCGCGGTGGACCGCCCGAGACCCGAGCGATACTTCGAGCCGTCGGGGGTCGAGGTGCACACCCCCCTCGGCACCCCCGGAGACAAGGCCTTCCCCTCCGGCCACACGCAGACCGCCTTCGGCGCCGCCACCTACCTGTCGTGTATCTACCCCACGGCCGCCCCCCTGTTCCTTTCATTGGCGGCGCTGGTGGGCCTCTCCCGTATCGCTGTCGGCGTCCACTACCCCCTCGATGTGGTCGTCGGGGCCTTGTTCGGCGTGACCTTCTCCCTTGCGGCCTTCTTATGGGTGAGGCGCCGATCCGGTAAAGATTCCCTATGAATGAATGCTACCAGTCCATTTCCAGATCCCGGGGGATACGCTGGGCGCTGGTGGCGGTGTACTCATGCAGCTCAATATCGATGCCGTTGGGATCCTTGAACCAGATCTGATAGGTGTCATCACACCCTTTCTTCTTCTCGGTGGTGGCCACGCCGTGGGCTTCGAGCCGCGCCTTCATGCCATCGATATCGTCCGTCTCGAGACAGAGGTGTGCCAGGGGCGCCGGGCCTCGGCCCGCGTCCTCCACCTCGAAGATTTCGATGAAGGCCCCCGCGGACAGCTCGAGATAACACCCCCTGACCGCCCCATTCTTGGTGAAGTCGAAGTGCTTGGTCATTCCGAGGGCCTCGGTGAAGAAGGTCTCGGTGGCTTTCAGATCTCTCGTATGGATGCAGACATGGGCGATGCCGAGGGTCATGGGGTTTCTCCTTTACCTCTAGATACGCCTTAGCCTACTCTATGAGCGATGAAAACGCACGGGTTCTCAATATCGCGGCTGCAGGACTTGATTTCATATGACGACCGATGAAGCAAAGAATAGAGCGTGGAAGCCCGACGCCTGCGCCTTTGAGCTGACCCTCCGGTGCAACGCCAGGTGCCGCCATTGCGGCTCCGACGCCAAGGACGAGCGGGACCGGGAGCTCTCCACGGACGAGGCGACTCGTCTCATCCGGGATATCGCGGCCCTCGGCTGCACCCGGTTCACCTTTTCCGGAGGGGAGCCCTTCCTGCGGGCCGACTGGCCCATCCTCGCCCGAGTGGTGAACGCCGAGGGGATGCGGCTCGAAGCCATCACCAACGGCCTGTTGGTAGCCCAACAGGCGGAGGCCATCCGCGATGCAGGCTTTTTCACCGTCGGCTTCTCTGTTGATGGACCCGCGAAGATCCACGACGCCCTCCGCGGAGTCGCCGGAGGGCTCGACCGCCTGATGGAGGGGGCCCAGGCGATCGCGGGGTGCGGCGCCCATATCGGCGCGGTCACCCAGATCAACCGAGAGAACGCGGACCATCTGGACGAGACGCTGGATCTCCTCGTCGAGAACGGCTTCGAGGGATGGCAGCTCCAGCTCACCATGCCCCACGGCCGGGCCGGGACAGGGGAGCGCCTCTGTCTCGCGCCCGCCGATCTGCCGGCTCTGGAGGAGAAGACCCTATCGCTCATCCGAAGGAGCCCCATCCCAGTGCTCGCGGCCGACAACTTCGGCTACTTCGGCCGCCATGAGCTCTCCTTCCGCGGCCCGGGGGAGAAGGTCCGGATTTGGAGCGGCTGTACTGCGGGCCTCTCCACCCTTGGTATTACCAGCGACGGCACGGTGCGGGGGTGCCTCTCTTTACCCATCAGTGAGGGGAATATCCGAGAACGTCCGCTGGAGGCCATCTGGCGGGATCCGGAGGCCTTCGCCTACAACCGGAAGTTCGATCCGGAGGATCTCTCGGAGACCTGCAAGGGGTGCCCCCTCGGTCGGATCTGCCGCGGCGGTTGTACCAGCCTGGCGCTGGCCGTGACCGGCACCACCACCTGTACCCCCCACTGCCTGAGACGCCTGACGGATCAGGGAACCCGGAAGGCATAACCGACCACCATGAAACTGACCACGATGACCCTCCTCCTGCTCGCGGTTAACGGCTGCATGACGCCGAGATGGCTGACAGAGGGGGGCGATGAGGCGTCGGACGCCGGGAGGATCGACCGGAGAGACGATGACACCTCGGATGGGTACGGCGATCTGAGCCGCTACCACTTCGAGCTCAGCGATATTTATACCACCGGGGTAAACGGTCACCTGGTCCTCGGGGCGCGGCACTCAGTGCACGGAGCGAATCGCGCCGAGTTCTTCAGCGCCACCGCCCGCTTCTTCGAGGTGATCCGGGAGACCGACCCCTCAACGTATCTTCAAACCATCGACGAGCTGGAGGACATCAACGACTGCGGGCTCCAAATCCTCAACGGCGACAGTATCGATTACGAACAGATCCGCTGGCGCGATGTCGGAGACATGGCGGTGTTGTCCGGCGATCGAGCGGTCGATCTCGAGCGCTTCGAAGGCGGCATAATATCCTACGAAGCGGATCTCCTCGATGAAGGGCTGGCGCCACAATACGGCGCTGAGTATCGGTTCACCGGCGGCGTGTCCCCGATCCGGCTCTCCGTCATTCTACCGGAGGATATCTCCTTCACGGTCGACCCCCCGCGGGATCTGTCGACCCCCGTCGACGGAGACATCATCCTGAGCTGGCCTCGGACCGATTCGGACGCGGTCGTCAAGATCGTCTATTCCGCGGCCCGGTACACCACCGCGGACGGGGGGTACACCGTGTCGCCGCCCTTCTACGAGATCACCTGCATCGCAGCGGACGACGGTCATTTCGCCGTTCCGGCGTCGCTGTTGTCCCTCATCCCCGACAACCTGCAGGCCGAGCTGAGCCTGCGGCGGGCCAACGCTGCCTTCGTCGACCTCCCGAACGATGAAGTCGTCTTCATCGTCGCCGGGACCTCCTACGGTGAACGCTACGGACCCGGGTGATCCCTTGTCCGCGACAGGCGGCGCGGCGACAACGTTTTTGCGGCCGGGAATAAAAGCAGATAGAATGCGGTTGAAGATGCCACTGTACAAGACACCAGAGGAGAGGGCCAGCGAGACGGTGACGATTCGCCTGACGCAGCGGGAGAAGGCCCTCCTCGATCATCTGGCCCACCTCGAAGAGAAGACCCTCACCGATCTCCTCCGCGATCTCATCGCCAGACACGCCGAGGTGCTCCAGGTCGTCGAAGTGCCGGAGGTGCCCCGGAAACGGCGGCCGGGTCGACCGAAGAAGAAGCGGCCGGCGGAGGTCGCAATCGATTCGGTACCGCGGGCCCCCGCGCCCTCTGTTCCCGCACCCTCTGTTCCCACGCCCACCGCGCCCTCTGTTCCCACGCCCTCTGTTCCCGCGGCCTCTATTCCCGCTCCCACTGCGCCCTCTGTTCCCGCGCCCTCTGTTCCCGCTCCCGCGCCCTCTGTTCCCGCGCCCGCCCCCTCGATTCCTCCGTCTCAGGCGGCCCATCGTCAGGCGCTCATCTCCTCCAACCCGGTGCGTTCCCTCCTCTACCAGGAGGCCGAGGAGAAGGCGCGGGCCGACACCTTTTACGATCTCGTCGTGCGGTTTCACAAGAGCTTCGCCCACCGCGCCGAGGGAACGAAGAA
The DNA here is from genome assembly GCA_050304755.1 of Polyangia bacterium. Classification (GTDB taxonomy): domain Bacteria; phylum Myxococcota_A; class Polyangia; order JAAYKL01; family JAAYKL01; genus CAYWLQ01. The sequence goes on along the minus strand of JBNLED010000149.1, from coordinate 36,982 downwards.
GGAGCTCGAGGATACCATCGAGTTTCTCTGCTTCGGCGGTGAGTCGGCGATCATTCCCCCGGAGACCCCCCTGGGAACGCTCACCGCGGAGCGGCTCCAGGAGATTCGGAAGTTCATCCAGGTCGCGGAGCTTCGTTTCGCCAAGAAGAACCTCCACCTCACCTATCTCCGGATGATGCTCCACTTCGGCGTCAAGGAACGGGACATCGACTACCACGTCAACCCCTCCGGCGTCCTGGAGCCCCTCACCATCACCGAATCCAACGAGGGGTGGCGATTCTTTACGGGACAGTAGTATATCTTTGACCTATAAAGAACGTTCGAGCGGAGGTGAGCCCATGTCTACCAACACTGAACCGGAACCTAAAATCGCGGGGGTCCCCCTCATCATCATCACCGGGCTGTCGGGGGCCGGGAAATCCCAGGCCATGCGCATCATGGAAGATCTGGGCTGCTTCTGTGTGGACAATCTGCCCCCCTCGCTGATCCCCACCTTCTTCCACCTCTGCGTGGAGAGCGGGACCGGAGGGACCGGTGTGGCCATCGTCAGCGATGTCCGCTCCGGGGCACTGTTCGGCGACTTCGCGGCGACCATCGACTCTTTGAAGTCCCTCGAAATCGACTACGAGCTGCTCTTTCTGGACTGCACCGCGGAGACGCTCATCCGACGGTTCAAGGAGGTGCGGCGGAGCCATCCTCTCCAGATGCGCGGTCAGTCCATGGAGGAGGCCATCGAGGAGGAGCGGAAACGCCTGGTTCCCATCCGAGCGTTCGCCACGCGGGTGATCGACACCAGCGAGCTCCTGGCCACGGATCTCCGAGAGACCCTGGTGCGCAATCTGATGGGACGGGAGAAGGCCAAGTCGGTGACCCTCGAGATCTTCAGCTTCGGGTTCAAGTACGGTCTGCCCCGCGCCGCCGACTTCATATTTGACGTCCGCTTTTTAAAGAACCCCTACTACAAAGACGACCTGAAGGATCTCACCGGCGAGGAGCAGGAAGTCTACGACTATGTCATGAAGGATCCCCTGGCGGAGGCGTTCTTCAACGCGGTCCGACAACTCATCGAGCTCACCCTCGACGCCTTTGTAGAAAAAGGGAAGACCACGATATCCATCGGGATCGGCTGCACCGGCGGTCGTCACCGTTCAGTGGCGTTCGCCCGGCGGATCAGCGGCTACTTCGACACCCGTGACGCGGCCTGCCACCTGTCCCACCGGGATCTCGGCAAGCCCCAGCAATAATCTCTCTTTGAAATCACCGAAGAATTGGGGTAGCTCTTGGAGGGGGCTGTTATGGACAAAAACTTTGTAAAGATTCTGTTCCCCCTGATGCTCTTCGCCACCCTCCGGACGGCGGCGGCCGATCCCCTCGGCGATCTGGAGCACGCCATCGACTCATGGCGGTTCGAGGAGGCGCGACGCCACTTCGATAGGGCGAAGGTGAGTGATGATATGAGCCCGCGGACGCTCTTCCTCAAGGGCAAGCTGTTGTTCTACGAGGGGGAGTGCGCCGAGGCGCTCAAGGCCCTCCGTAAGGCCATCGAGGGGGCCCGCCATGAGGTGGGCTGGAAGGTGCTGCGGGATCGGGCCGAGACGACAGAGGGCATCTTCTCCAAGTTGGAGGTTCGAAAGGGAGAGGGGGATCACTTTCTCTATCGATACACCAGCGGACCCGACGCCGTGCTGATCCCTTACGCGGATGAGGCCCTGAAGCGACAGCTCACCGCCCTGACCCGGCTGCTCGGAGACACCCCCGAGCGTCCCATCGAGGTCGTCTTCCTTCCGGATATCGAATCACTGGCGGCCGCCAGCGGCCTCCCCGTTGAACAAATTGAGCGAACTGGAACCGTCGGAGTGACCAAGTTTGGGCGGGTGATGGTGGTGACCCCCCGAAATCTCGTTACCGGCTATCCCTGGATTGACACCCTGGCCCACGAGCTCGTTCACTACTTCATCACACGAATCTCGGGGAACCGCGCTCCAATCTGGCTCCACGAGTCCGTCGCCAAGCTCCTGGAGCGGCGGTGGCGCAGCCGGAACCCCCAGGATCTCACCCCCGAGGAGGCCTACCTCCTCGACCGCGCGGTCAAGGAGGGGCGGCTGATTCCCCTCCGGCGCTTCCACCCTTCGGTGGCCTACCTCCCCAATCAGGAGGACGCGGCCCTGGCCTACGCCCAGGTGCTCAGCTTCGCACGGTACTTCGACGAGAAGCTGGGGGAATCCTGGCTGAAAACGCTTCTCACCGATCTCGACGCCGGCCGGGGCATTGACGAGAGCCTCCTCGCCATGTCCCAGACAGACCTCAAACGGCACTATCATTTGTGGCGGCAGGCGGCCAGCGCCCGGCGGCACACGCCGGTCCCCGTGGTGGGTCTCATGCAGCGGCGGTTCAAACGGGGAGAGGTCGGCGGGAGCAGCGACCCCTCTGGGTTGCTCTCCACGGATGTGAAACGCCACCTCAGGGTGGGGGACCTGCTTCGGCTCCGGGGGCACCTCAAGGCCGCCGTCAAGGAGTTCGAGCAGGCGGAGAAGCTGGCCGATTCCCCCTCCCCGGAGATCACCGACCGCCTCGGTGCCTGTCTCCTCCAGCTCGGAAAGACCAAGGAGACCATCGCCCTCCTCGAGCCCATGGTGAAGCTCTACCCGTTCCATTCCACGACCCATATTCAGCTGGGTCGAGCCCTCACCGCCGAGAAGCGCGCCTTCGAGGCCATCCGGGCCTTTGAGAAAGCCAACGCCATCAACCCCTTCCACCCTGACGTCCACTGCGTTCTCTCGGGTCTCCACGACTCCGCCGGCCACACCCAGGAGGCCAGGCGGGAGACCGAGCACTGTCGCCTCGCCGCTCTCAACGCGGGCGCCCACGAACAAAACAGGAAGTAACGACCGACACGGCCTATAGGGCATTTGAGACACAGCGGCTTTCAAGATTCACCGACGACGACCGCCTTCCTGAGGTGGACACACTCCAGGTCATGGGATATGAATCTCTTTAGAAAAACAGGTGAAGCAGTGGTCTTTTAACGTATAGTTCGGATTTTCATCCTCAATGAATCAATTATTGAAATCGACAACCCAACGCTTGATGACCGCTCTCGGTGTCGACAGTGTGTTCCGAAAGCTCTACCGAAGCAGGCTGCTGGTCGTCATGTATCATGGGGTTACAAGGCACTCCTACACCCCACCCTTCTGGACCCAGCTCCCGGAGAGCACCTTCAAAGACCAGCTCACCTTTCTGAAAAAGAATTATCGTCTCATTTCGCTGTCAACCCTGATTGAGGCGTTGGCGTCGGGGCGCAAGCTACCCGATAACCCCGCGATGGTGACCTTCGATGACGGCTTCAAGAACAACTACCGCGTCGCTTTCCCCCTTCTGAAAGAGCTGTCGATCCCCGGCGTCGTCTTCCTGTCAACGGAGCTCATCGACACCCAGCGGTTCTTTTGGTTCGACGAGCTGTACTTCATCGTCAAGCAGGCCTTGTCGGAAGGACGGGATCCCCGGGAGATCGCCGGCTGGTCGCGGCGTCAGGCCACGGACTTCGGCGGCGTGTACGCCGATTGTCTGACGGAGATGAAGCGGCTGTCGGAAGAGAAAAAGGACGTTGTGATGAACCGCCTGAAGGAAGCCGTGGAAATCGATCTCTCCGAATACGGGGACGATATCGGCACCCTGACCTGGCGCGACGTTTCCGAGATGCATGCCAGCGGGCTCGTCGAGTTCGGGGTTCACACCGGAAATCACAGAATTCTGTCCAGACTTTCGGTGGATCAATTGGATCAGGAAATCGCGGCATCCAAGAGGCTGCTCGAGGAGAAACTGGGAGGGGAGATCACGAGCTTCTGTTATCCGAACGGGAGGCCGGGTATCGACTTTACGATACAGCATCAAGAGTATTTGAAGCAGTGCGGCTTTCGGGTCTCGTTCACCACCGAGAACAAGCTCAACAGGATCACCCGCGACCTCTTCGAGATCGGCAGGATCCCCGCCGGCAACGACATGACCTCCGAGCCCGACACCTTCAGGCTGGCTGCCGCCGGAGTGACCCAGTCCGTGAAACACCTCATGACCCTCGTCAGAAACCCACTCTCATAAACCTTGATATCACCGGCAGTAAGGACGGCCATTGTTCACCCCCTCGATTTGACCTATAGTCACCTGGGTCAACGATGAACATCGGCGGAAAGGAGATCACAATGAAATTGCGTACTTTGTTGTTCGTGACCGGGGGTGGGATGGTCATCGCCTGTGGCGGTTCACAGAAACCGGAGGAGGATTCGACCTCCTCCTGTGAAGCCGACGGCACCATGATCGCCGAGCAGCTCGCGGTGTGTGACTCGGAAAAGGTCATGCAATTCGAGGTCGAGGTCAGGGACTGGCAGGCGAGATGTCAGCCCGTGGTGGACGCGACCCTCGCCGACCGGGTCGCCCGGAAGGTGACCGAATCCATGGGTTGCTCCGAGGAGGCGCGCACTCTGGAGATCAAGAAGAAGGAGTGTCAGGACAAGGTCTCGAAGCTCTCTGCGATGGGGGCGTGCGCCCCGGAGAGCTGCCAGTCATTTCTGAAGGAGATTCAGGACGTCATCGCTGAGTGCGAGCTGGTCGGAGAGGAGGAGACGAACCTCTCTGCGGTGAGGGCCCTGGTCGCCCCCACCGAGGAGCAGATTTCAGGAAACAGCCTCATCGCCGCGATGGAGCACCTCAATACCGCCTGCACCGATGCTCAACCCCTGGTGGAGAATGGAGATACCGCCGGTGCCATCGACAAGATCATCCTCGCGATCGCGAGCCTTTCGATGAAGGACGCGACAGAGTCCAAGATTCCAGAGATCGAAGCCGCGAGAACCGAAACCTTCGACCTGTGTAAGAAGACGATGGAGACCGCGATTCGACACTATACGGACCTCACCAAGAAGGAGCTGAAGAAACGAAAGGTGAAGAAGCAACCGGAGATCTGGTTGTCCAAATTCCGACATCTCGAGGGGATGAGCCGTCAACTGCGGGAGGCGGGGGCGGAGTCGATTTATCCTGAAGCGACAGATGAAATTGACAAGCTTCTCCTCGCGTTCGATCGTCAGAAGAAGAAGTTCGAGGCCAAGGAAAAGCGAAAAATGGCCGCCAGAGAGGACAAAACCGAAAAGGGCGTCGAGGGCGATGAGGGAGCTGGAAAGGTCGAGGAAGCCGGCACCGCCAAAGGGACTGAGACGGTCGAGGGCGTCAAGGGGGATAAAGGGACTGATAAGACCGAGGATAAGGGTATCGACGAGGCCGAGGGCGACGGGACCCAGAACAGCAAACAAAATTCAAAACGGTGTGCCAGAATTATGAAGGAAATCAAACGGGTAAAAGGGAAGATCGCTGAGCACGAAAAGGCCGGCAACGAGAAGAAAGTCAAGGCCTATACCCTTAAGCTGAAGAAATCAGAGGCATCTCTCGAGGCTGCCGGCTGCTCCCTTTGAAGGGCGGAAGGACAATGACTCCTGAATCGCTTTTCAAAACACTCCCCACGATAGCCCTCCTCGCTGTCCTGCTGTATGCCTGCGGACCGAGTATCCGACGGACCTATCAAAGCGACAACGCGTTTTCCCGGTGCTTCGATATGGACTATCGACCCGCTAGCTCCCCCGATGACAAGGCGGTCTGCTGGTCCACCTGGCTCAGAGATCACGTCTACAACCAGCCTCACGATAAAATCGGCTACGCAAGGCTTCGGTTGAAGGAGCTCGCGGAGGGTATCTCAATCCCCGGCCCCCCTGGTCCGGAGGGTGCTTTTGACCAGCGACCGGAAACCGATGAGGATTCTGAAAATGAGAACACTCAAACCGTTCTCTCCACCACCGAAGAGACCTCCTCGAATGAGATTTGTGAGACCAACTGCCAGTCTGTATTCGAGACCTGTGCCACCGCCTGCCAGACCGACGCCGGGGTCGAGGAAACTTGTAGTATCGCCTGCTTGAAAAGCCTCTCTCAATGTATCAAACTCTGTCATGATACAATTGAAACAACGGATATCGAGTAGACAGCACCTGATATGTATCCATAATAATACTATTGACTTCAACCCCTTTCACGATATTGCCCCGTGTAAAAAAAACCACTGGCGTTTGAATTTTTCTATAGGCAAAATAAAAGGACCAGGGAAGGGGAGACAACACCAATGAGCGACAAAGATCGTATCGGAGAGCTTCTCGTGAACGCCAAACAGGCCGTCAAGAAGAAGAACCTCGGTCAGGCCGAGGAGTATCTAAAGCAGGCGCTCATAATCGATTCGGAAGACGTATCATGCCTGGATCTCATGGGATTTGTATGTTTTTTTCAGAAACAGTATCCGGAGAGTGAGGCGTGTTGTCGAAAGGTCCTCGAGAAGAAACCGGGCCACGCCTATGCGCTGCTCGGCCTCGGCATGAGTCTCTCAAAGCAGGGAGAGCTGGAGAAGGGGCTTGATTACCTCAGGAGAGCCATCGAGAGACAACCCAGATGGCCCGAGGGTTATTGGGATCTCGCCATCGTGCTGAAGGAGGCCGGCCGATTCGACGAAGCCCTCGATGTTCTGAACGACGGTCTGGCCCATTGTGAAGACAGCCAGGCCCGGTTCGAAGGTCTCATCTCACACATCGAGAAAATGAGAAACAACGGTTGATTCAGGGGATCAACGGCGCCGTCGACGCTTGGGCTTCTTCTTGATGCTCAACCGCTGACTGTTGGTCAGGGACTTGATCTGATCCCGCAGCCTGGCCGCCTTCTCGAAATCGAGGGAAGCCGCCGCCATCAGCATCTCATCCGTCAACGCCTCTATACGAGCGGAGTCCTCGGCCTCCTCGGCTTCGGCTTTGGATACCGGCATGTAGTCATTGGTGGAGGCCCCCGGTCCCACCTCATCGATATTCTTGACGATGGTCTGTGGTGTGATCCCGTTCTCTTCGTTGTATTGACGTTGTCGAGCCCGCCGATCATTAGTCAAGGTGATGGCCTGGTCCATGGAGTCGGTGATCTTGTCCGCGTACATTATCACCCGCCCGTTCACGTTCCTCGCCGCGCGACCGATGGTCTGGATGAGGGATCGGGTGGAACGGAGGAAGCCCTCCTTGTCCGCGTCCAGTATCGCCACCAGGGAGACCTCCGGGATGTCGAGCCCCTCCCTGAGCAGGTTGATGCCCACGAGCACATCGAAGGTTCCCTTCCGGAGCTCCCTCAGGATTTCGATGCGATCCAGAGTATCGATGTCGCTGTGCAGATAGCGCACCTTGATATCGAGCTCGGCGTAATAATCGGTGAGATCCTCTGCCATTCGTTTGGTGAGCGTGGTGATGAGAACCCGCTCTTTTCTCTCCACCCGCTGACGGACCTCTTCGAGGATGTCGTCCACCTGATTGCCGGCGGGGCGCACCTCGAGCTCCGGATCCATCAGGCCGGTGGGACGGATCACCTGCTCCACCACACACCCCCCTGCCCTGTCGAGCTCATAGTCTCCGGGCGTAGCGGAGACGAAGATCACCTGTCCGATCCGCTTCTCGAACTCCTCGAACTTGAGGGGACGGTTGTCCAGGGCCGAGGGCAACCGAAAGCCAAAGTCCACGAGGGTGGTCTTGCGCGATCGATCCCCCTTGTACATGGCTCCCACCTGGGGGATGGTCTGGTGGCTCTCATCGACGAACAGCAGGAAATCATCGGGAAAGTAATTGAGCAGCGTGGTGGGGGGCATGCCTGGCTCCCGACCGTCGAAGTGCCTGGAGTAATTCTCGATACCGTTGCAGTGCCCGGTCTGCTCCAGCATCTCGAGGTCATACATGGTCCGCTCCCCGAGGCGTTGCTTCTCAATGAGCTTGCCGTTCTCGTCGAGCTCCTGCAGCCTTTCGCGCAGCTCCTCGCGGATGCTGTCCATGGCCCTCATCTGTTTCTCCCGGGGGGTAACGTAGTGGGATCCGGGAAAGAGAACCGTCTGATCCAGCCGCTGCTTGATGGACCCCCGGAGGGGATCGATCTCACTGATACGCTCCACCTCATCCCCCCAGAACTCAACGCGAACAGCCTTCTCATCCTCATATACGGGGAATATCTCCACTGTATCCCCCCTGACACGGAACGTCCCGCGGGCGAAGTCCATGTCGTTTCTCGTGTACTGCACCTCCACCAGCAGGCGCATCAGCTGATCCCGCCCCAAGGGATCTCCCTGGTCGATTCGGATCAACATCTTCTCATAGTCCTCCACCGCGCCGATCCCATAGATACAGGATACCGATGAGACGACGATGACATCTCGACGGGTGAGGATGGAGCGGGTCGCGGAGTGCCGGAGCCGATCTATCTTCTCATTGATCGAGGAATCCTTCTCGATATAGGTATCCGTGGTGGGGACATAGGCCTCCGGCTGATAGTAGTCGTAGTAGCTGACAAAGTACTCCACCGCGTTGCCGGGAAAGAGCGCCTTGAACTCGCTGAAGAGCTGGGCCGCCAGGGTCTTGTTGTGGGCGATGACCAGTGTGGGACGCTGAACCTTTTCGATGACGTTGGCTATCGTGAAGGTCTTTCCGGAACCGGTGATACCGAGGAGAACCTGAGCGGGCTCGCTTTGGAGCAACCCCTCCGAGAGCTTCTCGATGGCTTGCGGCTGATCCCCCATGGGCTGAAACCGCGACAATATACTAAACTTCTTGTCTACCAAATCCATTTCCCGGGAGCAGTTTGCATTCGGACGGCTCTTACCCGGTAATCGGCGGGCGGTCAATCATCCAATTCTTCGGCGGCCTTTGGAAATCCCGTGGAAAAAGTGAGGAAAGAAGGGGGGAAAATAGGGGTTTTTTTTTTAGGCCGAATTTTGTAAAGCTTCTTCCATACGTTTTTCACAGCTCCCTACCGTTGTAAATGTACTGAAACCGAGCTGTTACGTTTTTTTTCCACAAAGTGACACGAACTAATGACTTTATATATTTTCTTAACCCTTAATTAATACTATCTTCGGTTGTGGAGAACAGAAGAGAGGAACCTATGGAAATCAGGATTACTAAAAAAAGCCTTGCAGCGGCCCTGGCAAGGACCTCCTCCATCGCTGATAGAAAGAGCTCGATGCAGATCATCTCAAACGTGCTCATCGAAGCTGGAGAGGAGAATCGGGTGCGCATCTCGGCAACGGATTTGAACCTCTTCGCGACCGGGATGTTTCCGGCGGAGGTTCTGGAGACCGGTGCCATCACCGTTCCGGCAAAGACCATATATGACGTAGTACGAAATATGGAGGAGGGTGTCATCACCCTAAAGACCGAGGGCGATCAGGTTCGAATCATCGGAGGGAGAACAAACTTTCAGCTGCTCGTCATGCCAGCGGAGGACTTCCCGGTGATCCCGGAGCTGACGAACGTGACCTTCTTCGAGATGGACACCAGGCTGCTCTCCCGAATGATAGAGCAGACCTCTTTCTCAATTTCATCCGACGAGACGCGGCCTCATCTCAACGGCGCTCTATTTCAGGGAGACGGCAAGAATCTACGCATGGTCACCACAGACGGTCACCGGCTCTCCAAGGTGGAGTTTCGGGTGGACGAGAGCGGTTTCTACAACTTCTCTATGATCATTCCCAACAAGGCCATCAGCGAGATAAAGCGGCTGGTGGATGACGAGGAGGGAAACATCTCCCTCGGGGTGAGGGACGGATCGGTGTTTCTGAGGCGAACCCTCGAGCTCGAGAAGGACTCGGACGATGTTTTGACCTCCGAGTTCGTGCTGGTATCCAAGCTGATTGAGGAGGAGTTCCCGCCATACGATCAGGTGATCCCTAAATCCAACGACAGGACGGTCGTCATTTCGAGGCAGCCGCTCCTGGATGCCCTCAGAAGGGTCACCGTGGTCTCAGAGGAGAAGACGCTGGGGGTCCGGCTCGAGCTCACGGAGGGTGCCCTCGAGATCGACACCAACAATCCCTCTGTGGGACAGGGGTCGGAGCAACTCGACGTCGCATACGACGGGGAAAACCTCGCGATAGGGTTCAACGCCCGATACTTCATCGACGTGCTGAACGTCCTTAAGGACGACGAAATCAAGGTGGAGCTCTCGGGACCGCTCGATCCGGTGGTGGTTCGGGATCCGGGGGATCTGTTCATCGGAGTGGTCATGCCCATGCGGATCTGATGCCTCCCGAAAGGATTACCCTCAGCGAGCTGGCCGTCAGTCAATTCAGGAATTTGAGTCGTGTGCAGCTGTCGTTGGATCAGCGATTCAACGTCATCTCGGGGAGGAACGGGTCCGGAAAGACCAATCTCTTGGAGGCGATATACATGTTCAGCGCCCTCCGTTCTTTCAGGACCGCGTATCGCAGAGAGCTCATCCGCCAGGGCGCGGAGGTCGCCAGGCTTAGAGGTGTCTTCGAGGGAGCCGCTGTGGGGCTGGAGACGGAGATCGAGCTCTCCACAAATACAAAAAAGATCCGAAAAGGCGGAAAGGAAGTGACCGCCATCGCCGAACACTTTTCGGAGTTGCCCATGGTGCTCTTCCATCCCGCCAACATGGCCCTGATTCAGGGGGGGCCGAAGGAGCGTCGACGGTTCATGGACCGGGCGCTCTTCCAGGCAAGACCCTCCTACCCCACCACGAGCGGTGATTACCAGAGGGCGCTGTCGAGCCGAAATCACCTGTTGAAATCCGGAACGGATCATCGGCTGCTCGGTCCCTACAATACACAGATCGCGACCTTGGGAGCGGAGATCGTCAGATCGCGGCGTCAATTCGTGGAGGAAGCGGCGCTGGTGTTCAAGGAGGCCTTTCAACACATAAGCCTCGGCCTGGAGGGGGATCTGAGCTACAAACCCGATGTAGACGGCGGTGAAGCGGAGATTATGTCCGCTTTGGAGGCGCATATCGAGCAGGATCGGCGGCGGGGGTTCACGGCCAGGGGTCCCCACGCGGATGATTTGAAGATCACCATCAGCGGTATGGACGCCAGGAGATTCGCCTCGCAGGGACAACAACGGGTGGCGGTGCTCGCTATGAAGATAGCTGAGACCGTCGCGCTCCAGAATGTCACGGGACGAATTCCGGTAATGCTTCTCGATGATATATCATCCGAGCTCGATCGGGATCGGAACCGGGAGCTTTTTACTTTGTTACGCAGTGTCGGGGGGCAGGTCTTCATCACCACGACCCATCTGGATCATGTATTGATAGATGAAGAGAGAGCGGATTTCGATATCAAAGGGGGAGTGATTCAATGAGGTCTCGACACCCAAAAGAGTGACGCCACAGCGAAAGCAGGGTGTGGATGTCGCATAGTGGCCGACGGTGAGGCGGGACTGATAAAACTTGTTGAGGGAATCTTCCAAGGCCTTTGAAAAAAACGCGCTGGCCATCTCAAAAACTGCACCCCGCGACAGCGATGCTCTTCAATCAAATAATCTCCCGGTATTCTTCACTCCTCGCGCCTTACCGGACGGGCGCAGCAATTGCGAGATTGGAAAAAACTAAATAAAGGAAGGTGATAATCAGGGCGAAGGTGCAAAGCGACGGTTGCAACCATGGAGGGTTTACGCATATGATCGGCCTCTTCGACACCGAGACTTCGATGGCGAAAACATCGGGGCGGTAGCGGTTTTGGAACGAGAGAAGAAATGAGAGGAATATATCTGTAATGACATCCGACACCCCCAAGAACTTCCCCTTGAAACCCCTCATCGGTACGATGTTCCTGACCAGCTTCGCTCTGGTGCTCTTCGAGTTGTTGCTCACTCGGCTCTTCGGTGTGGTATTGTTCGCTCAGTTTGCTCACCTCGCTCTAGGGCTAGCGCTCCTCGGCATCAGCATCGGTTCCGTAGTCCAGCATCTGTGGCCCCAAATCATTCCCGAGGAGGGGATGGAGGAGAGGCTCGCCTGGATGGTGATTCTCATGTGCGGCACGATGCTCATTGCGGTGGTGCTATCGTTGAATCTACCGGTCATCCACCAGTTCGAGCGTCCCCCGACGGTATATCAGGAGCGCTCGGCTATTACCGGAAAGCTCCTGAACGGTGGCTGGTTCGCGCTGTTGCTGCCTTTTTTGGCCCTCCCGTTCGTATTCGCGGGGATCATATTCTCAGGCGCTTTCTATAGGAGGAAGAAGGACATCGGGACCCTCTACGGGGCCGATCTCGTGGGCGGCGCTGTCGGGGCGCTCGCATTCATTCCCCTGCTCTCGGGGCTGGCCGGACCGGATGTAGTCTTTGTGGCCATGCTCTCGACCTCCGGCGCGGCGGCGTGGCTTCTGTTCAGGACCCCGCGGCGGAAGTGGTTTTTCATTTCTGTCGGAGTGAGCGGCGTGCTGCTGATCATCGCAATCATGGGACTCGCGGGGGTTCAGATACTGCAGGTGAGATATGCGGCGGGATACTCGGAGAAGAACGTGACCTATACGCGGTGGACTCCGCTCACCCGACTGGCGGTGCACGAGGATGAACGGGGGAAGTACATTCTCCTCGACAACGCGTCGGCCTCGGAGGTACTCATCACGAAAGACGACCGGGATAGAAAGGCGACAGAGCCCAACCGGTCCCTGGTCTACCAGCTCCACAAACCGCCCGGGCGGGTAGCGGTCCTCGCCTCATCGGCTGGGCCGGAGGTGGCGATCGCCCAGAAATACGGTTTCAGAAACATAGACGCGGTGGATATCGCCGGGGAGATCGCGGAAGTGGTGAGGCAGCGATTTCCAGACGCCCCCATCAACCCTTTCATCAAGGGAAACACGCGTCAGATCAACGCGGACGGCCGCGCAGCGATTCTGCATGCCAAGAAACCCTACGACATCATCCAGATGGTGCATGCCAACCTCCACTCTAACGCGGGGTTGCTCGCCAGCACCTGGTCCCCGTCGCTTATGGAGACAAAGGAGGCTTTCATAACCTACTTTTCGAGGCTGTCCGAGAACGGAACCATCTCCTTCGGAAAGGGGCCGTACACGAGGGTTCTGGTGAGGTCGGCGGCGGAGGCCCTCGTGGCCCGCGGTTCGCAACAGCCGTGGCGACACATCGCCTACCTGAGCGGACCGACCTCTTTCATGCTGGTCAAAAAGCGCATGTGGACCCGGGATGAGGTGGTCCGGCTGAGACAGCTTGCCGCAAAGAACAAGACCAGGTTCGGGTGGGATCCGGCGTGGGATCTCGGCAAGAACACCATCGATCTCTTTGTCAATCAGGGAGTGTTGACAGATGACAAACCGTATCTGGATCACATCGGACTGATCCCTTGGGCGTTCAAGCGTTTTTTCACCTTCAAGAAGGCCCAGACAGAGGAGGCGCTGGAATCACTGTATGGTTCGTTGGTCATCCAGGGCCTCTTTGTCTTTGTCGCGGGGATTCTGTTTCTCTTTATCCCGTTGATGAGGAGAGGGCCCACGGGGCTCCTGAAGATCAACGGAGTGGGGACAGGGCTGCTGTATGTGACCTGTCTCGGATACGGATACCTCGCGGTGGAGACCGTGCTCATTCACGAGCTCGTACTGTTTATCGGACATCCGACCTACGCGGTGACCATCGTTATCATGTCGATGCTCCTCTTCTCCGGAATCGGCAGTATTACAGCGGGAAGAGTCAGGGAGGTGAGGCTGACCAAAGTGCTTCAGGTCGTACTGATGACAGCGCTGGTGCTCGGGGCGGTTCAGGCATTTGTCGTTCCCGGCATCCTCAACAATATCGCCCTGGGGCTCCCTATCATCGCGCGCCTTGGAATTGTCTTCTTCGTTATCGCTCCATTGGGGTTCGTCATGGGGATGCCCTTCCCCCTCGCGATGCGTATTATTCCGGAGGGAGCCTCCGGAATCATCCCATGGGCATGGGCTTTGAACGGATGGATGAGTGTCGTGGCGAGTCTGGTGACGGTCGTCATATCGAGAACAGGCGGATACTCGAGGGCGTTCATGGTGGCCCTTGCCTTCTATTTGGTGGCCCTGTTTCTGTCGCCGAGGCTGAAGGGGGTCGGGCGGATCATCACCTACCGAGAACAATAGCTATCGAAATATAAATTGTTCCTGCATTTTTTTCGGATTACCTTACAATGATATAAATTGAAGGGTAAACACGGCCTCCCGACAGGAGTATGGACAATGCATAAAATAGCTATATTGACGGCAAGTTACGTTATTCTATGGGCATGGGCGTCCGGATGCTCGCTCGTCGTAGACGAGACCTCTGAGAAAACAGATGGGGGATCTGATGGGGATACCGATGGGGACACGGATGGAGATGGAGACGGCGATAGCGATGGGGACGGGGACGGAGATAGCGATGGGGATACAGACGCGGATGGGGATGGGGATACCGATGCGGATGGAGATGGAGACGGCGATAGCGATGGGGACGGGGACGGAGATAGCGATGGGGACGGGGATGGGGATGGAGATGGCGATTCAGATAGCGACGGGGATTCGGATAGCGACGGGGACGGGGATACAGACACAGAAACCAAGACCGATAGCGACACCGGAGAAAGGGATACTGATACCAGCTCGGGAACAACACCGGAAGATACCAGCCTGCCGGGCGACACCGAAACAGAGAGCGGAGACGTCATGTGCGGTGGAATCCAGTGTGGTGAGGACCAGTACTGTGTCGAAGCCGTGTGTTGTGATTCCCCCTGTGACGGCGAGTGTATGTCGTGTACCGTGACCGACTCTATCGGTGTCTGTACACCCCTCATGAACGGTGAGCCCTGTGATGACCGGGACAACTGCACGGTAGAGGATAGCTGTGATGAAACCGGATGCGGCGGTATCCCAAAAATCGAAGTAACGATGCCGGAGGGGTGTAACGATCTGAACGACTGTACTGACGATGAGTGCAATCCAGATGACGGAAACTGTATAAACACACCGGATGATACCAACACATGTAATGACAATCTCAGCTGCACGACAGTCGACAGCTGTAATGGCGGTGAGTGCACGGGGAATGGAAATCCGTGTCAGCACGGTTCGGTATGCCGTGAAAGAGACGACGACTACGAGTGTTGTCTCGGTCATGTCGGAAGGATGTGTGAGGAGAATCGAATACAATGGCTCGATAGCTGCTGGGAAACGATGGAAACGGTTTGGGAATGTTCAACCGCGGCGGAGTGTCTCGATACACAATATCCCGAAGCGGCCTATCCGTGGGCCTACTGCATGATGGACAGGGAGTGTCCTGAAATCTCCGATATTCCGAATAACGAATCAATCAGCGCGGGACCGCTTCATGATTACGGATACTGTTGGTATGTCGCCCGGACGGGATTCACCTGCGACGAAGTCTGTCAGAAAGTCGGGGGTGACAACCTGGCACCGATGGCGGATGGTGCATGGGAAGATACCGGCTGTGATCAGGGACCGACACCGCGGGACGTCACATGGTCATTCTTCCATCAAAGAAACCCGCCGGAATGGAGGACCCTAGCCGAAAACGGCACCAACAATTGGTCACTGGGGTATGGAGACGAAGGGGGAACGGTCTACGGTAAGTGCTCTGTCGGTTCGAACGGACGGTTGGGCGCCTACCCCAATACACAGAATTCACTCAACGTTCAGCCTGTATGCGCATGCTTCGGAGACTGTATCAATTCAAAACTACTCTTGGGAGACATTCAGAATTTCTACAACGGGACCATGTTTACGGTGGAGAGTCAGAGGAATGTGGAGATCGTCGCGCTGGATACGATGATCAATCCGGAATTCTTCGAAGGAAATCTGCCCTGTCAGGTCGAGGTTTGGTATACGCGAAACAAGATGCTGGATGTCGTCGACAACCCGGAGGCATGGAGTTATCTGGGTGAGACATCATTCTCCATCACGGATCCGGAGAGACCAGCCCGGATTCCTTTGCCGATGAACGTGGTTCTGCCGGCGAGGGATATGGTGAGCTTCTATATCGCCGAACGGACTCAGAATCAGCAGCCGATTGCTGTTTGCAGTGAATACTTCGAGAGAGACGGAGAGGTCACCGTAGTTGACAGCTTAAACACGGATGAACCCTTTCCATATGAAACCAGTGGTAATATGTTGTGGACAGGTAAAATTGTCTACAATCAATGCCGGGATGTTCAGATACTTAAAGGTCCTGATGCGTTAACAGAGCAGCTGCAGGACTTTGCAACTGCAGGAATTGAATTCAGGGCAAAAATAGATGTCGAAATGGTATCATTTACGATACCAACACCTCCGATAGAGGGGGGACAGGTGATGCTGTTTGATCTGGAACAGGATGCGATGGTCGGTGAGGCAATCCCGATTCCGCAAGGGGTTTTGGAATTCAAGGCCAGCACATCATGGTTCATTCAGCACGAGAAACCGTATCGACTGGTGGTTTCAGGGGGAAGTCAAGGCGCCTTCGAGGTCTTCTCACCGAGTGATAGTGAAAATGAACACCTTATAGGAGAATCAGGATTCCTGAATGGGAGTGTGTTTGGCGATCGATGGTTTATGTTCAAGGATATCATCACGGTAGGAAAATAGACCGAAGCGGTATAGTGATCCGTCAACCCCAGAATGAGGCACTAGGATCACCGTCCAAAATCAAGAAAAAAGTCTATTGAAAAATTGGATCCGAAAATCAGGAGAACAGGTCGACCTTACGGCGATCTGTGGAAGCAGGACGGGCCCGCTTCCTGGCCCACTCTCTCATGGCTTTGATTTCCTCTTCAAAGGTATCGTAGAGAGGGACTGATTCTTTGAGGGAGTACAAAAGATCATCGTCCGTCAGATCGTCGCCTCTGGAAAAGGAGAGGTAGAGAGCGGAGATGATGAGTTGCTCGAGCTCGCTTCCGGTCAACTTTTCTGTGCGTTTGGCGAGGGTCTCGAGATCGAAATTCTCCGGAGGTCGGCCCCGTTTCTGAAGATGGATCTTCAAGATATCGAGACGCTCATGGAAGTTCGGTAGGTCGACGAAGAAGATCTCATCGAAGCGACCCTTTCTGGGAAGCTCGGGTGGGAGATCAGCAACTCGATTAGCCGTCGCCACGACGAATACCTCCTGAGTCTTTTCTTGAAGCCAAGTCACCATACCGCCGAGGAGCCTGGAGGTTGGCCCCTCACCTCCCCGATCGAACCCCTTCTCCAGCTCATCGATCCAGAGAACCACAGGGGCCATCGCTTCAGAGACGCGAAGCGCGCCGCGGAGCGCGGATTCGGGGCGGGGAGCGCCGAATACCAGAGAAAAGTCGAGACGAATCAAAGGAAGATGCCAGTGATCCGCAACCGCCTTCGCAGTAAGGGACTTGCCGCATCCCTGTATTCCCATGAGGAGAAGTCCGCGGGGTGATGGTAAACCGAAGTCCCTAGCGTTCGAGGAGAAAGCGTCACGTCTCGAGAAGAGCCACTCTTTGAGACGGTCGAGACCCCCCACATCACTCATGCTGGCGGGGACGTCTACACTCTCGAGGACATGGCTGCGTCTGAGGGAAAGCTGTTTGTCACGAGCGACGGAATCGAGAGAGGACGGGATGTCTTCGGGCCACCCCAAGAGGGCCTTGTTGAACGCATTGAGGGCCTCTTCGGAGGTCATCCCCTGCGCCGTACGAACATATCTCTGAGCATCTTCATCAGCAAGGAGAACTCCGGCGGAAACACAGCAAAAATTGAGGACGTCAAAGAGATCTTCGGGGGTGGGAAGCGGGAGCTCGAGAACAGCAGAGGAGGATTCCAAATCGAATGGAAGATCGATCATCGGCGCGATGACGATAATGGTTCGATTCTGCCAATGGGACTGACGTGTGGTATCCTTCAGAAGCCTCAACACAACGGGATCATCGAGATGATGATGAATATCATCCAAAACAACAACGGCATCGGGTTCCGCAACGCTATCAAGAAGGTCCTTTAACAATGGAGTCTCACCAAGGATACGAGGTAGGACGACCGTTCGATTCAGTCGAGCAGCAATGGATTCGATGAGTGAAAGAGATCTCTTCTCTTCTCGAGTAAGGATGAAGACAAGAGGATAGTTGGATCGGAGATGGAGAGAGAGGTGTTCCTCGAAATTAATGGGCATTTTTACCTCGGAAAGGTCAATCGAGACAGCGGTTCAAGTCGTCTATCTCATCCGCACACTTATCACCCACATCATTGAGCTCTGAACATGCGAGGTTGCTTCTGCACTCAATAAGGTCCAGAAAATCATCATCACAGTTAACCAAACCATAAGACTCGAGGTCATCACGACAATCGCGTTCGCACCGTGTTCTGCTGAAAGGCTGATCCAACAACTCGGAGCAATCTGTCATCTCCTCACAAAAGATCTCACAGGGATTGGGATCGTCGTCATCGCCACAACCATATGAAAACAAAAAAGAAAATGAAATAAACAGCGCTAACGGAGTCAGTTTCTTCATAGTATCCTCCCAAAAGAAATGTTATCAAAGGGATGCGTCCAATCCAGAATCATCCCCCCCATCCCAAAAAACACTGGTCTCACTGTTTGTATCGGATTCACTCTCAGTATCACTGATAAAGCCTGTATCGATGATGGTTTCAGTATCAGAATAACCCCCATCAAAACCGGCGTCAGGCATATCGCTGGAAGAATCAGAAGTGTCTGACGTATCGGAATCAAGAATAGAGGAATCAAGTGAAGGGGTATCCGTATCGATGATCGAATCAGATTCGGAAACGATAGAGGAGTCACTATCAGGAATGGTTTCCGTATCGAGGGAGGTGGAGGTGTCCTCAGAGGATGTCACAGATTCAGAGTCCACCAAGGAATCCGTGTCCGGAGTATCTGAAAAACCCGATATATCCCACCAACGAACATAATTGTCGTCGCTTCCAGAAACGAGAACCTGTCCGTCCGGAGAAAAGGAGAGGGTGTTGACAGGTTCAACATGACCCCTCATTGAATCCAATACAACATGAGAGTGAGCCCCAACCATGTAGACCAAAGCATCCTCGCCGGCGGCGGCCCACAGGTCTCCACCCGGAGAGAAGCGAAGTGTGCGAAGCGGAAGCCTGCTCACCTCGATGAATCGTACCATCTCACCGGTGGAGACCTCCCAGACATAGATAACGCCACGGAAGGTGCTAACGGAATTCAACTGATCATCACCGACTGTCGCAAGAAAACGACCATCGGGAGAGAAAGAGAGGGACACCGGATGATGAGAAGGATATCCGGTTGAAATCAACAAATCGCCATCGGGGATAGAGTGAATACGAATAGTGTCGTAGAGACCGACAGAGGCCAGAAGGGTTCCATCCGGAGAGAAGGAGACCTCTTCGACACCACCGTAAATATCATCTGAAAATATGGAAACAGAGTCATCACTGAAATCAGAAAGGCTGGTGCCTCCGAAATCGTCTCCGAAACCACAGGCCAGAAGAGCCTCTGTAGGATGGACGGAGATGGAATTCAAAAAAGAAGGCGAAACCTCGAGCTCTGAAAAGCGTTCTCCGGTTTCAAGGTCAAAGATATTCACGACCCCGCCTCTGAAAAACTGGTATTCACCGGCGAAAAGAGAAGAGGAATCTGAAGAGAAGGAAATCGAAGAAAATCCCTCACCATATCCAAAAAGGGGACTCATGGAGAGCTCGGGGGGGATGGTCGTGGAGAGGAGACCGTTTTCCAGATGGAAGAGGCGAACGGTTCGATCCTCACTGGAGCTCGCGAGGATTTGACCATCCGGAGAGAAAGCCACGGAGGTCACCGGTCCGCTGTGACTCTTGATAGCGATCTCCTCTCGGGGGTCTTTCTTCTTTTTGGTGAAGCATCCGGAGACGAGGAAAACAAAAGCGGTAATGAGACAAAGGCGGGCTGGTAAGGATCGTTGATGGAGAAGAAACATAGTGAATACCTCTGAAAATTTTTACTCGATAACCACAATTCTAACACCCGGAAATAACGAAAGACCAAAAATTTGATGATATCGGATAGTTTACTTCAATAAATCGAGCTGGCGAGAGCGATAGATCAAATCATCCCCTTGAAGCATGAGATCGGGATGGAGGGTATGGTCGATCGCGGTGACTTCATCTTGAATATGAACGACACGGACACCCATGGTATGGAGCTTGTCGCTGAGAAAACGCCGATGACACTGATGGAAATCGCGCTCCGCACAGAGGATGACCGCCACCGTACTTGAAATCAGGCCGACTAGATCCCTCACCTCCGCGGTGAAAGCCGGCGTGTTCATTTTCGCGGCGTATCGTTTGAAATCGGAAGTGGCCAAGGACGTGTGAACCATTTCAGAAGGGCTGGAGGGGGCGCGACCACCGAGACCGCGAAACCAGCGATAAGAGATACCATGGTCTTCCAGTGATGCAGAGAGCGCGTTGCGCTCAAAATGGGGAAAACGAGAGGATGCGGGATTGGAGCGGACATCAGCGACAAGGAGAATCGAGGATTTTTCGAGAAGACGGATAAAGGAATCGAGGGAACGGTCGGAGTGACCCAATGAAAAGACTCTCGGTTTTCGAATCATATCTCCTCCGTGGCGTCAGGCCAGAGCAATTTGTGAAGCTGGATACGTAGACGTGTATTAAGACGTCTTTTTAGAATCCATTGGGCCAGATCGGATGCAGAAACGAGGGAGGTCACCGGAGAAAACACTATCTCCCGATCGAGGAGGTGGTTTGAGGTGCAAAAATCGACAGACCAGTCGAAATCAGATTGGGAAGAGATAACGAACTTGAGCTCATGGTCACGGTTCTCGAGAAAGGAGAGATTCTGATGGAGAAAATGGTGGGACATTCCAGAATCGGGGCACTTGATATCCATCACCACGTGGACTTCAGGGATCACTTCATACAGAGGAAATGCGCCACTCGTCTCAAGGAGAACCTTGTCGAAATGACCTGCAAGTACGGCGAGAAGCGTCGGTGTTTCGACCTGGAAGAGAGGTTCCCCTCCGGTCACCTCGACAAAAGGCATCTCCAGACGAAGCGTTTGATTGACGATAGCATCGACGGACATCGGAGCGCCTTCGGAAACGCAGGCCTCACGAGTATCACAATAAAGGCAACTGAGGGGGCAACCGGCGAGACGAATAAACGTCATGGGGAGTCCCTGGTAAAGAGATTCTCCCTGAATGGAATCAAAAATCGAATACACACGAAGCATAGAAGAGAGGACCTATGAGAGAAGCGGGTCAGGAATCCCGGCGTCTTCGAAACCTTTGGCTCGAATACGGCAGGACTCGCAGGTCAGACAAGGGGTTTTGTTCTCGAGGGGGTCGTAACAGGTCCAAGTAACGGAGAAGTCTACACCGAGGGAGAGTCCCTTCAAGATAGTCTCCTTTTTGGTCAGATGAATCAAAGGCGCATGGATTTCGAAGTGTTCACCGGAATCTGCTGCTCGAGTTCCGAGGTTGGCCAACTGCTGGTATGCCTCAATGAATTGGGGTCGGCAATCGGGGTATCCGGAGTAGTCGACGGAAGAGACCCCGATGAAAATGTCACGAGCATCGATGGATTCGGCCAGCGCCAGAGAAAGAGAGAGAAATATTGTGTTGCGCGCCGGTACATAGGTCGGGGGGATGGCGCCGGGAGAACCAAGCGGAGTATCCTTGGGCACATCAATCACATGGTCCGTCAGAGCGGAACCACCGAAGGCGCTGAGATCCACGTTGATGATTCGATGGTCCAAGACCCCGAGAGAAACACATACCCTTTTGGCGGAATCGAGCTCGATGCTGTGACGTTGACCATAACTAAGGGAGAGGGCCACGGTGTCAAAGCCAAGGGATTTGGACATGGCCAGGGTCACCGCGGAATCGAGACCGCCGGACACCAGCGCCACCGCTTTTTTACTGTTCATTATTCGTCTCCAAGTAAGTGAACATATGTTTCACGTGAAACCTTGTTCAGGCTTTTAGCCCTGTTTCACGTGAAACTATGTTCAGTCTAGTTTCTGCCGTAAGCCTGCTCGAGTCTCTGTATAGCGTCGTCTGTCTCTTTGTCTCTTCTGGTCGGTATTTCAATGAGTACCTCGATGAATAGGTCCCCTTCGATCTTTCCCTTCTTGATTCCCTTTCCCTTCAACCTCAACTTGCTTCCCCCTTGTGTACCTTTGGGAATATTGACGTTGACCTTCCCCCAGGGGGTATCCACGACCTTTACCGCACCAAAATATGCCTCACCGATGGTGATCTTTTCCCGTTTTGTGAGATCATTCCCTTTTCTTTCGTATTCGCGGGTTTTCAAGGTTCTAATCTCGAGAAGCAGATCGCCCGGGGGCCCTCCGTTGGGGCTCTTGGCCCCTTGCTCCTTCAACCGGATGGTCTGTCCGTCCTCGATTCCACGAGGGATCTTCAAGGTGAGGTTTTTCTGCTCACCCTCAATCGGAATAACTATTTTGAGCTCTCTCCCGAGGACGATATCCATCATCTCGATGTCCAGCCTAGATTTGATGTTGGCACCCTTTTGAGGTTGCCAACCACCGCCGCCGAAGCCGGACTTGTTTCGTCTATTCCCGAATAGACTCTCGAAAATATCCTCCATAGGCCCAAATCCACCGAATCCGCCGAAATCGAACCCGCCGGGTGTGCCTCCGGAATGAACATTTCCGAATCCGCCGCTGCCCGAGCCATACTGCTTCCACATTTCGGGGTTGAAGCCATCTCGCAGGCCATCGACACCATATTGGTCATAAAGCTGTTTCTTTTTACTATCGCTCAATACGGCATAGGCGGCGGAGACTTTCTTGAACTGCTCCTCTGCGCTCTTGTTGTTGCTATTCCGATCGGGATGCAGCTTCCTCGCGAGCTTCCGGTACGCCTTCTTGATTTCATCCTTCGAGGCGTTACGGCTGATGCCGAGTATCTGGTAAAAATCTTCTTGCACTTTGAATTCATCCTCCGATTTTCTCCTCCCAATATGAACGCGCCTTATGGTCTGGTAAAGATCTATTCTCTGTTAAACTCTTTGATCCGTGAAGAGACCGAAGATTCTGGTGTTCGCCTCCTTTTTGAGGCAAACTGTCCCTTGCTGCATTATTGGCGTCTGTGATACAGGTTCCCGTTACCATGAGCGACATCATTAATACTACGCTACCTCGACATCTGGCCATAATCATGGATGGAAACGGGCGCTGGGCCAAGTCCAAGGGGCTTCCCCGGATCGCGGGTCACAAGAAAGGCGCCGATTCCGTTCGCACCATCGTCACCGCTTGTCGAAAGAAGGGCATCAAGGTGCTCTCTCTTTTCGCTTTCTCCTCTCAGAACTGGACCCGGCCGAAACCCGAGGTCAGTGCGTTGATGACGCTTCTAACGAACCGCCTCATCTCCGAGAGACCCACCATCATGGACAACGGCATCCGTCTTACGGCTATCGGTGAGCTCGACCTCCTCCCCTCGGCGCCCAAGAAGGCACTCTTCCGCCTGATGGAGGACTCGGCGGAGAACACCGATATGGTGCTCTGTCTCTGTCTCTCGTATGGGGGTCGCGAGGAGATCGTCAATGTCAGCCGTCGAATCGGCCAGCTCTGTGCCTCAGGAGAGTTGGACCCGTCGATGGTGGATGAAAAAACCATTGATGACCTCATCTGGTCGTCCGAGCTCGGCCCGGTGGACTTCCTCATCCGCACCTCCGGTGAGCAGAGAATCTCCAACTTCCTCCTCTGGCAGCTCGCCTATTCCGAGATCCATTTCGCCAACAGATACTGGCCCGATTTCGACGAGGTCGCTCTTGACGATTCACTGACTGAGTTCGGCAACCGACAGCGACGATTCGGTCAGGTCAAATAGATGTCCAACCTCACCAAGAGAATACTCTCCGCCGTTGTCCTCGCCCCTCTCCTGCTTCTTTTGGTCTTTTTCGCCTCGAAAATGGTGTTCGTTTACGTCGTCTCGATTGTTTCGGGACTCGCGGGATTTGAGTTCGGCAATATCACGCTCTCCAAACTCTCCAAGAAGTTTTCGGTGGTTGTCGGAATGATGGCCGCTTCCATTACCTATACGATCTCACTTTTTCTAATCTGGCCGCATTTTCTTCTTCTAGTCGTTACACTCTCCCTCATTTCGCTCTTCGTAACATTCATGTTTTCCAAAACGAGCGTCGACGAGGCCGTGCCCCTCTTTACATTCGCCGTCGCCGGGACCTTCTATTGCGGGATTCTCATCGGATTTATTGGGCTCATCTTCGTCGCCAAGGAGTCCGCCGGTCCCTTCTGGATTCTTCTGCTGATCCTCGGAACTTTTCTCGGAGATACCGGGGCCTACACCTTCGGACGCCTCTTCGGCAACCGCAAGCTTGCACCGCGACTCAGTCCTGGAAAGACCTGGGCCGGGGCTTTCGGCGGACTCTTTACAACAACAGCCTCGGTCGTCGCCCTTCGCTTCTTCTACTTTCATGAGATGTCCTGGATCATTGTGTTCAGTCTCTCTATATGCCTCAGTGTATCTTGTCAGCTCGGGGACCTCGCAGAGTCCTTTCTGAAACGGGGGATTGGGGTGAAAGACTCGGGGCACATGATTCCGGGGCACGGCGGTATTCTGGATAGAATTGATGCGTTGATGTTCGGTGCGCCGGTGGTTTTCCTGTTTTCGATGTTACAATGACACTATGATTTTCGCTTCGTATTTTCTTCGTATGGGTCTTTTCGCGGGGCTTTTCCTTATGGGGTGTGGCGGTCATCCCCACAAGCCCTCTCCTCTGCAGAAACGCGTTCGGGATGCCCGGTCCGCATCCTGTGCCGAAACCTTCGGCAATCACGCCATTTTTCACATATCAGTCGATGGTACGGATGTCGGCCGAGAGGTTCGAAGTGACTTTGTTCAGGAGGGCGAGAACGGTCTTCAACGGGTTTTCATCTCTCATCTCGTGACGAACGAGCGTATGGGGACCATTCTCTTTCCGAAGACCGTGGTGAAGACCGAGGTGACCGCCGTCGAGTCGGGACTCCTTCTGGAAGCCGATGTCGTTCAGAAGACACAAATCAATACCAACCACATTCATATCTTTCACGAGAACAATCGTTGGAATCGGGTCATTTATACCAACGGAACCTATTCCACCATGGGCTCAGACAGTCGGGATACGCTTCCCTTGAACGGTCAGGAGACCATCGGTTCCCTGATGTACGAGAAGCTCGGAAAGCTGGCCATCGGACAGATCAGCGCCCCTCAGACGTTCTGGTTTTTCGACCCCCTCCACAACAAGCCCTTTGAAATCACCGCATCCCGGCCGAAGGCCGAGACCCTTGCGATTGAAGGCCAGGATATCGACGGGGTCTGGGTGGAAGTGCGTAAAAAGGATGAGGAGAAGGTGGTGGCCAGGGGATTTTTTGATGGAGATGGTCTCCTATGGGTCGAGGAGTATCCTGATATTCACGAAACCCGCAGGCGGGTGACCGGCCAGTTCTCGTTGCCCAGTGAGACCTCCGAGCTGATTGTCGGGCTCCGGTCCGAGACCTATATCTATGACCCCAGTTCCGCTACTCGGGCCACATATCATCTCAACGCCTCACCGGATCGACTCGACGCCATCTCTCTTCTGGACGAGCCCCACAACCAGACACTGACCCGGGTCTCTCCTGAGAAGTCGGTCCTCGTGGTTCACGCCGGCGCGCCGGACCAGGGCGATCCACCAAACGATAGGGACTTGGGATCCTCTCTCTACATCAAGCCCAATGATCCATCGATTGTTCAGGCCTACAAATACCTCCGATCAGCGGGGAAGAGGGGAGAACTCTCCAAAGAACGGCGCCTCAACGCCACACCGGTGGTGGCGCGGGTGTCCCTCATTCAACACCCCAAGAAGTTCTGGGCGGATCCCGACAAGGTGGCGGGGGTCATCATGCGGTATGTCTCAGCCCTTCTGCCCGACAAACGCCACACCTTTTCCATGGCCGATGCCGTCACCACTCTGGAGAGAGGGGCCGGAGACTGTACGGAACACTCCGTTCTCTTTGCCTCCCTCATGCGAGCCCACGGAATCCCTACCCGCCTGGTCTCCGGCATGTTCCTCACCCGGGGGGGGCTCTGGGCATACCATATGTGGGCAGCGTACTGGGATGGCGAGATGTGGCAGTCCATCGATCCCTCGACCATGACCCTCCGTACTGGTGCCCTTCACGTTGCGCTCGGCGGGGGCGCGAGCGTCTTCGCGGACATCCGGGAGCGCCTGGCCGACTTCATGTGGCGAACCTTCAGTGGTGTCTCCTTCGATCTCGTGGAGGCCGCCAACGAAGGGGAGCTGCTCTTCCTGGCCCGTCCCCTGCAGCAACATCAGAACCTCGGTGAGACAGCCCTGTTCAATGCGGTGGTGCTCTCTGATCAAGGGGATCCCCTAGGCGCCCTCAAGCTCCTCGACGAGAACATCTCCAAGAACACCCGCTCCCTGACTGTCAGGTGCATGCGGGCGGAGCTCTTCGCCGACGCGGGCCAATGCCAAAGCGCCCTCGACATCATTGACACCCTCCGCCAAGAGACTTCAGCCTCCGAGAACACCACGCTGCTCGACAAGATAGAGCTCAACTGTCTCCTCGAAAATAAGTCTTTCGATAGAGCGGAGAAGATTTACAAACGTGTGGACTCCTTCATCTCCGATAACGGTTCCGAGAGAACAGTTCTCAGGTCAAAGGTGCTCTTCGCCCAAGGAAAAGAGGGTGAGGCGATTGCTCTGGTGGAGGATGCGTTGAAGTCCCATTCGGATGACGCCATCCTCCTTTCCGCGTTTTCAGAGTTGGTGTCTCGATTGGAAGATGCGGACGAGGCGGTCCTCGAACGCGCGCTGAAGTCTGCCTGGAAGGCGGTCCGACTCACGGCCTACGCCGACCCGGAGGTGTTGGCCACGTTCTCTCGTCTACTCGACAGGGCGGATTCCAAGAATCACGCGGTGTGGTTTCTGGACCACGCCCTCATCCTGTCACCACTCAACGCGAGGCTCCGTACCCTTAGAAAAGAGATCGCTCCGTCCAAACAATGTGATGAGTAGCCATCCCATAAGTCGCGTTTTATATTAGTGTATTTACATATATTCTACTTTAGTGTCCATGCAAGGCCTACATCACTCTGAGGAAGAAAACTGGATTTGAATTAAGAAGAGACGGTATTCTTGCGGTGCGCTGGACAGGAGGGCGTGAAACCGCATGCGACTACGATGGATTCTCTCTCTTTTTTTCTGTTGCATCTTGCTCTCGTGTAGTGAGGCGTCACAGCCCCAGCTGGCCGAGATCACTCATATAGGTCCTGATTTCGTGGAACCCGGAGATGTGCTCAGGGTGACCGGGCGGGGGTTCGTGGAGGGACCGGCGACGGTCACTTTGAATGGCGCCCTCGGCCCCCTTGGACCGGGTGCGCCAAAGCAGAGTCATATCGTGTTGAAAGGTAATGCGACGAGTGAGAATTGCGTGGAGGTTCCCATCACCTCTCGGTTGATGAAAAGCATTGCCCAGGAGCCGAGCTGTTTCCTCGGTGGTGTAGAGGTCTCGTTTCCCGTCGCGGTGGAGGGGGCGGTCCGCATCTTCGCGCTCCAACATCATGTATCTGTCGAATTCCGTCCAGGAGGCGTCGGAGTAGCGGTGCAGGCGCGTCGGGAACGGCAGGCATCCCGTTTCCTCAGCGATCTGGGACTCAAAGTGCTGGACACCCGGGAGGTGGACGGGGTGGTGGTCAGCGAGGTTCGGGAGGGCAGTCCGGCGGATGCCGCGGGGGTTTCTTTCGGAGACAGATTACTTGCTGTCGATGGCGTCGCGGTCGCCGGGACGGCGGACTTGGCGGCCCTTTCCTCTAAAAGAAAGCATCATTTCGAGGTGATCTCACGGGATGGAGTTCTTCGGGAGGCGGATGTCAGTGCGCTCTCGGGCCGTGTTGTGGACCAAGACGAGCTCGCTGCGATCCTGCTCACCTCTGTGGCGTTGGGGTTCTTCATTGCTCTGGTCGCCCCCAGGCGCCGGCAGTGGGACCTGCTCCATCTCGGGGTCTCCGATCCATTCGCCCGAGCGTTGGGGTTCGGCATCGTGAGTCTGATACTCCTCCTCGTGCCGGCGGCGAACTTTCTGCTCGAGAGCAGCTTCATCATCACGATCGTGCTTCTGGGATTGAACGCGCTCAGCCTCGTCACCATCTATGTCTTCGCGGAGACCGACAAGCGGAGTCTCCTGACCTCCCTGTTCTGCCTGTTGCCCATCCCCGCATTCATCGCCGTCTCCGGTTATCTGAGCTCAGCTGTCGGTCTGAACGACATTGTATTGAGCCAGAAAAGCACCTCCTATGGTGTCCATGCGGTGGCCGGTCCCTTTCCCCTCCTGGTCGCCGTCTCGTCCCTCATTCTCCTCTGGCCGGAGCAGCCCGCCGGGTTCAAACAAAACAAAATAGTGACCATCGCTACATGGGTGGCCGCAGCCTCGGGTGCAGCAGTGTTGGTGTCCTGCCTCCTCGGGGGTTGGCTCATCCCCTTCTTCCCAGTGAGCCCGAGCGGTCTCCTCTTCGCATTCGGTTGTCTAGTGTTTCTCGTAAAGAGCTGGTTCGTCATTCTCATCGCGAGGTGGCTCGCCACCTTCCACATCATGGATCGGCGCGCTAAACGCCGCACCAGACGCCCATGGTTCTCCACCGTCATTCTGTCTACCAGTACGATTGCCGCGATCGGCTGCACCCTCTTCGCCATTCCCAGATCATTTGAAGCGGCGGGTCAGGTACTGGCCCTGGCCATGCTCATTACCCTTCTCACGGCAGTAATTGTGATGGGAACTCGCTCCATACTCTTCGGCCCGAGTCTCCCGAAGAACAGCAGGTACACCGGTTTCGGAACCCCACCGGTCCCGGCGAAGTAGGAACGGTTCAAAGGTTAGGCTATATCGCCACGCATACAACATTTGGATATTTTGTGGTTTATTCCTCTTCGAAATCTCCGTCAAATGACTCAAAGCGGGAAAGGGCCTGCTTGAGGAGACGTTTTCCGGTCGCATCCACCTGATCGAGGACCGTCGGCGTAATCACGATGAGGCTCTCGGTCTGTTCCTCCTGATGGCTCCGCGTTCCGAAGAGGAGTCCCAGAATCGGGATTTTGGAGAGGAACGGCAGCCCTTCCTTAGTGGTGCTCTCGGACTCGGCGTCCAGACCGGAGAGCATGATCGATTGACCGAGACCGAGGTGCACCAGGGTCTCCACTTGGGATACGGTACGACCCGGCACATCCTTCTGAGACTCTGTCAGATCTGATACCTCAGCGGTGACCCTCAGATCGACGATTTGCTCGTCATCTGAAAGTCTCGGGGTTACGGTCAGTTTTGCGCCGTAAGGGATACTCCTCAATTCCGCAGCCTGGGACCCCGCGATGGCGATATTCACCTCACCCCCTGCCGCGTATACGGCCTGGTGCCCACTGGTGGTGACCACCGTGGCGCGCTTTCGAATCTTCACCCAGCCATACTGTGCCGCAGCCGCGAGAGAGGGAAGGGCCTGATCCACCACACTATAAGCGGCAGTGAGGGAGCCCGTCATGAGATCGAGAGTTCCATTGAGCGCGCCGGTGGCCCCGTAGGCCGGCGGCCAGTTGATCCCGAACTTGTTCGTATCCCTTCGTCGCATCTCGACGAAGGCGAGATCGAGTCTGATGTTGGTCCTCGGCTCGACCGCTTGAGAATCCACTTCCACGAGAGACTGAACCTGCCCTTTGTAGACCGCCGCGGTCTGTTGAATCCGTTTCAGGGCGCCCTTGTTCCGAACGGTGCCGTCGATGAAAATCCTCGGGCCCACGCGCCTGAGCTCAATGCTCGTCTCATCTCGGAAGAGCTCTGAGAGCTCCTTTTCCACAGTCTCCGGCAACATGGCGAACACCGTGATCATGAGCGTCCGCTGACCTCCGGACTTGTCGATGAGGAGCAGAGAGGTGCTCCCGGGTCTCAGCGCGGTGATGATCATCGTCCGCCCATCGCGCGGGACCTTCACTTGGATAATCCCTCGTGTGCTCTCTGAAAAGCTTTCGATGCGGGTCACATCGAAAATCTGTTGATCCCCCACAACCATCATCAATTCTTCATCCTGAATGTCTATCGAGGTGCGCCCCTCCGAAAAGGAATCAACCGGGAAACCCGTTATGAGGAGCGCGGAAAAGAAAAGAAATCGCTTCATCTCAAATCCTCCTTCCTCTCCTTTCTCGGACACCTCCGATAAAAAGTTGCCAAATCAATTGTAAAAAATATATTTACCTATTATAACGTGTAGTTAGAGTCTATCAAAGGGAGACTCTTCTGAACATCGACGTTCGGCATCTCCCCAACAGTATTTTCTGGATTGGAAGTGACGGGTGATTATTTTGAAGACTTTATCTGTCTTACGAAATAATGATATTGAGGGTCGTGGAAGGACCCTTTTGCTAGGGAGGTGAAAATGAGAGCTCTGTGGACTCTATCGGTTGTTCTTCTGGCCGTCCTCATGGCGTCGGTTGCCGACGCCGGACGAAAGGGGCTGAAGCTCTCCATCAACAAAAAGGATGTCGACCTGGCGAATCGTGTCCTTTACTTTCGGTTGAATCGTCCGGTGGACTCCGCAGAGATAAAGGTCTATTCCACGGACGGCAATCTCCTCGCGGAGCGAACGGAGCTGTACAACGGTGCCAGCGCCGGCTCTCGGCTCTCCATCAGTTGGCCGAAGCTCCTTGGTGAGAACGCTGAGAACTTTCGGATAGAGCTCAAGGTTACGGATGTGGATGAATTCTGGATAGGATGGGAGGTGGTTAGATTCTACCTTGAAATCCCCCACGAGGATGTCGTGTTCGAAACCGCGAAGTGGGACATCCGAGCCAGTGAAGAGTCGAAGTTGGATGAGGCGCTGAAGATTCTGTTGCCCGCTATCAAGAAGCACGTGAAGAATATGGATTGTCAGCTGTATGTAGCGGGTCACACCGATACCGTGGGATCGCTTTCCGCGAACCGGGAGCTCTCCCAGAACAGGGCCAGATCCATTGCCCGTTACTTCTCCTCCAACGGCGTGAAGGGCATTCCAATCTATGTTCGAGGGTTTGGTGAGGAGCTCCCGGCGGTGGAGACCGGGGACAATGTCGCCGAGGAGCGTAATCGCCGCGCCATCTATATTCTCGCGACCTTCCCTCCTGAAATGAGTGGTCCGGGGACCTGGTCCTGTATCAATTGTAAAAAGTAACCTGTCAGGTTCGGTCACTTGTTACTCAAGTCCGATTCTGTTTCTTCTTCTGTTTGGCTTTAAATATCAAGGACAGCAACTCTTTGATTTCGTCGTTGTCCCGTTCCCGTCCGGCCGCCACCTTGATATGAAGGTCCGCCTGCATCAAGTTTCCCTCCTCGAAAGCCGCCTTTGCTTGCACGAAGAACTCCCGCGCCTGGGGAGATTGTATGGTATCGCCGGGCTTTCGAGGTATCATGGCCGAATGGATATCCCGGTCGATACGAATATTACCGTCAGCCAAGAGCTTGTTGTAGAATTTCCTCCGGTCGGGATCTGTTAGCGATTTATAGGCTTCGTTGATGCGCTTGTATATCGCATACAGCGCCTTGGTGACTGCCGGATTCGCGCTTCGATTTCTATCGGGGTGGAATCTCTTGGCAATTGCGTAATACGCCTTCTTGATATCCGATACCCCGGCCTCCTGACCGACCCCAAGGATCCGATAGTAGTCAAGGCGATCCAAGACCGAGTAGATTTTCAAGACATAAGCGTCGAATTGTGGATCTCTATCTGCCATCATTCAGCGTATTTCTGTACCAGCTCTTCGACCTTGTCATCATCCATGCCGCCGGAGAGCACGATCTTCGTTCGTTGCGCCTCATCTGACTCCTCATTATGCGCGGAGACTCCTAGGATGCCATCCGTATCGATTTCAAAGGTAACCCGAACCTTTATCTCTCCCCTCGGTGCCGGACGCACATTGGTCAGAAAGACCTGCCCGAGCTTGATGTTGTCTTCGATCCGACGTCCCTCTCCCTGATAGATATCCACCGCGACCTGGGTCTGGTTGTCATGGGAGGTCGTGAACAGGCGGGATTGCTCAACTGGAATCGCCGCGTTTCGCTCGATGATGATATCACAAAAGCCGCCAGCGACGGCCACGCCGAGGGCTCTCGGTGTAACATCGAGGAGCAGGGCGGATCGGGACTCCACGTTGTCGGGAACCGCTATGGAGGTCCGCTGGGGCGCCTCACTCATCCTGGCGGGTTGATCCGCGCCGGGGGTGGGCTGGACCTCATCCCTAATGGGCTCGGACACATGGAGACCTTCACCGGTGTCGATGCTCCCGAATTCCTCATTGACATCGATATCCGCGTCCGCGGGTCCGGAAGGCTCCGGTTCCAGAGGAGAGAACGGCGCCTCGCTCGGTAACTCCACCTCGATTTCGCCGAAGCCCAAGTCTTGAGATGATTCCGAGGTGTCTTCGGAGGCGATATCCGGTGGCGGTTCAGAAGTCTCCCCGGACGGCGGAGGAAAGCTCAGATTGGTCCTTCCCACATCTTCCATCGACCCGGCGAGCACAGCGGGGAGGCTGTCCGATACTGCTTCGGCGAAACGGCCCTCAGAACCGTTGCCCTCCTCGATCGCACCCAAGCCAATCTCCCCAAACTCATCAGACCGGGCCTCGAGCTTAGAATTCTCGTCATCCGGAAGGGGATGATCGAGGTTCATATCGAGATCCGGTGCATTGATCTGCATATCGAAGTCGGACGGTGGCTCGTCTTCAGGTCTCGAATCTTGGGAATCCATATCGAGATCCGCTTCCGGCTCCAGCGGCTTGACGTCGAGATCTGGATACTCGACTTCGGAATCGGTATCGAGGGGCTTCACCTCGGGTTCCGGTTCTATGGACTTGATCGCCGGAGGTGGTAGGGTGCTCCTGTCGGATTGAACCTCAGGTGGAGTCGCGGGCGTCTTGACGGTGAGCCCGGTCTCCTTGTCGTCGAGCTTCACCTTTTCGGCGGTCTTCTTGACGGTAAGCCCCATGTCCCTATCGCGGAAGATGCCGAGCTTTGTGGCCTTCTTGACAGTG
Source organism: Polyangia bacterium (assembly GCA_050304755.1). GTDB lineage: Bacteria > Myxococcota_A > Polyangia > JAAYKL01 > JAAYKL01 > CAYWLQ01. Next base: position 4,113 of record JBNLED010000149.1, on the reverse strand, counting down.
AGCCCGGTCTCCTTGTCGTCGAGCTTCGCCTTTTCGGTCTTCTTGACGGCAAGCCCCATGTCCTTGTCGCGGAAGATGCCGAGCTTTGTGGGGGCCTTCTTGACAGTGAGCCCGGTCTCCTTGTCGTCGAGCTTCGCCTTTTTGGTCTTCTTGCCGGCGAGCCCCCTGTCCTTGTCGTCGAGCTTCACCTTTTCGGTGGTCTTCTTGACAGCGAGCCCGGTCTCCTTGTCGTCGAGCTTCACCTTTTCGGCGGTCTTCTTGACAGCGAGCCCCATGTCCTTGTCGTCGAGCTTCACCTTTTCGGCGGTCTTCTTGACAGCGAGCCCGGTCTCCTTGTCGTCGAGCTTCACCTTTTCGGCGGTCCTCTTGACAGCGAGTCCCATATCGTCGTCCACCGGCGAGCCCGCGGGCACGGAGCTCTTCAATCCCGACTCGATGCGCTGGGTGGGCGCGCCTTTAGGTTTCGTCGAGGAACGACCCAACATGTGGATGGTCTGCGCGACGGGGTTCTTTCGCGGTTGCCCCAATCCGGCGCCGCGGGGGGCGATGGACGGGGGCGCCTTGGAGGAAAATGGGATGGACGGCCGAGGCGGAGGGGTCGGCTTCGGCAGCTCCTTCGGGAGCTGCTGCCCGGTCAGGGAGAAGGCCTGAATGGCCGCGCCGATGGCCACGACCTCATCCGGATTGATTTCGGTCCTAGGAACGATGCCGAAGTGCTCGGCCACCCGCTTGCGAACCAGGGGTACCCTGGTCGTTCCCCCGACCATGACTAAATTGTCCAGCCCGGTTCGGTCCAACCCTGCCAGCCGCAATGCCTCGTCACAGACCAGGAGGCTCTTGTCGACCAAGGAGGCCACCATCTCTTCGAACCGCTGCCGGGTCAGTCGGAAGTGAAAGTCCAACGACTCCCCTCTCTTGTCCTCGCCAATTCCCTGCAAGGTGGCCTGCACATCATTTATGGCCGATAGCTGACACTTGACCTTCTCCGCCACAGACCGGATACGCTGCATCGCGTTCGTGTCTTTTGAAAGGTCCACCTTGTGCTTCTTCTTAAACATCTCCACCATCTCAGAGATGATGACCTTGTCGAAATCCTCTCCGCCGAGGTAGGTGTCTCCCGCAGTGGAGAGCACCTCATAGATATCGTCAGCCAGCTCCACGATGGTGATATCAAAAGTTCCCCCGCCGAAGTCGTAGACCGCGATCTTTTCGGCTCGCTTCCCGCCGAACCCGTAGGCCAGGGCCGCGGCGGTGGGCTCATTGAGAATTCTGAGGACGTTGAATCCGGCGATTCGTCCCGCCACCTTGGTCATCGACCGCTGGACGTCGTTGAAGTTTGCCGGCACCGTGATGACGGCGTCGGACACTTCGATCCCCAGCATCTCGTTGCACATCTGACGCAGGTGACGCAGCATGAGGGCCGAGATCTCGGGGAGGGAGACCTCCTTGTTGAATACCTTGACCACCGGGATTTTATCGGGCCCCATCGCAACGGTATAGGGCAGCTCACGGATGAACTCGCGCATCTCGTTGGAGTTGAGGTCCTGACCGATGAGGCGCTTGGCACAGAAGATGGTGTTCTCCGGATCCACCAGCTGGTGGTCCTTGGCATCATGACCGGCGATGGAATCTCCCAGCTCGTTAAAGGCCACGACCGATGGGTGGACCCGCCGACCGATACGGTCCTCGACCACTCGGGCTCGCCCGGCCTGGACCACGGCGACGCATGAGTTCGTGGTGCCCAGGTCTATTCCGATGGCGATCCCCATTCAACCTCCTCACGACATCGTAGCTGCGTCCGCCGGATTTGTGAAGTCAGTACTATGCTTCATCCGTCTCATCGGCATCTGTCGCGGTATCCGGAGAGGGAATGATGGAGCTCGGCACGGGTTCTGCGATATCGACGGAGGCGGAATCCTGATCCGCCAGCCGCTCCACGCCCACGACCTTCTCCCCCTCCGCCATCCGGATCAGGCGCACTCCCATGGTGTTCCTGCCGAGAACAGGGATGGAGCTGACCGCCATCCGGATGATTTTACCTCCGCTCGTGATGAGCATCAGGTGGTCGTCCTCGGCGACTGGTCGCAGGTTGACGACACATCCGTTGCGATCGTTCATCCGGATGGTCAGAAGTCCCCGGCCGCCCCGATTCTGGATTCGGTATTCGTCGGATGAGGACCGCTTGCCATAGCCGTGCTCGCACACCGTGAGCAGCGTCTCCTCCGAGCCCTGATGAATCACCGCCATGCTGACCACATGATCCTCTTCGCCATCGTCCCGGCGGGTCTCGATACCCCTCACCCCCCGGCTCTGACGTCCCATGGCCCGGACCTGATCACTCTCGAAGCGGATGGACATCCCCCCCTGGGTGCTCAGCACCACGTGATCGCTGCTGCCGACGTTCTGAGCGCCGATGAGCTCGTCGCCATCGTCGATCACCACCCCGATGATGCCGGAGGCCCGAATCTGGGAGTAGGCCATGAGATCCGTCTTCTTGACATATCCCTTCCGGGTGGCGGTCAGGACAAACCGATCATCACAGAACTCGTAGACTGGCAGCACGGCGGCGACCTTCTCCCCGGGTTCCATACCCACGAAGTTGACGATAGCCCTGCCCTTGGCCGCGCGCCCCCCCACCGGAATCTGGTAGACCTTTTTGAGGTAGGCCTTGCCGCGATCCGAGAAGAACAGCACATGACTGTGGGTGGAAGAGACGAAGATCTCCTTCACGAAATCTTCGTCACGGGTCTCCATGCCGGTCAATCCCTTGCCTCCCCGATGCTGGGCCCGATACTCCGCCGAGGGGGTACGCTTGATATAGCCCAGGCGGGAGACGGTCACCACCATCTCCTCCTCCTGGATGAGATCCTCGATCTCCAAATCCCCTTCGTCATCGGTGATCTCGGTCCGCCGCGGGGTGGCGTACTTTTCCTTCAGAACCTCGATCTCCTCTACAATGAGGTTCATCAGGAGCTCACGGCTCCCGAGGAGCGCCTTCAATCGGTCGATCTCCTCCTTGAGGGAGGCGATCTCGGACTCTATCTTGTCCCGCTCGAGACCGGTAAGGCGTTGCAACCGCATCGCCAAAATCTCTCGGGACTGCAGGTCGCTGAGGGTGAACCGCTCCATGAGCGCGGCCTTGGCAGCGTCCGCGTCATTCGAGCTCCGGATGAGCGCAACGATTTCATCGATGTTGTCGATGGCGATCTTGAGCCCCTCGAGAATGTGCAGGCGGTGCTCCGCTTTTCCGAGCTCGAACAAGCAGCGGCGTCGGACCAGCTCCTCCCGAAAGTCGATGAACTCCTGAAGGGCGCTGCGGAGATTCAAGAGCTTGGGGCGGCCGTTGGAGATGGCCAGGCAGTGGATGCCGAAGGAGCTCTGGAGGGCGGTCATTTTGTATAACTGGTTGAGCACCACCTGGGCAACGCCGTCCCGCTTGATCTCGACCACCATCCGCATCCCCCTGCGGTCGGACTCGTCCCGGAGTGCGGAGATACCCTCTATACGCTTCTCCTTGACCAGCTCAGCGATCTTCTCGAGAAGCCGGGCCTTGTTGACCTGGAACGGCAGCTCGGAGACGACGAGGCGTTCCCGCTTGCCTTTATCGTACTCTTCGATCTCCACCCGCGCCCGAACGCTGATGATGCCGCGGCCGGTGGAGAAGGCCCGGTAGATGCCCGCGCGCCCCTGGATGATGCCGCCGGTGGGGAAATCGGGCCCCGGCACGCGCTCCATGAGGGCGTCCAGCTCCGCTTCCGGGTTCCGGATCAGGTAAACGGTGGCATCCAGAATCTCCCCCAGATTGTGGGGGGGGATGTTGGTGGCCATACCCACGGCAATGCCGTTGGAGCCGTTCACCAGGAGGTTGGGGAAAGCCGCCGGCAGAACCTGGGGCTCCTTGAGGGATTCATCATAGTTGGGGATGAAATCCACCGTATCCCGCTCGATATCGCCGAGGAGCTCTTGGGTGATCCGCGCCATCCGCACCTCGGTGTACCGCATGGCGGCGGGGGGATCCCCGTCCACGGATCCGAAGTTGCCCTGGCCGTCCACCAGCATATCCCGCATCGAGAAGTCCTGCGCCATCCGCACCAAGGCGTCGTACACGGCGGA
>JBNLED010000148.1:0-4975 GCA_050304755.1 Polyangia bacterium | reverse complement strand
CCGGCTCGTTTACCTTGCGCGACGGGGAGCGCGCGTTCTCCAGATAGCTCGCGATGGCGGTGTCCAGGGTCTCGGCCAGGACGGCGGCCTTGCCGTTGCCGCTGCTCTTGGCGACCAGCTCGAGGGAGGGGACGAGCGCGCAGTACTCACCGAGAGAATCCCACCTGAGATGCCCCTCTTTCAGGAACTGTTGGACGTGCTTGGGCGCGGAGCCCCCCGCCCCGGTCTCGAAGAGCCCCCCCCCGTTCATCAGCGGAACGATGGAAAGCATCCGGGCGCTGGTGCCAAGCTCGAGGATTGGGAAGAGATCGGTGAGGTAGTCCCTCAGCACGTTCCCGGTGGCCGCGATGGTGCTCTCCCCCTTCCGGATCCGCGCGAGGGAGACCTTCATCCCCTCCACCGGCGGCAGGATGCGGATATCCAGGCCGTCCGTGTCGTGCTCCGGAAGGTACCGTTTCACCTTCCGGATGATCTGCGCATCATGTCCCCGCCGCTCGTCCAGCCAGAAGATGACGGGTTGCCCCGAGGCCCGGCTCCGGGTCACCGCCAGCTTCACCCAGTCGCGGATGGGGCCGTCCTTGGCCTGGCACATGCGGAAGATATCCCCGGCCTCCACGGGCTGCTCGAGCAGCACCGCGCCCGAATCGTCCAGAACGGAGATCCTGCCGGGCCGCGTGGTCTCGAAGGTCTTGTCGTGGGAGCCGTACTCTTCGGCCTTCTTGGCCATCAGCCCCACGTTGGAGACGCTCCCCATGGTGGCGGGATCGAACTGCCCATTTTGCTGACAGTCCGAGATGATCTCCTGGTACATGGTGGCGTAGCTCCGGTCCGGGATCATCGCCAGGGTGTCCTGGAGCGCGTCGTCCTTGTTCCACATCCGCCCGCCGTCCCGGACCACGTTGGGCATGGAGGCGTCGACGATGATGTTGTTGGGCACGTGGAGGTTGGTGATGCCCTTTCGGGAGTCCACCATCGCGAGGTCAGGACGCTTCTCGTAGACCGCCCGCAGATCCGCCTCGATCTCGGCGCGCTTGTCCGCGGGGAGCCGGTCCAGCTTGTCGTAGACGTCCTGGAGGCCGTTGTTCAGGTTGGCCCCGATCGCCTTCAGGGTCGCGGCGTGCTTCCTGAGGGCCTCCTCGTAGAACACCGCCACGCAGTGGCCGAACATAATGGGATCGGAGACCTTCATCATGGTAGCCTTGAGGTGGAGGGAGAGGAGGAGCCCCTCCTTTTGAGCCACGTCGATCTGCTCGGCGTAGAACCGCCTGAGGGCCGCCGCGTTCATCACCGCCGCGTCGATCACCTCGCCCGCCTCCAGCGGGAACGGCTTCTTGAGGACCTTCGGATCGCCCCCCTCCGAGGTAAACACGATCTTCACCTCGCAGGCGCGGTCCACAGTGACGCTCTTCTCGCTCCCGAAGAAGTCCTTGTCCGACATGTGGGCGACCCGCGTCTTGGAGCCGGACTCGGGCCACGGCTTCATCATCCTGTGGGGGTTCTTCTGGGCGAAGCGCTTCACCGAGGCCGCGGCCCGGCGATCCGAGTTCCCCTCCCTGAGCACCGGGTTGACCGCGGAGCCGAGCACCACGCCGAACCGCTTCTGGAGCGCCCGCTCCGCGTCGTTCTCGGGCTCCTCGGGATAGTCGGGGAGATCGTATCCCTTGGCCTGGAGCTCCTTGAGGGCGGCCTGGAGTTGGGGGATCGAGGCGCTGATATTGGGCAACTTGATAATGTTTCCCTCCGGAGTCGTGGCCAGCTCGCCCAGTCGCGTGAGGTGGTCGGGAATCTTCTGCTCATCCGTGAGGCTTTCCGGAAAATTGGCGATGATCCGGCCGGACAGGGAGATATCCGCCTCCTCCACCGCTATTTCGGTCCCCTTCAGATAGGCCCGGACCACGGGAAGCAGGGCGAAGGTCGCCAGGGCCGGGGCCTCGTCCACCTTGGTCCAATTGATTTTCGACTGGGTCATATCACTCTCCTTGCTCTTGTCGTAAGCCGCATGCAAATTAGAAACACTGCCGCCGGATTCAATGACAAAACCGCCTTCTTCGCAAGGGGAAATCCGTCGTCACGCCGTCACGTACGAGACTCCCCGATGCGAGACCGCGCTTTCCCCGGCGTTTCAAGGGCCCGGACCGTTACGGCTCACGTTATTGAACACTATCCAAATGGAATTTCAAAGGATAGCGGATGAAGGGGATGATGCGAAGTCAATTCCGGCACCGATGCGCCTGACAAAGATTTTTTTGTTGATCTAGTTGATACTTTTAAGACAAATTAGATTTGATAGGAGGGTCAGGTTCTGAAAACCAGAATCAATACAATAGATTGTATAACTTTTCGACGGCGCTGTGATCATCTGTCCACTTTTGAAAATCCCAAGTCTTTTTTCACTATTCTTGTAATCTAAACCTTGATTTGGAGTAAGAATGAAATATCAATATCTCTTTTATCTAGCATTTTTAGTCATATCGCTCTTTCAAATCCAGTGTATGGACTCCGACCAGACCAGCTGTAGGGGTCTGGAGGGGTGTCTCTGCACCGAGCTCAGCACCTGTGATATCGGATTGAAGTGCGTGAACAACAGGTGCGTTGCAGATGAGACCGCGGACACGGCGTACGCGGACGCGGACACCGACACGGATACCGACACGGACGCCGATTCGGATACCGACGTGGACGGTGACACGGATACCGACACGGACACCGACGCGGATTCCGACGCGGACGCGGACACCGATACGGACTCGGACACCGACAGCGATGGGGACACCGATACGGACTCGGACACGGATGCGGATGCGGACACCGACACGGACGTGGACGGTGACACGGATACGGATACCGATACCGATTCGGACGCGGACACCGACACCGATGCGGACGCCGACACAGACAGCGACACCGACGCGGACACGGATACGGACACGGACACGGATACGGATATCGTACAGGAGGTCCCCTTCGGCTTCGTGCCCCAGACCGCCTTCCTTTCGGACGCTCGGCGGGCCTACGAGGAGTGGAAGGAGGTCCACCTGGAGGACTGTGGCAACGGCGTCTTTCGGACGCGGTGGGAGAACGCCAAGCTGGACGCCACGGTCTCCGAGGGGATCGGCTACGGTATGCTACTCACCGTGGCCTTCGACGAGCGGGTCGCCTTTGACGGGCTGTTCGCCTACTACAACATGGCCCTGGACGAGCGGGGGCTGATGCACTGGCTGCGGTACGGCTGCGACGCCCACCGGGAGGAGACCTACAACGCCTATCCGGATAACGCCGCGGCGGACGCCGATCTCGATGTGGCCATGGCCCTGATCCAGGCCGACTGCAAGTGGGGCGGTTACAGCGACGCCGCGGTCCGGGTCATCAACGCCATGCGGAACGCCTTCATCGCCGACGCGGACGGGGTCTCCGTGCTGCTCGCCGGGGACAGCTGGTTCGACACCAACTGCATCAACTACTCCTACATGGCGCCGGCCTACTACCGGAAGTTCGCAGAGTACGTCCCCGGGGACGCCGCTGTCTGGAACAAGCTCGCCGACGACACTTATATCCTGCTCGAGCGCGCCGCCAATTCCGACACCGGCCTCATCCGCAACTGGGGCGCCCCGGACGGCAGCGGGGCCTGGGGGTGCGAATTCGACTTCCAGGACGACTACGGCGACGACGCAGCCCGGACCCCATGGCGCATCGGCACCGACTACATCTGGTGGGGCACCCCGGCGGCCAAGACCTTCCTGGATCGGATGACCGACTGGGTGATGGCCCAAGGGCCCGCGTCCCTCGGCCAGTGGTACAAACTCGACGGCTCGTTCCAAACCGATCACGAGGGCTACGACGATCACACCGCCATCACCCTCGCCCCCTGGGCGGTGGGCGCCATGGCGCACAGCCAGGAGGCGGTGGACGCCCTGGCCGCGGAGCTCCTCACCATCCCCACCGAGCCCGGCGCCCACGACGCGGAGTACTTCAACCGAATGCTCAGGGCTCTCAGCCTGACCGCGCTGACCGGCTTCGCCACCCCCTGCGGCGGCACCTGGTAGCCCCCCCTCAACGGATCATCAAAGACACGACTATCAGCAGACCTCAGCGGGGCGACCGCTCCCGGTTCCAGGCGAGACAGTCTGAGTATTTCACGAGGGCGCCACCGAAGATATCGAGGGCGCTGCCGAAGGTGAGATCCACCCGGCCGCCGGATCGGGTGTCGACGATTCGTAGGTCATCGACGGAGCGGGCCCCCCCGGCGTAGGTGCAGGGGATCGGCGAGCCCTCCCCCAGCAGCGCCACCAGCCCGGCGTCGATGCCGCGACACCGCCCCTCCACATCGGCGGCATGCACCAGGTACTCACTGCAAAACGACGCCAGCCGCGCCAGGGTCTCGCGGTCGACCGGCGTATCGGTCACGGTCTGCCAGCGGTTGGTCGCCACGCGATATCCGTCGTCCACCCGGCGGCAGCTGAGATCGATGACCAGGCGGGAGGGCCCCACGGCGCGAGCCATGGCCTCCACGCGGGCCATGTCGAGGGCGTCGTCCGTGAACAACCAGCTGGTGACGATGACCTTCTCGGCCCCCGCGTCAATCCACCGCGCCGCATTCTCGGCCGTGACGCCGCCGCCGAGGTGCAGGCCGCCCGGCCACCCGGCCAGGGCGTCCAGGGCCGCGTCGTCGTTGCCCGGACCGAGGCGGATGACATGCCCCCCCCGAAGATTGTCCGACTTGTAGAGGGCGGCGTACCAGGCCGGCGGTTTCTCCGATACGAAGTTGGTGGTCGGCCCCTCACCCCCGTCACGGAGGGTGCCCCCCACGATCTGCTTCACCTTTCCGTCATGGAGATCGATACATGGCCGAAACACCGTCATCCGGCGGATTCTATCATGGTCTGATGTCGCCGCTACGTTTTTTCAACGCGAAATCTCCACACGAAGCGCGCCCTCCGGTGTTTTCGTCCCTTCCTTCAAACGGCTTTTGGTATTA
>JBNLED010000147.1:0-8517 GCA_050304755.1 Polyangia bacterium | reverse complement strand
GCGCTACTTCTACGGTGACAACATGACCATCGCGGGCAAGTGGCCCTGGGGGCAGCCCCTGGTGGCCGGGAGCGACATTATCCAGGGCGGTCCGTATACGGACTGGAAACCCGACGCGGACGTCGTCAAGATCCAGGCCGAAATCGCTTTCTGAGAGAAGGAGAGAGATCAATGAAACCTATCCACTTCCGTGCACTTCCCGTCATGCTCGTCGCCATCGTTCCGATCCACTGCGGCGAATCGCAAACCTCGGTTCCCGCGGAGCCGGCGGAACCGGAGAAACCGGCGGCGGAACCGGAGAAACCGGCGGCCGAGCCCAAGCCCGAGCAGGCGCCGGCGACAGCCGAAGCAGAAGCCAAGTCTCCATCGATCACCAAGAATCCCTTCGGGACGGTCGACGGTAAGGATGTCAGCCTGTACACGCTGACCAACGCTAACGGGCTGATCCTGAAGGTGACCAACTACGGCACCATCGTCACCGAGCTCCACGTCCCCGACCGGGACGGCAAGCTCGGCGATATCGTCGGTGGATACGAGAACGTCGAAGGCTACGTCAAGAAGACGCCGTATTTCGGGGCCACCATCGGCCGCCTGGCCAATCGCATCACCGACAAGGGCCGCTTCAAGCTCGAGGGCAAGACATATCAGCTCGCCGCCAACGATCCGCCCTATCACCTCCACGGCGGGAAGAAGGGCTGGGACAAGGTGGTCTGGGACGTGGTGAAGACCGAGGAGACGCCGCAGGGACCGTCGATCAAATTCAAATATCTGTCGAAGGATGGTGAAGAGGGCTACCCCGGCAACGTCACCGCGTTCGTAACCTACACGCTCACGAACAAGAACGAGTTTCGGGTCGATATGGAGGCGACGACCGATCAGACGACCATCGTGAACATGGCGCATCACAGCTACTGGAATCTCGGCGGGTACGACTCGGGGACGATCCTCGATCACGAGCTGACGCTGTTCGCCGACCAGTACACCCCCGGCAACCCGGTGGTCGCGGACGGGGTCATCAAGCCCGTCAAGGGGACGCCGTTCGACTTCACGTCGCCGAAGCCCATCGGCAAAGACCTAAAGGATGTCGTCATCAAGGGCAACCCGGCGGGGTACGACCACAACTGGGTCGTCAACGGTGATCCCCATACGCTGCGTCCGGTGGCCCACGTGAAGGATCCCAAGTCCGGCCGCGTCATGACCATCGAAGGCGACCAGCCCGGGGTCATGTTCTACGCCGGGCTCTTCCTGGACGGGACGATCACCGGAAAGGGCCACACCTACCAACAATACGAGGCGTTCTGTCTGGAGACACAGAAGTTCCCCAATTCGATCAACGTCCCCGCCTGGCGTGACGAAGTGATCCTCAAGCCGGAGCAGACGTACAAGCACACCATGATCCATCGGTTCACGGCCGAATAACCCCCTTCATTCAAATTAGATCGGTCTCACCTTTTCGGCGGCGCCCCGGTCGAGTCGCGCACCACGAGCGTGGGATCCACCACCACACGGGTCGGTTTCGTCTCCCCCTCGATTCGACACAGTAGGGTGTGCAGGCAGCGCCGGCCCAGCTCGGCGAAGTCCTGACGGACGGTCGTGAGGGGGGGGGTGAAGTACGCCGCCTCGGGAATGTCGTCGAAGCCCACGACGCTCAGGTCCCGGGGAACCTCGCGCCCGGCCTCATGGAGCCTGCGAAGGAGCCCCAGCGCCATTTGGTCGTTGGCCACGAAGACGGCCGTCAGCTCCGGAATCTGCAGTATCTGTTCCCCGAGCTCGTAGCCGGAGCGCGGCGTCCAATCGCCGCGGAAGAGCTCGGGGACCGGGGCACCTGCCGACTCGAGCACGGATTTCCATCCGTCGATGCGTTCGTCCGCGTCCTTCCAGTCGATCGGTCCGGCCAGGTGCCAGACGGTCGTGTGACCGAGGTTCAGGAGGTGTCGGGTCGCGGCCACGGCCCCCGCGATCTGGTCGACAGTGGCGACGGGAATCGATGCGTCCGCTCCTGCTTCCACGGCCACTACGGCGAAGTCCGATTTGAGGTGCCGAAGCGCGTCCACGCCCGCCCGGCGCGGCGCGATGACCGCCACTCCGTCCACGCCCTGGTGCCGCAGCTGCTGGATGGCGGCCAGCACATTGGCGCGGTTGAGCGAGCGGAGACTTGAGACGCTCACCGCGTATCCGGCGTCGTGAGCGGCCCGCTCTATGCCGAGTAACGTGGACGCGGGGCCATACAACGTGGTATCGAAGCTGACCACCCCGAGCGTCTTGGATCGCCCCGTTACCAGGGCCTGCGCCATCGAGTTGGGTCGATAATCGAGCTTGCGGATCGCCGCCAGCACCCGCTCCCGCGTGGCCCCCCGCACGTGGGGGCTGTCGTGAAGGACGCGCGAGACGGTCTGGTGCGACACCCCGGCCAGTCGTGCGACGTCCGCCATCACGGCGGGACGGTGCTTCGGTGAAACGGTCATCGCTTGTGCGTTTTTTCTGATACGGCTTGGTTCATGGACCTAATCATCGGGCGCCCGAATCGAGACACCAGCGTTGAAATTGTTATTATCAGATGTCACCCGCCCGCGTAAAGGGGACAGACGGCTTGGGCGAGGCCGGGCGAGTCTTTTTCTACTTTTTTTCCACCCTCTTTGGAGAACAAAAGATACTATTCTATTGACCAGATGCCGCCCCCTCTTTCCTATAGTGGGGTCAGGCATGAAAGGGCAGCGGGCATTGACGTTGTCACTTTTTAGAGTGATAATGCAAAATCTGATTTGAGAGGTGTATTATGAAAAACATGAGGGGAATTGTAGGGCTTCTTATATTGATATCCCTACTTGCGTTTGGTTGTACTGATGAGACCGGCACTCCAGGAGTGGATGCCGGCGATTCAGCCGGGGACGCAGATTCAGACACAGATTCGGATTCCGATTCGGACACGGATTCGGACGCTGACACGGATTCAGATGCGGACACGGATTCGGACGCGGACGGGGACACGGACACAGATTCGGACACCGACGGGGACACTGACGCAGATACGGATGCAGACGGGGATGCCGATGGGGACTCGGACGCGGATTCGGATACCGATGGGGACTCGGACGCGGATTCGGATGCGGATACAGACGCCGATACGGACGCGGACACCGACGCGGACACCGACGCCGACGGCGACATCGTGGGCCCCTGTGACATTTACGAGCAGGACGGTGCTCCGTGCGCGGCGGCGTTCAGCATGATACGGCGTATCAAAGGCTCGTACACCGGCCCCCTCTACGAGGTCCGGGCTAACGGCCAGCTGCATGATGTCGGACAGACCGCTGACGGCTTCGGCGACGCGGAGGCTCATGACGCCGTCTGTGGCGGCTCGTGTACGGTCTCGAAGCTTTATGATCAGTCTGGAAACGGGAATGATATTGTCGTTGGGACAGGGGGTAATGATGCGGGAGGTCCCCGCGCAGCCTCTGACGATGATGAGACGCCCGCCAGTGATGGCCCGCTGACGGTCGGCGGCCGCAGGGTCTACTCCCTCTATATGGATCAGTATCAGGGGTACCGGAGCCCCGTGAACAGCGGCGCGGGCCCCGGCATGCCGGTGGGCAACCAGCCCCAGGGAATCTACATGCTCGCCGACGGCACCCACTCCGGCGGTGCCTGCTGCTGGGACTTCGGTAATGTCACCGACACCCCCGCTGTGGGGTGGCACTTCATGGATACCTTGTTCTTCGGAATCGCCTATTGGGGCAAGGGCGCAGGCGATGGTCCATGGTTCATGAACGACATGGAGGCGGGCGTCTGGGCCGGCGGCACGAATCCGGGGGATCCGGGATGGGGCGACTTGAATAACGTCGGACCGCCCAACCCGCAGAACCCGTCCCTCAGGGTACCGTTCGCTATCGGTTTCACCAAGACCTCCACCGGCGAATGGGCGCTCCGAATGGCCGACCTGGGAGCAGCCAACAGCCTGACGACCGGCTACAAGGGCGGTTTCCCCACAACAAAGACCCTGGACCACCAGGGCGCGGTCGTCCTCGGGGTGGGCGGCGACAACAGCAATAACTCCTGGGGGACCTTCTTCGAAGGCGCCATCGTCGCGGGCTATCCGTCAGACGAGGCCGAGGATGCCGTCATGGAGAACGTCAAGGCCCTGGGGTACGGGCAGTAATAGCCTGGAAGGATTAGGAGAAGCACATGAATCATCGAATGAGACTCATCATGCTCTGCGCGAGCACACTGGTCTTTGCCGGGCTCGCGGGCTGCGGCGACTACGACGCGGATGATCCCCCGGCCGTAGGAGGAGGCGACACCAGCACCGCGGGGGGGAACGATACCAGCAACACGGGGGACACCGGAACCGGATTAGGGGTAGATCCCTGCAACAGCGTGGTCCCGTGCGGTGGTGACGTGGCCGGAACCTGGAACGTGACCGGGTCGTGTATCAAGGTGAGTGGCGAGTTGGACATGGGGGCTTTTGGCCTGGTTGAAGCTTGCGACGGAACAGTCACAGGGGAGCTCACGGTAACCGGAACGTGGACCGCCAATGGCGACGGGACGTATACGGACGCCACCACCACGACGGGTACCGAAACGATGGAGTTGAACGCGGCGTGCAAAAGTCTATCCGGAACCGTCACCACCTGCGATCGGATGAGTGGCCCCATCAAAGCTTACGGGTATAACGAACTCGGTTGTGTAGATAACCCGACGACCGGCGGGTGCACATGCACGGCCACCATCGACCAGACCGCTGTGCTGGGAGTGATTCCTGGATATGGGTCAGAAACCGGCGAATACACGGTCACGGGCACGACACTCGAAACCTCTGATAGCCAATATTCGTACTGCGTCTCGGGGACCACGCTGACCGTGACCCCGTTGGCCCAGCCCGCGACCGGGGCGTTGGCGGGTTCGATCATACTCCAGCGATAGTAGCCGGTAGCCCGCAACCACTCAGTTCAAGTACACGTAGTATCCCTCATAGTGGCGTTCGCTCTGAACGCGGACGAAGCCCCCCAAAATGATTCGCCTAAAGGTTATGGGTTGTAGGGACAGGTTCCCATGCCTTCCCCGAGAATCCATTCCAAACAGCGGATATTGGTTGTTGAGGGGCGCCGTGCCTGCCCGAGAATACAGAAGGGCTACCCCAGCGCCTTCACCGCTTCGCGCTCGATGGAGAGCCCCCTTTTGTGTCGGGCGAAGAACTCGGCAAAGCCCTCCACATCCCTCGGGTCGGGCGTCACGGGCTTACCGATGCTCTCGGCGATCATGGCGTCGAGGTAGTCTGGGAGGGACTGTTTCGGGTCGGCGCGGAGCATGTAGGTGGCGAGCACGGCCATGCCCCAAGCGCCGCCCTCTCCGGCCGTCGCGGGAATGCTGACGGGGACACCGAGGGCCGCAGCCATCATGCGCTGGCCCGTGTCGCCGCCCTTGAAGAAACCGCCGTGGCCGCGGATCTCCTCGATGACCACCCCCTCCTCCTCGGTGAGGATGTTCAGGCCCGTCCGCATGGCGCAGAGGGAGGCGTAGTACATCGCCCGCACGAAGTTTTCGAGGGTGAACTTGCCATCCTGGTTCCGGACGAACAGCGGACGGCCTTCGGTGAAGCCGGTCATGTGCTCTCCGGAGACGTAGTTGATGGACAACAGCCCGCCCGCGTCCGGATCCCCTTCAACCGCCAGCGGCAGGAGCTTGCCGTAGAGATCATCCGTCGAGATCTCAGCGCCCACGGCCCGGGCGACCTGGCCGAAGAGGGCAATCCAGGCGTCGAGATCAGAGGAGCCGTTGTTGGAGTGGGCCATGGCCACAGGGTTGCCATCGGGCGTTACGACGATGTCTAGGCCCTCATGGACCCGCGACAGGCTCTTCTCCAGCACGATCATCGCGAATACCGAGGTGCCCGCCGAGACGTTCCCCGAGCGCGGGCGTACCGCGTTGGTGGCGACCATGCCCGTGCCCGCGTCGCCCTCGGGAGGACAGAGCGGAATGCCGGGTTGGAGCTTGCCCGTCGGGTCGAGCCGTTCGGCCCCCTCGGCGGTGAGCTGTCCGGCGGGCTGACCGGCGGTCAGGACGCCGGGGAGGATGTCCCGGAGCTTCCAGCCCAGCTCCCGCGGCGCGACAAGGGCGTCGAACTTGGCCATCCGCTCCTCGTCCCAGTCGCCCGTGCGCGGGTCGATGGGGAACATGCCGGAGGCCTCTCCCACTCCCATCTTGTGCTCCCCCGTGAGCTTCCAATGGACGTAGCCCGCGAGGGTCGTCAGCTTCTCGATCCGCTGCACGTGGGGCTGCTCCTCCAGGATCGCCTGGTGGAGATGGGCGATGCTCCAGCGCTGCGGTACGGCGAAGTCGAGGAGCGGGCTGAGCTCGTCGCAGGCCCGGCCGGTGATGTTGTTCCGCCAGGTACGGAAGGGGACCAGAAGCTCTCCGTCGCGGTCCAGCGCCACGTATCCATGCATCATCCCGCTGAAGCCCATGGCCCGGACGGCGCCGAGTTCGAGGGAGTAGCGCGCCCGCACGTCCTCTACGAGGGAGGCATAGCAGGCGGCCAGGCCCCTCCAGACGTCCGCCATGTCATACGTCCAGACGCCGTCTTTGAGCTGGTTCTCCCACCCGTGCGACCCGGATGCCAGCGGGGTGGTGTCCGGCGCGATGAGGGCGGCCTTGATGCGGGTGGAGCCGAACTCGATGCCGAGGAAGGCGCCGCCCGATTGGATCAAGTCTTTTACGTTTTCCTGATTCTGGTTCACCGATACCTCCTCCGCACGGTCCCGGCCGTGCCCGCGCCTGGCGCCGCCAGGGCGCCGTATCACTCCTGACCGTAGTACGCGTTCTTTCCGTGCTTGCGCTCGAAGTGCTTGCGGATCAGTCGATCCGGAAGCCGTGCCGCCGCCGGGTCGAGCGCGTGCGTGACGAACGCCATCCGCGCCAGCTCCTCCAGCACGGCGGCGTTGTAGATGGCCTTCTCCGGCGTCGGTCCCCACGTGAACGGGCCGTGGCCGGCCACCAGCACCATCGGGGTGTGCAGCGGATCGCGGGCGCCGAAGCACTCCAGAATCTGATGTCCGGTCTCGACCTCGTAGTCCCGCTCCACAGCCTCGTCGGACATGACAGCGGTACAGGGCACATCCTCGGGCAGATGGTCAGCGTGGGTGGTCCCGTAGATGGGGATGGGACGCCTGGTCTGGGCCCATCCGGTCGCGTAAGTGGAGTGGGTATGGACCACGCCGCCGATGCCCTCCCAGGCCCGATACAAAACGAGGTGGGTCGGGGTGTCGGAGGAGGGACGAAGCGTGCCCTCCACGATCTCACCCGACAGGGAGACCACCACCAGGTCGTCGACGGTGAGCCGGTCGTACGCCACGCCGCTCGGCTTGATGGCGATGACGCCCCGATCGGGATCCAACGCGGAGACGTTGCCGAACGTGTAGATGGCCAGGCCGTGCTTGGGGATTTCCTGGTTAGCGGCCCAGGCCCGCTCCTTCAGCTCGCGGTACGGTGACGCCATGGGCTTACCGTCCGAGCCTGAACGCCGCGTCGTTCCAACGCAGCTCGTTGCGGAGGGTCCGCAGGTCCAGATCGGCGTCGATCCGGATGACCTCCAGCCCGGCCATGCCGGCGAAGTCCTCCCACTCCTCGGTGGTGACCGCCTGGCAGAAGGCCGCGTGGTGCGCGCCGCCGGCCTCGATCCAGGCCTGACACCCTCTCTTGAAGTCCGGGCGCAGGAGCCAGAGGGCGCGCGCCGTGGGGAGATTGGGCATGCTGTTCTCGGCCTTCACCACATCGAGCTCGGCCACGATCATCCGCATCCTTCCTCCCATATCGACGAGCGTGGTGTTCACCGCCGGGCCGGGCCGGGTGTCGAAGACCAGCCGGGCCGGATCGGCCTTGCCGCCGATGCCCAACGGGTGGACCTCCAGTGACGGCTTCCCGTCGGCGATGGAGGGGCAGATCTCGAGCATATGGGCGCCGAGCACCTGCTCCTTCCCCTGGACCAGGTGGTAGGTGTAATCCTCCATGAACGATACGCCGCCGGGCCGTCCCGCCGTCATCACCTTGGCGAGCCGGACCAGGGCGGCGGTCTTCCAGTCCCCCTCAGCGCCGAAGCCGTACCCGTCGGCCATGAGCCGCTGGCAGGCGAGCCCCGGGAGCTGCTTCAGCCCGTGCAGATCCTCGAAGGTGGTGGTGAAGGCCCCGAACCCGCCCTCCTCGAGGAAGGCGCGGAGACCGATCTCCTGACGGGCCGCGTCGCGCACGTTCCCGTGTTGCTCGCCGCCCTTCCTGAGGGGCGCCGCGAGGACGTAACTGGCTTCGTACTCGTTCGCCAGGCGATCGATCTCGGCGTCCGTGACCTCCACGATACGGGCCGCCAGGTCGCCCACCCCGAAGCCGTTGATAGACCACCCGAGCTGGATCTGCGCCTCGACCCGGTCCCCGCCGGTGACCGCCACCTCGCGCATGTTCATACCGCCCAGCCGAGCGATCTTCAGCCGCCGCGATTCGGCCAGGGCAAGGGCGGCGCGCGCCCAGCCC
>JBNLED010000146.1:0-23459 GCA_050304755.1 Polyangia bacterium | reverse complement strand
GGCGGGGCTCTGGAGGATCGCCGAGACCGTGCCGCGGACGGTGACGGGTCCGGCGCTCGCGGGGGCGACGGGAGCGGCACCAACGGTTATCGGGAAGCCGGTCCGCCAGTCGCCGAAGGAGAGCTCCCGGGCGGCGAACTGGTAGATGACGAGGGCCTTGCCCTCGAGCCGGTCCCGGCCGCCTATGAGCTGATCCGAAAGCTGCTTCCGGGTGGCGTAGGCCCCCGCGTCGTTCTGGGAGATGACATCGATGGGCAGGCCCAGCTCGGCGCTCAGCTGCGCCCCGAGCCCAGCGCCGGTCCCCCACCCCATTCCCGAAAGGGAGTAGATGTTGGTGAAGCTGTCGCCGAGGAGCAGGACCGGAGCAGCCGGGTCCGCCGACCAGGGCGTCCCTGCGGCGTCAAAGACCGGCTCGACAGTGACCGTCTCCGAAGGCTCCGAAAAGGCCTCGGCGACCCGCAGCATCACAGAGATATCCCCCCGGTTCGAAACCTCGACGAAGCGCCGCTCGAATCCCCGGGACGGGTGTCCTTTGAGAAGCCCCGCGGAATCAATGAACGCCTTCAAGGCCCGGGCGGTGACCCGGACCCCCTGGGGAGACCAGTGGGTGTCGGTCCTGAGGTAGAGCGGATCGCCGCCCTCGCGCCGGGCCGCCATCAACCCCGCCGCCGGGTCGAACAAGGAAACCCCCGCCGAAGAGAGCCGCGCTTTGAAGGCATCGAAAGAACGATTGCGCAAAGCCCCCACCCCCACACTCTGCCCACCTTCTCCTGAGATACCAGAGCTCCTCAGGAGCCGTCCATTAAGTCCATTCCGTCCATTGGGTCCATTATCCGAGGCCCAAACCCCAAACCGGGAGCTGAACCGATCCGGATAGATCGCCGCCTTCACCGGCGTGGGCATCACGATGAGCGCCACCCCCCGCTCCTCCAACCGATCCCTCAGCTCCAGGATGGCCGGGATCGGGTCGGGCTCGACGGGCCGGGTCCACTCGTTCCCCGCGAGCCGCCGGGACCGCAGGACCTCCGGATCGAGGAAGGGCCGCCCGGTGAGGTGGTCCACCCCGGGCTTGAAGAAGAGCCACCCCTGCCGGCCCATGAGCGCGTTGTCGCTCCCGGAGTGGAGGAGCCCGTTGGTCACCCCCCGCACCGACGGGACGACCCGGGAGGCGAAGAAGGAGCGCTCGTCGAGGCAGGTGTCGAATTGGTCGATGCTCCGGAGCACCCGGGCGTTGACCAGCTGGAGGCGACCGATCCGCCCCGCCCGATCCGGGTCGACTTCGCGAACCGCGGCCAGGTCGGCGAGGGATCCGGGCCCCTCGCCGCCGGCCAGAGCGTAGGTGATCTCGGCGGCGGAGGGGATCAGATCGCCCAGGCCGCAGCCGACCACCAGGGGCTCGAAGCCCCGTTGTTCAGAGGCGTCGCTCCTGTCCGCGGCGGTCTGAAGGATCCAGACGAGCAGGAGGCAGGCCAGGAAGAATCCCGTGAGGAAGACCGGCACCCCCCGGGCGCACTCGGTGCGGCCGAGCTCCTCCCTCGCCTGCGCCTCCCTGGATGTGTGCCCGCTTCCCATGCCGCTCCTAGAAGATGAAATAGATGAAGGGGTTGTAGGATTTGGAGACCATCACCAGGATCGCCGCGAGGAGCGCCAGGGCGCACCCCACGGCCTTCGGCCAGGTGAGCCGGTGGGTGAAGTCCCAGGTCTGGGGGAGGCCCCAGGTGACCGCCGCCGCCGCCGCGAAGAACAGCAGGTAGTACGGCTGGTAAATGATCCCCGACGCCAGATCAGCCGTCGCATCGACCTCTCCGACCCCGACCATATGGCCCAGGTATCCGAGGGCGGCCGGCAGATCCCGCGCCCGGAAGAAGACCCAGGCGATGAGCGTCACGAGGAAGGTGAGGGCGACCTTGAGGGGCCGCGGGAGGCTCCGGTAGAGGCTCTGTTTCCCCTGCATGCGCTCGATCGCGAGCATGGCCCCGTGGATTCCCCCCCAGATGACGAAGTTCCACGACGCGCCGTGCCACAGCCCGCCGAGGAGCATCACCATCGCCAGGTTGACGTAGGTCCGCCGGGATCCCTTCCGGTTGCCCCCGAGGGGGATGTACAGGTAGTCCCGAAGCCAAGTGGAGAGGGAGAGGTGCCACCGCTGCCAGAACTCGGTGACGGACTCGGCCCGGTAGGGGGAGTCGAAGTTCTTGGGAAAGACGAAGCCCAGCATCAGGCCGAGACCGATGGCCATGTCCGAGTAGGCGCTGAAGTCGAAGTAAATTTGAAAGGCGTACCCCACCGCCCCGAGCCAGGCGTCCGGGACGCTCACCCCCGCGGCGTCGAAGCAGGTGTCGGCGATCCGGCCGCAGGCGTCAGCGATGAGCACCTTCTTGGCGAGGCCGAGGCCGAGGAAGGCCACCCCCCGGGCGAACTTCTCCAGGCTCACCGCGCGCTCGACGAGCTGGGTCGCCACCTCCCGGAACCGGACGATGGGGCCGGCCACCAGCTGGGGGAACATGGAGACGTAGCAGGCGAAGTCGACGAAGCTCCGGCAGATCCGGGCGTCGCCCCGGTAGACGTCGACGGCGTAGCTCATGGCCTGGAAGGTATAGAAGCTGATGCCGAGGGGCAGCGTGATCCGGAAGAAGGTCTCCCACTCCAGGTGGCCGAGGCCGAGGGCACCCATCAGCCCGTTGTAGTTCTCCACCCCGAAGTTGAAGTACTTGAAGAACGCCAGGGCGAGGAGGCTGGCGGTGACGGAGACGGCAAGGGCCCCCTTCTGGCGCCGGGTGCGATCCCCCCCCTTCTCGAGGAGCGCCGCCGGTTCCCCGCCGCGGAGGGAACGCCCGGCGATGACGAGGCCCGAGAGGTAGTTGACCACCGTGGTCCCGAACATGAGGAGCACGAAGGAGGGATTGGCGAACCCGTAGAAGAGGTAGCTCAGCAGGGTGAGGACGAGGTTCCGGCCCCGCTTCGGCATCGCGAAGTAACAGAGGAAGACCAGCGGGAGGAAATAGAACAGAAAGACCTGTGAGCTGAAGACCATGGGCCAACCATTTACAATCTAGGGGAAATCCTGGCAAGCTCGTTCCCGTTTCGAAGTGGGGCTGCGGTCGCGGGTCGCTCGGACACCCGCTACCCGAGGCGTGAGATATGGTATATGCTCCCGGAGAAAACGACCGACTCACCAAGGAGCGTGGATGAATTTCGAATTGACAGAGGAGCAGTTGATGGTGCGGGACGCGGCCCGGGAGTTCGCCACCCGAGAGCTCGCGCCCATCGCGGCGAGGCTGGACGAGGAGGCGACGTTCCCCGCGGACCAGGTGGCGAAGATGGGGGCGCTCGATCTCATGGGCATCGCGATCCCCGAGGCGTACGACGGCGGCGATCTCGATTATGTCTCGTATGTGCTGGCCCTCGAGGAGATCTCCAAGGCGTGCGCCGGCACCGGGGTGATCATGAGCGTCAACAACTCCCTGGTGTGCGACCCCCTGCTGAAGTACGGCGACGCCGACCAGAAGGAGACCTTCCTGAAACCCCTGGCCGCCGGCCGGAAGCTCGGCTGCTTCGCCCTCACCGAGCCCGGCGCGGGCTCCGACGTGTCGGCCATGAAATCGACGGCGGTCCTCGACGGGGACGCCTACGTCCTGAACGGGGAGAAGTGCTTCATCACCAACGGCCCCAACGCCCAGACGTGCATCGCCTTCGCCTACACGGACAAGTCGAGGCGCCACAAGGGCATCTCCGCCTTCATCGTGCCCATGGATCTCGCGGGGGTCTCCACCTCGAAGAAGGAGAAGAAGCTCGGCATCAAGGCCTCCCACTCGAGCTCCATCTTTTTCGACAACGCGCGGGTGCCGAGGGCCCACCTGCTGGGGAGCGAGGGGGAGGGGTTCAAGGTGGCCATGACCACCCTGGACGCGGGGCGCATCGGCATCGCGGCCCAGGCGCTGGGCATCGGGGCCGCCGCCCTGGAGGCCGCGGTGGCGTTCGCCAAGGAGCGGAAGGCGTTTCAGCGTCCCATCGCGCGGCTGCAGGCCATCCAGTTCAAGGTGGCGGACATGGCCACCCGGCTCGAGACCGCGCGGCTCATCACCCTCAAGGCCGCCTGGCTCAAGGACACCGGCCGGCCCTTCTCCATGGAGTCGGCCATGTGCAAGGTGTGCGCGTCGGAGGCCGCGAGCTTCATCGCCGACGAGGCCCTGCAGATCCACGGGGGGTACGGCTACATCACCGAGTATCCGGTGGAGCGCCACTTCCGGGACGCGCGGATTACGGAGATCTACGAGGGGACCTCCGAGATCCAGCGGCTCGTCGTGGCGGGGCACCTGCTCAAGGAGTAACCATGCCGAGCGCCAAGCCTTCGAGCACTCCGGACTGGCGGGACGAAGCTCGCCGCGCGGCCGCGGGCATCCGCCGGCGGGTGCTGGCCCACACCCTCTAAAACAACGGCGGCTACCTGAGCCAGGCGTGCTCCGCGGCGGAGATCCTGGCGACCCTCTACACCCGGGTGATGCGCCTCGGGCCGAGCGCAGCGCCTTTCATCCCCCTCCCCTTCCCCGGCACGCCGGGGCCGGACAACCCGCACAGCTTCACCGGCGCGGCCTACAACGGCCCCAAGGCGCCGGACCTGGACCGCTTCGTCTTCTCGCCGGTGCACTACGCGCTGGTGCTCTACGCCACCCTCATTGAGGCGGGGCGGCTCCACGAGGAGGCCCTCGCCGAGTTCAACAAGGACGGCAGCACCGTTGAGCTCATCGGCGCGGAGCACTCCCCGGGCCACGAGGTGACCGCCGGCTCACTGGGGCAGGCGGTGAGCCAGGCAGCGGGCATCGCCATGGCCCGGCGGATGAAGGGGGACGCCGGTCGGGTGTGGGGGTTCATGTCGGACGGCGAGTTCCAGGAGGGGCAGGTGTGGGAGGCGTTCCAGACCCTGGCCCACTACCGGCTCGGCAACTTCGGCGTGTACGTGGACGTCAACGGCCAGTGCTGCGACGGGGCCATGAAGGACGTGATGACCGTCGATCCCCTGGACGCGCGGCTCACCGCCTTCGGCGCCGAGGTGCGCAAGGTGGATGGGCACGACCTCGACGCGTTGGCCCGGGCGGCGACGGATCCGCCCGCGGATCGTCCTTTGGTGGTGCTGGCCATTACCGATCCCTGCCGGGACATGCCGCTCCTGAGGGCGCGGGCGCCGAAGCTCCACTACGTGCGGTTCAAGAGCGCCGCCGAGCTCGAGGCCTTCGAGGAGACCCTCGAGGCGATGAGAGGGGAGGGCTGACATGGAGATGGTGCACCGCCCCCACGCGAGGAACCTGGTCCGGTTCGCGAAGGACCGCCCCGAGGTGCTGGTGCTCTCGGCGGATCTCACCGCCTCCTGCGAGGCGGACGATTTCCGGGAGGCCTACCCTGATCGCTTCCTCTCCCTCGGCCTCGCCGAGCAGAACATGATGAGCTTCGCCGCGGGACTCGCCCGGGAGGGCTTCTTTCCGTTCGTCCACACCTTCGCGGTGTTCATCTGCCGCCGCCCCTTCGATCAGGTGGCCATGTCCATCGGCTACAGCCACCTCCCGGTCCGGCTCATCGGGTTCCTGCCGGGGATCACCACCCCGGGGGGGGTCACCCACCAGGCCATCGACGACGTGGGGCTGATGCGGCTCATCCCCCACATGACCGTGCTCGACTGTGGTGACGCCACCGAGGCGGAGTCCGCCCTGGAGGTGGCCCACGGGGTGGACGGCCCCGTGTACGTCCGGATGCTTCGGGGGGAGGTGCCCCGGCTCTTCGACGCCGCGGACCGGATGGTGATCGACAAGGTGCGCGAGCTCGGGACCGGCGAGGACCTGCTCCTCGTCACGAGCGGCATCTGCACCGAGGAGGGGATACGGGCCGCCGGCGCGCTCCGGCGGGCGGGGGTCTCGGTGGCCCACCTCCACGTGAGCACCCTCAAGCCCTTCTCGCCGGAGCCCCTTCTCGCCGCCGCAGAAAAGGTCCGGGGGATCATCACCCTCGAGAACCACAGCGTCATCGGCGGCCTCGGCGCCGTTATCGCGGAGGCGCTGGCCGAGGCGGGGCTGGGACGACCCCTCCGACGCCTGGGGCTCCAAGACACCTACGCTCACGGGGCGAGCCGATCCTTTCTGATGCGGCGGTACGGCCTGGACGCGGCTGCGGTCATCGGCGCGGCCGAGGCGCTGCTGGGGGAATCCCTCGGCATTGATCCCGCCGGTCTCACAGCGGACGCCGCGGACGCCCCGTCCGGCGATGCCAAGGCGGAGGATCTGTAATGTCTTTCAAGCAACCCCTTTCCCTCAGTGACGAGCGCTTCACCGCCGTTTACCAGGTCACGGGATCCCTCAAGGAGGCGGCGGAGCGCGCCTTCGACATCTGCGTGGAGCAGACCGTGGAGTTCCCCATCGATCTGATCCACCGGGAGGACATTCGGGAGCAGGTGGTGGGGGAGGTGCTCGGCGTGGAGTCCGTCGAGGCGGACCGCCACCTGGCGACCATACGGTTCGCCGGCGATATCGTCGGGGGAGAGCTGACCCAGCTCCTCAACGTGCTCTTCGGCAACATCAGCCTCAAGCCGGGAATCCGCCTGGTGTCGGTCACCCTGCCGGACACGATGCTCGCGCGGTTCCGCGGGCCCCGCTTCGGCCTCCAGGGCCTCCGGAGCCTGACGGGCATCGCCGGTCGCCCCTTGGTCTGTACCGCCCTCAAGCCCATGGGCCTCAGCGCCCCGGCCCTCGCGGACATCGCTTACCGGTTCGCCCTCGGCGGGGTGGACTTCATCAAGGACGACCACGGGCTCGCGGACCAGGCCTTCGCCCCCTTCTCCGAGCGCCTGAAGCGGATCACCGCGGCCCTCAGGAAGGCGGCGGACCGGACCGGCCGGCCCTGTCTCTACATGCCCAACATCACGGCGCCGTCTGACCAGGTGATGGCCCGAGCCGAGACGGCGAAGGACTTCGGCGCCGGGGGGCTGCTCATCGCCCCCGGGATCACCGGCTTCGACACCCTGCGGCGTATCGCCGAGGACGACCGCATCGGCCTCCCCGTGTTCAGCCACCCCACGATGCTCGGCACCTTCACCGCCCACCCCGAGAGCGGTATCTCCCACGGCGTGCTCTACGGCCTCCTCAACCGGCTGGCCGGGGCCGACGCCACCATTTTCCCCCACTTCGGCGGGCGGTTCACCTTCACAAAGGAGGCGTGCGGGGAGCTGGCAAAGAGCGCCACCGGCCCCCTCGGCGGCCTCGCCCCCATGTGGCCGGTGCCCGCCGGCGGCATGAGCCTCGAGAAGGTGGAGGAGATGACCCAGTTCTACGGTACCGACATCATCCTCCTCATCGGTGGGAACCTCCACCGGAAGGGGCCGGACCTCACGCGAAACGCCCGGGAGCTGATGGAACGGCTATAGTTGGCTTCCGGAGCAATTATTTCCTGGCGCTCGTCCTGGTGCTTCGACACAATATACCCAGGTGAATACGAGGATGACCTTCCCAGTCTGTGCTGTATAAGGAGGACACGAATGACGAATAAACTGATGTCTCTATGGATACTGCTGATGAGCGTCGGCGGCGCCTATACCGCTTCGGCCGAGGAGACCGTGCTCTCGGCGGAGTGCACCTGGTACGCCGAGGCGGGGTGCGCGGCGAGCTGCGAGGGGCTCAGCTTCCACACCGAGTGCGCGGCCGAGCTGGAGGCCTCTTGCGACGTGACGGACTGCACCGGCATCGAGGTGGAGGCGAGCTGCCAGGGCTCCTGTGAGGCCGAGTGCACCGCGGTGGCGTGCGAGGTGGAGCCGGGCTCCTTCGATTGCGAGGGGTATTGCGGCGTGGACTGCAGCGCGTCCTGCACCGGAACCTGCGAGGGGTCCTGCGCCGCCGAATGCGAGGCCGAGGGCAACGGGGCCGCGTGCGAGGCCGAGTGCCAGGGACGATGTGAGGCCCGGTGCGACGCCGACTGCGACGCCGAGTGCGCGGGCAGCTGCGAGGCCACCCCCCCGGATATCGACTGCGAGGGGGGCTGCGAGGCCTCCTGCGAGGGGAGCTGCCAGGCGAAGGTGGACATCGATTGCCAGATCGATTGCGAGAGCCGCGCCTACGCGGAGTGCACGGCGGACTTCGAAGGGGAGTGCGAAGCCGGGTGTGACGCCGACGGTTTCCTCGAGTGCGACGGGGACTTCATCAGCGTAGCGGATCTGAAGGCCGCCATCGCCTGGGTGGACGCTCATTTCGAGCTCACGTACGAGGGGGAGTCCGAGGCGAAGTGCGTCGGCAACGAGTGCTCGGCCCGCGCCTCCGGAGAGGTGTCCGCCAAGTGCATGGCCGCGACCCCCGGACACACCGCCGAACCGCTCTGGTTCGGGACCTTGTTCAAGGCCCTCTTCTGACGCTATCGATTGATCTCCACGAGGTCGATTTCGGAATAGCTGCTCTCGCCGGTATCGTTTCGCATCTCGAAGGTGCCGAGGCGGTGGTTGTCATCCGACGCGTACTTCAGAAAGCCGTTGCCGTAGCCCCCCTTCTCCCGATCCTCGGCCCGGGCCTCATCCAGGATGTCGTCGTACATGACGCAGTCCGTGGCCACCATGTCCCGGCTGAAGTAGAGCGCGCTCGACGGTCGGGAGCCCCCGCCCCCCAGGGTTTGGAAGCGGTGGGGGGAGGAGCTGTTGCTCTGGACATTGCCGAAGAGCCCGTCCGCCACCAGGAGCCGGACCTTGTCATTGAAGGGCATGCAGATGTCCGCGAGACCGGCCCCGTCGAACAATCCTTCGTCCCCCCCCGAGTCGTGGAGGGCCCCCATGTTGCTGATGGAGCCCATCATCATCTTCATGGCGCCGGTGATGGCGCCGCTGTGCCAGCTGAGGACCGGCATCATGACGACATGGTCGGCTTCGTCGATGACCCGCGCCAGCCGCTCCTCGGTCGGGGGGGCGTGCCCGGCGGTGAAGGAGATCACCGAGCCCACCTCGCCGTCGTACAGATCCCACCGTAAGGAATCGGTGTGACGGCACCGATCGATGATGCGATCCTGGGCCGGAGAGCCGAGCAGGGTTCGCGACGGATCCACCACCGCCACCCGGTCCGCGGGGATGCCGAGCACGTCCACCAGCCCGTGGACCACCGCGCTGATGGGCTCGCAGACGTTGTTCTTCCGATCGTTCTGAGAGTTGGTGTAGGCGTTGATGTGAACCGCCACCAGGTCCCCGTCGGCATAGGGGACGAGCGCCTGCCACGCCGCCTCTAGGGAGTCGGTGTTGGTGAGGGCCATGACCCCCTCCGCCACCATCTCGTCCACCACGTCCTGCACCGCGTATTGGTAGAAGTCGGTGGGGTCGTCACCGTCCCAGGTGGTGGCGTTCGGGTCGGTGACCCGGACCACCCGGTTCTCCGGCGCAGGGGTTACCGGACCCGTGGGACCGGTGTCATTGACTCCCGATGTCCCGTTTTCACGGTCGCTGTCGCCCCCGTCGGAACCGGACTCCTCCACATCACAGGATCCGACCACCGCCGCCACGGCGCCGGCGGTCGTCGCTTTGAGGAAGTCCCTTCTGGAGGCCGCGTGCTTGGTGCCCTGGTCTTCGGCCTTCCCTGTCACTTGCGCTCTGCCGTGCTCTTTCCGCTTCATGGTGACTCCTCCCGGAATAGAGTGCTGTTTCTAGTTAATGCAGAAAATTCTACCAATAATCGGCGTCGCGGTCCAATGAATGCTCCGAGGCAGGGCGGAAAAAAACGGGAGGTCAAAGAAAAACTTTGCATTGCAAAGAACTTTATGTAGACTGTTTTTCAGGAGGTGCAAATTGATCGCCGGTAACATTCACGAAGCCCTGAGACAGGTTCGGGAGATGAAGCTGAGGTTGCTCGCGGCGGAGCGTTTCACGGGATACTCCGGAAGGGTCCGCGCCGTCGCGGGGACCTTCGCGCTGACCGGCGCCGTTGTCATGAGCCGGTCCTGGTTTCCGGCCACCCCGCGGGCCCACCTCATCGGCTGGTGTATCGTCATGGTCGCCGCCTTTCTGGCCAACTACTCCGCGCTCTTCCACTGGTACCGTTTCCTCTCGGAGGAGGGGCGGGACTGGCGCCGGCTGGTCCCCGCCGCGGACGGGCTCCCGCCGATGGTGGTGGGGGGGGTGCTCAGCGCCGTGTTCGTCCTGGAAGGGCAGTACGACCACCTCTTCGGCACCTGGATGTGCCTCTTCGGGCTCACCAACCTCTCCTCCCGCCGCGTGCTGCCCAAGGGGAGCTGGCCCCTCGGCCTCTACTACATCGTTTGCGGCACCGTGTGCCTCCTCTGGCCCCGCATCGAGTTCACCAACCCCTGGCCCATGGGTATCGTCTTCTTCGTCGGGGAGCTCGTCGGGGGCTACATTTTTCACATCCACCGCCTCCCTGAGTGGCGGATGGGACATTTGTTGAAGAAAGGAGGTCCCCGAGATGGGATCTAAGACAGAAACGCCCTACGACGCCCTCGAGCGGCTCTTCCACGAGCCCAACCGGCTGGCCATCATGTCGAGCCTCGTGGGCTCCGCCGGGCTCAGCTTCGGCGAGGTCAAGGAGACCTGCGGGCTCACTGACGGCAACCTCAGCCGGCACCTCAAGACGCTGGAAGAGGCGGGGGTCGTGCGCATCGAGAAGACCTTCGTCAACCGGCGCCCACGGACGACGGTTTACCTGTCGGACGAGGGCAAGCAACGATTTTTGCAGTATATCGACGCGCTGGAGCAGGTGCTGAAGCAAGCGGCGGAGAGGATACAGGCGACCGAGGCGCCGGAGGAGGTGTCCCCTTTGGCCGGTGAGCTGGTGAGAACCTGACGCGCTGATTGAGCCGGTGTGGAGCTTGGAATTCGAATGACGGTGATTCAATTCGAGAAAAGAGGATGAGATATGTTTGAAAGAGCAGTGGGAATAGAGGCGATACACGTCCACGTGCCGAAGCACTTTCTGGATCTCAGGGCGCTGGCGTCCGCCAACGATGTGGACGAGGCCAAGTATCTGGAGGGGCTCGGCGGTCGGCGGATGGCGGTGCCGGCCCCCCATGAGGACTCGGTGACCATGGCGGCCAGCGCGGCCATGGGGCTCTTCGAGCACTATGACGTGAGCCCGGAAGATATCGGGATGGTCATCGTGGGCTCGGAGTCCGAGGTGGACGGCTCGAAGGCTACAGCCGCCTGGGTTCACGGCATGCTCCACCTGCCCACGCGGTGCCGGACCTTCGATGTCAAGCACGCGTGTTACAGCGGGACCGCCGGGCTCCGTCTGGCCTCGACCTGGTGCCGCGCCGCGTCGCCGGGGGGGACGAACAAGGCCCTCGTCATCGCCACGGATATCGCCCGGTACGAGGTAGGCTCTCCGGGAGAGCCCACCCAGGGGGCCGGCGCGGTGGCCATGCTGGTGAGCGACACACCGAGGCTCCTCGCCCTGGATCCCTATCCCGAGGCCCTGTTCACTGAAGACGTCATGGACTTCTGGCGACCGACCTACCGGTCCTCCGCGCTGGTGGACGGCAAGACCTCCATCGACAGCTATTTGAAGGCCCTCGCCCACACCTTCGCGGAGCACGAGCGGGTCTCCCGTCTCGGGTTTCGCGACTACGACTATCTGCTCTTTCACGTGCCGTTCCCCAAGATGGCCTTCAAGGCGTTCCGAATGCTCTATGAACGGGACGCCATCTGGCGGGGGGACGCGCCGTCCCTCGACGCCGATTTCGAGCGCCGGACGGCGCCCGCGCTGGAGGCCAACCGGGAGCTCGGAAACCTCTACTCCGGATCGCTCTATCTCTCCCTCGCGGGGCTGCTCAACAATCGGGGCGCCCGCGCCGAGTCGAAACGGGTCGGCCTGTTCTCCTACGGCAGCGGGTGCTGCGCCGAGTTCTTCAGCGGCCGTCTGGGGCCGCAGGCCGGGTCATGGCGGGGCCGGATCGGCATCGGATCCGGAATCTCCGGGCGCACCGAGCTCACCTACCGTCAGTACCTCGAAATCCGAAAGGCCGGGGAGGCCCTCCTCAACGACAGCTCCTATCGGCTGCTCGATCCCGGGGGGGACCGGCGGGTGTCTTTTATGGGGATTCGTCGACACCAGCGGATCTACGAGGTGTCGGAGGTCTCAAAGAGCCGCAGGGAGGCTGTTAAGGCTTAAGTAATGATCCTCCGCTGACGTATAGGAACCAAAGAGGCTGATACCGGCACTGCTGTCTATCAACATCGTCAGCTGAGGGAGAACCGATGGGCCACAAGATTCTGCTCGTAGACGACACGAAAACCGTTATCATGGCTGAAAAGATGATGCTCTCCGGTCAGGGGTTTCAGCTGAAAATCGCGACGGACGGACAGGCGGCCCTCGAGAGCGTCGCATCGGATCCGCCGGATCTGGTGCTCCTGGATATCGTCATGCCGAAGATGACCGGGCTGGAGTGCCTCGAGCGGCTGAAATCCGACACCCGGACCCAACAGATTCCGGTCATCATGGTCACCACGAAGGGGGAGCAGGAGGATGTCTCCAGGGCGTTCGCCCTGGGATGTGACGATTACCTGACCAAACCCTTGGACAAGCTCGAGCTGATAACCAAGATCAGGAAATACCTCACGTGATCCGGCGGGTCCCCACCGCGGTGCGGAAAACACTTCTGAATCGATCCTGAGATGCTCTAGAAAAATGTATTCCGTCTCCTGAAGAGAGTGACGTGTTGCTTATCTTCTTGCGTCGGGTATTCTGCGACTGGTGTGATGAGCATATCTTCTTCCATCTGCTTGATATCCTTGGCGGGGAGCCTCTGCCTCGGAGCGTTTGTATACAGCCTGGAGCTGCGATCCTCCCTGCGCCGTTGGTTCATGACCTTCAACATGCTGTCGGTGCTGATGATCCTCCATGAGCTCGGATTGGGCCTCTCGAAGGACGCCGAAGACGTGACGCTCTACCGTTACCTGAACAGCGGCTGGCTCTTCTATGTCATCTCGGCCCTCTCTCTCGCCCTCACGTTTGTCGAGCGGTCGAATCCGGCGAAACGTCGATGGGTTTACCTCGTCCTGCTGCCGCCCCCCGTCTTCATCGCCGTGTTGAATATCGTGACCCCGGTGTTCTGCTCTCCCGCGGTATGCCCCTTGGGCTATTTCCACGCCTTCGGCTTCGCCGACAACTCCCTCGGCGAGGCGGCGTCGATATGGAGTGATATCGCTTGGGTGGTCACCGTAACCCTCTCCATCTACACCATCTTTCTCCCCCGGACTCCCGCCAGGCGACGCCAGGCGGTCATCATCTGTATCGCCTTCACCCTGTTGTTCTCCTACTACATCATGATGAGAACCAACCGCGACATTCTGGCCGCCCACTCCCTCGTCCTGTTCAGCCCGGTATCGCTCCTCGCCCTGATGATTTTGGTATATGCCATCTACAAGTTCGAGTTCGTCGAGCTGCCGCTCCACCGGGCCGGGGAGAACGTGATGCATACCATGCCCGACGCCCTGCTGGTGGTCGATCGTGAAAAGCACATCGGGCACATCAACACGGCGGCGGCCAAGCTGCTCGGTTTCGAACGGGGCGAGCTCTCGGGCAGGCCCTTCAGCGTTCTGCAACCCCAAGGTGCCCTGTCGCCCCTGTGGGAAGTCGGCGCCCCGGAACCGGATCCGCCCCCCTTCGAGACCGCCCTGCTGTCCGCGAGGGGGGAGTCCCTTCCGGTGATGCTCTCGACCGGCCTCCTGACGGATCCGTCGGGCGTCGCGGCCGGCCACCTCATCATCGCGCGGGATATCCGGGACCGAAAGAAGAAGGCCAACGAGCTCTTCGAGCACCGGGAGTATCTGGAGCACATGGTGCGGAACCGGACCAAGGAGCTGAACAACGCCAGCGAATCCCTCCGCCGGTCCCGTCTCATCCTCAGGAATCTGAGCGAGCGCCTGTTCGTGGCCAAGGAGGAGGAGAGCTCCCGAATCGCCCGGGAGCTGCACGACGAGCTGGGGCAGATTCTCACCGGCCTGAAGATAGACGTCACCCTCCTCAGCCGGAAGATATCGAAGACGGATCAACAGTTTCTGGTAAACGATATCGCCAGCCTGGCGGATACGACGATAAAGCGGGTTCAGACGCTGACCAAGGAGTTGCGTCCCCCCATGCTCGAGAAGCTCGGCCTGGTGGCGACCATCGAGGCGATGGTCTCCGAGTTCAGCCGGCGCCATGAGATCACCTGTCACCTCTCACACGAGATGGAACGGGAGGATCTGCCCGCCGCCGTCGTGACCTGCGCGTACCGGATCGTCCAGGAGGCGCTGGACAACGTGGTCCAACATGCCCAGGCGGACTCGGTCGAGGTCTTTCTGGTCGCCACGGCCGACGCCTTGAGCATCACCGTTCGGGATGACGGCGTCGGAATCGAGCAGGAGCGCATCTCGGCGTTCGAGGCGCTCGGTATCCTGGGGATGAAGGAGCGGGCCCTGACCCTCGGCGGGGAGGTCCGTTTCTCGAAGGGCCCTGAGAAGGGGACGGATGTCCACATCGAGTTACCGCTGATTTCCGCAAAGATGTAGGATATTTCCTACGCAAAAATCAGTCATTCTCCAATGTTGTCGAGTGGTTCAGCTTGATATGCCTATTAGGGATCAGGAAAAGGGGCAAACTCACGGAGGAGACGATCGATGTCCAGTCATTCAAAGAAATACCAGGAGACTTGGGACGGGTCGACGGCGCAAGACCCCAAGTACAGTGTTCTGATCATCGACAGCGACGATCTCTCTTTGCGAAAGAACCGAACCAGCCTCAGGAACTCGGGGTTCAGCGACGTCGAGGTCCACACCCGTATCGAGTCCGCCCAAAACGCGATGGCGACCCGCTTCTGCGATCTCGTCTTTCTCGAAATCCCCGCCGAGGACGAGGAACGGGGATTCCGTTTTTTGACCTGGCTTCGGCGCCGCGGGTTCCGCGGTGTCGCGGTGGTCTTCTCCAGCGCTCCCACCGTTCCGGCGCTCTACCGCGCCGCCATGCTCGGCGCCAGCGAGTTTCTGGTGAAGAACCCTGAGATGAACTTCGCCGAGGAGACCATCCGGCTCCTCGGTGATCGACCGAAGAATGACCCCGCCGTGTGGCAGTCCGACGCGTTCCTCTACTCGGGACTCTTTAATTGCATGGGGCTCACCAAGGGGGAGCTCGAGGTCCTCAGGGCGTTCGCGGTCGGGTTTCCGAGACACCAGGAGATCGCCGAAAGGCTCGGCAAGAACAGCGCCTATATTCGAAAGACATTCTCCCGGATCTACGAAAAGATCAGCTACTTCCTCCCGGTCGAGAACCCGGCCCAGCTCTCCAATCTCATCACGGTGTGCTCCCTGTTCCGATAACCGACCCCAGGTAGTGAAACAGGATGTCCCCGGTCTCGCCTTCGGCGTAGGGATCCTCACCCGCCGCGGGGCGCGTAAGCTTGAGCTCCTTCAGGGTGTTCATGGCGCTCTTCTGATTGAGGGCCGAGTGCCCCTCCGGCTTGACGAACCGACCGGCGAGAAGATGCGCTTCGGTCACCGCCTCCGCGAGCTTGGGGGCCGGCTCGCTCCGTTTCGACAGGAAGCGGTCCCGCGCCGCCTCGAGGGCCGCGAGGTAGACCTCGTGGTAATTGCGGAGCAGGTCGGCGAAAAAGCGAACCTTCGGCGTGTCCCTGACGGCGACGCGTGCCCCCCTGACCTCGACCAGACCGAGGTCCGACAGCACCGCCAGCGCCCGATCCGCGAGGGACCTCACCGCGGCCTCCCGCTGCGTCGCATCGGACAGGAGGCACTCGCAGATCATGAACTCCCACTGATACAGGAGACACCCGAGCCCCACCTGACGGTAGACCTCTTCGAGAGGAGCGCCGCTGTCGGCGGCGAGGGATCCGGCGACCAGCGCCGCCGGCACCAGGAAGTGCAGGAGGTTGTTCTTGTAGTAGTCGAGGGGAACGCGCTGCCCCTCCCGGATACGATAGCGTCGCCCGCCGTTCGATTCGGAGACGGTGATCCGGCCCCCCTTCAGGAACGCCCGGATGGACCGGTCCAGGTAATCCCGCCGGTTCGATTTGATGCGCCACTTGGCCACCAGGGAGCTGGGCTCGGCGCCGGCGGTCTCCAGCAGCGCGGCCAGCCACAGGGCCCGCTCCCGTAACGCCTCGTGGGAGATGCTCTCCGCGTCGTGGGTCAGCAGGACCGTGGAGAGGATGGAGGAGGGGGTCGCGATGGCCATCCGGTTGATCTCCGACAGGTTGCGGAGGCCGATCTCGGTCGCCACCATCCGCCGCGCGGAGTCCGCCCGCAGATCCTCCCGGGTCATCCGCTTCGCCGCGAGCACCTCGTCGACGGAGAAGGGCTCGTTGGCCCGGACATAGAGGCGGCCGTACCGGTGAAAGAGGACTTTCGAGGTCTGCAGCAGCCCCTTGATGCTCTCGGTCTTCTTCGGCACTCCCTCGGACTCCGCCACGTAGGCCTCCTCCTCGATGACGTGCTCGTATCCGATGAAGATGGGGATGACGGTGAGGGTCGCGCGGGGGGTGACCGCCAGCGCCTTGAGGGATATTTCCAGCAGGCCGGTGTGCGGCCGGAGGAGCTTCCCCGTCCGCGAGCGGCCCCCCTCGATGAACACCTCGATGGCGTAGTCCTCCTGGATGAGGCGGCGGACATAGGCGGTCACCACCGCGGTGTAGAACCGGTCGTTGAAGAACCGGCGGCGGATGAAGAAGGCGCCGCAGGAGCGGAAGAGCCAGCCCAGCGGCCAGAACGAGAGGTTCTGGCCGGCGGCGATGTGGGGGAGCATCAGGTGATGCTCCCGCATGAGGTGGGAGAGCACCAGGTAGTCGACGTGGCTCTTGTGGGTGGGGAGCAGGAGCGCCGCGCCCTTGGCCACGCCCCGCCGCAATCGATCGATATCCCGGTCGCGCACGTCGAAGCCGGTATAGATCCGCTTCCAGACGAACGTCATCACCAGCGCGAACAGGCTGATAATCCGCGGCCTGAAGTCCGTGGCGAGCTTGATGAGGATGCTCCGAACGCGGGGGGCGATCTCCGCCTCGGGGATCCCCTCGCTCTTGGCGATGGCCTCCAGCTGGCGCCGCAGCCGCATGCTCTTGGCCACCTCGGTGATGACCCGGCTCGAGGGCTTGGTGAGGGCGCCCAGCTTCGCCCGCCGGATCAGCTCGATCTGCCGCCCCACGCCGGCCCGCACCACCCCGGTGAGGGCCCGCCCCGCGATCCCCCGCTCCGCGCGGATCTGGGCGAGATCGAGGGGCTCGCTGACCTGGAGCTCGTGGACCGACCGGCGTCGGAGCAGGAGCCAGAGGGAACGGAGCAGCCGGGGATATTCATTGGAGCCGAAGATGAAATCCATGGTGCCGCGGAGTCGCTTCATGGGGTTCTCCCCCCACAGGAATACGGTGGGCAGGGCCTGCACCCGGTCCCCCCCCGCGGCCTGGGCCTCCACGGCGAGGCGGATGCCGTCGATGGCCACCGGGCGGCTCCCCATGGCCCCGCGGACCGCGGGCCGCCGGAGGAACATCACCGCGGATCCCCCCCCGGCCAGGGCGTGGGTCAACCGCCGCCGGAGCGCGTCGAGGGATCGGCTTCGGAACAATCCGAACAGCCAGATCGCGAAGGGGAGGTAGAAGAATGGCGAGATCCCGGTGACGAACGCGACCGGCGGCAACCGGTGCTTCCTGAGCAGCCCGCTCAGGCAGAGAAGATCGATGAGCGAGCGGTTCCTGAGCACGAAACAGACCGGCCCCTGCGCCGCGGCCGCGCGGACCCGGTCCGCCCATTCCGAGTCCACCTTCATATAGCGCATGAGAATCCACTGCAGGAGGACGAGCCACCAGGCGATGAGGATCCGCGGTTTCTTATCGCGCTCGGACACTTCTTCGGACTCCGGTTTACGGCCCCGCGAAGGGGGCCGTGCCCGATAACCATAAACAATAACGCGTCGGTCGTACAGGCGGCGCGCCGGACCTTTTTTTATAGAACCCCGGTGGTTATTGTTATCTAATGAATAGTGACACTATTCACCCGCTGAGGCCGGTCAAAATGGGATGGAGAATCGAAGAATGAGCAAAGCAGCAGTACGGATCGGGGAATGCCAGCCGCCGGAACCCCACCGACGAAGAAGACGCGGATACGCTCCGCTGGATCGTTACCTCACCCGTGTCCAGGCCGCGGAGTGTTTCAGCCGGAGGACGGAGAGGGCCGTCGCCGAGGAGATCCGGAGGCTCGAAGCCGATCGATGGCTCGCGCTTTTCAGCGACCCTCGCGACGCCGAAACGGTCGACACCGCGCTACTCGCTGCCATGGCAGAAGGCTCCGCCGAAGGCCCGGCGGTGGCGACGGCCGTCGCGCGGTTTCGGAACACGGCGCCGTCCGACGCCCGGAGCGCGGGGGCGCTGCTGCTCACCGCCATCGCCGCGGCCGATCCCCACCACCGCCTGTTCGACCGTCTCTTCCGCCGTCTCGATCAAACGCCGGATCTCGAAGCGATCCTCCATCCGGATACCATCTGGACGATCGAGAAGCTCTCCGCCTGCGTCGAGGGCACCACCCACCGGCTGATCACCGCCAATCTGCGCCACGTGGTCGCCGTCGCCCGTCGATACGATTTCGGGCTCCTGCCGCTCGCCGATCTCATCCAGGAAGGCAACCTCGGCCTCATGGACGCGGCTCGGCGGTTCGATCCGACCCGGGGCGTGAGGCTCAAGACCTTCGCGTCCAAGTTCATCAAACACGATATGCGCAAGGCCCTCGCGAGCAAGGGGCGAACAGTTCGTATCCCGGACGCCATCATCGACGCCCATTATCGCCTTCGACAGACGGCGGAGCGTTTCTGGACCCGATTCGGCCGTGATCCGAGCCACCGCGAGCTGGCCGAGGCGATGGGGATGAGCGAGAAGGAGCTCACCCGCCTTCGGAATCGGGCGCCGCTCAAGCCCGTCTCCCTCGAGCAACAGGCGCCGGGACAGCCGCGGTCGTTCATCGAGTCCATCGTCGACGAGGCGGCGGGGACGCCGGAGGCGGCGCTCCACTTCGGCCGCTGGCGCAGGGAGATGTCGCGGGTGCTCGGCGTGCTGAGCCGGCTCGAGCGGCGCATCATCGTCTGGCGGTTCGGCCTGGAGGGGAACGATACCCTCTCTTTCCGGCAGATCGGACAGCGATGCAACCTCTCCGGAGAGCGAATCCGTCAGATGCAGAACATCGCCCTCCGCAAGATGCGTCTCGCCTTCTGTCCGGAGCTGGAATAACCGTCGTCGCATTAAATACCGGCGTTCAGTTGTCATCCGGGGGGCCTTCGGTTACACATTATCGATACGTCACCGGCGCAGCCCGGAGACGAAGAGCAAAAGGAGACCCCACGTGTGTGAGCACTGCGGATGCGGAAACAACGGCGGCCATGATCCCGATCACGGGCATGCGCACACCCATGAGCACGGGGTGGAGACGATCCACATCGAGCAGGACGTGCTGGCCCACAACCGGGCCCACGCCGAGGCGCTGAAGGGGCGCCTCCGGGAGGCGGGGACCGTGCTGATCAACATCATCGGGAGCCCGGGCTCGGGCAAGACCGAGCTGCTCACGGAGCTGATTCCCCTGCTCGGGAACGATCATCCGGCGGCGGTCATCGAAGGGGATCTGGCCACAGAGAACGACGCGAACCGGATCCGGAAGACTGGCGCGCCGGTGCACCAGATCCAGACCGGCACCGCCTGCCACCTGTCGGTGCACGACATCGAGCACGCCATCCATCACCTGCCGCCTCTGGAGAACGGCCTGCTGTTCGTGGAGAACGTGGGCAACCTGGTCTGCCCCGCCCTGTTCGAGATCGGCGAGTCCCTTCGGCTGGTGTGCCTCTCGGTGACCGAGGGGGAGGACAAGCCGGAGAAATACCCGGTGGCGTTCCTCAGCTCGGACTGCTGCGCCGTCACCAAGACCGACCTCATCCCCTACGTGGAGTTCGACGCCGAACGGGTATCGGGCCTGGTGCGGCACATCCACCCGGAGATGCCTGTGTTCCTCACCTCCGCCAAGACCGGCGCGGGGCTCGACGCCCTGGCCGCCCATATCGGGACCCTCTGGAAATAGCCGATGCGCGCGCGCTTTCGGGTGGCGGTTCGAGGGGTGGTCCAAGGGGTCGGCTTCAGGCCGTTCGTCTATCGCCTCGCCACGGACCTTCGCCTCTCGGGGTTCGTCCGGAACGACGGCGACGGCGCCACCCTGGAGGTGGAGGGGCCGCCCGAGCGCCTGGCGGCGTTCGAGGCGCGGCTGGTGGGGGAGATCCCCACGGGGAGCCGCATCGACCGTGTGGACCGGACAGGCCTCCCCGCCACCGGCGGCCGCCGGTTCACCATCGACGAGAGTCACGCGGCGATCGGACGGCAGGTGTCCCTGGCGCCGGATCGGCGGATGTGCCCGCGCTGCCTCGCCGAGCTCCTCGACCCCGGCGATCGGCGATACCGCTATCCGTTCATCAACTGCACCCACTGCGGCCCGCGGTATACCATCACCCGCGCCCTGCCGTACGATCGGCCGAACACCACCATGGCGGCGTTCGAGATGTGTCCGGCCTGCCGCGGGGAGTACGAGACCCCGGCGGATCGCCGATACCACGCCCAGCCCGTGGCCTGTCCGGACTGCGGTCCGTCCGTGTGGCTGGAGACGGGAGACCGGATCGATACGGCGGATCCCCTTCGGAAAGCGGTGGCGCTGCTCGCGGCGGGGAAGGTCCTGGCGGTCAAGGGGATCGGCGGGTTTCACCTGGCGGTGGACGGGACCGACGACGCCGCCGTGGCCCGGCTCCGCGCCCTCAAGCGCCGTCCCCGGAAACCCCTGGCCCTGATGGTCCGGGACGTGGCGACCGCCCGGCGCCTGGTCCGGCTGGACGCCGCGGCCGAGGCGCTGCTGACCTCGCCGGCGGCCCCGGTCGTCCTGGCGCCGGCGGTGTCCTCGGACGGCCTCGCCCGGTGGATCGCGGACGGTGTGGGGGACCTCGGGGTGATGCTCCCCTACAGCCCCCTCCACCAGCTGCTGTTCGGGGACGACCTCCCTATCCTCGTCATGACCTCGGGCAACGCCCCCTCCGAGCCGATCATCATCGACAACAGTGACGCCCGGGAAAGGCTCGGCGCCGACGCCGCCCTTATGCACGACCGGGACATCCACGTCGCCTGCGACGACAGCGTGGTCCGCGCCACGCCCCACGGGCCGATGATGATCCGCCGCGCCCGCGGGTACGTCCCCGACGCCCTCGACGGATCGATGTTGCCGAGGCGGTCGGTCCTGGCCCTCGGGGCGCTGCTGAAGGTGACCCTCACGGCGCTCCATCGTGGGCAGCTCATCGTGGGGCGTCACCTCGGCGATCTCGACAACCTCAGGGCCGAGGCGGCCTTCGAGGAGGAGGTGGAGCGGATGCTGGACTTTGGCCGGTTCACCCCCGAGGCGGTGGTCGCGGATCAGCATCCGGATCTCCCCTCCCTCGCGTTCGCCGAAGCGCGGTTCCCGGCGGTGCCCCTCGTCCGGGCCCAGCACCACCACGCCCACATGGCCGCGGTAATGGTGGAGCACGGCCTCTCGCCCGAGGATCGGGTCGCCGGCGTCATCCTCGACGGGTTCGGCCACGGACCGGACGGCGCCGTCTGGGGCGGGGAGGTGCTGGCGGGAGGATACCAGGGCTTCGAGCGGGCGGCCCACCTCCGGTACGTGCCCCTGCCCGGCGGCGACCGGGGGGCCGTGGAGCCCCGGCGGATGGCGATCAGCCTGCTCGGGGACGCCGGGATCGGGCCAAGCGGCGACCTCCCGTGGGACGACGATATCGCCCGAATCGCCCGGCGCCGGGAGGTCTCCCCGCTCACCAGCAGCGCGGGGCGGCTCTTCGACGGCGCCGCGGCCCTCCTCGGGATCGCTCCGGAATTGCAGGAGTACGAGGGGGAGGCGGCCATGCGCCTCGAGGCTGTCGCGGCCCCGGGCACCCCGGACGCCTACCCGCTCCCCTTGGCCGCAGGCACCCTGGATACCCGGGCGCTGACGGTCGCCCTCGTCGAAGATCGGGCGCCGGTGCCCCTCCGCGCGGCCCGGTTCATCAACGGGCTCGCGGACGGCCTCGCGGCGGGCGCCCTGACGGTCGGGAGCGGCACCGTGGTCCTCGGCGGGGGCTGCATGGTGAACCGCCTGCTCCTCTCCCGCCTGGTCGAAGGTCTTGAAAAGGGGGGGGCAAAGGTGCTTTACCCTAGAGTGCTCCCGGCCGGGGACGGAGGGGTCTCCGCCGGTCAGGCCGCCATCGCGGCCGCTGGATCGAAGGAGGGTGTGTAATGTGTCTCGCGGTTCCCATGCGGGTGGTCTCGGTCGACGGCGGTCGGGCGACCGTCGAAAACAACGGGGTCTCCCTCGACGTCGCGCTCGACCTCACCCCCGAGGCGGCGCCCGGCGACTACGTCATCGTCCACGCCGGGTTCGCCATCCAAACCCTCTCCGCGGAGGACGCGGAGGAGACCCTCGGCATCTTCGAGCGGCTGGAGGCGTCGTGGACGGCAGAGAACGACTAGCCGCCCAGGTCGCGGAGCTCAAGGCGTGGGACGGCCCGCCCCTGACGTTCATGGAGGTGTGCGGCACCCACACCATGGCCATCGCCCGGTTCGGCCTCCGGGATCTCCTGCCCCCCGGCCTCCGCCTCGTCTCCGGTCCCGGCTGCCCCGTGTGCGTCACCCCGGTGGGGTTCGTGGATCACGCCCTGGCCCTCGCGGCGGTGGACGGCGTGACCCTCACGACCTTCGGCGACATGATGCGGGTCCCCGGGTCCCCCACCGATGACGCACCCGATCGGACCCTCACCCTCGCCCGGGCGGCGGGGGCGGATGTCCGCGTGGTCTACTCTCCCCTGGACGCCCTCGACCTGGCCCGGCGGGAGCCCCGGCGGCAGGTGGTGTTCCTCGGGGTGGGGTTCGAGACCACGGCGCCGGCCCTCGCGGCCACCGTGCTCCGGGCCGAGGCCGAGGGGATATCGAACTTCTCCCTGCTCTCCGCGGCCAAAACCATCCCCGAGGCCATGGCCCTCCTGGCTTCGGCGGACGATCTGGCCCTGGACGGCTTCCTGTGTCCCGGCCACGTCAGCGCCATCCTCGGGGAGGCGCCCTACCGTCCCCTCGCCGACGAGCGGGGCCTGGCCTGCGCCATCGCCGGGTTCGAGCCCGCGGAGATCCTGGCCGGGCTGGTCTCCCTGGTCCGGCAGATCCAAGAGGGCGCGGCCCGCGTGGACAACTGCTATGCCGGGGTGGTCCTCCCCGACGGCAACCCGCGGGCCCGGGAGACGATGTACCGGGTGTTCGCCCCCGGCCGGGCCGATCACTCGCAGACGGTGGAGGACCTCGAGCTCCGGTTGAAACGTCTCATGCGGCGCGGGTGAGAATCTGCCCCGTGAGGTGATACACTTGCACGATGCAGTCTCCGCGGGTCTATAGTCTTCCAATAGAAGACCTTGAGCCGTTCCTCGATCGAC
>JBNLED010000145.1:0-11323 GCA_050304755.1 Polyangia bacterium | reverse complement strand
AGACGGCGCGGTCGCCGGAGACGGTGGGCTACATCGTGTTCGAGTCCGGTCACGGGGGGGTGAACGGGATAGAGCTGGAGGCGGGGCTGGGGATCAACACGGTGCGGGGAGTGGGGGACAGCCCACCGTACGCCTACGCGTTCCAGGCGTCATTCGAAACGACACCCGACGCGGCGGTGGTCGCGATGGCGGGGGTCAACGGTACGAACGGCGGGTGGGCGCAGACGCACGGGGCCGCCCCTCTGACGGCCGCGGGCATGGATCTTTCGATTGACGAGGATCAGCTGATGGACACGGAGCGCAACCACATCAGTGAGCAGGTGGGATATGTGGTCCTCGCGCAGACGGAGGAGAACGAGCCACCGGTGGCCGGGGACGACGACGCGGCGGTGGGCGAGGACGCCGTCATCAATATCAACGTGTTGGTCAACGACACGGACCCCGACGGGCATGCGCTGTCTGTTACCGACGTGACGTCGCCCGCTAACGGGGAAGTCTCGATACAAGGGACGGCGATAGTCTACCAGCCGAGCCCGGACTATTGCGGGACGGACGGGTTCAACTACACGATATCGGACGGGCACGGCGGGACGGACACCGGGGCGGTGGCGGTGGCGGTGCAGTGTGTCAACGACCCGCCGGTAGCGGCGGACGAC
This sequence comes from Polyangia bacterium, assembly GCA_050304755.1. Classification (GTDB taxonomy): domain Bacteria; phylum Myxococcota_A; class Polyangia; order JAAYKL01; family JAAYKL01; genus CAYWLQ01. The sequence continues at coordinate 10,667 of JBNLED010000145.1, read as the reverse complement.
AGCGCCTCGACGGATGAGGATCTCGAGGTGTACCTCCCGGTGCTGGCCAATGACACGGATGTGGAGGGGGATCTGCTGTCGGTCTTTGCGGTGGCGACGCCCGGGAACGGGACCGCTTCTGTGGAACCCACAGGAGAGATCCACTATCTCCCGGCCCTCGGATTCTGCGGGACGGAGGTGTTCGGCTACACGGTGTCGGACGGGAACGGCGGGACAGATACCGCGGACGTGACGGTGGAGGTGCGGTGCATCAACGAGCCGCCGGTGGCCGGGGACGACGCCGCGGCGGTGGACGAGGACGCCATGGTCAGTATCGATGTGCTGGTCAACGACACGGACGGAGACGGGGACGCGCTCTCGGTGGCCGGGGTGACGCCGGCGGCGAACGGCGGGGTGTCGGTGCAGGGGACGGGGATCGTCTACCAGCCGAACCCGGACTACTGCGGGGCCGACGGATTCACCTACACGGTGTCGGACGGGAACGGGGGGACGGACACCGCGAACGTGACGGTGGCGGTGGGGTGCGTCAACGATCGGCCGCGGGCGACGGACGACAACGCTACCACCGCAGAGGGCATCCCGATCACCATCGATGTGCTGGTCAACGACACGGACGCGGACGGGGACCTCGCGCCGGAGACGTTGGATCTGATCGCGCCGCCGCTGCACGGGATGGCTGCCGACCTGGGGCTCGGGGTCTTCGAGTACAGCCCAGACTCCGGATTTTCCGGGTTGGACGCATTCCAGTACGAGATCTGCGATCTCGCGGGGACCTGTGACACGGCGATCGTGTATGTGACGGTGACGGCGGAGACCTCCCCCGGGCTCATCGAGTATGCCCAGGTGGTGGCGGGGGGGACGCCGGTCACGGTGACGCTGACGGACACCTATGAGACCCCGGTGGTGGTCTGCTCCGCGAGGTACGAGAATAACACCCTCCCGGTGGTGGTCCGGGTGAGCAACGTCGGCGCGGACCGGTTCGACGTGCGGCTGCAGAACCCGTCCGGCGCGGCGGTGGCGGACGAGGTGGTGAGCTGCCTGGTGGTGGAGGAGGGGGCGTGGGAGGTCGACGGGATGCGGTTCGAGGCGCAGCGATACGAGAGCGATATCACGGACCATGATCGGAGCTGGGTCGGGGAGCCGCAAACCTATCAGCAGAGCTACACGGCGCCGGTGGTGGTGGGGCAGGTGATGACAGAGAACAACGGGGCCTGGTCGACCTTCTGGTGCCGGGGGGGGGCGACCGGGGAGCCGCCGACGGCGACGACCCTCTATACGGGGAAAACGGTGGCGGAGGATCCGGAGACGGCGCGGTCGCCGGAGACGGTGGGCTACATCGTGTTCGAGTCCGGTCACGGGGGGGTGAACGGGATAGAGCTCGAGGCGGGGCTGGGGATCAACACGGTGCGGGGAGTGGGGGACAGCCCGCCGTACGCCTACGCGTTCCAGACGTCATTCGAAACGACACCCGACGCGGCGGTGGTCGCGATGGCGGGGGTCAACGGTACGAACGGCGGGTGGGCGCAGACGCACGGGGCCGCCCCGCTGACGGCCGCGGGCATGGATCTTTCGATTGACGAGGATCAGCTGATGGACGCGGAGCGCAACCACATCAGTGAGCAGGTGGGGTATGTGGTCCTCGCGGCCTCCCCGCTATAGCCGTCTGCGGACATCGGCATACCACCTCACCGCCCGGCGGAGTTGCTTCTTGCATTGAATCCTTTAAAGAGAATTGTTCCGGCCCGCACGTCATTTCATTCGTCGATTGGAAGAATTCCCCCCCCTTGGAGAACCCGATCCACACAGTAAGAGCTTTGATTGTCCTTCAAAGAGCACCTTCATTTTTCGAGGCGGAAGGATTCGAAGCACATATCCGTTTCCGAACTGCGGATGGTCCAAATAGTCTCCGTCGGTGTAGTCGTTTTCAATGAGATACCTCGGCGGGGATTCGGTCTTCCGGTCCATGATCTGACCGAAATCGAGGGGGATCCATTCTTTCTTCTTCGATGCATCATCTCCTCTGGTCGTAACGAACGCAAACACGTTGATCTCCCCGCACTCCGAGCAATAACGATGCTCGATGGTCTGTCTTGAATAGCATAGCGTTAGGGAACATGATTCTTCACAGTAGGCACACGTGCCGGTGCCTCTCTCGTCTGAGCTCTTCTTCTGCAATTTTCTTCTCCGAATTCTTTAAAACAGACATTCTATTTTTTCTCCCGGAAGGTCGCAACCGCGGTTTGTGCCGTCGATGGGGATCTCCAAGGTTACCAGCACCTGCTTTACAGAAAGCGCCATTTGCTCCTGTCGTCACTATGCGTTGGGTCGTTGAACAGAGAGTCGTGAATCCAGGCGGTACAGGCCGTGAACGGCGGATCGATGATTCACCCGGACCCCGGATATATTGTGGCATCATCAAAAAGACCTGATTTCGAAAAGACAGATATCGTGAACAGGTCCTGCATGATTTTGAGACTGTCGGGTGCGATACACCCCCCCTCCATATCATAATTGATGTGATTTATCGGGTTATTTTCCGAAGGAGAGGCATATTCCTTCACCGGGCAGAGGAAAGATCGGCGTCTCTTCGCTATTTTTATCGAGTAAATGTACTATTTTGTTGTACTAGCCTTCAAAAAGAATATAGGATGCGTCATCTTTTACACTGAATGGTAAGTGTAACGGACAGGGCCGTAGCGAATTTCGAGCAGTCGCAATGAGTCAACAATGATGCTCGAATAGGTAATTAAAATGAAGATCTATGTAGGAAACATGCCCTTCAGCATGGGCGAGGACGCTCTCAACGAGATGTTCTCACAGTATGGTCAGGTCGAATCTGTCAATGTCATCACGGATAGAGAGACCAACCGCCCCCGCGGTTTCGCGTTTGTCGAAATGGAAGACGACGGTGCTCGCCAGGCTATCTCCTCCCTCTCCGGGCAGGAGGTGGAGGGGCGGGCGCTGAAAGTCAACGAGGCCAGACCTCGCGAGAACAGAGGGCCGAGAGGCGGCGGCGGCGGCGGCGGCCGCTGGTAGCGTTCTCCGAGCCCCTCTCTTTTGGCGATTGAAGCCCCCTCGCTGAAACCACCTCCGACAATAAAACGACATTCAAAACCCTAGGGGACGAGCGAAGGTTTCGACCTCAAACCGACGAGTACAAGGACCTCCGTCCGCCGCCGCAAAGCCGATCTACTGCGAGATCGTCGAAAAGGGCCAGCCTGACCCGAAGTTGTGGGTCTGACAAGGTACTAGGTATCGTTCCCAATCTGTCGTCCGAAGCGTGACTGGAATGCCGCGCCGACGCCCGCCAGGGTGGCCAAGATGAGGACGACGCTGCCCACCAGGGGGATGATGTTGAGCAGCGTGAAGGCCACGAAGCCGATGATGATGGCCTTCACCGGAGTCTTGTTCTCCCGGAACACGGGGAGCCTGTATCCGAGCCAGGAGATGACGCCGGAGAGACCGAAGATGATCAGCGCCGCGAGGATCAGGGCGACCACCGGGATGAGGGGGATGCCGATGATGGTGAGGGCGAGCACCACGAAGAGGGGGATCAGCGCGGCGAACACCAGAAATCCGCTCAGGATCGAGATGCCGGGCTTCTTCTTGATATACTTTCGGGCGGTCTCGATGCGCTTCGGGATGAGCCAGACGAGGAGGAGCGCGAGCGCAAACAGAAAGATGGATCGGGCGATGGCTCCCAGGATGTGGAGGACGATGAGCCCGCCCGCGGCGCCCGCTAGCCCTCCCAGCATGGGGAGGGGGATGGGGAGGCTCACCTGATCGCCGCCCTCAGCGTCTTCCGCCACCTCGACCTTGCCGCCGACGGAGACGGTCTTGTCCTCGACCACCGCGCCGGGCTCGATGATGACCTTGCCGCCGACAGAGACCGCGGTCCCCTCCACCACGGCGCCGGACTTCACCGTTACGTTCCCCCCGATGGAGACCGCGTCCCGATCGAGGTGTCCGAACACCGTAGTATCGCCGCCGATGCTCACGGCGGTGCGGAGGTGCTCGTCTTTTTCAACGACCACCGGCGCGTTGAACTTCACCCGCTTCTTTCGCCTTCGGCTCTCTTCAGGGTGTTTGTACCGGGCGTGAATGTTGAACCCGTTTTCGTCATTCGGATCTTCCTTCACTGATATTGTCAGCCCCTCTTCCGTTCCCTTGGCGGGCGCGGTCGGGTCGGCCGACTTCTCGGTTCGGACGAGGAGGATGCCGTTCTTCATCTCGAGATGGAGCGGGGTACTCTCTTCGATGATATCGAGCACCTCCCCCGCGGGACGATCCGAGATCACCATCGTGAACGGCTTGGCGAGCTCTTCGGTGGCCGCGGGGATCGCGAGCCCGAAGCCCGCCTGCTTGGAGACGGCGATCAGCACCGCCTCGACCGTATCGAGCGTCTCGTCCAGCGTCACGTTGCCGAGCTCCCCCCAACGATCCGCGCCGGCCGATTCCGCGGGCGGGACCGCCGATTGCGCGACGGACAACGGGGAGACGAGGAGCGCGGAGACTGAGGCGATGACACCGATGCAGTTTGTTATTGTATAGGGCATGGGGGCTCCTTTCTGAGGGGGGATACGGAGAATGGTGGAGGCGTATTTCAGCGATCTTCAGAAACGGTCGGTTTCGAAGAGAGCGGGATTTGGCCTGTCCTCACAAGTCCCCGGAATCCGTCCCCGTGACAGACGCATAGGAATCGCAGTCCCCGGCGAACCCGTTGCAGCTGAGGCAACGGGCGGCGATCATGCCCAGTCGGGTCGGATTGAAGGAGGTGCCCTTGCCCCTCAGATTGTCCGATATGACAATCTTCCAGACGCATAAGGGTCTGATGAATGCGGGATTCGTACGGTATAGATCAACGGTTCCTGCGCTCATGGGATGCCCCTTTGTTCAGTACTTTGCACTTTATCTGAACGAATTGCCAGTGTCAAAAAGAATAACGCGATCACCTCTGGGGCATGGGCAGGGTCGCGGATCCGTCGGCGGGGTGAGGACCGTCGCTCACACCTTCTCCCACCCCTTCTTGATGTTGCTCGCGATCATGTTATCGGCGATCTGCTGCGCGGCGGCCTCGTCCGGGGCCAGTCGCACCTCCCGTTTCAGGGGATCCTTGCGGCCGGCGCTGTAGTCGGTGAAGTGGACCACATACGCGGGGTAGTCGTTCGAGAGCTGCTCCTTGTTGGTCTTCCACATGACGAGCTTCCGGACGGCGGTGCCCTTCTTCGAGCCCTTCTTGTAGACCTCCCGGCGGAGGATCGCGCTGGGCTCCAGGGTGACGGTCTCGGCGCTCTTGTCGACGTCCTTCACGAAGCAGCGCTCCAGGAGCTGGTCGATGCGGATGTCGGTCTCGTTCACCTGTTTGTCGTCGCGGATTCTTACGAACACCGGGAAGAGGAGGCTCGCCGCCGGGAGCTTCCGGATGGCCTGCCAGCCGTGCTCGTCGTCGTACTCGAGCACCATCTGGCGGAGGGGCTCCCCGTCGGACTCGGTGTCGATGACGTCGGTGGCCTTCACCTCCAGCACGTGAACCGGCTTCACCATACGGAACAGGGCGCCGTCCCCCCGGGTGAGCCGCCAGTTGGAGCTCACCTCGCTCCCCTGGAGGAGCTTCAGCATCTCCTCCCGCGTCTCGTCCGGCATGTTGCCGCACGCGGCGATGTACTGGAGCTGCCCCCCCGGGCGCATCAGGGCGATGGCCAACGAGCGCACCTGCTCCGGGTTCTCGGCGCGGACGGTGTAGCCGATGATCACCGCGTCGAGGGTGAAGCTGGGCTTGATCTTGCTGATGGCCGCCTCCCCCCGGGCGACCACCCCCTCGGCCTTGCCGCTCTCCACCCACTCGGTGAAGTACTCGGCCACCTTGTCCGGCGTCCCCACCTTCTCGGTGCGCACCGCCTTGACCCGCTTACCGCCTTCAAGCACGCGCTCCAGGACCTGCAGCTTCTCACCGTACTTGTCGAGGGGCATCACCGCTTCGGTGTCGCCCCCCATCACCAGGTCGAACGCGGCGAAGCCGAGCCGCTCCACCTGGGCGTCCTTGCCCCCGGCCATGCTGGACGACACCTCCCCCACCCGGGGGCGCCCCTCCTTCTTGGCCGCGAAGAGCTCGCCGGCGATGATGGTCCGCTCGGCGGTCCGGCCCGCGTACTTCCGGGCCTCCGTCACCACCGGCACGTCGCCGACGATGAGCTTGCCCTTGGGGTTGGAGAAGAACACGTCTCCAGCGTCGATCACCATGAACCAGAGCTCCCCGTCGATTTTCGGGGAGACGTACATGGGCTCCGCCACCAGCCGGGTGGGGATCTCCTCGGGGAGGAGCGATCGATAGCTCGAGACCACCCGCCGCCGATACCCCTTGATGATGTTGAACAGCTCCTCGTCGGTGATGGCCCCGGCCGGGACCAGGGATCCCTTGCCGAGGGGGGCCGCCCCGTCTGTCTTGTATAGCGTGGACATCTACTTGCCCCCTTTCGCGCCGGGCCGCTTGAGCTCCAGGTTGCTGAGGTGGAGCAGCAGCTTGTACCTGTCGCCGTCCACCCGCCCCTCCAGGAAGCCCCGGTAGGGGGTGCCGCTCACCTGGAACACCAGGGGCTCCCTGCCCTTGGCGCCGCCACCGACGATGACCATCTTGCCGGAGTCGTGGAGGGTCTTGGCCATCTTGTAGAGGTAGTCGAAGGTGAGGCCGTCGATGTGCATCAGCTGGACGGTCCGGGTAAACGCGAACTTGGACACCGCGTCCGCCTTGGAGATCTGCTTGCCGGTCCAGCGGACCGGGGCCTCGGCGTCGATGTTGGCCTCCACGTCCACCGGCTCCCGCCGCTCCACCTCCTCCCCCTCGGGAGAGATGATGACCTCCATGATCTTCGGGGGGGCGTACCGCACCTCCCCGGTGGCGTTGAGGTAGACCACCTCGGTGCGGCCGATGCGCCGCCCCACTGCCTCCGTATCGATCTCCGGATCCCCGTCGATGAGTTGCTCCGCGTAGTCCTCCCCCAGGGCCTCGGCCATGCGGTCGTGGGTGCAGGCCTCGCCGGCGGCCAGGTAGCGCATGAACCGCACCCCCTTGCCCCCCGGGAGCCCCATCTTGTATTCGGGCTTGTACATCCGGCTCGCGAAGACCACCCGCGCGTCCCGGTTCTCCTCGTTCATGAAGTGTATGTTTTTCATCGCTTCCTCCGCTAGAACATCTCGAAGTCGAGCTCGCCGTCGTCTTCCTCGTCGTCATCGGCGGTGGCCTCGATCTGCTGGTCGAGGGCCATCCACTCGGTCTCCACCGGGTTGCCGATGATGGCGAACACCCCCGCGTCGTTGCACACCAGGTACGCCGTCTCCTCGTGGAAGTCGGCCCGGTAGTTGAAAGGGAACCGGAAGAGGGATCCCTTCTTCAGGAGCTTCTCGAACCCCTCGGAGATCTCCTCCGGGTCGAGCATGTAGACCGATACCACCTTCAGATCGAGCAGCTCCTCCGGGGTGGCGGGCACCATCTCGCACGCCGTGCCGAGGGTCGACGGCACCTTCTCGATGGGCTCCCCGGACGCCTCGGATATCGCCACCAGCTCGCTGTTCGGAACCCACCGGTTGTCCTCGTCGAAGTACGCCTGGGCGGTCATCCCGGGGCGGATGAGCACCTCCCCGTCGTCCGTGATCTCCGCCCGCTCGCACCGCTTCTCCTCCGCGTCCAGGGGCAGCCGCCGCCGCTTTCCGTACAGCTTGGACCGGTCGAGCTTTTTGTGTTGAAACCGGGCGGTCTCTCCATTGTGAGTCAGCACTATCGGACTGGCCATCTCTCCTCCTTTGTGAGGGAGATAGCATACTAGACGGAAGGCGTCGGGGCAACGTTCCTTGATGCGCCGTGACCGGGCGGGTCGACACCACCGTCTCGGCCTTCCTCGAAGACGTCCGCCCCCGGTGTGGATCGACCGCCTGGTGGAACCGCCCGGAATGCGGTATAGTCCCGATGCAGGGAGCTGTTCATGACAATGTCGAGCGTAAATAAAAGTCTCCTCTGGCTGCTGTTGCCGCTTCTCGGTTGTTACGACGATCCGTGGGATCATCTCGAAGGGGACCTCGCGGAGGTTCGGCCGGCGGACACCGGTTCGGACACCGCTTTGGAAGTCTCTACGGGGGTTCCATGGCAGCCGGACACGGGGGAGCCCCTCATCGATATCGTCAACTGCGGCGATCCCTATAGTGTCTCCCTCCAGGGGGCCCCGCTGCTCTTCGCGCCTACCGATGAGAGCGTGTCGGTGAGCGTCATCGTGCGGGAGGGGAACCGGGGTCTGCTTCGGCTGGCGCTGCGCGATCCGGACCGGGGACCCTGGGTGATCCAACGGCCCCCCACCCTGCTCGGGGAGGACGTGGCCGAGTGGCGGGTCGGCGGGCTCCGATCCGCGGAGGAGCGGGAGTACTCAGTGTTCTTCGAAGACTTCGAGGGCCGCTCCGTGGAGCTCTTCCGGGGAACCCTCATCCCCCGTCGCCCCGCCGGGCAGTCGTTCTCCTTCGCGCTCATCACCGATTCCCACCTCTTCACCCAGGATCTGGTGGGGGAGCCGGAGCTCACCCTCGAGCAGGTCGCCGAGAACATCTGGAACACCGCGTCTCCGGATTTTCTCGTCCACCTCGGGGACATCCTCGACTTCCATCAATACGGTTTCAACCTCCCCCCGCCGGACGAGAGCGCCCCGAGACACGGATACCTGAGCTACCGGGAGAGGCTCGGGGATCTGCTCGGAAACACGAACCACTTCATGGTGATCGGCAATTGGGAGGGGGAGAACGGCTCCTACACCGAGGAGGAGATCGCACGCTCCCGGGGCCAGCGCCTGCTCTACATGCCGGGACCGGAGCCCACCACCTACGCGGAGGGGGGGAGCCTCGACGAGGACTACTACGCCTTCACCTGGGGGGATGCGCTCTTCATCGTGCTCAATGTCATGACCTACACCCCCACGGCGCATCGCCTGAGCTACGCCACCGGCCTGCCCGACGACTGGACCCTCGGCGACGAGCAGATGGGGTGGCTCGAGGAGACCCTCGCGGCCGCCGGAGCCAAGTGGCGGTTCCTGCTCATCCATCACCCGGTCGGCGGCGAGGCCGGGGATCCCTCGAACTCCGCCTACGGCCGGGGCGGCGGGCGCGCCGCCTACATCGGAGAGCAGGCCCTGGTGCATGAGCTCATGATGTCCTACGGGGTTCAGGTGATGTTCTACGGCCACGACCACGTGTTCACCGATATGATCGTCGACAAGGTTCACTACACCCTGCCCGGGAGCGCCGGCGCGCCGTCGAACTGGCGCTTCTCGTCCTCCGTCACCGGCTACGAGGAGGGGACCTACTGGACGGACGCCGGCCACGGGCTCGTGGAGGTGACCCCCGAATCCGTGGAGGTCCGGCTCATCGGGATCACCGGCGAGCTGCTCCACAGCTTCACCCTCTGACCGCTTCGGGTTGAGTAGACCGTCCGGCGAGACGCATTGCTAGACGCCGGCGGAGACCACCGTGCCGCTCTGGCGTTCCGTGTTCCCGCAGACCGGCGTCTTCGCCAGCCGCTTCCGGAACTTCAGATGACGCCGCCTCGTCAGCTCCACCATCGGCGACCACACGCTCCTGACGAGATCGTGCCTGATGAGGAGCCGCCACATCCAGTTGGCGCGCTTGTACAGATACGCCATGGCGAGGTAGGGGATTACCGCCCGGAGATCGGCGGGGCGCCGCCGCCAGATGGACCGGTGGGAGAAGAGCCGCCGGTAGGCGAACGCGTACCCGCGGAAGAGCTCCTCCGGGCTCATGTGTTTCGGGCGGAAGACCACGTGGGAGGTGTCGTACCGATCCCAATCCTCGTGCAGCAGGCGTCCCGCCCCCTTCATGGCGCGGAACAGGGGGGTCCCGGGGTAGGGGGTGAGGATGTGGAAGGTGGCACACTCCAGCCGGTTCGCCTCGATCCACTCGACGGTTCTGGCGAAGACATCCGGCCGGTCGTCGTCGAAGCCGAACACGAAGCTCCCGTTCACCTGGATGCCGTTGGCGTGGAACAGGGTCACCCGCCGCGCGTAGTCCGCGGCCTTGGGCGTCCGCTTGTTCGCGTCGGAGAGATTGGTGTCCGAGAGGGATTCGAACCCGACGAACACCCCGGTGCAGCCGGCCAGGGCCATCTCCCGGATGAGGGACGGGTCGTCGGTGACATCGATGCTCACGGCGGCGCTCCAGATGGTGTCGAGGGGCTTCAGCGCTCCGCAGAGGCGCCGGAGGTAGGCCCTGTCCGCCCCCAGGTTGTTGTCGGTAAACACCGCGTAGGGCTCCCCGGAGCGGGCGATCTCCTCCGCCACGCTCTTGGGATCCCGCATCCGGTAGGGCATCTTCAGGCCGCGGGTGGACATGTAGCAGAACCGGCACCGGTTCCGGCACCCGCGGGTGGCGTTGATGCTCGCCGTGGTGAGGAAGCTTCGCCGGGGCAGGATCTCTTTTCGGGGCAGGGGATCCTCGAAGGGGCCCGCGAAGGAGGCCTGGTAGACTGTCTCGAGGGTCCCCGCCTCGATGTCCCTCAGGATGCGCGGCCAGAGCTGCACGCCGTCCCCGACGGCGATGGCGTCCGCGTGGGGAGCGGCCTCCTCCGGGCAGGAGATCACGTGGAGCCCGCCCAGGATCACCTTGGCGCCCCGGGCCCG
>JBNLED010000144.1:0-32694 GCA_050304755.1 Polyangia bacterium | reverse complement strand
GTCATAGCCCATCTCCTCAAGCAGTTTTTTTTCTTAGAATCGAATCTTCCTCATATCATCTACTATGAGTGCCTTTATCTGCATCTCTACCGCCCCCCTTCTAGGTAAACGATATTGTATTCCTTCAATGTCATGACCCGCTCACCCGATCCGATTCCGCAGCTCCACGGCCGCCCGGAGGAGCTCCTCGGCGCTGGTGACCCCGTCATGCATCAACACGGTTTGGGGTTGGATGACCGCGAGCTTCTGTATCAGATGATTGATCTGCACGAGGGAACGTCGAGGCATATCGTTCTGCTGCAAACTGAACGCGTACCAGTACCGCGCGATATGGTCCCCCTCGTCGAGGAATACCGCCTGGCGGAAGTCCGCCGCGGCCTCCTCGTACATCCCGCTCTCCATATACGCCTGCCCTCGCTCGAGGTAGTCCACCAACTCCTCCGACTCCGCGATGATGGCCTCCGCCGCCGCGACGATGGAGTCATGGAACGGACGCCCCATCATCGTCGCCGTGATGCGGGACGACAGGGGACTGTCCTCCACCTCGGGATCATCGGCGACGTACACGGCGGCCGCCTCATCCTTGTGGTGCACGAAGTGCTTCTTGTCCGGGGGCATGTCGCTCGGGGAGACGAAGAGCAATCCGCCGGGGCGCAGTACCAGACGGATGCGCCGGTAGAGCCCGCTCTGCGCCTCCGTGTTCATATAGATCCCGACGTTCCGGAAGAACACCCCGTCGAACCACGACGGGATAAACAGATTGAGGTGCTCTTGTACCGACAGGCATTTGAACTCCACCATGTCCCGGATGCGTTGACTGATCTCGAGCAGCCCGTCCTCTCGACGGGTGAAGTGACGGCGGATGGTGTTCTCATCCATTCCCCGGAAAGACCATTTCGCGAAGACCCCCGCCTTGGCCTTGGCGATGTAGTGGCGGTTGATATCCGATCCGAAGATGACGATTTTGGACAGCTCCTTGGGACCGAAGTGGTCCGCCAGGGCCATGGCGATGGAGTAGGGCTCCTGTCCCTCGGCGCATCCGGCGGAGAGGAAGTAGATCCGCTCGTCCTTGTGGATGTCCGAGAGACGATGTCGCACATACTCCACCAGAACCCTGAACTGCTCCGGGTGCCTAAAAAAATAGGATTCCGGAATCGTGAGCGGCGCGATATACTCCCTCAGCACGGAATCCAGCTGAATATCATTGACATCGGCTCCGGGTTTTTCCGCCATTGTTTGCAATGTCGATTCCAAACGCCTGGACCAGTCGTCCTTGGGCACCAAACCATATCGACCGCTGATCAGCTCTATAATGTGGGTTGTCTCCATGTAAGCCCTCCGTGGTTCTGCTGCCCCCCCCTTTTTAGCAATCGACGTGCCATCTCCGGATTCCGCGTCCATCCCATGCCGCACCGGTCTTCGCCGCCCGATATCATTTGTAAAATTGCACCCACAGCAAAATATCTACCGGGATGTAATATTTCAATTACAAGAGATTTCACTGTCGACATTTTCGACAGTGACAGTTTTTAATCGTTTTTCCTGGCAAAGGCATCCGGACAGCATGCAGGCCATGGGGTCGTCCGGCCTACCAAGGATGTGGATTTTTATGAAGACAAACCGTATTTATTGATTTTGTTGATTAACGTGGCGCGATGGATTCCCAGCACCTCCGAGGCATGGGAGCGATTCCCCCCTACGGCTTCGAGCACGCTGCGGATATGCGCCTTCTCCATGGCGGCCAGGGTGTTGTCGGCCTCCAACGATATGGTCTGTCGGGACCGCGTCTTTCGGAGGCTGTCCGGCAGATCCCGCGGGAGGATTTCATTCTCTTTTGACAAGAGGAGCGCCCGCTCGATGACATTCCGAAGCTCCCGGATGTTTCCGGGCCAGGGGTAGGCGACCAGAATTGATTCCGTCTTCCTCGAGAGCTTCGCGCCCGGCTTACCGAGCCGTCGGGAGAGCTCCTCCACGAACTGTTTGGCCAGGGGAATAATCGAATCCTTCCACTGCCGCAGCGGCGGCAATGTCAACGGCACGACGCTCAGGCGATAGTAGAGGTCCTGACGGAACTGCCCCTTCTTCACCGCCACCTCGAGATTCAGATTCGTGGCGGCCATGACGCGCACGTCCACCTTTAGGGACTGGGTGCCCCCCACCCTTCTGAAGGTGGTGGACTCGATGACCTTGAGGAGCTTCGCCTGGACATCCAGGGGCATGTCGCCGATCTCGTCCAGAAAGAGGCTCCCCCCGTCCGCAAGCTCGAAGAGCCCGCGCTTCCGGGACTTGGCGTCGGTGAACGCGCCGGACTCGTGGCCGAAGAGCTCTGATTCGAGCAGCGGTCCCTGAAGCCCCGCGCAATTCAGGTCGATGAACTGGCCGGTCCGGTGGGTCGCGAGGTCGTGGATCAACCTCGCCACGACCCCTTTCCCCGCCCCGGTCTCCCCGAGGATGAGCACGCTGGTGTCGTCCGTCTTGGCGAGGATCTGCACCTTCTCCGCCACCTCCGGGGGCAGGAGAATCTGGTCGATCCCGGGGCTGCCGGAGACCGCGTCGAGCCGGCTACGCAGAAAGCGCACCTCCTCCTGGCGGTTATAGTCATCGATGACCTTCCGGGCGAAATCGGCGAGCACCTTCAGGTCCACGGGCTTCAGAACGAAGTGATCCGCGTTGGCTCGCATCGCCCGAATCGCCGCGTCCACATCTCCGTGGCCGGTGATGATGATCACCCCCACGAGGGGGAACCGCTTCTTGATCTCGATGAGGATATCCATGCCGTCCGCGTCGGGCAGGCGGAGATCCAGCAACACCAGATCGGGGTTGAAGGAGGAGACCTTCTCGAGCCCCCCTGCCCCGTCCTCGGCGACGGCGACGTCATACCCCTGCGCCTGAAAATAGCGGGAGAGGTAGCTCAGCGTGGTCTCTTCATCATCGATTATTAGAATACGTTTTGACATTGCCTTCGAAGCCGAATCCGTTTTCTCCCCGCCGAAAAAACCGCCCGCGGGTCATTAGCCTCACTATTGAACTGAGTATATCATTCCCAATGTACCCTGCCACCGGATAGAGGAAGGTGCCGAGGATGACATCACGAGCTACTGAGAGACGGATGACCCCATACAACAAAGACGTGGTCGAAGCGATCGCCGCACTGCACCGGCTGTTCAGCGACAAAGCGGACACGAGCGCCCCCTCGCCTCCGGAGGCCCACGCCTCCGGGCACTTCGCCGCGCTGACCGAGATGCTCGGGGCCTCCGGTGAGAGCGTCCACCAGTCGATTTTCGACAGCATCAACGCCGTCTTCTATGTCGTCGACAAGAACCTCAGGGTACTGACATGGAACCGGCAGTTCGAGAGGGTCACCGCTCGATCGGCGGAGGCCATCCGCGACACCCAGCTCCTGGAATACATCCATCCGAGCAACTGGCAGGTGGTCATCGAGACCACAGCGAGGGCGATCAGGAGCGCCGCCCAGGAAACCACGGACGTGCTGTTCGTCCCCGGAGACGACACCGTCGTCCCCATGGTCATGACGTTGACGGCGGTCATGCGCGGGGATCGCTGGTTCATCTTCGGATGGGGCATCGATAACACCGAGGCGAAGAGCGCGCAGCGCCGCCTTCAATGGCACGCCGAGTTCCAGCACCTCCTTGTCGTCGTCGCCAGCGAGCTGCTCAGCCTCCCCCCCGAGAGCGGGCCGATGGGGCTCGAGCAGGCCCTCGTTCAGATCACCCAGTTCCTGAAGGTGGATCGCGCCTCCATCTACTATCTGGAGGAGAGCGGAAAGCTCAAGTGCCTCGCGCAATGGAACACCACCGCCGACACCCCCTCCCAGGCGCTCGTCGAAGGCCTCCCGGCGGATCGGTTCCCCCGGTTCTACGCCGCCCTGAACGCGGGGGAGGTGATCACCGTCGAGGACACCGGCGCCTACGTCCTGGAGGAGTCCCTCAGCGGGGTGATCCAGGGGCTCGGCCCTAAAACTTTCGTGCTCATCCCCATGCTGGCGAAAAATCAGCTCTTCGGTTTTGTCTCGATCGGCGCCAATCAGCCCAGGCAGTGGCGCCCGGAGGAGACCGCCAACCTGAAGGTGGCCGGTCAGCTCATCGCCAACGCGGTGGTGCGGTTCCAGGACGACCTGCGCCTAAAACGTCGGGAGGCCGAGCTCGACGCCACCCTCGAGGCCTCTCAGGACGGTATTCTGGTGCTCGACACTGACGGCAACACCATCCACGCGAACCACCGCTTCGCCGAGATCTGGAACCTCGAGATCCCTCCGGCGCCGGGGACCGCCATCAACGATTTGCGGAAGACGCTCTCCCGCCTCGCCCCGAAGGCCTTCGGTGACACGTGGCAGTCCTGTGGGCTCCAGGTGTCGGGGGCCAACCCGGAACAGTGCTGGACGCTGACGGACGGGCGCAAGGTCGAAATCCACAGCCGACCGTTCAAACGGGAGGAGGGGGTGAACGGCCGGGTGTGCGCGTTCCGCGACGTGACGGCTCGCCACCAGCTGGAGACCGAGCTGCGGCAGGCGCAGAAGATGGAGAGCGTGGGAAGGCTGGCGAGCGGTATCGCGCACGATTTCAACAACATACTGTTCATCATCAGCAGCATCTGTGACGTGCTCTCCCTCAGCCCGGACCTCAAGAAGCAAGAGTTAGAGGACATCTCCAGGATCAAAAACGCGTCGGAGCGGGCGGCGACCCTCACCCGCCAGCTCCTGGCCTTCAGCCGCAAGCAGGTGCTCTCCATGTCCCTCGTCAGGGTCAACGATATCGCCAAGTCCATGTCGTTGATGCTCCCGCGGCTGATCGGCGAGGACATCGAGCTCCGCTTCTCGATCCGCTCCCAGCAGGATCGGGTCAAGGCGGACGCGAATCAGCTGGAGCAGATCCTGATGAACCTGGCGGTCAACTCCCGGGACGCGATGCCCGAAGGCGGGCGGCTGCTCATCGAGACCGACGACGCCAGAATCGAAGAGGCCTGGACGCACCAGAACCAGACCATCCTCCCCAGCAGCTACGTCCTGCTCAGTATCTCGGACACCGGGAGCGGTATGGACGAGGAGACTGTCCGGCAGATTTACGATCCCTTTTTCACCACCAAGCAGGTCGGCAAGGGCTCGGGGCTCGGCCTGGCCATGGTGTACGGCATCGTCAAGCAGCACAACGGCTTCATCTTCGTGGAGAGCGCACCGGGAGAGGGGACGACCTTCAGGATACTCCTCCCTCTGGCCGACGACGCCCCCCCCGCGCCGCATCCTGACAAGCTCAAGGAGGGCAATGGGGAGACCGTCCTCGTGGTCGAAGACGATGTCACCGCGCGGAAGATGGCGATCCGCATGCTCAAAACCCAACATTACAATGTCCTGACGGCGGCGAACGGGGAAGAGGCCCTGGCGCTGGCCAAGCAATACGAGGATCCCATCCACCTCCTGCTCACCGATGTGATCATGCCCGTCATGGGGGGGCGGAAGCTGTACGAGGAGCTCCTTCAGATTCGTCCGGATATTCGCGTGATCTACATGTCAGGGTACACCACCCACGAGGTCGAGGGGCACGGCATGTTGAAGGACGGCATCAATTTCCTCCAGAAGCCGTTCTCCATGAGGAGCCTCTTCGCCACGATACGAAATGTGCTGGACTCATAGACCGCTTGGGTTTTGACAATGATAGACACCCGATCGTCGAGCCGAATTTTGTATTCGCCCAACCCCGTGACGGTCAGAGCCGGAACGCGGGCTCTCCGGCCACCCCCCGGAGCAGCTCCCCAGCGGCCCTGAGCTGTTCGGGATCGCCGCTCACCGCGAGCCACACCGCGCCCTCCGCGCCGCAGACCCCGCCGCCGGCCACGAGGGCGGCCTCGGCTCCCGTGAGGGAGGTGACGGCGTCGAGCTCACTGAATACCTCGCCGGGGACCGGAAGCAGCCGGGGACCGTGCGCGGCGGGGTGGTTGACGAGACGCGCCAGCTCGTCGAGGGGAGCGGCGACCCGCTTCTCCAGCCCCACCGGCAGGATCAGCCGCACCCGTCGCCCCACCACCGCCTGAAGGGCCGCGCCGATGGTCCCCGCCTTGGGATGGCCGATGTAGACGGCGGCGCGTCGTGAGGTAACATCGAGGGCGTTGGCCCCCTTCATTACGACATCCCCGGCGCGGAGTGACTCCACGACATCGAAGATGGTCTTTCCCCGCTGCCACTTTCCGTCAACGATAACGACATCCCCCGGGAAATCGCCCTCGTCCGGGAGCCGCCCCATCTCCGTGGTCGGCCGGTCCGGCGGCAGGGTCACCCCGCGGAAGAATCGCGCGCGGGAGAACCCCTCGGAGTCCCCGATGGCGGAGAGGATCTCCTCGGCCACATAGCCGTTGGTGCTGCCCGCGATGATGACCAGGGTCCCGGAGCGGAGCACCGCCTCGACCTCAGGATGCCGGACCAGCCCCTTGGCGATGAGCCGCTTTCCCGCGGCCGGTGTAAGTGCTTTCTGCTTGACCCTTCTCGACATGCGCCCCTCCTTCGGCCGGTGACGGAATTTGAATCATAACACCGGAGTATTGTACAGGGGATCGACTATTTTGACAGCGCTTCACACGCGGCTTCGCAGTACGGGATGTCGCCGCAGCGGTAGCCGCCGTGGCAGAGACAGCACTCCTGACAGGCGGGGCCCTCGCCCCGCAGGGTGCAGGTCAGATAGTCTCCATCAGGGCCGATCTCGCCGGGAATCTCGGCGGTGATGAACCAGTCGTTGTTCTGGTAGAGGTGACCGACGCAGCTCCCCCGGCAGGCGGTCTTCACATCGCAGTCGGTCATAAGACAACCGCAGCAGTCGATGCACTCCTCCTCGCTGTGGGTGTTCTCGACGCACATCTTTGGGGTGACCGTATCCCATTCATTCGCGGTCTCACTGTCTCCGGTCATGTCCCGAGAATCCGTATCCGTATCCATCCTGACGTCCCCTGTTCCGGTATCGGTGTCATTATCGACATCGGAATCAGCGTCACTGTCACTGTCGCTGTCACTGTCGCTGTCGCTGTCGCTGTCGGCGTCGGTGTCGGCGTCCCCCTCCCCCGTCCCGCTGGCGCTGTCCCGGATTTCGCCCCCGGTCGATTCGTCCGTGGTCTCCGCGGTATCGGCCCCCCCCTCCTGCGCGTCACAGGAGATCATCGCAAAGAGATAAATCAAACCGAAGGCTGTTCTTCGAGCGCTCATATTTCAAAGTATAACTTTGTGTCTCGCCCCGTCCAATTTGACCCGATTCGGCCTATTGGCCCCCGGTGTCGTCCAGCGCCAGCGCCCAGCAGACCATCCATCCGACGATCTTCCGCTTGTTGAGCTTCACCAGGCACCAGTCGTCCTTCTGCTCGATGAGGCCGACCTTCACGGGGGCGCTGACGAAGGCCAGGATCTCTCCATCGACCGGCGCCCGCCTGACGCGGACCCGGGTCTTCACGACCTTCACTGTCTTGGCTTTCGCGGCGGGCTTCTCCCCGGCGCCGCCCGCGGTCTGTTGGGGCCCCGCTTCCGTCTGCGCCTGGGCCGCCTGCGCCGCCTGCGCTGCCTGCGCTGCCTGCGCCGCCTGCGCCGCGCTCGCGACGACGCGTTCGCGTCCGAAGGCGATATCCAACCGGAGCCGGTATCGGCTGTGCTCGTGGCGCAACCGGCTCACCGTCAGCTCCTGAAAGGCGTCCGCGAAACACTCGGTCACACGGTCGGATTTGTTAAGGGAGGAGCCGGTCCCATCCCAGATGCTGAAGGTGTTCGTCACAAAATCCACCTCCATCGACACCCTGAGCCGACCGGTGTGAAGGGGGCCGAGGATTCCCTTTCTGCAGGCGTCGGCAGCGGCGAGCTGTGCCAGAACCGCTTGCTGTAGATCGCCCAGGACGTCGCAGCTCTCCTCGCCGTGCTCAAACCCTTTCTTGTCCCAACACTTGACCGTCCTCAGGCCGTCGCCGACCGAAACCCCTCGAGGCAGCCCGGACGGCGGTATCGGGGGAGGCACCTTCCGAGAGGGCTTGTCGAAAAGCGGGATCACGGGGACATTGTCACTCACGGGCTCCTCGCGAAGGAACCGGGCGGCCTTTCGCGCTCCCCTCCGGCCTTCCGGGACCGGCTCGA
The DNA here is from genome assembly GCA_050304755.1 of Polyangia bacterium. Lineage (GTDB taxonomy): Bacteria > Myxococcota_A > Polyangia > JAAYKL01 > JAAYKL01 > CAYWLQ01. Next base: position 24,581 of record JBNLED010000144.1, on the reverse strand, counting down.
CGGGATCCCCGTCTTCCTCGACCTCCGCCTCTGCGGGGGTGAGCCTCGACACCGCGTCCCAGATACGAGGCAGGAGGTCGAGCCTGCCGAACTTGATGAACACCACCAGGAGACCGATGCCATAGATAACGGCCATGACGACGAGAATCCGGACCACTCCGCGAGGCCTGGATCGCTTGGTTCGGGTGGGGGGTGTTGTCATCTGCCGCGCTGCCGGGGGGACAAGATCAGAGCCGCGGGATTAGCAGCGCCCGCATCGCGGTAAAGATCGCCGAGGGCTCGGGCTCGGACGGGATGTAACGGCACGCGGCGGACTCCTCCGGAACATGGGGGCTGGTCGCGCAGAGGTGCTCGTCGCAGCTCCGATCGCAGCTCTTCGAGGTGCAGTCCAGATCCAACCCGCAGAAGGGGAGCTTACAGCTGTCGGGATCCTTGTCCAGAGGGTACAGCGAACAGAGGCCGTCTTTGTCATCCTGGGCGAGGGTGCGCTTGCTCGTCTCTCCGAGGATGGCAGAGGGGTTCATCGTCGCCTCCCGCTTCGTCGTATGGTCCAATCCCAGCATATGTCCGATTTCGTGGGTGGCGGTGTTGCGGATATCCGTCACGCGATCGTCCCCGTCCAACCCGAACACGAACTGCTCCGCGTTAAACTCGATATCGGCGTCGAGGATCTGGCCGGTCTCCTCGTTGTAGGAGACCGTCGTCAGGGCCATCGCGCTCGACAGGTGGTCCGCGTCCACCTCCCAGCTGCGGGTCCGCCACATCAGCAGGTTGCTGTTGCCTTTTTTCAGATTGAGCCCCACCTCCTCACAGGACCCGGGCTCGGTCTCTTCAATGTAGAAGTAGGAGCAGCCCACGTCTTCCCAGACATCGAAGGACTCGCGGACGGCCTCCCGGACCTGCTCGAACTCCAGCTCGGGCGCGCCGTCCTCGTGAAGGGTGTAATAGAAACAGCTCTCGTACCATTGAACCCGATCGCCGTCCTCCGTCTGCTGGAGCTCGTAGGCCGGGGCGCGGGGCGCCAGGGTCAGGGCGGAAGCCACGATGATAATACGCCAGGGTATCCCGCGTCGCCCGGTCATTCCGCGCCCTCCAGAACGGTCCGGACCTCTTGGAGGAGCCCGTCCAGCGGGCGATCCTCCCGGATCCAAGGCGCCACCTCGATGATCCGTCGGGAGATGGGATCCCGGCGCACCAGCCGCACGCTCCGGACCGGTGGACGCACCAGCCGCCGCCCCGTCTCCTTGTCGGTGGCGAGCCGCAAGGCCCCCTGGGACATGCCCACGACCCGCTTGGCGCCCCGCGTCCCCTGAGAGAGGAACAGGAGGTACTGCCCGCCGGTCGTGAGCTCCGCCGCGCCGAAGACCTTCTGGCTGAAGTGCTCGCCGTGCCCCCCGGCGGTGACGATCTCCAGGATCTGCCCCTTCGAGACGCCCAGGACCGGATCCACCACCTCGACGCGGCTCAGCGTGTAGATGCGCCCGCCTTCGAGGAAGGCGGTCCCATCGAGGACCGTCCCGGTGCAGATGCTGTCCGAGTTGGCGGTCAGCTCATCGAGGTCCAGCGCGATAAGCGTCGAAGCGGCCGCCGGAACCGATATCAGCGCCAACAGGCCCGACACGGATATCCATGAAATAATAGGGTGCCGTCGCATTAAGCCATACCTTCCTTTCGACTCGGTGAACAGACGCCCTCAGCCCGGGCTTGCATGGACACCGGCCTCGTTATCACCATGGGATTGTTGCCCACAACGCGCTCGGTGACAACCGTTTTAACGGCCGTCGCGGCGAATTCGGCATCGCGATTCGTCTATGGAACAAACCGTTCAAAGAGATGATCCCGTATCGAGCTGTTCCACGAAAGCCTCGACCTGGAGGGCGACCCGCTCGCCGTTATAGAGGCCCAAATCCATGTGATCACCGAAGATGACCGTGTGCGGGATGCCGAGCCGCCGGGTCAGCCGTCCGGGCATGCCGTAGCGGCTGTTGGTGTTGGCGGGGCACGTCTTGGCGTCGTGAAAGATGATCCCGTCGATACCGAAACGGGAGAGCCGCTCGGCCAGATAGTCCTCCTTGGCGACGTCCGACCGGACGATGAAGAGCTCGGTGTACGCCCGGGCCATCGATTCGAAGGGGGCGTCCGGATCCAGCGCGTCGAAAACCCATGAGTGGCAGTAGGTGGAGGCCGCAACGCAGGTTTCGAGGCGAGAGAACAGGCGGGTCAGCTCGCTGATCCGGCCCCACACCGGCATCCCCTCCCAGTAGATGCGGTGGCGTTCCCGACGCACCGCGCCGACCCCTCGGGCGCTCCGAAGCTCGAGCTCCCGGACGGCGTCCTCATAGAAGCGCACCGCCGCCTCGGTTCCCCGCCCCACCACCGCGGGCCCCATGAGGACCAGGCCGTGGAAGAACGAGAGAGGGCTGGGGCGCCGGGCGGAGAGCCCGAGGAGTCTCCCCCAGGCGTCGCTGCAGGCCCTGGATAGCGCGACCGCGTGAGTGAGGCGACTCGGATCCAGGGGATGTCCGGCGACGGACTCCAGCGGTGACACCAACGCCCTGAGCTGATCGCTGATGGAGCGGACATGATCGCGGGTCACGGTGTCGACGCTGCGGTGCCCCTCGACCCCGATGCAGGGGACCCCGAGCCGGTCCGCATACCAGCGAAACCAGTCCTTGATATCCCGGCACTGGTTCGTGTTGTAGACCAGCACGTCCGGTCTCGGCGGCGCTACGATATCCTTGGAGACGGCGGAGAGCGGGGTCTCCCCCTCCAGGAACGCCCCGATATCACTCCTCAGATACGAGCAGATATCCGGAGAGTACCCGAGCCGGTTGGCGGCGGTCATCACCTCGGCGGCCCGCCTCGTCGCCCCCAACATGGCGGCGTGATTCTCGGGATAGAAGACGAGAAATCCCATGGCCCGGAGCAGCTCCGCCGGCCCCACGCTGGAGCACCAGGCGATCTTCCGCGCCCCCGTCTCGGAGGCCTCGTGGAGCTCGAGGTAGTATTCCTGCATGAACCGACCGGCTCGCCCTAGGGAGCGGGGCTTTCGTCTCAAGGTTTTGTCTGGCGGCGCGCTCATTCTCGATGTCCATACTCAGTGTGAAGACGCCATATCATACCCGCCATGTTATAGATAGATGCAGTCATTGAAACTCCTCACCCGATGTCGCCTCACACGCTCATATGTTTTCTCTTCTGCTAAGACACGATGGGCTGATAGAACCGCCCCGAATGACCGATACGGCCCGCGAGGGTCGGTCCCGGTCCGCGATTTTCTTTTGGCACCCTCCGGGGAATGTTCGACCGGATCCTCAAGCTGGTCCAGATTGGGATGTAGTGAATATCGGGGCGGTCTATTTTCGGCGGCGCAGATCCGACGCCCGCACCTGCTGCTCCAGATCCCTGAAGCGCTGGGCCAGGGCCCGAACCAGCGATCCGGTCCAACCGTCCACACCGAGCCCCTCGGCCATGGTCTTCTTGTCGAGCACCAGCACGGTGACGTCATCCGTGGCCTCCACCGAGGCCGCGCGGGGCTCGTCGAGGAGGAGCGCCATCTCTCCGAAGACCTCCCCGGGGCCCATGGTAGCGAGGGTCTCCGGCCCTCCGGCGGTGGCGCGATAGGCGCGGCAATGCCCGCTGACGATCATGTACGCGGCGTCCCCGGGATCCCCCTCCCGCATGATGACGCTGCCCGGCCCGAAGGTCAGACGGGGCAGGTACATCCCCCCCCGGAGGAACTTTCGGACGTCCGCCTGCAGATCGACGACGCTCTGGTAGCGGTCCGCGGGGTTCGGAGCGACGGCGCGGTTGACGATGTTGCGGAGGAACCCGGAGATCCCCAGCTCACTCACCGACTGATCGAGGTAGATGACCTGCCCTCGGCGGGCGCGCTCCAGGGTGGCGTTCGGATCCCGCAGACCGCCGTATGGGACCCGGCCGCTCACCAGCTCGTAGAGCACGGCCCCCAGGCCGAAGATGTCCGAACGCTCGTCCATCTCGGCGGGGTTGCCTCGCGCCTGCTCCGGGGCCATGAAATCCGGCGTCCCGACGGCGCCGAGGGCCTCCATCTGCGAGCGTTCCCCGGACGCCGGACGGGACTTGGTCAGCCGGGCCAGCCCCCAGTCCATCAGGTAGACCTGGCCGAAGGCCGCGATCATGATATTTTCGGGCTTCAGATCCCGGTGGATGATGCCGCGGTGGTGTGCGTAGGCGACGGCGTCGCACACCTTGATGAAGATCTCGAGCCCCTCGTGCAGCCGCTCGGTGGTCCCCAGCGCTCGCTCGGCGGAGTGCATCCACGCATCGAAGCCCACCCCCTGGACGAGCTTCATCGTGAAGTAGGGCACCCCCTGCGGGCTGACCGAGAGCTCGTGCACCGGGACGATGTTCGGATGCTCGAGCTGTCCGGTCATCTGCGCCTCTGCGATGAACCCCTCCCGGTACATGGGCACCTGGGCCATCCGCTGCTCTAGGCGTTTCAGCGCGACGTGTCTGAGCAGGTTCCTGTCAGTGGCCACGTGGATGCGCCCCATGCCCCCCCGCGCCAGCTCCGGAAAGAGCCGGAGATGTTCCGGCGCCGGGACCCCCTCCGCGGACATCTCAGCGGGGGACATCTGATGCTCCCCCGCCACGGGGATCGATTCGATGACACAGACGGGGGGGGCCTCCGGCAAATCGTTCTTGTTTTCTGTCATTTCTGCCTCTTACTTTCTCCTCAATATCGCCGGTTCAATTTGGCATCCGAATCAGCCGTGAGCCGTATTCCGAATGGACCGTGATATAGAGCGGTTGCCCGGTCCGGGTAAAGACCCGAATCCCCTTGAATCCGTTTTTCCGGGCGATTCCCAACGCCTTGGACACATCCTCCTTCAACCCATCGACGTCGACGTCCGGCGTGAGATAGAGGAAGAGCTCATCCCCCTCGTGCTGCCCTCTGGCGATGGGGAGGCAGGTCCGAATGGACTGGATCGTGAGGTCTCTGGGGAGCATGGACGCGGCGAGCTGCTTTCCGAACAGCTGGTATCCGGAAAACCCGACCGAGAGGAGCAGGAAGAACGTGGTCGCCAGCACCTTGACTCTCCGCCGGTCCCCATATATCGCGATCCCGGAAGGACGCCCCGCAGGGGGCCGGGGCGCCTGCGACCACGATCTTCGGGAGGGACGGGAGGCCCGGGTTTTCGGCGGTTTGGTCGAGGGGGTCCGCGATAACCTGGGGACCTCCGACCACGGCGTCACGGAGACGTCGAGTGCTTCAGACGAGGCGGCGTCGGAGGATTCGGGGGTCTGCGGCTGTGGCCCGGACGACGGAAACCGGGACGACCGGGGCGCCTGCGGCTGTGGCCCGGACGACGGAAACCGGGACGATCGCCCCGGCGCGTTGGACGACAGGCGGGCGTTGCGCTCCGCCTCCTTCCACTCCTTCAGGAGCTCCTTGCACGTCCTCGCGTACTCCAGCTGGCTGCTATAGAGGCCCTGTATCTCGACCAACAGCCCCTTGAAGAGTCGCCCGCACTCCTCCGGTATCTTCGTTTTGTCTATGGAATCGAGCCACTCGACGGCCAAACGACCGTTGTCGAAGGTGATGTCGTTGACCCGGCGGACGTACTGCTCGGTGGAGGAGAAATACCGCTGAAAGAGGCTCTCCTCGTACTTCAGCTTGAGCTTCAACCCGACCAGATCCCCCAGAATGTCCTTACCGCCGCTCTCGAGGAACGCCCGCTCCTCCTCACTCATCAGCCCGAACAGCTCGTCCCGCTGCGCGTCGGAGAAGGCGTCGGAGTCGAACAGACAGCGGTACGCTTCGATCGGAAGGTTCTCGATGGCGGGGTCGACCGGCGCCTGGCTGGGTCGCGTCCTGGGGCCGTCGCTCGAAATGCCTCTTCGAGAGAGGTAGGCATCGATGGTGCTCAGGTTCTGCTGTGTCAGTGACTTGAAGACCACGTCGATGAGGTATCGGTCCCCCTGGTCGGTCTGTTCCGTCGTGACCGTGTCGATCATCCCATCCAAAGTATCGTCGATATCCAACACCGGGATGGGAATGATGATCCGGACGAGCGTGCCGGGCGTCAACGCGTATTCCTCAAAGGGCCGTGTCGCGAGGAGGGTCGTCCCGATCCCGGTGAGGTGGACCATCCCGAGGGTGAACGTCCGGTTGTCCACCCGGAGCCTTACTTTGATGGGACGGTTCCCGCTCATTCCAGAGGATCCAGGGAATAGACCACTGTATCCAGGAGGGCGCCCTGCCGCACCCTAAGGGCGACCACGTGGTTCGAGAGGACGCCGTCCCCGTCCAGGTCCCCCACGGCCATGGCGAGCCCCTCGTCCCCATCGACGCAGCCTCTGCTCGGGCAGGGGCTCTCGAACCGATAGGAGTAGTAGAAGTTGGTGGCGGGGGCAAACCCTATCGCCGTCCACGTCGCGTTCCGGCTGAACCACCCTTCACGGATCGCCCGCGACGAGGCGTTCTTCTCCGCCCTCGCGACGGACGGAGGGGTCAGCCCGACGGACTCGGGACAGTAGCCCGACTTCTCTTCGTGGGCCGAGCCGAAATAGACCTTGACCCCCTCCGTGATCACCCGGAGGTTGATCACCGCCTCCGAGGCCTTGGAGCGGGCCATGTAGCTGAAGAACATCGGGACGGCCACGGAGCTCAACAGGGAGACAATCCCCACGATAATCATCAGCTCGATTAGGGAGAACCCCGGGCTGCTATTTCCGCGCACCTTCACTGTCGTTCCTGTGGTCTAGACCGAATCGGTCTAGGGTTTCATGTCGGCACAACCGAACCCTCCGAATCAAATTTATTATTTTAGGTAATGAGCCCAACAAAAGTCAAAGTGTGTTTGAGAATCGCCTCCCGATATCCACAAGCCCGGTTTCTTGAGAGCGCCTCCGAGCGATCTCTTCTCTATAAGTGGAAATCTCCATCTAAAAAAGGGTGACTAAGGGGTCGAATCAAAGCCGCTGTCAAACCAGGGCACCGACCGGAGCCCCCGGCGCCGGGCGAGGATCAGTTGTTCTCCGCCCCCTCCGATATCCACTGTCGGATGGCCTGGACGCGGTCCTCCGTGAGGGCCGGGAAGATCTTCGGCGGCATGAAGGGCGGCTTGGTCTTCTCCACAGAGGTGATGAGGCGGCTGTTGTCCGGGTCGCCGGGGACGACGAAACCGCCGCCCTTCCCCCCCTTCATGACCGCTTCATAGTCGAGGATACTGAGCCCCCCCTTGGCATCCGCTCCGTGACAACGGATGCAGTGATCCTTGAGGATGGGCGACACGGTTTGGGCGAAAGAGACCTTCCCCTCGGTCGTCTTCTTCACCGTAATCGGTGCCGTACTGCCGCCCCCCCCAGCGCAGGCGAGCAGGACAACAAAGAGCAGCAGACACACCAACAGGGGGATTGTTTTTCCGTTCATAGCATCTCCTTTCTAACGATAGAGATGGTGTAGTTTTTTTTCAGGGCGCTGTCAAAGCTATCGGGCCCCTTTTGCGAACGCTAAAAGGGCATCTGCCTGAGATACGATGAAGGATAGCGGGTATATGGCATCAACCGCTCCGCGTTTTCGGCGTTGAAAAATCAGGAGCCGATGCCGGGGGCTCGCCGGCACCGTCACTCCTCAATAAGGGTCGCCTTCTCGATGTAATCCGCCTTGGGGGATTTCCTCCTGATGAGCGGGTTTCCCGTCCCTCCGGAGGTGATGGTCGAGGCTAGAGCGTAAACGGATACTTGACGGTCAGGCTCTTCTGGGACGCCGGGAATACGGCTCGCCGGACCGCCTGCTCCGCGCATCTTCCGACGGATGTTCCGGCATAGGCGCCGGTCGCGGAGGCGCTCGCGATACGACCGTTCTGGCCAATCTTGATGGCGATGGAGACGGTGCCCCTCTGTCCCTGGCCGCAGCGCTTCACCGTGGGGGCCACCCGGGCCATGCCCTGCTGCACCTCCGCGCGGGAGAGGCTCGCCTTGACCGGCGCCGCCGGCTTCTCGGCCGCGCTCGGGGCCTTCCGGGGTTTCGCGGCGAGCAGATCATCCAGCGCCTGGGTCTTCGAGTTGCTCCGCGGGGTATCGATCAGGGGCTCTTCCACGGGCGCCGCGCGCCTCTCAGGCTCGTCGGGTTCTATCTCTTCTATGTCGTTCGATTCCTGCCAGGCGGCCTCCTTTGAGCTCGATCGATCCCTGTGACTGTCGGATCGCCTGCGTTTGGAACGGGAGCTCGATGCGCTCTTTGAAGCGACCTCGGAGGCGGCCTCGCCCGTCTCTATGTCCACCGGCGATCCATCGGAAGGGGCGTCAGCGGTCGCAACAGAATCGGCAGTCGGAGACGTGCCGGTGTTTTCCGACGCCTCCGATGCCTCGGCGGTGGCGGTCTCGCCGGTCGTAGGCTCGGCGGTTGTAGGCTCGGAGGACTCGGCGAACTCAGCGGTCTCGGCGGCCTCACCGATCGCGGTGGACGGCGAGACGTCTTTCGTCCGAGGTTCAATCCTCGAATAGAGCTCCTCGGGCAGGATGTTCAGCTCGTAGAGCAACGGCTGCGCCGCAGCCGCCAGGCGGAGGGTTTTATCAAGGGACGGCCGCATCGCCTCGACCATCGGGTTGACCACAATCTCCCCCAGATCGCCGGCGATCGTACCGTCCGAGGCGCTGCCGACGGTCCCCGCTCTCAGCTGCTGCCGGTAGTGGAACAACAGCCCGATATACCCGCTGACGGACCCGAGCAGGAGCAGCACCAGGCTCACCCCCCCCCAGAACTTCAGCCGCTTCTTCCAGGGGCGTTTCGTCGGTGTTTCAGGGAGATCATCCCAGGGATCGACCTTGAGGGATACCGAGAAGTCGATGGGAGCTGACTCCCGCGCGCTGCCGACCGGATAGGTCGCGGGCGGATTCGTCTGCCGGCTCTCCTGCTGATACAGCTGCTGCGTGCTGTTGGTCGCCGCGTAGGTCGCGGGCGGATTCGTCTGCCGGCTCTCCTGCTGATACAGCTGCTGTGCCTGCCGATAGTATGCCTCGGCCTGCTCCCGATAGCCGGCAGTGTACAGCTGCTGTGCGTAGTTGTAGTAGGCCTCCCAAGTGGGCTGCGAAGCCGGATTCGCCGGCGTTCCCTGCCCATAGGAATAGTCTTGCGCCCAATCGGCCATGGTTTGATTTGTCATTGAAACCACCTGGTAAAAAACGCACGTGGTCCAATTTTGCAGAACCATATGCCTGTTTCACGATGAGCCTAAGACAACTTTCCCTAAATATAAGTATAGTGGAATTTCGTTAGGCGCTCAACTGATAATTTCGCCGTTTATACAGCTGTAAATTTCCATAAAGACAGGGTTTTCAAAAACTCGGGACCTCACCTACCACAGGAACCGGAGGCAACATCAGTGTTATCGGACAGATCCGCTTCACACCCCGAGACACCGGTGTTGTGTTTACAGAAGTTCTCCTGGATATCGGCCGGGGTCACCCCGTTGAACTTGTAACGGCCGTTGGCGATCCAGGTGGGGCTGGCGGAGATGCCGAGTTTCTCCGCGATCTTGAGATCCCCGCTCAGCAATCGCTTGCCCTCACCGCTGTCCAGGCATTTTCTTATCGCCTTCGCCTGCGCCTTCGAGGCGCACTCCTCCCAGTTGTCGTCCCGCTCGGCCTCCGCCCTGCACCAGATATGACGCATATAGTCTTTCGGAATATATTTCATGGCGCACAGCCATCGCATGTCTTCTTCCACCTCCTTCGGACCGTGCAGCGACGCGATGTCTCCGTCGGTCTTCGTGGCGATGAAGTGAATCTCGAGCGCCAGGTCCCGCGCCTTGAACGTGTCGAGCATCTCGCGCATGGCGAGCAGGGCCATGGCGCCGTACGGACACTGACTCATCACGAACACCTCGAGGGTTCCGGGCATGTTCTCCCGACACGGCATCGTCTCCTTGCAGGAGTCATCGACGCAATCCACCCGCCCGTTGCCGGTGTCGTCTATCCCGTTGTCGCAGATCTCGGCCAGGGGATCGAAGTCGGCCTGTATCATCACCTTGTAGTAGGGCCCCGCCGCGCTGAGCCAGCGTTCCATGTGGCGGAACGCGCTCTCGTCCGTCTTCACCGATTCGTCGAAGAGGATCGCGGGGAGTCGCTCCAAGTCGCCCTCCGCCATCAGATCCTTGGCCCGCTGCTCCGACCAGTCCAGCACCGTCGGGTCGAGCTCCAGAAAAAAATCGCTGAGGCTCTCGATGGCCCGGGAGATGTCGCACTCATCCCCGCATCGTTTGTCGGTCAGGGCGATGACGGTCACCTTCGGCGGCGGCGGCAAGTGGTCGCAGGTGGAGAGCCCGGCGTCACCGAACCGGCCGCAAATATATTGCGTGACGGCGGCCGCGTCCCGCCGCCCGTTGTATCGCTCTCCCGCAATCACGAAGGAGGGGCTGCCGACCATCTCCTTGTCCATGGACCTCTGGAAGCTGGCCCGGAGCAGCTCTCGTCCCCGGTCGCCGCTGCGACATTGATTGAACGCCTCCAGGTCCAGCCCAGCCTCCGCGGCGCACTCCGCGTCGTGCTTCGGGATCTCCCGCCATTCGCGGTTGACGCAGGTCATGAAGCGCCAGAAGTGGTCGTCCGACGGCGCGGCGCGGCGGCCGCAGATCTGATCGATATCCCCGGCCACCTCCCGCTCGCCGTGCATGCTGGACAGCTCACCGAACTTGATGTTGCCGATGTAGTCGATGTTCAGGCCCACCTCGCCGTGAAACCGCCCGACCAGCTCGATCATGTGATCCATGGCCTGGACGCCGTACGGACATTGGGACATGAGGTACAGATCAATTTCCACAGCGGGGGTCCGCGCGGCGGATCCGGCGGGGGCTTCAACGGTGTCTTCGTCGGATGTCGACGGCTCCTCCTCCACAGCGGGCGGGGGCTCTTCGGCGGGGGGGGCGAGGGAGAAGACGCCGCATCCCGTCAATAGCAGGGTGGATGATACAGATAGCCGAATACAGGTTTCCGAGGTACGCACAAATCGCTCCTTTGCTGGTTGTCCGGGAGGATCTCGGGGAGTCCCCGCTCACAGGTTCCGTCGGTGCTGAAAGTCCTTCTCATGCTCACCCTCGGGAGTATCGCAGATTCGACGGACTTCGGCAAAGTCGACCCTCATTTTTTCAGGCCGGCCGTCGACACCGCGGCGTGGCCCGGTCCCCTCCCATATCAACGACACCGATACAAGCCGATACGGTGGCAAATTTTAGTCAGAGTACTCTTTTTTAACATTATGCTATCAATATGTTGTATTATTGGAAAAAAGTGGATGAATAAAAAGTATATTTAAAACCAAAATAAATAGAGGATAGCAAAAGGAGGGTGGACATGAAACGGATTTGGCTTTTGTCATGCGTCATCGGGCTGATAGCTACGGGGGGGGCCTGGAGCTGCTCGGACTCTGAATCGGACGAGGAGGACGAGGGCAGTAAGGGCAACAATGTCGGAGATCCGACGGCTCCCGATCTGAGCGAGATTGACACCGAGGATATCTGCTACGAGGCGGACCAGGAGTTCTCGCGGAACACCTCCAAAGTGATGCTGCTGCAGGACATCTCCTCCTCGATGAACGAGGAGATCGGCGGTCAGACCAAATGGGAGATCGACCAGGAGGCCCTCATCAACATGGTGACCCGTTACGGTGACACCATCGAGTTCGGGCTGGACTTCTTCCCGGTGGACCGGGACTGCGGCGTGGGGACCTCCGTCCGGGAGGACACGTCGCCGAACAACGGAGACAACCTCGCCGGGGTGCTCGCCGGCACGGACACCCTGCAGACAACCCCGCTGCTCCGCGGGATGAACAATTTCCTCGATCCGGGTTACGCGCCGAACTTTCTGGGCGAGGGCGCCAGCCCCTACCTCGTGGTGGTGTCGGACGGGGCCGACTCCTGCGGCGGGCTGAACGGTGAAGACGTCGGAGTCGATGAGCTGGAGGCGGTGACCTCCGAGCTGCTCGATTCCGGCATTCGAACCTTCGCCATCGGTTTCGGAAGCGGGGTCGACGCGGCCGAGCTGAACGCGATCGCGGAGGCCGGCGGCACCCCGTTCGACGAGTACTTCAACGCCCAGGACGAGGCGGAGCTGAACGAAGCCCTCGAGTCCATCGGCGAGGCGGTGGTGGTCAGCTGCAGCTACACCCTCGGCAACGTGTCGGCGGAGGCGAACCGGGATTACACCAACATCTACTTCGACGGTGAACCCCTCAGACGCGGTGACAGCTGTGACGGCGCGGACTGGACCTGGGGTAATAGTGACATGACCACCATCGAGTTCTGTGCGGATGCGTGCGAGCTGATCGAGAGCGGTGATGTCGAGGAGCTCAATGTCATCATCATGTGCTCCGCGGACTCGGTGGTCGTGGTGTAGACAGCTCCTGTATCATTCCCCATATCGCTAACCTCTTTTAGGTACCGCAATCGCGGACCGTCCCTCAACCACTCACGACGGCGAGCTCGGAACGCAGCCGGTGGAGACGGCGCCTGATGCCCGAGGGGGACATGCTCATGTCCCGCGCGAGTTCCCCCAGGGTCATCCCGTTGACATATCGGTTCACCGCCAGGTTCAGCGCGGGCGCGCTCTTCGCCTCGAAGAGCCGCGACAGGAGGTCCCGCGCGATCACCCGCGACTCCTCGTCCCGGGCGATGACGTCGATGCAGAGGGTCTCCTTCAGCCGGCGACGGCGCCGTTCCTTCCGGAGGTGATTGAGGCAGAGGTTCGTGGCGATCCGATACATCAGCGTCACGGGCGCGCGGTCGTCCAGCCTGCCCTGGTGTCTCGCGAGCTGCACAAAGGTGTCCTGCAGGATGTCGAACGCCTTCTGCTCATCACTGACGAGTGTGCGACACCGGTTCATGATCATGGTCTTGTAGCGGTGGTAGTAGAGCTCGATATCGATCGCCATTATCATCCTCCTTTCGATCGATTTTTTCGTTTGCGGAATACACGGCTCCCGTTCCCGAGACCGAACCCGCCCCGGGAAGGTTCATCGCGAGTCGGCTCGAGCCACAGACAGCTCATCCGCCTCGACACAGGCATGCATCACGCTTCATTCAATGGGTTCCCGCTCGGACGAAATCCTTCACATTTTTTTGGCCCCCGAAGAGAGGAAATGCGCAGCGGGCCCCCAAAAAAACCTTTTTAATGAAGGCCGTCACACCGTTCGGGCACCTATTGCATGTAGAATGGGCAGATGATGTCTGGAACTGGAGCCTGATTGATGAAGGAAGAACAGCCCCGCCGTTTTCTCGCGCCCCTCGCGTTCGGCCTGGGGGTGTGGGGGGTCTCGTCCGCGGCCGGCGCCGACTGCGCCCCCGTAGCGATCGTCGAAGGAGATCCGGTCTTGAGGGGCTCGATTCAACAGCTGCTCGAAGCGAGCGGCCTCGAGAGCTCACCGGGGCTTGGATGCCCGGCGGTGAAAGCGGTTGTCACCAAGCCGGACGGTCGGATCCTCGTTACAGTAGAAGACGCCAGCGGCCGCTCGAGTCGTCGATCCGTCGCGAGCGTCGAGACCGCCGCGGCGCTGATAGAGTCTTGGACCCGTGACGATCTTTCGTCGCCGCTCCTCGCCCCCCGAAGGGTCGACGTCCTGAAGGAACCCCCTGAGCCCCCCCCGGCGGCCGAGCCCTCCCCTGCGTCCCGCGGGGGCTACGACACCGCGCTCAGGGTGTTGCTCGATGGTGAGGCGAGCGCGTCCTTCGACGGCGGAATCTGGTTCGGCGGCAGAGCGGGGCTCGGCTTCCTGCTGGGGCGGATCCTCGTCCTCGGAGTGTTCAGGTTCACCATCGACGCCCTCCTGACCGGGCCCGGGAGCGCCTACGACACCCATCGGCTGGGGCTCGAGGGGCGGGTCTTCATCGGGGTCCCCTTCGAGCTATCCCGGGTGACCCTGATCCCGGGCATCGACATCGGCGGCGGCGGCGTACAGAGGTGGCGGCGGATCGAAAGCAACTCGATGGCCGTGGACGACTATACCCACGAGGGCCAAGGCGGGGCCAGGCTGGCCGGGCACCTCATGCTGGACTTCCCCCTGAAGCGGGGCTTCGGCCTCCTCGTGGATTTGTCCTTCAGCTTCTCCCTGCCCTCCGACCGGTACGTTCTTCAGAACGGCGGCTTTCCCGTGGCCGGGGAGCCGCTCGGCAGCGGGCAGATCGGCTTCGGCATGAGATACGACTATCCCCTGGGAAGAAAGCGGCGCGACAGGTGATGGGCAAGATCGCATTCCTCATGAAACGCAGGGAGCGACCGGACGAGATGTCCGACACAGCCCTGGTGACCGCTTGCGGCAAGGGGGACATGGCGGCCCTCGGGCTCCTCTTCGATCGCTACCACCTCGACGTATTCCGCTTCGTCGCCAGATTGCTCGGGGGAGACTCCTCGGACCTGGACGACCTGGTGCAGAACACCTTTATACAGGTTCAACGGAGCGCCGGACGGTTCTCGGGACGATCGGCCGTAAAGAGCTGGATCTTCGGTATCGCCATAAACCTGATCCGGCATCACGTCCGCAGCGACGCCCGCAAGAAGAAGACGCTGAAAGTGCTGAGCGAAATCCCGAGCGCGGCGACGGCGAGCCCGTATGACAGCGTGGCTGCGAGGATGCAGCTCTCGCACCTCAAGGACGCGATGGACCGGCTCCCCCCCCGGCTCAAGGAGTGCTTCGTCATGTGCGACATCGAGGGGGTCTCGGGCGTGGAGGCCGCCGAGATCCTCGGTATCCGCAAGGGAACCCTCTGGCGGAGGCTATACGAGGCGCGCCAGTCACTTCTCAACGACATGAAAGGGAGGCAGGCGTGAGACATCGACACACATGCCCTTCGGAGATGGCGTTCAGTCGCGCCATGACCACCGGAGATGATCGGGAGATCAAAGCCCACCTTTCCCGGTGCGACGCCTGCGCTGAGACCTGGGCCGACATGAAGCGACTCATCGCGATGGCCGGCGAGCTGCCGGTCGCGGAACCCGGCCCCGATCGGGCGGAGGCCCTGCGCGACGCGGTGCTCAGCAAGGCATCGACGGTCCCGACATTTCCCCCCCGGCGGGTCGCGCTGCGGTGGATCGGGGCCCTGGCCGCGTCGGTGATCATCGCGATGGGGGGATACCTGGCGTGGCGGGCTTCGGACTCGAAACCGCCCAGGGAGGCGATGGTGCGCCGAGCGACGGTCCACCCCCGCCCCGGCGCCGAATACCTGCTCGTGGGGGCCCAGCCGGACGAGATCGTGCGCCTCTCCCGCGGCACCATCACCGTCAAGGTTCAGCCCCTGGAGCCGGGCGAGCGGTTCCGGGTGGTGACCGGAGACGGAGAGGTCTCGGTCAAAGGGACGGTCTTCGATGTCACCGCGACCTCGGATCGGTTGACCTCGGTCAATGTATTCAGCGGAACGGTGGAGGTGCAGACCGCGAAGCGCCGGGTCGTACGGGTCGGTGCTCCAGAAAGGTGGACCGCCCCGAAGGAGACCACCGCGGATTCGGAGAACACACGTGAGGCGCTGCACCGAGATGACGCGGAGGAACAGCTCGCCGCACCGACTGAGCTGCCGAGAGAGAAGCGCCGCCACGTCGAAGGCATCCCCCCTCCACGAGAGCGCGGGCCGCGTGGGTCGGCCTCCCCGCCACGAGAGCGCGGGTCGGGCAGGGCGGCCGTTCCGGATCGGGAGACGCCCGACGCCGGCCGCCCGAAGGCCACCGCCGGCGAGAAGACCCCGGAGGAAGCGGCCTTCACCCGAGGCTGGAGGGCGCTGCGGCACGGGAGTCTCGACGAGGCCGTCGCCGCCTTCGACGAAACCCTGGCGCTGGGCGGGGAGACGCCCCTCGCCCAGGACGCCCTCTACTGGCAGGCCATCGCCTACGCCCGGAAGCCGGATCGCGCGAACGCCATCCGCGCCCTCTCCCGGTTCATCAAGCGGTTCCCGGAGTCCCCCCGGAGGGGAGAGGCCGCGGTCATCCTCGGCTGGCACTACTTCGATGAGGGAAAGCTCGAGGCCGCCGACCGGCTGTTCGACTCGGCCCTGAACGATGCCGCGCCGTCGGTACGGGAGAGCGCGATCCAGGGACGCGAGGCCGTCGAGGCGAAGCAGCGAAACCCATAACGCCACCGATTTTCGGGGACCGGTCAAATCCAGCGATATTGGAAAGTCGCATCAATGAAGCATGCCGGGGATGACAGGAATTAATGAAAAAGCCCTTCTCACCTCGTGAGAGGCCCCACTCGGACGAGGTAGGAATCGGGTTCTCACCTCGTGAGACTGCCATTCTACCTCGCAAGACTGCCATTTTACCTCGTGAAAGGCCACCCGGACGAGGTCAGAATCGGGTTCTCACCTCCTCATGGTCCATCAACAATGCGCTTTGTTTCTGGTCTGGAGAACAACAATTTTCTCCGTCCTTTTTGTTTACCATTTTCCTTTTATTCTTGTGTTGATCCACGTGGGGGCGAGGCCTCCCTTGGAGCGAGGCCTCCCTTGGAATTTCTCAGCCCTACCGTCTTTTCATGGGGGGATAAATTACACGCTTCAGTTTTGGATTGACGAAGCACTGGAAAGAAATTGGTGCATCGAAAAAATATCGCCTTTTGGTTTACATTGCATCTTTCAGCCAGTCTATTTAGCAAAGGGAGGATAGTGTTTGATCAGGACGTCCCAGAGAACCAATTTATCTTTAAATGGTTTCAATTAAGTAAATACTGTCTTTTTATTGTGTGCATGTCCTAGGATGGCATCAGATCTGTTTTGTTAAAAGACACGTTACCTGTTTCATATTATTGAAATGAGTAACCACAAGCGAGCCTGTGGGACAGACGATGGTCGTGTGTCTCATGCAATACGCCAATGTGCGGAGCACTCAGTACGTGCTTCGATACGAGAAAGGTGATGTTGACATGAAACGGAATATAATTTGGTTATTTTGTGCGATTGCGCTTTTGGGTTGTGAAGCAGAAGAAAACGCCGAGCTCTCGGACGGCGGAAGCAATCTTCAATTATTGACGCCGGATTGTGTGCGCTATGTTGATCCGGAAGTCGCCGCGGGGGGAGATGCGTTGAGTTGGGAAACCGCCGCCGTTTCGGTGGAAGATGCCCTGGTTGGGTTGGATGAGGATGAAGCCGACGCCTGTGAGGTTTGGGTAAAAGGCGAGGCCGATGGTGAAAGTGTCGCCACTTCGGGGTCTGCAACGGTTTATTCGGGATTCAATGGGACAGAAAAAGCGAGGATGGGATCGCACAAGCCTGTTTCGTTCAACGATGAATCAGAATTATTATTGAACGAGATGGGGTCGAATACTTACAGTGGCGCTGGGGCATATGAGCTCGAATCGTCAATTCTGTCAACCGGCTTTGACAATGGAGACAAATTGGCGTTGGCGGACGACAATACGTTTACCCCGTATTCACAGACGATAAACGACAGTCTCGTCGTCAACGGATATGTCAATATACAAAGAAGCTCATCTCCCGCGCTTTATGTTTCCGGCAAAGAGGCGCTCTGGAGCAACGGCAACTATTTTAGTTGGGGCTATGGTGCCAATTGGAATCGTTTTACAGATCCAATAGGTATTGGGCTTTTTGGTACCAATGATAGCCCAATGGGCGATCTGGATATACGTGATAACGGCGACGCCAGCATCTATCTTTATGCCGACAGAGACAATTCCAACGAGTCGGACAATGCCTTTATGATCCTAAGCCAGGATGGGAACTTGGTTAGAAGTTATGTCGGGTTGGAGGGAACATATGGTCACACCGTAAGCGGCAGTCACTCGAATTCACTGCTATTGGGTTCGATAACGGACCATCCCGTGCAGCTGTTCCAAAACAACATGGTGGTGATGACGATTGACGCCAGCGGCAGAGTTGGTATTGGCGATAGGACGCCGGCTCACAAGCTATCGGTTAGCGGAACTATTCAGGCGAGGGAAATTATCGTCGAAAATTTCACGGCGGATTTTGTATTCGACGATGACTATCCGCTCATGTCGCTCGAAGAAACAGAGGCCTATATTGATGAGAATGGGCACTTGCCGAATATCGCGAATGCCGATTCTGTAGAGAACCATGGGGCAAACATCGGCGAGACTCAAACCAGACTGCTTCAAAAGATCGAGGAGCTCACCCTTCATCTCATCGAACAGAACAAACGGCTGAAAGCGCAAGAAACAGAAATGGAGGCGATGCGACACGAGCTGACCGCGACACGAATCAGCTATTTGAAATAAGGAGATACACAAATGAGATGCCAAACAGTTATCATGGCGGCTTTGGTCGTGGCGAGCTGTATCGCCTGTACGACCCAAAAAAGCAACGCCGACAATCGGGAGGAAGACATCCATACCATTTCCGAAATCAACGGGGATAACCAAGCGGACGGTGCGGAGGCTGAACAGCTGTCTGGAGAAGATTTTAAAGAACATGTTTACAAATTCATCAGTCACCCATATTTTAACGGTATTTCTCTAAAGATGGCCCGACAACTCACCGCGAGCGCGATACCCCGCCTTTGGAAAGTCGTTGAGAATCAAGAAGATAGACAATGGTGGGTCAATGCGGTGGTCACGATTGGTTTTATAGGAGATGAATCTGACTTTAAAAAGCTGGTCGATAAATTGGAGGTCGATTATGGGGAGTTGGATGGCGATACGTACAAGATGCTAAAGTCAATCCCGTTTGCTATCGGATGTATTGCCGGAAACGGCCACAAAGTCGCTTTGGCGTATTTGAAATCCCACCTGAGACCCGAAAGCTGGGATTTTGTCAGAGGGACATACCAGGGAAAGGATTTGGGTGCAAAATTGGCGCAAAGGGCTGTAATCGGGCTCGCAATATCCGGACAGCCGGAAGCGCGGGAAATCCTGGTCGAGCTTCAAAAAGAGGTTGCGTCCGACGAAGACTTTAGAGGGAGAGAAGAGATGCTGCAAAAAATCTCCGACGGCTTTGGGGACATTGATGTCATTAGCGAGAAAGGACGGGAAGGCTATTTCGATATACCAAACCAATGAACAAAACAAAAACGCTATCAATAGCAGAAAGGAAGTAAAATGCACAAGAAACACCTGATATGCGCTATCATAGCAGCACAGTGTATACTTGTTTTGCAGACGGCAAACGCGCAGAGTGGCGCGAGCGTTATTACCTGGGTCGTCAATCGTCATATCGATTTGGACACCACGTATGGCAACGCTGAATTTGACGCTGCAATAGCGGTCGGAAACCTCCGGTTGTGGATGCGAACGTCCACGTGTTCTGACGTACCCTGTACAGTACAGTTTGCAAGAAACGGAAATGTCGGGACTGTCGGGGTAATCGGAGATGGCTTGGATGAAATTGACAGCCAAGCCAAATTAAACAGCGCCTTTGCGTTGTCCGGAAGGGTTAAGGTCGTAGATGCTGTCGATCGATGTGCGGGTGTGGACAATGATACGTTTTGGGGATGTGGACAGACTCCGGGAAGCAGCTTTATCGTAGAAACCATAGTGCCGGGAGATGTTTATGTTCATGAATATGGACACAATATGAATTTGGGACATCGTAACACGTGCACCGGAAACATCATGGATGAGCATTCAAATGGGTTGAACTATGCAGTAGACAGCAATGAGTGCACAACGCTCGGGGGACGCGTGTTTACAGAATTGAACGGACCTGTCAGTGGGACGCTGACCGCGACAAACAATCCCTACTGGATAAGCGGTGATGCCTACGTGTCCAATGGACAGGTGCTCACTCTGGGATCCGGCGTCTTGATACAGGTGAATTCGGGAGAGGGAATAAGGGCACCCGGTACGGGAAGGATGGTGGCCACTGCGGGCGCCTCACCCATTCGGATGTTTTCATCAAACTGAGTCAGACTGACGATTCACGCCTTTTTGAGTTGTGTCCACGCCAGTCGGTAGACTTGGGAAGCCGCCCCACCCTATATTCGATTCCATACATCCCTACCGAGATCGCACATCACGGCATGGTATTGAAATTGCCGAACGAGAAAAGTCCCCTCGGCCCCCCCTCGCGAGCGCGCCGATGCAATTTCGGGAAGCTCCGCCGACTGACTTGTTCCCTCCAAATACCGGCGAATCGATACCGGATCGGTCAGCGCGGCCACGATCCTCATCTTTCCGCCGCAGCGCGGACAGGTAGCAAACGTGCGAGGCCAATGAGGTCTGTGAGGAATGGAGTCCTCTCGACGTGATGAGCTCCTGTCAGTTGAAAGTCGACGCCCAAATAGCGGTAGGCCCGGGACAGAGCGTGACGTGCGAAAACGGGAGCTACCCGAAATCCGCCGTGAATCAGGTCTATGTCCCCAACGACTCTCAGAGCAACATTCTCTTCGTGGAGAATTGCACACAGGGCACGCCTTGGCCGTAGGAGTGTTCTCCCGTTACTGCGCTCTTCCATAGGCGTCTTCTGTTCCCAGGGCAATAAATAAATGGTATTCAATTGGGGAACAGTTGGACAGACAGCTCAATGGGGACATCTATTTGCCTACGCACTGCGATCCTCTGTAATCTGTAAGGGGTAGAGAGGAGAGAAACGCATTGATCAACCTACGCCTCGCGACCGGGTTTTTCATCCATCGCAAGCTTCCCCTCGTGATCGTGGCCCTTGGGATACCGGCCTGCTACCAACAGACCGTGCTCCAAAACTCCGGTGTCCCGGACGGAGACTCCGATTTCGTCCTCTGCAATGGGAGCACGTGCGATGAAAACGCCTCATGCGACGACAGCGGGAACACGATCGTTTGCATATGCAACGCCGGTTTTATCGGTGACGGAGAGACTTGCGAGGATATCGACGAATGCGCTAACGGCATCGACGATTGCGATCGAATCAATGGAACCTGCAACAATAGGCCGGGCGCTTATGATTGTGGCTGTGCCGATGGATGGGCCTTGGGCCCGGATGGGAGGACTTGCCTCGACAGAACAACCATCATCGAGGTGACCACCGGAGGGTACCAGGCATGCATCCTGAGAGTGGACGGTACGGTTGAGTGCTGGGGCGACCACTTCTACGGCCAGGCCACGCCGCCGGCCGACACCTTCGTCCAAATCTCAGCCGGCGCATACCATACCTGCGGCTTGAGGCCAGCGGGTACAATCATCTGTTGGGG
This sequence comes from Polyangia bacterium, assembly GCA_050304755.1. GTDB lineage: Bacteria > Myxococcota_A > Polyangia > JAAYKL01 > JAAYKL01 > CAYWLQ01. Next base: position 3,476 of record JBNLED010000144.1, on the reverse strand, counting down.
GGATGATCGCGATAATCAGGCTACTGCGCCCCCCGACAGTTTCATCCAGGTTGCTGCGGGCGGGGAACACGCCTGCGGTATCGAAACGGACAATAGCGCCATATGCTGGGGATCCAACAACCGGGGCCAGGCCACGCCGCCGGCCGACACGTTTATCCAGCTTGCCGGCGGTTGGGAGTTCACCTGCGGTATTAAAACGAATGGCGCTGTCGCCTGCTGGGGGGATAATGAGTACGGCCAGGCCGCACCGCCGGCCGACAGCTTCCTTCAAATCGACGGCGGCGGATACCACGTCTGCGGCGTGAAAACGGACGGCACCGTCGCCTGCTGGGGAAACAACGAATACGGCCAGGCCGTGCCGCCGACCGGTTTTTTTATCCAAGTTGCCACGGGGTGGGACTTCAGCTGCGGTGTTCGATCGGACGGCACCGTTACATGCTGGGGATACAACGAGCACGGAGAGTGCTCAGCCCCAACCGACACCTTTGTCCAGACAGACGTCGGCGGCGGTCATAGTTGCGGTTTGAAAGAAGACGGCGCTGTTGTCTGCTGGGGACATGACAACGATATCCGGGACACGCCACCGGTCGGCGTTGTCCACTAGACGATTGTCTCAATGATGTTCAGGCGCGGTGATCACTTCGCCGGAAGCACCTCGAATTCAAATGAATCGAAGCTCACGCCGCCCCTGGTGTCGTGGGCGACGGCGTACACGATGTGGATTACGGGCTTGTGTCAACCGGGGGTATCGGTCAGAATGCTGGTTTTGTTTCCAGTGGTGCTTGCCAAGCAATGGCGACCCACCGCCACACTACAGCAAATTTCTCGTTTTAATAGTAGACAGACGACAATCTCAGCGGACCAATGGACGTCATGCTGAACTGGGCAAGCTCCACCGGCAACGGCATGCGCTCCGGGAGGAGCTGTGGCATCGCCTCAGGGAACAAATCCCGGGGCTCGCGCTCAACGGACACGAGATTGAGAGGTTGCCCAATACCTTCAATATTCGTTTTCCGGGGTTTCGCGGCAGCGCTATCCTCGCAAAGGCTCCGGAGATAGCGGCCTCCACCGGCTCGGCATGTCACGAGAGGGGAGAGTCCGCCTCCTCGGTGCTCCTCGCCATGGGGCTCACCGCGGAAGATGCGCTCGGCGCCGTCCATCTCTCGCTCGGACGCGGGACAACCGAGGAAGACATTCGCACGACCGCCGATTCAATCAGTCTCGCCTGGCAGCGGCTGTCCGGATAAACATTGTTCTATGCAACAACGACCGTGGAGAGAAATCCGGAACGCTCAATCGAAATGTTGAGAGGCAAAACGGGCATCAAACAGGACAATCAGAATGAGGGTATACGCAGCATATTCAAGCCCCATTGCCAGGAATTTGGTCCTACTCGTCATATAGCCAAACGTCTCGATCAGGCAGACAAGGGCCATCGTCCCATAGGCGGCGGACATAAGGATCGGTGTGAGCCGCCACCGTGAAAAATAACCGTAAATAAAGACCGATGAAGCGAAGATAACCGAGGTCCAGTGGACAAATAACAACCATTTGGGGAAGTCAGGATTACTATATGGTTTCCACGGCACTGCCGGCAGGAGCCATTCCAACATACCACCCGCTGACCAAAACAGTAACACAAAGTGGCTGATTGCCAGTATAATGCCGAGTATCTTCATCATGGATAGTTACGCATTCTGGAGAAACTCCCAATATTCTATTGCCCTGCCATGGGCCAAATAGTCAAAACCGAACATCATGAGGGATTGTATCAAGAGGCCCAGTCCAATACCGCCAATCAACGGCCTGCCAAATAACAGAACCCATAGCCCAAGGCCAATGACCGCCAGGCATATCTCTGTGATCTTGATGACTTTAAAATTCTTTATTACCTTTTCCATTCGGGGGATTTCCTCTGATATCATTTTCTCCGGCTCAGACTCCGTTCAATGTCACCGGGTGTCCTAAAGACGATACCAACGCAAATAATCAATAGGACGGTGAGTATGACCAACGAGGGGTATGCCACTCCTTTCAAAAAATCAGTTTTCAGGGAAAAAACAAACACTAGAGCTAGCGTGATCGACAGAACTGATAGAGCGATCCCGATGGAACACTGGAGTTTTTCACCTGAAAAATAGTCTTGTATTTCTGTCATATCCCTCGGCCTTCCACTGTTTTACAAGAACTCACAATTTCTTCCCGCATCGGAAGCTTACGGCGTTTTAGCATCTTTGCCATTCGGATGTCGTTGTTTTCTACCCCCGCATCAGACAGTTAAAAGACCAACCAACCGCCGACAACTTCGATTCGCGAACACAAAAACGACTGTCCCAGACCGCCGTTCGTAATTCTGTGGAGAAAATACTCTGCGCACTCGACGCATACTCGACTACCGATTACAAAATGCAATATAGAAGACGGGCTTGCCGTTCCGCGACCTTTCTGATGTTTGAGACAACGTCCGGCAGGAGTTGTTTTTGGAGCTCGGACACGCCGGCGGCGGTGTGAGCCTTTCCGAACACCTGACGCTCACGCAGACCCTCCGGGCCTTCGTCCGCATGTACAGGCCGCACGCGGTCCGATAAGACACGGTGCTGTTTCCGGCCTTCGCCAAGCTCGTGGGCGCCTCGGCCTACCGCGAGCTCGGCGAAGCGTTCGAGGAGCGCGAGCACGCCTTGTTCGGCGAGCACGGATTCGTGGACGTGGTGAAGGAGGTCGCGGGCATCGAGCAGGCCCTCGGCATTCACGACCTTGGCGCTTTCACGCCGACTGGAGATCTGAAACCATGAATCGGATACCAAAGGGAAAGCGTGGGTTTTGAAGCAGTGAGATAGTAGTTTTGAAAGGCCTTGTCCCCGCGGGTGAGCAAAAAGGCGAACACCTGGGCGGCCCGTGTTTGGATCGACACCTTCGGATGTTTTCCTTTTTCCGATTTCATCTCCAGTAACAAGGCCCTCACTTGCGCTTTGAGGGCCATATTCTCGCGAAGGATCCTCATCACCTCGGGTGGGTTGCTGTTCTTGGGGGAGCCGGGCTATCCGGTCGACTGTACAGATGACAATCTGAAAAACAATGAGCTAAAATGTACGGACGATGAGACTGAGCATTCGGCGTTCTTCTCCTCGACGAGACCTTTATCTGAGGCGACGACGAGTGAACAGCGATGTTGAAAAACGTTGTGATTTTGAGTTTTTTGGGATCGCGCGTCGTTCATGGGGTTCCTCCACTTTCTCTCTTGGGGGGGCCGTTTCTGTTTCGATACCCCTGCGACAGTCTCATTTCGGTTCATTGCGATTCAATGAAGAAGCTCGATTTGAACGAACCGACGATCGTACCAAGTGTAGGGGTAGCCCTCGCGGCTACCCTTTGTCCAGCGTCATTCGTCGTCGATTCGGCGAGTGCGTTTATGATCACGATGCCATGAAAATGTTTCGGCATGATCACGTATTCGTCTAACGACACCACCGGAAACC
>JBNLED010000143.1:0-10212 GCA_050304755.1 Polyangia bacterium | reverse complement strand
GGATCGACGGCGCGAGCAACCCGTGGGGCATCCGGGGCTCCTGGTTCACTTTCGATGACGAGATCGCCTCGACCGTCGATGGCCGGACCTCCCCCACCGGGGGATACTGCGCCCGAGGGGTGGCGGTGAAGGCGGACACCGACTGGACCATCTGGGGGGCCGGCATCGGCTTCACCCTCTGTGTCGATGACAACGGGACCGTCTCCCCGGGGGACGACGTCGAGTACACCCTCTCCACATGCCCGACGGATATGTCCGATATCATCGGTGTCCGACTCACCCTCAGCGGAGTCATCGGCGAGCTCCGGGTGATGATGTCCGAGCTCGACCGGAGTGATTTCGCGTTTATCACCGCCGATGAGCGCACCCTCGGTCTGCCGACGGACTACCTCTTCGAGGACGCCACGGTCGAGTATGACGATGCCACCGCCCCTATCAATACAGCCCTCGTGAGATCCATCATGTTCATGGTGGCCACGAACCAGAGCGCGGATACGCTGTTCAATTTCTGTGTGGACGACATCGAGATGATCACCCGTTGATTGTCGAGGACGACGACACTACCGCCCCGCCGCCTCCCGGAGGGCCTTCAGCGGCCAGGTATGCTCCTCGCAGGCCCGCAGGCCGTACGATTCGAGGCACCCGCGGAGCGACTCGAGCCGCGCCCTGACGCCCACCATCTTCCGGCGATAGTCCATCGGTCGCCTCAGGGCTTCGCGTTCAGCGTCCGGATATCCTCGAGGACCTGGGCGGCGTGGACACCGGGATCCACGTCGCTGTAGACCTTGGCGATTTTTCCCTGCTTGTCGATGAGGAAGCTCACGCGTTTGTACATCCCCAGGAAGGACCCCACGCCGAACGCGTCACCCCAGACCTTGTCCTTGTCGGCGATCAGCGGAAACGGAAGCGAGTGCTTGTCCGCGAACTTCTTGTGGGACTTGATGCTCCCCTGGGACACCCCGAACAGCTTGACGCCGGCGGCCTCGTACTTCTTCCACACGTTGCGGAACGCGCACGCCTCCTTGGTGCATCCCGGGGTCTGATCCTTGGGGTAGAAGTAGACCAGCGTGAACGATCCCTTTGTCTCTGCGAGCTCATGGGGGCGGCCCTCCTGATCGATCCCGCGCAGGCGGGGGGCCGCGGCGCCCACCCGCAGCAGCTCCTTACCACCGGCCAGGGTCACGCCGCAGACCAGCATCAGGAGCAGGGATGAGAGAATCATTGCCGTCGTGCTGTTTATCATGTCTCCCTCGCTTTCTCTTTCTACACAGTTCATACGGCGTCCCGGCCACCGTGTCCATCGTTCAGTTTCGTGCCATGGGATCTGTCTTCGGCGGGAATTCGCGGGGCGGCGCCGCGGACCGCGTCCACGAAATCGGCCTCCTTTTTCCCGGAGCGCTTTTGGCCTTGATGAGGAAGAGCCCGACCCGCGTCGAGAACGTCTCGTCGAGAACCAGCTTGATGACCTTATTCTCGCCGCCCGTGAGATCGAACACGTACGGGTTGCGCTGTTCTTTTTCCGTTCAACTCATCATTGGGCGTAAGCTGGAAAACCTTTCAGGGCCCGGACGAAATGCCCTCCTCGTCTCGCCCTGCCGCCTCCCGGTGGCCGAGGCGGCGAGACCTACGAGGCGGTGGTGGACCGGGCGCTCACCGAGCTGGTCACGGCCGAGGAGAACCGGCTGGTCTGTTCGCCTCCGGGGACTACGGTGGGATTCTATGGGGTATCTATGGCGCGCACGCGGCGTGGGGCATGGCCGCGATGGCGTCCGGGCCGGGGGAGAGGGGGGAGTTGAAGGGAGCGGCCGCCCCCTTCCCCGCGGTGGCGAGCACGTAGTCGGCGAGCGCCTCCCCCGCCGCGAACCGGTTGGCGGCGATGGTGCTCTTGGAGGTGGGGTCGTAGTCCTGCAGCATGTCCGGCGTGCTCCCGAAGGAGGCGGTCAGATCCCCGGGCTGGCCGGAGAGGTTGCAGGAGGCGTCGGACATCCAGACGCGGCTCCCGGTGATCTCGAGCCCGCCCTCCTCGTATTCGTCGAGCAGGTTGGTGACGTAGTATTCAATATCGTCATCGCCGGCGACCGCCGGGTTCGCGAGGAACATGTTGTCCTCGAAGGCCACCCGGCCCCCCACGCGCACGCTGAGCACATCCTTGCGGTAGTTGTAGAAGACATTGTTGAAGAGGTGGGCCCTACCGCGACGGATGAGGGGCACCCGCCGCCCCGTGTTGCCGAAGGTGTCGTACAGATTGTCGGTGGTGATGAACGCGTTGTGGTGAAGGGTGGTGGTGATCTGCGCGTTGATCTCGCGGCTGTCGCTGGAGCCGTGCAGGGCGGCCCGCTTCACGTTCTTCACCAGGTTGGACGAGACGGTGATGTCGAAGGCGCCCACCTTGACGTCGAAGGCGGAGTCGCCGGTCAGATCGAAGGTGTTGTGGTGAATCCAGAGGTCGTGGGAGGCGCCGGTGGAGCGGATCATGTCCGGGTCCAGCCCGTGATCCTCGGTGTGGCCCGCCCCCTGGAAGAGGAGATCGGTCAGGATGACGCTCTCGGCGGTCTCCACCGGCTCGCCGCTGCTGTCCGAACCGATGGCGAAGCCGCTGAACAGGAAGTACGCCTGACTCTGGCGGCCATCAAGGGTGGTGTTGGAGGCGATGCGGACGTTGCGGATCGGCAGATCGCTATCGTTGAGCCGGTCGTTGAAGAAGGTCTCCAGGCAGCTCCCCTCGGACACCCCGTTGTTCGCGCACCACCGCGGATAGTCGATGCACTCCTCCTCGGCGGCGCCGCCAAGGGCCGCCCACACGTCCGGCTCCCCGCACTTCAGGCGGTAGAGCGCGATCTCGTAGGGCTCGGCGAAGTCCGCCTTGTCGAAGACGATCCAGTTGTGCTCCTCGCTGCTGATGGCGTCCAGGATCTGCTGCTCCACGGAGACGGCCGCGTCCCGGGTGATGACCACGAGCCGGCTCCCGCCGTCCGGATTGTATCCCCCGGTGGCGGCCGCGCCGTAGCCCACCGGCCGGCCCAGGGTCTCGGCCAGGCAGGCGACGATCTCCTGGTCGGTGGTAAGGGAGGACTCCCGCCAGTTGATCGCCGGGTCGGTGATCAGATCCGTGCAGTTTCCTTCTCCCAAGGGCGCGCTGTCCCCACTCCCCGTGCCGGTCTCCCCGGTCGCCGAGTCCCTGTCGCTGGGGGGTTCGGCGCTCCCGGTATCCTCGGGATTCCCGCTGTCCGAATCCGCGTCACCATCGGTGTCTGTATCGACGTCTGTATCGACATCCGTGTCCCCGTCGACATCCGTGTCGGTGTCCCCGTCGGTGTCGCTGTCCGTGTCCGCGTCGCTGTCCGTGTCCGCGTCGCTGTCCGTGTCCGCTTCGCTGTCCATGTCGGCGTCGCCCTCGGAATCTGTATCGACGTCTGTCTCGACCTCCGAGTCCCCGTCGACATCCGTGTCGGTATCCCCGTCGGCGTCGCTGTCCGTGTCCGCGTCGCTGTCTGTGTCCGCGTCGCTGTCTGTGTCCGTGTCCGCATCCGCGCCACCAGTCCCCTGCCCGCCCGCGTCCTCTCCCGCATCAATACGCTGACCCGCGCAGGCGAGACACGCCATCCCGATCCCCAAATACAATACAAATTTCATCTACTTCTCCTCATGGTTCCCCTTCAGAGGGGTCGACGGACCTCACCAGTATAGCCCAGTTCCCCGCCGCTTTCAGCTTCTCGAGCCCGCCACCGATCATTGGACAGCCGGGATCGGTTGACAGAGCCATGATACAGTCACCGCCTGAAACGGGCCCGAAGACGAACGATACCCCACACCGCCGCGCTCACCACCGCCCCGACTCCGAGCGGTATCCTGAGGAAAAAGACGAGAAAGAGGAGCGGATCCATCGCGTATCCCAGCGCCATATCCGGACTTCGTACCATCGAACGGACCTGGAGCACGATCCCCTGGCATACGACAAACCCGATGACGCATAACAGGGCGACCCACGCCGCGCGGTGCCCGGGGGGGCTTGTGCTGTTGTGATTCGCCACGGGGGGGCATTATCGGTCGCTCGGCATCGCCCTTTCAAGGGAAAACCGGACAGCGTTCCGACCGCGCGGGAACGACGATTCTTACCGACCTTAACCGCGCGCGCCAACCGCATCTTCCATTTCCCTTTCAGCTGCGGTAAATGGAGGATGGTGACATGTTTTTTTACAGAGGAGCTGCAATGAGCAAGAGCCTACTATTCCTGATCCTTTTCATCGTGCAGGCCTGCGGCGGCGAGCAGCCAGCCCCCAGGACCCCGGCGCCTGAACCCCGGGGGTCGATCCCCGACGACGACGCACACCCCCTCTGCGGACGCCCGATCGCATCCCCGGCGGAGGTCTGGCCCCGGATCGCGGCGGTGCGGGAGCTCTCCGACCAGGCGTTCCGCGCCGACTGCGGTCTGGAGTTGATCGAGATTATCGCCTACTGGCGATGTCCCCCGATGGATCTGCTGAACCGGGTCGTCTCAACTGCGGCCGAGGACGAGGCGGCGCTGGTCGCCTGGGTGAGGGACAAGGCGGCGGCGGACTCGAGGCTAGCGCGCCACGTGGTGGCCATGGATATCATCGGCCGGTGGCGCCTCGGGGCCACCCCGGACGAGGTCGCCGCCCGCGCCGGGGAGTGGCGAAAGCGCGCCGGCGGGATGGACCGCATCGCGGAGGTGGCGGCGGAGGCCCAAGCGCTCGAGGCGCTCCTCCCCAAGGTGAACCGGATCCACGAGCTGCGGTGCATGCTGGAGGTCAACCCCCTGGGCTTCGCGGTGGCCTGCGAGCCCCTTCACAAGGCAGACCGGGATATCGATCTCAACTGGCACGCCAGGAGCCGCGACGGGCTGCTCGAGGCGCTGGAGCTCACCCGATGCACGGGGAGCCCCGCCTGTAAGAAGCTCAAGAAACGCGCCGTAGAGCTCGACAGGCTCTATCGGTCGGTCATGAAGGCGGTGGAGCGGCTCCGGGTCGAGGTGTACCGGGAGCAGCTGAAGGAGTGGCTCCGGCTCCGTCCGTTCGAGTAGCCCTACTGCGAGGACCCGCAGTAACCGATATCCATGACGTTCATGTCGGATCCGGTTGAGAAGACATTGCCCATAGTATAGCAGGAGAGCTCGTCGGGGCAGGGGTTGGAGGTCGCCGCCATGTCGCACCACTCGGTGCAGCACATGGGCCCCCCGTTCGGGCACTGGTTGACCCGGCTGCCGACGATGCAGACATAGCCCGGCTGACACTGGGTATCGTCGCAGTTGTCGTACAGGCCGGCGCTCCCGGCGGCCACGCACTCGCCGTAGACGTCCCAGCCGTCATACGTCAGATCGCACTTCTCCCCGGCCTCGCACGGTCTGGGATCGTTGAGGGGGTTGCAGTCGAAGTAATCGTGGGTGCAGTCGTCATTGCAGTCAATATCGTCCGGGTCATCGCACACCTCGTCGCCCTCCAGCTTCCGGTTGCCGCAGATCGAGTCGGAGCAGGCCCCCTCCAGGTTACAGTAGGGCGCGTCGAACACCGCGCACTCGCTCGCCTCCGTGCACTCTCGGCAGGCCGGCTCGTCCGGGTTCGCGATCCGATAGGGCTCCATGGTGGCGCGGCACTCGGCCCAGCAGTCGCTCCTCTTGACCCCGGACATGGTCCAGCAGGTCCCGTCCTCTCCGTACGTCGCGATGAGGGTAGTCACGCCGCCGGCGCCGATGGCCCGGGCGCACTCGATCAGCTGTCTGCAGATCGTCGAGCTCTTGGGGGCGGTGGCGTCCGGATCACTGTCGTCCGAACCGCATCCCATCGTAAAAAAGATACAACCCATAATCCACGGGATCAGCTTCATCTCATTCTCCTTCTCATAAGCGAAATAATTCTCCTGAGAATATATCTTTGTGGTCTGGGAGAAACAACAGAAATCGGAATCTCCAGCCCCTGGTCGCCTCCCGAAGTCGCGGATAGGCTTATACGGACCGGGCGAGAGAGTTTTTAACGGATAACCATTGACAAGCGGAGACCGAAAGGGAAGCATAGCCCTATTCGAGGTGATGGGAGACGCAAAGGCGCGAAATGAAGCACATCCCGGCGGTCCTGACTCTATGTATGATCTGTTTGACGTCGCGGGTGTGGGGGTACGACCAGCAGGTATCGTCCTCCCTGTCGGTGGAGGGCTACTCCGTCTACTCCAGGTACGGAGAGCTCATCTCCAGGCGGCGGGTGGTGGAGGATCTGCAGCTCGGCGCATGGAACGTGCTCTCGGGGGAGTCCGACCCCTACTACCGGGGGCCCCGGCTCGCCCTGTACGGTTCCCTCCGCCTCTTCGGTGACATGAGCATCGAGCGGGCCGAGGCCGATCCCTCCTCCGAGGAGGCCTATATCCCCGGCCTGACCCCCCTCGAGCTCAGCGCCATCACCGCCTACCTCGACCTCACCGATCTATGGGAGGGGCGCCTCGATCTCCGGGCGGGCCGGCAGATCCGCCTCGACACCCTGGGGTTCTTCGCCTTCGACGGCGGGGAGACGCGGATCCGGCTCCCCCTCGGGATCACCTTCGACACCTACCTGGGGACGGAGGTCCGGGGGGGACACATCCTCGGCTACGATTTCCTGGAGCTGGACGGGACGGATCGGGGGGGACGCCGGGAGATGGATCAGGGGGCCTTCCCGGACCGGAAGGAGCCCGGCTCCCGCCTGGCCATCGGCACGGAGCTCACGATATCGCCGAAGCGCTGGTTGGAGGTCGCCACTGGATTTCGCGCCGTGGGGCTCTCGTCCGGCGGCAACGCCCTGGCGGACGAGCGGGTGGGGGGACGCCTCATGCTCTCCTTCGACCGCGTCCGCGCAGACGCCCGCGCCGTGTTCAGCCCCCTCGTCAACGCCTTCACGGAGGCGGACGTGGAGATCGGCGTCACCCCGGTGGACCTCGTCACCCTGTACGCCGACTACCACCACTTCGAGCCCGTGTTCGAGGGGGACTCGATCTTCAACGTCTTCGACACCTCACCCCAGAACGATCTCGGGGGTCGGGTGGCGCTCAGGGTGCACCGGAGCGTGAACGTGGCGTCCTGGGGGTTCGTCCGGCTGGTTTCGGAGAGCGCGGGCATCACCGGGGACGCCGAGGATCGGCTGGTCTCCGGCGCCGGCGGGGGGATCGGGGGCAACTACCGGACCCGGGTCCGCGCGGTCTCCCTTCGGCTCAGCTACCTCGAGGAGTGGGGGGAGTCCCGGCTGGGCGCCGAGCTCAGCGGCGGTCAAGGGTTCCTCAATCACCAGCGCCTGTGGCTCTCGGCCCGGCTCTCGTTCTGGCGTTTCGAGGACGACTTCTCCGCCAGGTACCAGGGCAACACCGCGGGGTACGTGCTGTCCGGGCGGTTCCGGCTGGCGCACCAGGCCCACCTGCTGACGGAGTTCGAACACTATATGGGGAGCGGCCGCAACAAGCGGTTCACCGCCTTCGCGCTGCTCCGGGTGGATTTGTGGCGATGATGAGACGAGCCTATATCGGTGTGATCGCGGCGGCGATCCTGGTCGCCGGGCGGTGGGGCTTCGGGGAGGGACACGACCCGGTGTCCGCCGTTCTTCTCCCGCCGCCGAGCCCCGCGGTCCGGGACACCCACGCCAAGTGTCCGGCGGCCCGAAAGGACTGCCTCACCTGTCACCCGCGGGCCGCCACCAGCCGATGGGCATCGGACCGCCTCGTACCGTACATGGAGCGCTGCGCCGAGTGCCACGACGCGGCCAGGGGCGCGACCCCGGTCTCTCCGTTCACCGACGCCTGCAGGGCCTGCCACCGAACCGTGAAAGCGGGGAAGAAGCCCACACCGGGACGATATCCGAGGCCCAACATCCGCTTCTCCCACAAGGCCCACCAAAAGCCCCCCTGCGGAACCTGCCATCCCCGCTCCGCCTCGCACCAACCCACGAAAAAGGGCGTGGGGATGGACGTGGTGGGCATGAAGCAGTGCCTCTCCTGTCACCCGAAGACCTCATGCCGTTCGTGCCACATCACGCGAAAGGACGGCACCCTCCTCACCGACTATCGCGCCGGGAAGCTCACCCCGCCCACCTGGTTGAAGGGGCCGAGCCACGGCCCCGGCTGGGCGGGGACCCACGCGGTCCGGGCGGGGGCCGACTCCGACTACTGTGCCTCCTGTCACCGGGAGGTCTTCTGTCAGGAGTGCCACACGGGCAAGCGGCGCCCCCGCGACATCCATCCCGGGGACTGGCTGACCTCCCACGGCGTGAGCACGCGAATCGACAACCCGCGGTGCAAGGGCTGCCACCGGAAACAGACCTTCTGCCTCACCTGTCACCGGCGGAGCGGGGTCGCCCCCGACAGCCCCCCGCGGGCGAGGCCGGATCAGGGGCACGGCCAGTACCACCGGGGGATGGAGACGCGATCGCTGATGCGCCGGGCCAAGCGCAACATCACCGCCTGTGTATCATGTCACAACGAGAGTTCCTGCCTCTCATGCCATACCCTCTTCAACCCCCATCCTCCGGATTTCCGCCGCCGCTGCAAGGCGCTCGCCGCGAGAAACCGGCAGGCCTGCGCCAAGTGCCACAACAACGATCCCGCCCGGTTCTGCAGGTAGCGCGACCGTTCAAGAGCCCGGGCGGAAAAATCTCATTTTCAAATCGACAATCGGTATGGTCTCGAGACCTTATTCAGGTTAACTTATAGTAATGCTCATTCGACCCACCCCTCGTGCGAGATACGACCGATGACCCAGGACAACAGCGACCGACGGCGGAATCCCCGTGTCCGAGCCAACTTTCGGGTTCAGTTCGAGACGCTCGATCAGCTCGTCATGGCCTACACCAAGAACCTCTCCAAGGGGGGGATGTTCATCCGGACCGACCACCTCCTCCCGGTGAACGCCGTGGTGCGATTGGTCTTCCAACTCCCCGGCGGCGACGAGGTCTCCTGCATCTCCAGAATCGTGAGGACCCTTTCATCCGAAAAGAAGAAGGGGATCGCGGTGGAGTTCATGGATGTCTCCGCCGACAGCCTGGAACGAATCGAGCGCTTCATCTCCCAGGCCGCCCTGGAGGGGGTCGAGGACAGCGGGATGCCGGAGCTCGTACACCGCCTCAAGATACTGGTGGTGGATGATGACTGGATGTACCGCGAGCAGGCCGTCGAGGCGCTGCAAGAGCGGGGACACGAGGTGACCGCCGTGGAGGATGGGCTCCAGGCCCTTGGGGCCTGCCTAAGGGATCCCCCGGATCTCGTCCTGAGCGACGTCCAGATGCCGCGGATGGACGGGTGGAACTTCCTCCGGACCATCCGCGCCCGCCCCAGCCTCGCCGCCACCCGCGTCATCTTTCAGACCACCCTCGGCGGCGAGAAGGATCGGCTCAAGGGCTACCAGATGGGGGTGGACGACTACCTGGCCAAGCCCTACACCCCCGAGGAGCTGGTGCTCCGCATCGAGCGGCTGTATGAACGCAGCATCTCGGGGCGTTCGGACGGCGCGCGGAAGGCCCTCCGGGGGGATCTGGCGCAGGTCTCCCTGGCCACGGTGCTGTCGATGCTCGAGCTGGAGCAGAAGACCGGCGTTCTAATGCTGGTGGGCCCCGCCATCTGCCACCTGTTCGTCCGCGACGGCCGCCCCATGGCCATCGAAGTGGACGGCGTCCCCGACGACAGCGACCAGATGTCCCTGGTGGCCCGGATCTTCGGCTGGACCGAGGGGCAGTTCGAGTTCGCCCCCCACGACGTGGTACAGCAGGATCGGCTGAAGACGTCGATGCAGGGGCTCCTCATGGAGGCGGCCCGGCTCGTCGACGAGGCCGGTCGGTAGATACCTTTCGAAATGTAAGTCCAAGACCTCGCCGTAGCCTCGCGGAGCGAGCGGAGGGAGGCACGTCATCCAAGTATAACGTCATTAGAAATACAACGGAGCAGGATTTTACTTTCTAGTCTAGGAGAGATTCTCAGATGCAGAACCCGGCGAGGCATGTCTCCCCGGTGTCGCATTCATCCGAGGTCTCGCAGGTCGCGATATCCCCGGGGATGCAGACCCCCTGAACGCAGCTCTCCCCGGTGTCGCATTCATCCGAGGTCTCGCAGGTCGCGATATCCCCGGGGATGCAGACCCCCTGAACGCAGCTCTCCCCCGCGTCGCAATCGTCCGAGGTCTCGCACGTCCCGATGGTCGCGGGGATGCAGACCCCCTGAAGGCAGGTCTCCCCCGCGTCGCAATCGTCCGAG
>JBNLED010000142.1:0-12117 GCA_050304755.1 Polyangia bacterium | reverse complement strand
CGAATCCGCATCGGCGTCCGCGTCACCGTCCGCATCCGAATCCGCATCGGCGTCCGCGTCACCGGCCGCATCCGAATCCGCATCGGCGTCCGCGTCACCGTCCGTATCCGAGTCGGTGTCCGCGTCCGAGTCGGTGTCCGCGTCCGAGTCAGTGTCCGCGTCCGTATCGGTGTCGGCGTCGGTGTCGGTGTCCGAGTCGGCGTCCGCATCCGCATCCGTATCCGTATCGGTATCGGTATCGGTGTCGGTGTCCGCGTCCCCCTCGCCCGGATTGGTCTCCCCCGGTCCGTTCGAGTCGGTGCCCCAGAGATCCGGGAGCCCCCGATCATCCGGGGTGCATCCGAACAGTAAACTAACCCATAGAATTAATAAAAAGCGCTCTGCCATTTCACCCTCCGAAACTGGAATAGCCTAATAACGTGCCGTAGTTTACACGAATTCCGCTTCGATATAAAGGCCAAACACCGAGGCGGTGGGGCGCCGAGCGATGCCGTTAGAATTGATGGATCCGCCCCTAAACCGGAGTTGTTTTTCCGTGAGGCCTTAGGTCGGTAGGGGGGCGAGATCTCAGAACAGCTGCTGCAGCGCGGTCATCTTGTCCTGGTTCACGGTCTCCCAGTCGTTGCCGAGGAGGCCGCCCGTATCGCCGCTGTCCGGGTTGAAGGTCCAGAAGGCCCAATAGAGGTCATTCTCATTAATATAGTTGACGAGGGCGTTGAACCACATGCCGCTGGCCGAAGTGGGCTGGACATTCTTGGCGCCGAATTCCCCCACCAGCACCGGGGCGATGCCCTCCTTGTGGATGTACCCCCAGTGCTCGTCCCAGACCGCCGGCAGGTTGTTCGGATAGGCGGCATCCGAGAACCAGGGCATGTCGGCGATCTCCGGACCGTAGTCGTGAGCGGAGTAGACCAGCTTGTTCGGCACGTTGAGCTCCACCGGGTAGTCCCGCACCCCCTTGAGGTTTCCCCCCCGCCAGTAGTAGCCGATCACATTGGGGATGTTCTTCTCGCCCCCTTCGACGATGATGAGCCACCGCGGCTCCTCCGCCAGTATGGCGTTTCCGGCCCGCTGGGCGGCCAGGTGCCAGTCCCGGGTCTCCTCCTCGGTGCCCCAGGTGGAATACCCCCCCGGCTCGTTGTGGAGGTCCGCGCCGATGATGTTCGTGTGGCTCCTCAGATCCCGGGCCAGCATGAGCCAGTCGCTGATCCAGTCCGCCTCGGGGTACGCGTCCGTGTACCAGAGATCCGACTGCTCGGCGGCGGCGGGGCGGTGGCGATCCAGGAGGATCTTGATGCCCCGCTCCCCCGCCTTGGAGATGAACACCTTGAACTTCTCGTAGGGGGTGAGCCCCGCGAGCTCCGGGTTCAGCTCATAGACGACGCTGTCCGCCGGCAGGGGATCGGTCTGCATGTCCAGCATCTCGTTGCTGAAGGGCAGCCGGATGAGGTCGAACCCGAGCTGGGCGATCTGATCCAGGTAGGCGTCGAGGGAGCGCCGGTTGAGCCCGTGCACCATCATCTCCGCGTCCTCGAACCCGTACCAGTTGATACCGTTGAACCGGACCGGCTGACCGTCCGGGCCGATAATTTGGTTGCCCTGGGTGGTGTAGTTCGGCCCCTCCCCGGGACCGTCACCCCCGTCTCCCGAGGCGTTGCGGGTGGCTTCTTCACATGCGAGACAGCTGATAATGCTACAGAAAAAAATTAAATGTGTTTTCATAAATACACCCCTTCGGGGACGTTTCATACCTCAATGTCCAACGAAAACATAGTAGTTTTTTGGACCGACGGCGCAGTCTTTTCGGGGGCTGAATCCGTCCAAAGAACCTCCCCCGGCGATAAGAACCCCTCCCCAAAAAGGAGAGGTCCCTTCGTATTCTTCATTCTTGCTCCCCATTCCCTCTTAGGGAAGGGGGCCGGGGGGTTAGGTCTCTTTTTCTTCCCCATTCCCGGGGGTTGGGGTGCGAGGGCGCGTCGGGCTTCGGTCCGCGATTTCCGTGAGAACCGGCGCCTCTTGGCGAGACGGCCGCGGGGCAGCCTCTTGTAATATCTCTCAAATCGGGTAAGTACTCCGGGCAATGATGCTCAGGTCGATATCTCTTGTGTTGCTGGTGCTCCTCATTTCCTTTGAAAGTCGTGGCGAAGAGGCCCGATACTTACTGAAGGAGGTCCGTTCCCCGGCCCTGGTTCATCGCGGCGTCAACCGGCAAAGCGCGGTGATCGCCAAGATTCAGCCGGGGGCTGTGGTGGATGTCTCTCTGCGGGCCCGCACCGAGGACTGCCCCAAAGGCTGGTTCGAGCGCCGGCTGGGAGGGTTCATCTGCGGACGATACCTCACCAAGACCAAGGCGGCCGAGGCGCGGCCCGCCGAAGGGGATCGCCCGGACATCCGCGCGGGGCTTTTCGGCATCGTGGTCCGGGAGAACGACATTCCGCTCTACAAGAAGCTGTGGCATGTCGGGCGGCGGGGGCCCAAGATCCGGCTGCTCAAGGGGTCGGTGCTGACGGTCAGAGGAGAGGTGTCCAGCCGGAACGAGCGCTATTACGAGACCCGGGAGGGGATGTTCATCCTCGCGGAGGGGACCGAGAGGCTGCCCGACGCGGTGCCTTCCCTCGGCGTCGAGGCCGGGGACGAGGACCGCGTCCGGGCGATTGTCACGGGGCGGAACACGCAAATTCACGCGGACGCCGACACGCGATCCGCGGTCACCGGAACGCTGGAGCGGTGGTCGGTGATACGCACCGGCGCTCCCCTCGCGCGGCGGGACGGGTTCGTCGCGCTCCCCGACGAAGGGTACGTCGACGACGCGGCGGTGGCCAGGGTTCGGGAGGCCCCGATGCCGAAAGGCGTGACCGGCTCCGAGCGGTGGATCGCAGTGGACATCGAGGAGCAGCTGCTCCTCGCCTATGAGGGCGCGCAACTCATGAGGGTGATCCCCTGCTCCACCGGAAAGCGGGGGAACACCCATAAAGGGGCGTACCGGATTCAGAAGAAGCTCCGGCGTCAGCACATGCATCTGCGCATGAACCGGGTCCGGGTGGAGGATGTGCAGTGGGTCATGTACTACGACAAGGAGGACGCCATCGCCATCCACTCGGCGTACTGGCACGACGACTTCGGCACGCCGGTGAGCCACGGCTGCGTCAACCTGCCGCCGGAGGACGCCCGCTGGCTCTTCGAGTGGTCCGAGCCCGTCGCCCTGCCCACCGACAGCGTCCGTTTTCCGCTCCCCCGGGACTCCGGGACCCGCGTCATCGTATTCTGATAAATTCAGGGATCAGCGGCCCGCCGGCGCGATGGCGGAGCCCACCATGGGGGTCGCGGCGCCGGTGATGACCTTGTCGCCCGCCTCGACCCGCTCGTAGAGGGTCCGCTGCGCCTCGATCTCCTTCAGCCGCAGGAAGCTGGGGGTGAGGGCCCGTCCCAGGATGGCCACGTAGGCGGCCTCGGCCTCCGCCTCCGCGGCCCGGGCCGCCTTGAGCTTCTGCGCCACCTTGAGGCGGTTCTCCGCCTTGAGCAGCTCCATGGCCTGCTTGGCCTCCTCCTCCTTGATCTCGATCTCCTTCTGGCGTTTTCGCTCCACCGCCGCGGTGATCACCGCGGGATAGTCGAAGTTCGAGGTCTGGACCGCCGCGAGCTCCATCGGGGTTCCTTTGAGCGCCTGGGCCAGGGCCGCATGGATCGCCTTCTGGATGGCCGCTCGGTTCTCGCGGATCTGGGTGGTCTCGTACTGGGACACCACCATCCGGGAGATCGACCGTGACTCGGGCTGTACATAGGTCTGGTAGAGGAAGTCGTACTTCAGGACCCCCACGCCGCCGTTCCAGACGATGTTGGATCCCTGACGGTTCAGCACATCCTTGATCGCCGCGCCGTCGCTGGAGCGCAGCCGCGATCGCACCTTCACGTCGAAGCCGAAGTTGAGGTCGTCCTTGCACAGCACCCGGAGCTTCTCCGTGATGGTCGCCTCCTTGGTCTCGATGATGACGAGCTTGTCCCGGCCGTAGC
This sequence comes from Polyangia bacterium, assembly GCA_050304755.1. Classification (GTDB taxonomy): domain Bacteria; phylum Myxococcota_A; class Polyangia; order JAAYKL01; family JAAYKL01; genus CAYWLQ01. Next base: position 8,106 of record JBNLED010000142.1, on the reverse strand, counting down.
AGGAGTGGTTGCCCGGGGCCAACGCCACCCCCGTGAGCCCGCCGGGTTGCATGACCATCCCCACGTAACCGGGGGGGACCCGCTCGGTGCACCCCGCGGTCATCCAGAAGAGCGCCGCTGTGATGATGATTCTCCTCATTTCTCTCTCCTCCTCTCGGCGCGATCGAGCGCCTCTTTGATATAGTCGTCGGCCTCCTGTCGCTCCTTCTCGAAGCCCGGCTCCCGGACCCGCTTCAGGGACTCGGGTCGTTTCGCCTCCGCCTCCTGTTCCAGGGCCTCCTTCGGCTTTTCGTCGGGCATGGCCCGGTTCAATTGAAATCGTTCCTCGGTTTCCGGCGGGGCCGGCGTGGTCTGCTCCCCGGGGCCGTAGCCCACCAGGAAGATGACGACCGCGACGGTGAGGACGATGGCCCACGCCGCGATGATCACCGCCCGGCGCCCGGCGCCCGACGCCTCGCCCTTGCGATACGCCGCGATGAGGGAGATCGCGGGCTTGAGCACCGCCAGCCAGCTGATCACCATAAAGACGACCGCGATGATGACCCACACGATGAAGCCCATGTTCGCTGCAGTGTTTCCCATGACTTTATCCTTTCGGTAGGAGTTAAGTATGAGGGGTTCACCAAGCGATTCAAGCGGTATGGGGGAGGACGGCCGGCCCCTGGTGACCCAGAGCAGCTACCGCATGCGCCACACCCTGTACACCCTGGGCCCCGCCCCCGAGCCCAACCTCACAGTGCTCTGGTCCGAGCGCATGCCCGAGCCCTTCAAGCGTTACTGCGCCAAGGTCTCCATCGACACCAGCTCCATCCAGTACGAGAACGACGAGCTCAACGAGATGCCGTCCTCGGAGTGCTCGCAGGGCAGCTTGGCCACCGACGCCGTCGAGGCCACCGCCCCCTTCCTGTCCCTGTTGTGCATCGGGTTGGCGCCGGGGGCGAAGGGCTCCCCTTTCTTGCGCCCGTCCGGCGTTTTGCCGGTCTTCTTACCGTAAACCACGTTGGAGGTGATGGTCAGGATCGAGAGCGTGGGCAGGGACTCCCGATAGGTGCGGTGCTGGCACAGCTTCTCCATGAACCGCTCCACCAGGTCCACGGCGATTTGGTCCACGGCGTCCTCGTTGTTGCCGAAGGTAGCTGTCCTCTATTTCGTAGTCCACCGCGAGCCCGGCGGCGTCGCGGAACCCGGACCCGGCCGTGCTCGATGGCCGACAGGCTGTCCGCCACCACCGAGAGGCCGGCGATGCCGCAGGCGCACATGGTGTACTGAAGATTCTTTCCCGGCGACTTACTTTATTCCCATTATTCTTGTTGTATACTATTGAGGCGGTGGCAACACGAAGTATTATAATGCAGACTGTGCGAAATATGTTCTCTTCCCAAAATGGTAAAATCACTACCCCTATCCGTTTTTTATATGTATCGATCGGTGGTCTGTTTGTTGTCGCGATGGGTGGCTTCTGTCTTTTGAATCAGATAGGCAGCCTCCGATTGTTGATCCTGTCGGGGGTGGGGATGAGTGTTGTCGCCGTAGTCATCAGTCGATGGTTCATCAGGCTCACCTTCAAGGCGCTCTTACGCCACGTCGCATCGGAGATCCGCGATATCGGCAGTGACGATCAATCCCCGTCGACCGAACGCGCCGCCCCTTCGTTCCTCCCGGAGTTACGCCTCGTCTACGGCGAGATCGCCGAGAAGTCCGCGGCGATTCAACGCCGCCTTCGGGTCATCCGGGAGCTGACCGACAGCATCATAGCGACTTCGTCGGAAATAGAGGAGGCCTCGGGAGAGCATCTGACGATATCCAACAAGCAGGCGACCTCCATCGTGAAAGCCACCTCCACCGTCCACAACATCCGGCGGACCGGAGAAGCGTCCCGCGACCAGTCTCACCACATCATTACGCTGGCCGATCAGTCGGCGCGAATCTCCGAGGAGGGGTTGACCGCCGTTGAATCCACAAATAGAGTGAATCTGCAGATCAGCGAGCAGGTGAGAAACATCGTCGAACGTACCGAAGCGTTGAGGGGCCAGGTTCTCGAGTCGACGCAGAGCACAGAAAAAATAAAGGAGATCGCGGGAAGGTTGAGCATATTGTCGGTCAACGCCGCGATCGAGGCCGCGAAGGCGGGTGAGTTCGGTCGTGGATTCAATGTGGTGGCCCAGGAGATCAAGGCGTTGAACACTCAATCCAAACAAGCCACGAAGGACGTGGAGGAACGCCTCGACAACATCGAGTCCACCATGCTGAAGGTATTGAACGCCGCGAACGAGGGGTATTCGGAATCCCTCTCCGGGATCAATAGCATCAAGAATGTCAGGCAGGTGATTCAGCAGCTCTCGGAGATCATCAGCCGCTCCATTCAGAACGCGAGCCTCATCTCCGAGAGCTTCGACACACAGATGTCGGGGATCTATAAGATCTCGGATGAGATGAAATCGCTCAATGTCTCCGCGATGGCATCGGTGAAGGGAACCATGCAGATCAAAGAGCGGATCGGGTGTATCAGGAAAACATTTGTGGAGTTCCAAGAAACGGCGGTTCTCTCCCCTGTGACGGAGGGGCCGCGGGACGAAGCAAAAACGGGAAGAGGAGAGGAAAATGAAGACAATCGTCGAGAATGAGAAGATTACACTGGTCTTTCACGAGGCGGACGGCATCGTCCAACATACGATCCACCAACCGATCGAGGGGGATGATTTCAGGAGCGTGCTCATCCGGGGGAGCGAGATCTTCGAAGAGTACAAGGCCACGAAATGGCTCTCCGACGATCGGGCCAACGGGCCGTTCAACGAGGAGGACACCGACTGGAGCGTCAACGTGTGGAGCAAGAAGGTGGTCGCGGCGGGGTGGAAACACTGGGCCCTCGTGCTCCCCGAGGACGTCATCGGAAAGCTCACCCTGCAGGGGATCGTGGACTTCTATGCGGATATGGGGGTCACGGTACAGATATTCTCGGATCCGGCCGAGGCGATGACGTGGCTGAAAAGCGTCTGAACCGATCTCCCGACACCGGCCGCGGAGGTATCCGTATTTCATCCTCGGTATGCTGATCTGTCCTTGTCTGCCGATAATTGGGCCCCTCCGGCTCCCGAGGGGGGCTACGGCCGAGAATAACTGTACCATGAGGAGAATCGCGTTCCAGGCGGTGGGCGTCACATGCTCTCCCCGCAACACCGGGGCCACAGACGAGCCGATGGTATCGGATCTCTTTACCACGCTCATGCGGCCGGGATGCGCCCTTGGGCTTTCGGGCGACGTTTGTGACTTGTCGAGGGGGCCTATTTCGTCCGTTTCCCATAGTTGAGAGCTCTAAAAAGGGGTCCTCGGCATTCATTTTTTATAGTCGAGACTATCCGGAGGGGGTGTTCGACACTGTAATTCATGGTTGAGACTATCCAAAAGCCATGCAACGCACCCGTTTTCCCTCTACGAGACCTCTCGAAGCGCAGGGTCGACAGGGGGGGCGCAAGCTTAATTTACCCGGCCTCGCGGAACCACCGATAAATTGAGGGACGGAGGTAAAATGCTAATGCTGACAAGTTCTGTTAGGTTTTTTTGTCTTCGTCCCCGGCCGTATCCATCTCCATCCAGCACGCCTTGACTCTTCGTTCTCCGGCGGGTCGACGTCGGCTACTTTCGACATCGCCGATGCAAACCGCGCTTCGTCGCCTTGAGCGGCGCGCTTCTTCAGATACTCTTCTGTTTCGAGGGCGGAGATTTTTTCCGCCGACGTGAGTGTTACCAGTTGGTTTAGGGAGATGTTTTCCTTTTTCGCCGACTCGCGTGCAAACGGATGCAGCGAGTCCGGCAGCCGCAGGAGAGAGATCCGATAGAACTGATAGATTGTTTTCATTTGATAACAGGCGTAGTAATCGGAAACAGAGGTCTTCATGACAAGAACGAAATCCATATTGGAAGCGCAACCCTTGTCTGCGAAGGCACCGAGCCCCCCCCGTCGGCTTCAAATCGCCTTGATCAGTGCTGAAAGTAGAGTGCGCGGCACTTCTTCGACGCGGTTTCTCTCATGTCTCGTCGCGTTTCTCCTTCTCGCGGCCGAAGGATGTGCCCATCCAAAACGGCCTGTAGGTTGTGCGTTGGACGATCGGGCGCCCGAGGACGACAAGCCGATCGATGCCAAGCGTCTCTGGCACTACGACAGTCTCGCCGCCGCGGCCTCGAAGGGAGACCTGCGTGTCGTTTGGGAGATGCTCGAACGGGGAGCGGATGTCAATGAGCATGTACAGCACGGGACGACACCGCTGCTCCAAGCCGTCCAGAACGGACACCGACAGGTGGTCGAGCTTTTGTTGACATGGGGGGGGGATGTCAACGCGACCGAGAATCAGAATTGGACACCCCTCATGGCGGCGGCAATGGGGAATCACGAGGAGATCGCCCGGCTGCTTTTATCAAAAGGCGCCGATATCGATGCCGGTGCCGCCTATGGGACGGCGCTCGCGGTCGCGGTGGGCGTCGGCCGCGACCAGATCGCGGAGCTGTTGCTCCTCAAAGGTGCAGACATCAATGCCGTCCCCTCCAACGGAAAGACGGCGCTTTCGTTCGCCGTCGAAAAGGGGCGTGCGGATATAGTGAGATTTCTTTTGGACAAAGGTGCCGCGGTCAACATGAGGGCCGGCGACGACGGTTCCTTTCCTCTTCTAATCGCAGCCCGCAAAGGGCGGATCGACCTGGTCCGGCTCCTCCTGTCCAGGGGCGCGGACGTCCATGCGACCAACTCGTTTGACGGCATGACCGCACTGAAGGCCGCGGCGATGAACGGATTTCCGGATATTGTGCGTATCCTTCTGATGAGCGGCGCGGATAACAACACCTTGGTCAGTCAGGACATCTCCGGCTCGCTGGGCCCGGCCTCCGCCAACGGACATTTCGATATTGTCCAACTCTTGTTGTCCGGGAGGGCTAAAGTCAACGGCACCATCCGCAGCGCCGGCACCATCGCGCTGATTTCCGCGGCGAGCAAGGGACACATGGAAATCGTCCGGCTTCTTCTGGCGAACGGCGTCGACGTCGACGCCAAGGCGAGCAACGGGTCCACCGCGCTGACCGCCGCATCCGAGGGGGGACACACAGAGATCGTGAAACTCCTCTTGGCGGGTAAGGCGGCGGGAAAAAGACGCGGCGAGGGTCCTGCCGACATCGTTCGACAACTATCGAGAAGGCGTGCCGGTGTAAATGCCGTAACAAGTGATGACGCCTCCGACGCTCTCATCAACGCCGTTGACAGCGGAAATCATCCCGACGTCGCGGCGCTCCTATTGTCCGAGGGAGCCGCTGTCGACGCACAGCGAGCAAGCGACGGATCGACCGCACTGATGATCGCGGCCGCGAACGGACACGAAGCGATCGTCTCGCTCTTGCTGGCGCGCGGTGCAAATGTCAATATCCGTCGGGACCCTATCGGTGAGGAATCAGTGGGCGAGCCGATTCTCGACAGCGGCCCGACGGCGCTCTTCGACGCCGCCGTTTACGGCCGCGAAACGATCGCGGCGCTGCTGCTCTCGGCCGGTGCCGAGGTCGACACACGACGTAAAGCGGACGGATCCACGGCGCTTATCGAGGCCGCCGCTTCAGGAAACGAGAAGGTCGTGGAGCTGCTGTTGGACGCCGGCGCCGACGTCAATGCGGCCCAAACGGACAACCGTTGCACCGCACTCATTGCGGCGGTGGAAACCGGCAATGCAGAAGCGGTCGAGCTGCTTTTGGAACGGGGCGCCGATGTTCACGCGAGGACGACAGACGGCTACACGCCGCTGATGACGGCCGTCAATCGGGTCAATCCCGCCCTCGTCCGGTTATTGCTCGACAAAGGCGCGGATCCGAACACTAGGATGCCCGAAACGGGGGATACCGTGTTGATGGCGGCCGCGATGCATGTGGATCCAAAGATAGCCGAGCAGCTGATTGACCGGGGTGCGAACGTCAATTTGGAAAACGCCGGCGGATACACCGCGTTGACGATTGCCGCCGCTGCCGGGCACGCGGAGGTGGCCGAAGCGCTTCTCGAGAACGGAGCGAAGCTCATCGATCACGGCCCGGGAAACAGCCCGCCGGAATTCACGTCGGCGGTGAAGGCCGGCCATACAGAGACGGTTCGGGTGCTGTTGGATCACGGTGTGAACGTCGACGCGAAAATGACGGCCGAAGGAGAGACCGCGCTGATGGCGGCGGCGGCCGAGGGCCGTATCAAGACCGTCAAGCTCCTCATCGACCGGGGGGCGGATATCCACGAGAAAACGGAGGACGGCCGGACGGCGCTCAGCGCCGCGTCGAATAACGGGCACGCGGAGATCGAGCGCTTCCTCCTTTCCAAGGATGCCCTGGAGATGGTCGGGATACCGTCCGATACCTATTGTATGGGGAGCGCCGTCGAGGAGTACCGCTGGTTCGAGGAACCGGTGAAGGTCGAGGTCCGGGCCTTTGAAATCGACGTCACCGAGGTGACGGTGGCGAAGTATCGCGAGTGTGTGGAGGCCGGCGTATGTCCCGAGCCTGCGACCGAAGCGTTCTGCAACTGGGGCGTGCCCGGAAAAGAGAACCATCCGGTCAACTGCGTCTCTTGGCGCGCCGCCGCCGCCTACTGCAAATGGAGGGGCAAACGCCTGCCCACGGAGCCGGAATGGGAGTACGCCGCGCGCGGTGCGGACGGGCGGAGATACCCCTGGGGATTCGAGACACCTTCGAATCAGGTCTGTGGAAACCGGCAACAGATAGGTACCTGCGCGGTCGGCGGATATGCTGAGGGGGATAGTCCCTTCGGCGTGAAGAACATGGCGGGCAACGTCACGGAGCTGATGGCGACCAGGGACGGTCGAAAAGGAAGATATTCCGAACGGCTGTGCGAGGGGGATGATTGCGCTGTCCGAGGCGGCGATTGGGAAGTGGTCCTCGCATCGGGATTTCGTCCCGCTTCGCGGCGGCTTTGGTATTCGGACAAATACTACCGTAACGATTCCGATACGGGTTTTCGGTGTGCGAGGTGAGCCGATGGATCCGTTGCGTGGGGTGGCCCCTCCGGGGGGCCCCCACAGAAGTTTCTTGAAGTTTTATGAAGCCGGACTACCCCGCCACCCCCAACCGCGCCTCGGCCCAGCCACTCCGAGTTCGTCTATGAGGAGGGGCAGGAGTTCAGCTTCTCCGGCGACGACGACGTGTGAGTCTTCATCGACAACCGGCTCGTGGTGGACGTGGGCGGGCTCCACCAGAAGGAGACCGGATCGGTGAACCTCGACGATCTCGACCTCGTTCCCGGGGAGACCTACACCATCGATATGTTCCACGCCGAGCGCTGCTACGGGGTCAGCATCTTCAAGCTCGAGACCTCCATCGACTGCTTCACGCCTATCATCATCATCTGAATCGCGGTCGATCCGCCCTTCCGCGAGCGGCCGGGTCGGTTTTAGGGGGGTATCGCACCCCTTTCGGGTGAATCGGATTCAGTTTTTGGGGGTATCACCCCCCTCGAAGTGAATCGGATTCAGATTTTGGGGGTATCGTCCCCCCTTCGGGTGAATTGCGCGCCGTTCAGGGGGGTATCGCCCCCCCCTCGGGGTGAATCGGACTTCTGGTGGGGGGATATCCGATCTCTTCGGAAGTGATTCGGGGTTAAGGGTACGTATTTAAGGGTACGTATCTTAAGAGGAACAACCCTCACCAGGCAATGGATAAATAGTATAAAAACGGTACGTTGTGCTGCGTTTCAATATAAACGTGACACAAGGACGGCATCTTCAATGGTTTTCTCCAACTCTCGGTAAGCCTATTGAGAAACAGGCCAGAGAAAAACTTTGCCATTATCTCTCCAACAGGGACAGCTGGAGGACAAAAATATATACGCGAGCGTTGGGAGCATGCAGGTCGGCACAGCCGAACAGCGGACAGCGTGATCAGCCTCCATTCAAGGATTCGGATTACTTATCAGCCCTCGATTACAACCGGATGTCTTTCCCCCGGGGGATAGCTCCCCACAGGCCACTCGCTGTGGAATCGCTTCCGCTTCTTGGTGGCTTTCTGCAACTGGCCATAGACCGCTCGAAAGCTCCCGATGAAGTCGCGGTACTCGGCGAGGCGTTCCTTCAAGCGGGC
>JBNLED010000141.1:0-37038 GCA_050304755.1 Polyangia bacterium | reverse complement strand
ATGGGACACCTGGGAGGTCTCGTCCGGATTGAAACCGCTCAGCAGGGTCTCGTGGGTCCCGAAATCCCGCTGGCTCAGCACGATCTCATTTCCGGCGAAGCCGCCGTAGACGTCGACATCCGCCGCCAGCTGAATTGTGTTAGAGGGATCATCTTCATAGATGTAGTACACCCCCTCCGCCACCCACACCTCACAAGTGCCCTCGGTCACCGCCGCGATGGCCGCCGCGTCGATGCCGTCCTGGACCGAGATGAACGCGCTCGCCCAGGAGAGCCCGTCCCCGGCGCCCGCCGCGTCCACGTCCACGTAACGAATGCAATTCTCGGGGAGGCACTGGCCGTCCTCACAACCGGCGACACACGCTGTCTCCTCGGAGTCATACACGCAGGTTCCTTCGTCGCAGGTCCCTTCGGGGGCATAGGTCACGAGAGTCCCCTCGTCCGCGCAATAGTCCTCCGGCGGATCGTCACACACCACCCCGTGGCACGGGTCGTCGATACAGCTTCCGTTTTCACATCCGTTCGGACACTCTGTACACCAGGCGCTCTCGCCGTCGGACTCACAGATATCGCCGTCATCGCACGCCGCGACGATCTCCCAATCGTGCCAGACGATGTTGTCGTCGTTGCAGGAGATATCCTGGCCCGTGCAGTGTCTGAACTGCTCGCGCATGACAGCATCGGCGCCGCAGGTCTCCTCCGAGCAGGCGTACTCGGTGTCGACCGCCGCGGCATCACACACCGCCGTCTCCGGCAGCAGCGCGTCTGTCGGGCACTCCGGATCCTGGCCCGTACACGTCTCCGCAGCGTCACAGTCTCCGAAGGACGGGCGACACTGCACGGTGCTCGGCTCGAACTCGTCCGCGGGGCACTGGGCGGAGTCGCCTGAACAATACTCGGCGACGTCGCACTCCCCCGCCGATCGTCGGCACCTACGCCAGGGCCACATGAACCGGTCCGTCGGGCACTCTGCGGAGCGCCCGGTACACCGCTCCGCGATATCGCACGGACCGGCGGAGGGACGACACACCGTCCACCAGGAGAGGAACTTCCCGTTCTCACAACAGGGACCGTCCTCACACTCGGCGTTGACACATTCGCCGTTCTCGCAACCGAACGGACAGTTGCTGTCCGTGTAGCTGTAGTCGCAGACGCCGTTCTTACAGGTTCCGGCGCCGTCATATTGCCGGACGGTGACCGCGTTCACACAGACGTCCTCCGGCGGATCATCACACACCACCCCTTCGCAGGGATCGGAATCGTTGCACAGCGCTCCGGTGATTTCGACGTCGGTATCGACGGTTACCCGCTTGGCGTACAAACTGCCGAAGATCTCCGTGCGCGAGAAGGCGTAGATCTCTCCGAAGGGAACCTGGAGCACGCCGTAGAACGTGCTGTCGGTGCCGATGATCACCTGCCACGGAGAGTTGGAGTAGAACGTCACCTTCCCCGGATCGTCTCCCCCGATGAGCTCCATCGACATCGCGTTGCCGAACCGGAGCGTGCTGTTCACATTGACCGCGATGTTTCCGCCGCTGATGTCGAGGCGCACGTTGACATCGGAGGACTCCACGATGAGCTTTCGCGCGTTGTACTCACCGGCCGTCAGCGTGAGGGTCGCGCCGCCATAGATATGAATCTCATCATAGTCACCCGGCGGGAGGGTCAGAGACTGTCCTCTGTAGAGGCGAACATCCGATTGACCATAGCTCACGTCCTTTGAGGGAATATCAATAGTCGTTACCGATGCATACTCATTAACATCACCGGTGACCTCCGCGCCGTTGTACGGAGGGCCGTAGACTCGGCCGGATGACGTGGCATCCCCCTCGATGAGGGCGAAGTTCCTGAGATAGATATTGCCGTCCGATTCCAGGTCGCCGATAAGGTGGGAGTTCACCCCCACCTCCATCTGACCCGCGCTCCCGATGTTTCCCGACAACGAGGTCACCCGATCACGCATATTAGTGTAGTCCTTGGAGTACACCGCGAACTCACACAATAACGAGGACTGCTGCATCGCCGATGGGACAACCCCGACAACCATCGCGCTATCGCCGGAATCAGGCGTCTGCCCACTCTCCTCACTGCAGCCGGTGAGGAGTAGAACAACCATGAATGTTGCGAGCACAATTCCGGTCTTTGCGAACATGACGATGGTCCTTTCTCCCCCGTTTTGCATGACAGTACTCTGGGCACTCTGGCAGGGGAGAGCATCTCCATCACCAAACCACCTTTGACTGCTGTTGGCAGACTGTTTCATGGCGCGCCTCGTTTTCCCCCCAGGGTTGTGTTCCAAAGCTCTACGTGACAATAAAGCTGTATTTTTACATGCTAGTTGACTTTGCAACAAGCTGTCAACTGTTAAATCATCCTTTCCGGACGATTTTTCCCGACCCACGTCGTGATGTCAATTTTTTACACCATTCCAGATGTTTACACAGTCGACAATAGCCAAATTCCGCACGTTTCAACCGCCTCTTCAGCAAAGAAATGGGCCTAAACCGAATTCTTATATTATTAAAATATATTAGATTCACTGTAACCATAATCACTTAAAAAGGACTGGCAATTCCGTTCATGCCGTTTGATGGGGGTGCGGTTCGACGCCCACACAAGCATCGATTGATCTCTGCGGGCTCTTGATCGATGACATCGAGGCCCGGGGGGTGTAACATCGGCACAGGGGACAGTGGAATTGTCGCCGTGATGAATCACCGAATCCGAGAGCCTGTCATGAAAGCACTTACTTTATTTCAAATCGGAGCGTGTCTGCTCGGCCTTCAGGGATGCGGCGATACGACCTTCATCGGAGAGGAATATCCGTTGAGGGATTCAGAGGATACCCATTCAGACTCAGAGACGAGTTTAGGGACAGAGACCAACGGTGATTCGGAGACGGAGACCGTTATCGACACGGAGACGGTTGTCGACACGGCTATTCCGACGGACACGGACACGGCCGATTCAGATACCGGAACGGGTCCGGAGGTCTGCGGCCTCCCCGCCGACTTTCAATGGACCTCCTCTGAGCCGCTGATTTTTCCACCGAGCGGATTGGAGTCCATCAAGGATCCGACCGTCGTCTATGACGGTAATGAGTGGCTCATCTACGCCACCACGATCGCCGACCCCCTGACCCTGACCTATCTGAGCTTCAAGGAATGGTCGGAGGCGGGATCGGCCGAGCAGACCGCGATGAATACTAACGGAAGCTTTACCGAGTATATCGCCGCTCCACAGCTCTTCTACTTCACCCAGCACGATCTCTGGTATCTGGTGTTCCAGACACAGGACCCCTCGTACTCGTACACCACGGACCCGAAAGACGTTCGATCGTGGTCTCCCCCGACGCGGTTCATGCCGATGCCGTCCTTTCTCACGGATAATGACAAATTGGGCATTGATTACTGGGTGATCTGCGATGATACCGACTGCTATCTGTTCTTCTCCGCCCTCGATGGCGTGCTCTATCGGGCGAGAACCGCGAAGGATGATTTTCCGGAGGGGTTCGGTGGAACTATTGAGGTCATGCAGGACGATCAATACGCGCTATATGATGCCAGCAATGTATACAAGCTGGCCGGAGAGGATCAATACCTACTCCTCGTCTCAGGCATTCTAGACGGCGCCCGCTATTACCGTTCCTGGACCGCTGACCGACTGGACGGAGACTGGTCCCCATATCCGACCGCAGACAATAATGTGTTTGCTTCAATAAACAACGTCACCGGCGCCGAGTGGTCGGGCTTCGGCCTCAGCCATGGCGAGATGCTGCGGAGAAAACCCGACGAGACCATGACGATCGATACCTGCGACATGCAGTATCTCTTCAGCGGTCTCTATTCAGAGACCACGGATAACACTTACTATGCGCTCGGGTTGCTCACGGATCCGCGACAGAATCCTTAGATCTCCGGTCAAAAATAAAGTTTTCAATCCGGCAATTGCCTTGCCCGAGAATAAGGCCCCATCTCGCTTGTCCCGACCGCTTGATGGCGGCATAGCAGCACGCATTTCACGTCCGCAGCCGAAAGGACGGGGATTGTTGTGGTAAATCAACTTTGACATGTAGTATTATGCGTGTATTGCATATTGTGTGAGCAGGGAAATAAAACCATATCAGAATCCGCCCGCTTTTTTAAATATAGGACTACGTAATAGATGTAGGAGGGGCAGGAGGCTGATAAGATGGGTCCTCGCGGACTACCAAAGGTCAGAGTGGAAAAAGACGCGCCTGCATTGAACGATCTGCAGCTGGCACAGCTGGCTCGCGAAGATACGAAGATGGAGGAAGTGCTGTTGCGCAGACTCTACCCGCAGATCTTCAATGTGGCGTGGTCTATCATGGGCAGTCGCTGGTTGGCGGATGAGGTCTCGCAGGTGGCCGCCGTTCAAGTCGTGAAGAGCCTGGACAACTTCCGCGGCATCGGGAGCCTCGAGTCTTGGGCCAGGCGTATCACTTGTCGTGTCGCATCGAAAATGTTGAAGAAGGAGCGCCGGTCAAATCTACTGGTTCCCCTTGTGGATGAAGAACACGCTTCACAGAGTGAGCCCATAGACCGAACGTTGTGGCGACGAAATCTCTTTGAGAAGCTGCTCTCTGAAATGGCAAGGATCCCTCGAAAGCGCCGGATTCCGTTTCAGCTTCATGTGGTTTACGGATACACCGTCAGCGAAGTGGCGGAGATGACAAACGTTTCACCGAACACGGTAAAAGACCGGCTTAGAACTGTATATAAAGAGATACGAAAGATTATGGATGAGAACCCAAACCTTCGGGGCGCAATGTTGGAGGCAATATCATGACGGTATTATCCGACAAAAGAAATACGATGTCGTGCACCGATATTTCGCTTTTGCTGGACAAGGAGCTTTCGGATCTCTCCGCTGAGGAGAACGACGCCGTGTCCCGCCACCTGAGCCACTGCTCGCAATGTAACGAGTTCATGAGGCTGTTCTCCAACCTCCCGCTTTTCCCCGGTGAGCTGTCGAAGGACGAGTTGAATTTCGCGATTCACCGGGTTCAGGCGAGAGTGCAGCAGCATAAAAGGGCGCCACACCCGCAAAAAGCGCGGCGGTTCGCCTTCGCTTTCGCCGCCTCCTTTGCGCTGCTGACCCTCACCGGTGTGGTCGGGCTGTCACTGTTCTCATCGAAATCGAAGGACGATGCAGGCCTGGCGCAGTGCTCTCCTACGGTGCCATCGAAGCTGGTGACCGGCGTGTACATGACCTACTGCGACACCCGCCGGAAACCCGAAACAATCATCGAGGGAGGCGGTGATGTGCGGGTGTCTCTTCGGAAGGGTCCTATCGGACTCCTTATCGACCCGAACCGCCCGGACAAGCGCAAGGTCGTCGTGGAGACACCGCAGGGGCTGGTCAAGGTCAAAGGGACGGTATTCACCGTCAACGTCGGGCGTGAAAACACTTGGGTGGAGGTCTTCCGCGGGGTGGTCGAGGTCATCTCCAGGGAGAAAGAGGAGACCTTCAACGTGGCGGCCGGTCACGGCGCCGATCTGGTCAATGGAAACACCTTCCGGCTCAGCGCTCCGAAAACCGGCAGTCTCCACCGGCGTCTGATGGCGTTGACCCTCGAGGAGCCCCTCGAGGAGGGCACTGGTCCGGCGGCGATATCCTCGAATCAGGAGACGACGGACCCCAATGGTACGGATGAGCTCGAGTCGTCCAATCTGGTGACGGCGGAGAGTCACCACGGCATCAACAGGACCACGCGGCAACCCGTCGAGTCGATGTACGACCTGATCCAGCAGGCGCAGTCCTGCCTTATCGACCGAAACTGGAAGTGTGCCGCCGCGCGATATCGGACAGTTTTGACACACTACTCACGACGTCCGGAATCCATGGCCGTGCTCATCAGCCTGGCGAAAGTCGAGCTCCGGTACATGAATTCGCCGAAAAGCGCCCTGACCCACTACAAGAACTATCAGCGACGGGCCCCCAACGGCCCCCTCGCCGAAGAGGCGCAGTTCGGTATCGCCGAGGTGTATCAACGACTCGGGCGCTCTCATGATGAGAAGAAAGCCCTCCGTCGGTTCATCCAGCGGTTCCCGGAAAGCTCCCATGTCAAAAAGGCCCGCAGCCGCCTGAAGCAGTTGGGGGAGTGACCCCACGCGCAACCGTCAGAGGTGAATCACCAGCCCTACCTGGTATCTCAGCTTCACGAAAAAGGGCCTGAGCTCTTCTGTTTCGGATTCGATTCTGTCGACCTTGTATACGGTCTCGTTGAGGGCGATGCTCGCCCCCATGAGGGCGAAGAGACCGATCTTTTGATGGACCCTCCACTCCACTGAAACATGGGGGATGAGCGCATGGATGCCCGTCGGGCCTTCGGATATCGGTCTGATTGTCGGGGGCCCAAAAGTGGTAGAAAAGGATCGCAGGTCCATCGACCAGGCGACCCCGAGCAGGAACCCGACAGTCCCCACCCACATCCGTCCGGCGGCTGACACCTCGATGTCGCGGGAGGTGATGGTCAATCGATACTCCCGGGTGGCGAGCTCGAGGGGAAAATTCTGGATGAACGACGCGGTGATGATGAAGTGTCGGGTAGGACGAACCCCCACCCCTATCCCGATCCCACTGGTCACCACCCCCGCGGCAAACAGGGAACCGGTATAGGCCGCGGACATATCGACCCAGCCGTGCTTTCGCGGGTGTTTTTCAGCGCTTGGGGGGGGCGGCGGCGTGACGACTGGTGGTTCTTTCTTCTGCGCAGCGGGCTTGATATTGTGGCGGATGAGCAGTCCTTCAACCATGCTGGCCGCGGCAATAGCGATGATTTGGTAGCGGCTCCATGGACTGTCCAGGTCGAGGTCGAGGGTTCGACTGTTGATCCGGCCGCCGCTCGAATCCGGGATGTAGAAGTACAATCGGCAGGCATCCTCGTCCTCAATCCAAAACAGCATCGCCGCGTTGTTCTCCGCCGCCAACTTCGAGGCATTGTCGCGGGGGGCGGTCACAAAGGCATGCCCTTCATCGATATGAATCCGGTCCAGCGTGAGTGGCGCCGCGGACAGCTGGGCGCGTATCGCCTCATACAGCTCAGGGGCAGAGGGGGTCAGTCCATGGATTTCGAGCATCACGACTTTGGGAACCAGTTCTGCGGATTCTTGTGCACGACAAGGGGCGGAAAAAAGAGAGGTGAGCCCGACAAGACAGATCATCCCCCCGAAGGGGAATATAGATAGTGTTCTCTTGTCGATGAATATGGCCATAAAATTTGCACCATTATACGATAACGAACCAATTTTTCGTCCCGAATGGCGCTTTTTTCAAGCCGGATATCTCCTAAACCTCAAAAAATGGGGTTCCTGGACCAGGCATGCACACGATGGGGACCTTCTCCTATCAAAACAGATGACATCCGTCGGGACTCATGTCTAGTGAAGCGTGTGGATTTCGTCATCGATGCGGATTTTTGTGGGAATCCGCTCTTTTGATTTGGCCTTCGGAGCCGCCGGCAGCGCCCGTTTCTTCAGATTGTCCAATGTCGTCATCACTTGATCGATGGCCGCCTCCTCATCCTCCATATCCTTCAACTTGCGCTTCCGTCGCTTCTTGGCCATGGCGTAGGCAACGAAGAACAGCCCCACGATAACCCCCCAGACCGCGCCGGTCCCCGTCACCAGGGGGACCCACTGCCACCGGCTGTTCAGATGGGACCGCCAGGTCTGCTCGAGACCGGCGAGCGGTTGGTTGAAGGCGAACGAGACGGCGTCGTCGAATTCGGCGCCGGCACCGACCCGACGGATGATCGTCCGGACCGCGAGCCATCCCCCCTCGTCAAGCAGGTATCCGAAGAAGTCCGCCGCCTGCGCATAGGCCAGGTTGATCTTGGTCTGCTCCGGGTACTGCTCGATGTCATCGAGGGGCAGCAGCCCGTCCCGGCGCGCCGCCAACCAAACGAGCCAGTGGCGCTCCAAAGAGGAGTTCTCCGAGAGGTGAATGGCAATCCCTTCGGAGAACCAGCGCGGCACCCTGCCGTCACCGATCCCCTGCCTGAGGGCCAGGTGGGAGAGCTCGTGCTTCATCACGGCGGTGAAGTCCGTGATGGGGCTCCCCAGATGGTTTCTGAGAGGGATGATCACCATCGAGTAGTCGGGATAGGCCACAGCTCCGGACCACGCGGGCGGCGGCGTCTCGGGCGGCGCCACCGAGGCCATATCCTTGGGCGAGGGCACCACTCGAATCTCGATCGGCACCGCGTTCTCCGTCAGCTGCTGCCCGAGCATGGCGTAGATATGCTCGATATCCTCGCCACAGACCTCATCGAGCTCCGAGACGACGCCCCAATTCTTGGGACGGACCACCACCTTGCAGGACCCCGTGTGGCGCTCGACGAATCCCGTTGGGATGGGGAGATCCTTGGATTGTGCCGGTATTGCCACGAGACACAGCAGGCAAAAGGCCATCGCGCGAAGGAGGGAGACGTCCATATCGATAATTGTAAGTTCTTTATTGGGGGTAGGTCAATTGGTCAGGCCGCAAGGCGTCGATATTCCGCTACAAAGTCCCCCCTCAGAAAGGGCGCTGAGGGCCCCGATCACCGCCTATCCCTGACCAAACGAGCGGCGCCACCTTCGGATATCCTCAAAGAGCCGCGCGCGGTCTCCCTCACCCCCGAAACGCCATGCGACATAGCGGCGGCAAAGGGACGCCGCGGCGGTCCCCCGAGGGCCGAGGACCGCGCCCTGTTCCAGGCGTTCGGCGAACCGCTCGAGGGGCTCCCCCCTCTGACGGGCAACCCCCTGCGAGGTCAGCGTCTCGAGGAGGGCCTCGACGGCGGGGAGGGGCTTCTGATAGGCCCGGACAGGGGCATGGCGATGGCGGACTCTTCGGCGGAAACGCCGAAACAACCGAATCCCGAGCCAGAAGAGCAGCAGCGCCGAAACCCCCATGACTATCTGTAGGACGGTAAGCTCGCGAGCCGCCCTGATGGCGCGGCGACTCCAGACGCTCAGCATATCCAGCAGGGCGGCGGCAAAGGGGGTCTTCGCCGGAAAGGGAGAGACTTCCATCGGAGGAGTAGGATCGAAGGTCCGCCAGCCCTCTCCTTTGATGTACGCCTCCACCCAGGCGTGGGCATTTCGTTCCCGGACGATGTAGTACCCCCCGAGGGGGTTCTTCTCGTGTACCCGATATCCCCCCACCACCCGGGTGGGGATGCCCCGCGCGCGGGCGATGAGCGCCATGGCCGAGGCGAAGTACTCGCAGTGTCCTGCCCGGCCGACCGTCAGAAATGCAACCAACGGATCGGCCCCGGGGGGCAACTGCACCTCCAGGGCGTAGTCGAAGTCGCTTTGAAGCCTCTGCTCGATGGTCTTCAGTATCATCCCCTCGTCAACCATCCCGCCGGTCCAGGCGCCGGCCACTCGCCGAACCGCCTGAGCGACGGACTCCGGAACGCCCAGCGTCTCCTCCGATACCCCCGTCATCTGCCGATCCGGGCTCTGCCGAAAGGAAACGGTGTCCGCGATGTCGCCGGACCGCGGTCGGACGAGGCCGCTTCCGTCCTCGACCCCGCCACGGGGGAGGCGCAGGTCCACCGCGCCGAGGGGGACGAAGTAGGTGTCCCGCCGCCCCCCCACCTGGGTGACAGCGGTCATTTCGGGGGACTTCTTGGTCGCAGCGGCTCGAACAGGACGGCGTCGGGGGCTCCGCAGACCGAGCCATCGCCCCCCCTGATACCGGGTGTACACGGCCCCCCGGAGATAGTCGGGCTTGACGCCATGGATCCGCATCACCACCTCCTCCGACGGATCCAGACCGCTCATCTCCCCGAGGGAGAGGGTGAAGCCGAATCCGGTCCGGGAGCGCACCAGGGACTCCTCCAGGAGGTCGAAGGCGGCCCTGTAGGCCAGGGGCAGGGTGACAACGAGCACGGAGAAGACGAGGGCGGCGCCCGCGGTCATGAGCCCGAGGGGCCGCCACCTGGATCGCATCATCTCTAAGACGGGGGGTCGCAGGGGATCTCGATAGCGACAGGCCCAGATGAGAAGTACCAGAACGGTCACGGAGACGGCCGGATAGAGCGCCCCCCGCGGCATCTCCCCCATGGAGAGGGTCGCCAGGAAGAGGAAGGCCGCGGTGGCCCCGTCGCCGCCCGCCGGACGGCGGAGGGCCTGACGGGTCGCGGCGATGAGCAGGAAGGAGAAGGCCGCGGTGGCCCCGACAATGCCAATCCTCGCGGAGGGGGGCATCCCGTCGTCCCCCGGAATGACGACCACCACCAGGTATGCCACCACCAGGCAGAAGAGACCGATGATGATTTGCCCCATCGCGTCCACCGTTGCCCTGGGCACGAAACGGGGTCCCACCGCGACGGCCAGGGCCACCCCCGCCGCCAAGAGTTGAGCACCGAACACGGCGAACAGCCCGATGGTTAGGAGAAACGCCGCCGTCAGGGGCGGGTTGCCGCGTCGTCCGGTCACAGCCAGAGGCCCTTTTGCCCCTCGATATCCCCGGGGGTGAGGGCGGTGTATCGACCATCGTCAGGCCCGGCGGCGTGGCCCTTCCCGACGATGTGGAGCGCTCGAAACCCGACCCCCCGGGTCTCCACCCACTCTCCGAAGGCCCGCCGGGGCGCATCCCAGGCGAGGGCGACGAAGATCAACGAGGAGATCCTCTCGAGATGGGGCTCCAGCTGCCCCTCGAGCTGGACCTCGGACCACGCCGGTCCCGCGGTCACACAGGCCAAAAGATCCAGCGCCTGATCCAGGAAGCCCAGATGCCGACCCAGCATCAGGCGGTGGACATCGTCCCCCACCACCAATAAATCCACGAGGATATCCCCCCGGCTCAGGTGGGCCACCACCCCCGCAGCCAGGGAGAGGACCGCCTCGAAGGCCGCCTCGGGGTGCCCGTTCAGCTCCGTGTCCACCACCACCCCCACCCGGGTGAAGTACTCCTGGCGGTACTCCCGCACCACGGGCTCCCCGACCCGCGCCCAGGTGGCGGCGTGGAGGTCCCGGAGGGGGTCCCCGGGGCGGTAGGGTCTGACGCCCACGAGCTCCCGGGACTCCCCGGTGTTAGAGGCCAGGGCCACCCCCCCGGGCTGATAGCGGCGGGAGAGGGGCATGGCGAGGCGCTTCACCGGGGCGATCACGGGGACCACCATGAACCGGGTGCCGCGGCTCTCCGCCGGCGGACCATGGGTGAACCCGAAGGGCACCCGCGCGCTCAGTCCGAATACGTCCAGGTGGTGAGGCCCCCGGGCGCTGAAGGTCGCCCGGGCGCTGCGGTGGATCCTCCCGCCGGGATTCAACCGGGTCACGCCGTCCGGCCGCGCGCGCCAGACCCCGTCCCACGGGAGGAAGGGGACATGCGCGGCGAGGGACTGATAGGTCCCGGGTCCATCGTTCCGAACCGTCAGGGAGAAGGAGACCGCCTCGCCCACGCTGGACCGTTTCGGCGCGTCGACCCGTATCGACACATCGCTCAGCGGAAACCGCCGGGCCCAGAGCAACGATACGACGAAGAGCCCGGTGAGGGCGCTCCACAGAAAGTAGAACTGGGTGATCCCCACGTTGAGGCTGATGGCGCCGGAGACCAGCCACAGGAGGAACAGGCCGAGCCCCTCCTCCGTGAGGGTCATCGCCCAGGAGAAGAGGAAGGTGAGCCACCGGCCGGTCCGGGTGCGGCGGAACCGATCCCGCTCCGCCTTGGTGGTGGGGATGAGGATGTGGTTCAGCCGGGTGAAATTCATATGGGAACCTCGACGGATTCGAGGAGGGTCGCGATGATCTCCGCGGCCGGCTTTCCGCCGTAGCGGGCCTGGGTGGTGAGGGTCACCCGGTGGGACAGCACCGGCGCGAAGACGGCCTGCACGTCCGCGGGACCGGCGAAGCCCCGGCCGGCGAGGAAGGCCGAGGCCTGGGACGCCCGGAAGAGCGCGAGCGCGGCCCGCGGGCTCGCCCCCAGGGCCAGATCCGGATGTCGGCGGGTGGTGTCCACCAGGTTGAGGATGTACTTTCCCACGTCCTCGGTCACCCGGACCTCACGCACCGCTCCCTGCAGCGCCACCAGCCGCTCGGCGCCGATGACCGGTGCGAGGGCGTCCAAGGGATCCGACAGCTGGCGGTCGAAGAGGAGGGCGAGCTCGTCCTCGGCGCTCGGGTAGCCGATATCCACCCGGAGAAGGAACCGGTCCAGTTGGGCCTCAGGGAGGGGATAGGTCCCGTGGTAGTCCGCCGGATTCTGGGTAGCGATGACGAAGAATGGTGTCGGGAGCTTTCGCGTCACGTTGTCCAGGGTCACCTGCCCTTCGTTCATGGCCTCCAGCAAGGCGGACTGTGTTCTGGGGGAGGCGCGGTTGATCTCGTCGGCGAGCAGGATCTGGTGAAACACGGGGCCGGGGCGGAAGCTGAACGAGCCGTCGCGGGGATCGAGCACGTTCATACCGAGGATGTCCGTCGGGAGGAGATCCGGCGTGAACTGCACCCGGGCGAAGTCGAGCCCCAGCGCCACCGCCAACGCCTTGGCCAGCGTGGTCTTCCCCACCCCCGGGATGTCCTCCAGCAGCACGTGGCCGCCGGCCAGGATCGCGGTCAGCACCCGATCCACCGTCTCCTGCTTGCCGCGGATGACCGTCGATATGGACGCGCGGATGCGCTCGATGAAAATCTTGGAGTCAGTGACCATCAAGCCTCTCTTCGTTTTCGGTTTCACTGCCCCTCGGCGGTCCACACGCCGGCGCCCTCCTCCTTCGGGAAGTCATTCTCGTCGGGAACGAACTCGAGGGAGGCCGCGACGGGCTTTCCATCTGGAGACGGCGTGGTGCACCGGTCCCGGTCGAGGGCGAGACGCGCGCACGTCCACCCGTCGGGCAGCTCCAGTTGTTCGATGACGGCCATGTGGAAGATATAGCACGGCTTCAGAGTGTGTGCAGCGTTTGCGGCGGCCGGACGAGCTGCCCCGCGCGACGCTACGGCTCGATCCCGTAGATCAACATATCACTGCTGTCGAAGACCGCGATGGTGTCGGTGAGCGCGAACGCGTTGCCGAGGGGTTGTGAATGGTCGTTCGATTTGTTCCATGATCTCCAGAGAACGTCATGGATGCCGAAGGTGAGGCCGGACGAATCGGGTACCCGCCCCCCGGACGGCAGCGTGTACCCGGTGAAGTCGAGGACCACGGCGAAGACGCCGCCGCCCTGATCCTCGAGATACCCGACGCACTCCGGCGTCCAATAGGGATCGAAGACGGGAGAGTTGCCCCAGTCGAGGGTGAAGTAATATTTCACGACGAAATCGCTGAGGGGCGTCTCCCCCAGGTTCTCCAGGTACAATCGGGGCTGGGTCATCGTCGTTGAGAATAGTGTCTCGTCGAGGCTATAGACCGCCAGGGCCGCCGGGCCTGGGCCCGAGGTCGGCGTGGTCCCGTAGATCAGGTTATCCTCGGAGTCGAAGATCGCCACGGTGTCGCTCAGGGTGAAGGTCGGTCCGGCCGGATCGGAGTAGTCGTCGCCCTCGTGCCAGTGGCTCCAGTCGCCGAAGTGCACCCCGACGATGATCCCGGAGTCCGGCGGTATCCGATCCCCCGGTCCGAGGGTGACGCCGTCGAAGTCGAAGACGATCCGGTACAAGCCGCCGTCGATTTGCTCGAGGTAGACGTCACACTCCGGCGTCCAGTAGTCCTCCAGGAGCGGCGCCCGCCCCTCCGAGACGAAGAAGTAGTACTCGAGGATGAAATCGCTCACGGTGCTCACCCCGTTGTTCTCGATGTAGAACCTCGGCTTGATGATGTTGCTCTCGTGATCGCCCTCGTCCAGCGTGTAAACGGCGAGGTCGTGGGGGGCGGTGACGGTCAGCTCGAAGGTCCCTTCGGCCGTCCCCTTGCCGGCAACGACGATGAAGTAATCGCCCGCGGAAAGAGAGACGTTTCGGAGGGAGGAGCTCGTGGTCTGGGGGCACGAGCCGTCGTCATCGTTGACCAGCCCCATGGGGTTGTGATCGAAGTCGAACACCTCGAGGATGGTGTCGAAGTCGGTGGAAGGGCTGCACACGGAGATGTCGAGGACCGCGTCGCGCTCGAGGTGGATCATGTACTCCGCGTCGCCGGCGTCGGACCCCGGGACATCCCACTCGCGGGTCCGCCCGGTGGTGGGGGCCGTATCGGCGTAGGGGATCGTTTCGATATACTTGATGATGCCGTGCTCGTCGAACGCCCTGAGGACGTTCGCCCGGTACCCGCCGCCGTACAGGCTCTCCTCCGCGCGGATCATCCCCAGTGCTGCGGAGGTGAAGTCCGGCGTGTTCCCCCAGTAATTGTGCATCTCCAGCACCAGCGTGTCAGTGACGGTCTTGCCCACGTCCCACCAGAGGTTCATCAGCGAGGAAGACCAGATAGGGGCATCGCCGTACCCCGGTTCGTCGAAGTCCTCCGGATAGACCTCCGTGGAGTCGACGGTCCTAAGCCCCCCCTCGGGGGCGAACCACCAGGTGCCGACCATCTCCCATCCGAAATCGCTGAGCTCGGTGGCGACGCTCGCGGCCCAGTAATCGGACGTCCCCTCGATGACCGACTCGCTGATGTCGCCGTGAAAGTACTCTATCGATCCGGGGGTCAGGTTGAACTCCATGGCGTGGCCGAACTCGTGGGAGATGAGGCTGCCATCCTCACCGGCGTCGATTTGGCCGTCCCCCAATGTGATGACGTTGAGGGGCGGCCACCAGTAGTTCGCTTGTCGCTCCGGCCCGTCTCCGTGGGGATCGACCCGGAACCCGTCCAGGCCCGCCGAGTGGTATCCCAGGCTATCGGCATATCGATTCAGGGAGTCCACGTAATAGTACGCCATGACCCCCTCGAACTCGAATTCCGCCCGGGTGTAGAAGAAATCGCCGTCGAGGGAGGAGGGCAGAGGCGCGGTGTGCCCCGTAAAATTCTCAACGATGCAGTAGGGTCCCTCCAAAACGTACGCCCCGGTGGCGTCCACCGAGATATCCAGCAGATCAACGGTCACGAGCTCGGCGGTGAGCTCATCGGCATCGGCATCGTCGTTGTCCAGATAGTCGCCGTCATGGCCGTAGGCCACCTGCGCAGAGGTGAGGGGATCCGGGAGAAAGACATCGCCGCGGCCGTCGAGGCTCGAGATGCGGTTGAGGGCGTGAACGACCCGGCCGTCGATCGCGTCCACGAACAGCTGCCACGCCCCGAACGGAATTCGGGGCATGAGCCGGACGTTCCAGACGAGCCTCACCCCGTCCTGCGAGACGAAATAGAGCAGCTCGGCCGACGGCGGGCTCAGGGGCTCGCCACTCAAGGTCAGGTAGGCCTCCGCCGCCTCAACCGCGTCCCGCTCAGAGAGCACCGCCGCTTGGGGGATGGTGTCGTAGACCTCCGGACGGTAGTTGTTCCGGGTGAAGGTCACGGTGTTGTCATGGTTCAACGTGACGGTGATATTCGCGAGGTAGACGGGCACGCCGTCCAACACCTGCCGGAAGGCGAGGTGGGTTCCGCCGGGGGTTTCACTGACCTCGAACAGCTCGATGTCGTCGAGGGAGGGATCCATCCCGTATTTTTTCGCGACGGCGCGAAGATAGTCCCTCGCGACGGCTTCGGGCGTTGTCTCGCTGCTCTCGAAATTGACCCCGCTGAACGTCTGCGGCGTCCTCAGACGCTCGTCCATTCTCAGCTCGACGTTGTTCAAGGTGACCGCCTTCTCGAAACCATGGTCTCTCACGAACGGACGGCGGGTATCCGTTCTCTGGGCCTCGGCCTCAGAGACGTTCCACAACGCCAACAGCCCCCCGAGAAACAATCCCATCGCGCTCTTATTAATTGTTGTGTCCATCCACTCCTCTCTTTCATTGGTGAGCCTCCAACCGATTCATCGGTGATTCCCTATCGCTGCCAGGTGATATTTTTCGGACTATCACGAAACGAATTACTGGTAAACGAGAGAAATGTGACAAAATTGTCATACATTACAACATCGGCGTGGTTTTACCGTGAAGCGGGTATGCCGGACAAACGGAACGCGATTTTGACCGAAGAATGGCGTTTAGGGAAGGACCGAACCGCGGATTTTCGCCTTACAAATGCAGCAATGGCGCTACATCCCAAGAATCAAATGGGGCTATTCCCCCTGATCCGGGTTTAGAGAGGTGTAGGGTTTCTCACCCCGCTTGAACTGCATGAACCAGCGCTGGTTTCTCTCCGACCACCGGGAGTTCCACCCCCTGGCCCGCTCCTTGTTGAGGGCCACGAGCTGGGCGTGCTCGACCCACTGATGCCGCTCTTCCCAGGCTTCATCACCGGGGACGATGGGCTCCAGGGAGGCGATGACGGTCTTGTTGCCGAGCACTGTCTCCGGTCCCGGCGCGAAGGTCAACCGCAAATAATAGGTCCGTCCACCGGCGAGCTTTGCATAGATCCCCTCCGGATTGGAGACCGCGGTCATGAAGAAGTGCTCCCCGGCCGGTAAATCTACAAACGAAACCTTCTTGCCCTCGAGATAACCGATGAGCTTGGTCTCCTTCAGGATGAATACACTGGTATCGACATTCGATGCTCCCGGATTGATGAAGTAGACTCGCGCCGTATCGGGCGGCGGGGGCGCCTCGGGCTGGGCTTTCACCGGCACTGCGTACCGACTGCATGCCCCTTGGAGAACCCCGATGGAGATGACAGCGCTCAAGCTTGCAACGATGGCGGTTTTTCTGGATAATGTCCCAATTTTCTTCATGTTAATCACCCTCTTCCCTAACTGTAATCTAGTACTTTGGACCTCATATTATTGTCACACCCTAGGCTCTGAAAAAGAGACTTTAGCACAATTCTGGCGGCAAACAGCGAATTTTTTACCACCGTTCTGCCACCGAATAGTGGTCTGAGTGGTAATCTTTTAAATATCAACGGGTTTTCGGTTTTATAATGCCAGTACATTTTTTTACCCTTCATGCAATTCCAGAGTCTCTTGATTATAAAGTCTGCTCAGGGGGCGCCCTATAGTTTCATGAAACGCTGCACCCTCGTGTTTCATTAACTATCGCGTCAATCAGCCGGAAATGATGTCAATCCACTGACAACCCAAAAGACGCGGAGATGGCATGTCCTTTGCTTTTTGCCTGTTTGGAGTTACATCACAGGCGAAGGAATGAGGAAAATGGCAGATCTCAAAAAAACAGAACAAGTTCTCAACGCTCTCAAGGTCGTGATGGATCCGGACCTGAACCGGGACATCGTGACCCTCGGTTTCGTCCAACAACTCAAGATTGTCGACGGAACGGTATCATTCACCCTCGAGCTGACGACCCCCGCATGTCCTCTCAAGGAACGCTTCAAGCAGCAATGTCGGGACGCCCTCACCGGGCTGCCCTGGGTCCGGAAGGTCGACGTGGCGCTCAGCGCCAGAAAGCGTCCGAATCCGGACAAGACCCAGGAGGACGGGCTTCGGGGCGTACGCCGCATCATCGGGGTGTCGAGCTGCAAGGGGGGCGTGGGCAAGTCCACGGTGGCCGTGAACCTGGCGTTCGCCCTCTCCAAGAGCGGTGCCTCGGTGGGGCTCCTGGACGCCGACATCTACGGTCCGAGCCTCCCTACGCTGGTCCGGCTGGAAGATGACAGGCTACGGGCCACGGACAACATGATCCACCCCATGGTGTTCGAGGGGGTGAAGCTGATGTCGTTCGGTTGGGCGGCCCCGGCGTCCCAGGCCGCGATCATGCGGGGCCCCATGGTCTCCAGCGTGATCTCCCAGCTCGCCTTCAACACGGACTGGGGTGACCTGGACTACCTCGTGGTGGACATGCCCCCCGGAACCGGGGACATCCAGCTCACCCTCACCCAGAAGATGGCCTTCAGCGGGGCGGTCATCGTCACCACTCCCCAGAAGCTGAGCTTCGTGGACGTGGTCAAGGGGATACAGATGTTCGAGACCGTCAAGGTGCCCACCCTGGCGGTGGTGGAGAACATGAGCTACTTCATCTGTGACAACTGCAACGAGAAGCACCACCCGTTCGGCCAGGGCGCCCTCCATCGCCTGGAGGAGCAGTACGGCCTCCGGACCACCTTCGAAATACCGATGCAAAAGGCGATATCCGACACCTGCGATCGCGGGCGACCGGCGGTACTGGAAGCCCCGAGGGGCGACCTCGCGGGTCTCTATGAAGAAATCTCCGGGAGGATCGTGAGGGAGATCGAGCGCATCGAGAACGGCGCGATCATCTCGCCCGAGGTGACGTTCGAGGAGGGCAGAGGGATTCTATTCTCGGTGCCGGACGGAGACGAACGGGTCATCGACCCCGCCGATCTCCGCCGCCGGTGCGGCTGCGCGAGGTGCAAGGACGAGTACACCGGGGAGCCCCTCCTGAGGCCGGAGGAGGTCCCGGATGACGTCCATCCGTTGAGCATCGAGCGTATGGGGAACTACGCGGTCGCCATCCGATGGTCGGATGGTCACGACTCCTCCATATACCCCTACGAGAAACTGTGAGGAGGTCCGGCATCGGACTCAAGCAAGGAGAGAAGAGATGGTAAAGACGGCATCCACCATGCTCCCCCTCGGGGAACGAATCCCGGATTTCGAGCTCCCCGACGTGACCTCAGATCGGAGGATATCTCCCGAAGATGTCATGAAGGGGAAGGGGCTCCTGGTGATGTTCCTCTGCAACCACTGTCCCTTCGTGGTTCACATCAGGCAAGGGCTCGCGGCGCTGGCGCAAGACTACCAGGGCTCCGACATCGGACTCCTGGCCATCAGCGCCAACGATGTGGACCACTATCCGGACGATGCCCCGGGACACCTGGCGACCATGGCCGAGGAGCTCGGCTTCGGGTTTCCCTACCTCTACGACGAGACCCAGGAGGTGGCCAAGGCGTTCGCCGCGGCCTGCACCCCGGACTTCTTCCTCTTCGACGCCGCGGGACAGCTGGTCTACCGGGGACAGATGGACGACAGCCGCCCGGGCAACGGCGAGCCCAACGACGGGCGGGATCTCCGCGCCGCCCTCGAGAGCCTGCTCGCCAAGAGGCCCGTCCCCCTCGATCAGAAGCCGAGCCTCGGCTGCAACATCAAGTGGAAGCCGGGGAACGCGCCGGACTACTTCGGCTGAGTCCCTCCGTGCAGGAGCAGGGCGTGAGGGCAAGCGAGAGTCGACCAATTTTTGTCCGAAGCGGTCTATTTGGGAGTGACGAAAGGAAACAGCGTGAGCGAAAAGCAAAAAGAGGGCAACTCGTCGAAGGAGCTCTGCACCCTCCGGAATGAAGCAGAGGCCCTCGGGATGGAGTCGCTATTCGAGGAGGAGGGGATTGATTTCGTCATTTTGAAACAACAGGACACCGCCGGTCCGGGGGTGTTCGATCGGGACGGTCCATGGGGGGTCGCCCGAGTCACCGACGCGGACTTCGATCGGGCCGAGACGCTCTGGAAGGAGTGGCACGAGGCCGTTCCTCCCGACATCGGGAACGACTGGCAGCAGGAGAGCATTCCGGTCCGGGGCTCCGGGGCGAGGGGCTGGTTCTACGTCATCCTGGGGCTCATCGGCGTGGTCATTCTGGTGTATCTCTTCAAAGTATAGTTCCGACCGATGCTCCCCAGCTGGCTTCCGTTCTGATCCGCTCTTGTCAATGAGGCGATTTCAGTCGCCTCACCAAGGAATGGGCAACCTTGGAATCCCCCCGCCTCTCCGCATGCAGAGTATCCCTCCGAGATTAAAGATTATTTTCTCTATCCAGCCCTATCGATCCGGTCGCCGAAGGGGGAGCGACGGATGCCTCCACCATGGACCTCGGACCACAGAACGTGTTAAGCACACCGACATGTCTTCGAACGAACACTCCGCGCCCCAGCCCGCCGAAACGAAGCTGCCGACTCCGAGCAAGGACAGGAAGCTCTTCAGGGATACGCTCATCGCGGGATCCGTGCTCGGTGTTCTCGTTATCGCGGTCGTCATTTACTTCGCCGTCTCCAGGACCACGATCGAGGAGACATCCTCCCGGCCGGAGATATCCGCGCGGGACTGGATCGGCGAGGCGGCGTCGAACGGCGCGCAGGGGGCCACGCGGGAGGCCGCACCGGAGGCGCCGGACGAAGCGGTCGAGGAGACCTACGCGCCCGCGGCAGAAGTGGATCCCGCGTCGGAAGCCGAGGAGGCGCCGTACGTCCCCTCGGATGAGGGCGCGGGGATGCGACACGGCACCGTCCAAAGCGGTGTCCCGGTCATCACGAGCCTCCAGAAGCTCGGACTGACGGTTCAACAGGCCCACGCCCTCATCTCGGCCTTGGACGGAATCTATGATTTCCGTAAAGCGCGGCCGGGGCAATCCTTCGATCTCTCCGTGGGGGTGGACAAAGAGCCCACCTACTTCGCGTACCACGTCTCCCGCACCGAGGTCTACGAGGTGAAGCGGCGCGGGGGCGACCTGAAGGGACGGAAGAAGAACATCCCCACCCAGAAGAAGCTCGAACAATACGGCGGCACCATCGCCTCGTCGCTCTACAAGACCATCTCGGAGCTCGAGGCCCACCCCGCCCTGGCCGGAAAAATCGTCGACGTGCTCGCCAATGAGGTGGACTTCTACAAGGAGCAGCGTCCCGGAGACACCTTCAGGGTCGTGGTGGAGTCCGAATCGCTGGACGGGGAGTTCCTGCACTACGGGCCGGTCCTCGCGCTGGAGTACAACGGGGTCAAGTCCGGGAAGAAGCGTTTCTTCTACTTCGACGGGGACGGCCGCCGCGCCTACTATAATGTCAAGGGGATATCCCAACCCCGCTCCGTCATCAGCATCCCGCTCCACTATACCCGGCTCAGCTCCCGGTTCGGCACCCGCTACCACCCGATCCTGAAACGCAAACGGCTGCACAACGGCGTGGACTTCGCCGCGAGCGCCGGCACCCCGGTGTGGGCGTGCCGGGAGGGCACAGTCACCACGGCCGCGCAGAAAGGGGCCAACGGCCTCCTGGTGGTTATCAAACACGATGACGATCTCCAGTCCATCTACGCGCACCTCCAACGCTTTCAGCGGGGCATCAAGTCCGGCGTCACGGTGAGGGAGCGGCAGGTGATCGGCTATGTCGGATCCACGGGCCGCTCCACGGGGCCGCACCTTCACTTCGGCCTGAAAAAGGGGAGCCGCTTCATCGACCCGCTCAAGTACAAGGTACAGCCCGGGCGTCCCCCGGCGCCGAAACACCGTGGCAAGCTCAAGGCGCTGATCACCCGGATGGGGGGGCTCCTTGACCGAACCCGGATCGCGCCGCCGTCAGAACCTCTGGCCGACGCACCGGATCACGATGATGACGTTCTGGGCCTTGAGGAGTAGGACCTGATCTCCGCTGAAATCTCTTTTTAAACCGCGCCTCCCGATAGCGGTATCCCACGGAGGCCGTCAGTGATATAAAAGGAAGGGAAATGGCACTACTCGACGGAAAGAAGATTGCCGAGTCGATTCGCAAAGAGGTCAAGGAGCGGGTCGCCTCGTTCGCAAAAGCCTACGGACGAGCGCCGGGGTTGAGCGTCGTGCTGGTGGGGGAGAACCCGGCGAGCCAGATTTTCGTCCGCAACAAGGCCCGGGCGTGCGAGAAGACAGGCATCGTCTCGAAGGAGGTCCGGCTGCCGGAGTCTACGGGTGAGGCGGCGCTCCTCGAGGTCATCCACAAGCTGAACCGGGACGCCACCGTGGACGGAATCCTCGTCCAGCTGCCGGTCCCCGATCAGATCTCCCCGGGCGCCATCATCCACGCGGTCGATCCCGAAAAGGATGTCGACGGGGTTCACCCCCGAAATGTCGGAGCGCTGATCACCGGCGATACGGCGCTCCGCTCCTGCACGCCGCTCGGATGCATGAAGCTCCTCGACGAGGCGAAGGTCGATCTGGTCGGGGCCAACGCCGTCGTCGTGGGACGCTCCACCATCGTGGGCAAGCCCGTCGCCCTCATGCTGCTCGAGCGGCACGCCACGGTCACCATGTGCCACTCCCGCACCAAGAAGCTGGCGCACGTCATCGCCGAGGCGGACGTCGTCGTCGCCGCGGTGGGGGTTCCCGAAATCATCAAGGGGGAGTGGATCAAGCGGGGGGCCGCCATCATCGACGTCGGCATCAACCGGCTCGACGACGGCCGGATCGTGGGGGACGTAGAGTTCGATACCGCCATGACACGGGCCTCCTGGATCACGCCGGTCCCCGGCGGCGTGGGACCGATGACCATCGCCTGTCTGGTCATGAACACCATCGAGGCCGCCGAGCGCCGCATGGGCCGCCCGACGAATTAGCGCGGGCTAGCTGCTACGCCTGACAGTTGCAGTCATTCAGACATTTCGAGAATTCGCCGCAGGGCGCATCCATCTCGCAGTCCAACCAGCAGGACAGACAGGGGTCGTTCTTCCAGTCGTCGTTCACGCACCAGTCGAGACACTCGCCCCGCGTGAACTCCACCTTGCTGCTGTCGTAGCAGACCATGATTCGATTGCAGAGGGTGATGCAGGGATCCGCGGTCTCCATCTCAACGGGATAACACAGGGCCTGAAGCTGCCCGGAGGGGGCCGGCTGGGCCATGCAAGAGAGTCCGGGGGGACAGTCCTCCTGATCCTCGCACGTCACGACACAGCCGTTCGGCTCGGCGGATCCGCCGGTGGCCAATTGGCACAGCCCCGGCGTATCATACCACCGCGGCGCCAGACACTCGTTCGCGCGACCGCCGGGGATGCACGATTTGGAGCAGACCCCCTTCTCGTGATCGCCGAAGAATTCGCAGCTCGATCCGTCATCACACCGGGAGTCGTTGACCCCCGGCGTGCACGGACAGGGATACCCCGAATTCAACGGACACTCCTCGAGGGTCTCGGGATCATCGAAGAGGTGACACCCCGAAACGAGCCCCAGCACGACGATTGCAGCACACTTTTTCACCCCCGCCATCAGAACCTCCCGTCGAGCATCAGCCCGCCGCCGAGGGCTCCGCTCCATGGCCGCAGCCCCACCCGGGGTCCATCCACCGGCGAGTCGTCGCCGCCCCAATCGGTGAACGGCACCGCCACGGCCGTCATGATGAGCCCCGCGGCGCCGATCCCCATGCTCGCGTAGGTCAGGATCTGCATCATCCGGATGTCGTCCAGGCTCCCGCTGTTGAAGCTCCAGGGATCCTGCGAGGCCTTCTTGGCCTTGTCCCACTTCGAATCCACCGCCAACGCCAGCCCGAGGGTGGCACCGCCGAACACCACCGTGACGCCGGCGCCGACCCAGAACACCACGGGGCTGATCCCCCGCTTCTCCGTCTGGACAGGCCCCGGACCAGGACCGTCTCCGCCGAGGGCCCCGCCGGCCTCCTCGGGGGGCGTGATGACCTCCTCGGGAGGCGCGTCTCCGCCACCGACGGCGGGTTCGGCGGGGCCGGGCTCGGGGACGACCTCGGGGGGCGGGGTCACCTCGGGGGGGGCGTCAGGGATCTCCAGTTCCATGATATCGCCGCCCCGGACGGTCTCCGTGATGGATGAGATTTCCTCCTCGTCCTTCCGAAAAACAATACCGTGTCTCACCCCGGCGGTCACCAATATGGATGAGTTCACCGGAGTCGTCCCCCGCTTGATGTCGTCCACATAGACCTCGACCCCTTCGCGCCCGCTGACCTTGATACCGCCGACCATCTTACGCATCCGGTCGAGCTCGCTCAGCACCTCGTCCCGCCGCTCCAGCGCGACTTTGTCGCCGCCCTCTCCCAGGTACGCCTCGAACGCCTCGATGGCGAGCCCGTATCGGGTGAGCGCCGCTTCGCATTGACCGATATTGTAAAGGATCTTCCAGGCGGGCTTCAGCCTGTATGCCTTGCGAAACTCGGCGACCGCTTCCTCGTGCTGGGCGGCGTTGAACAACCTCACGCCTTCGGAGAAAGCCGCCACCGCGGGAGACTCCCCCTCAGAGGGCTTCTTTTCACCAGCCTTTGCACCAACCGCAAAAAAGAGCATCACCACGGGTAAGATCAAGCTCAACCGAATTCTCATTTTTCCGTCCCCTCCGTGTGACTGGTTTGCAAGTATTGTGGATACTTTAACATCTCGACAGATTACGTCACGCAAAAACCTCGATGGATTGCGACGCGAACAGCAACGGGATCCATCGGCGACGGGCCGTCAGGAAACCGCCCCGACGGATCGCCGGATTCGGCGGATCGACAGGAGCGAGAGGAGGGGAACGAGGAGCCCGATGCCAAAGTAGAGGAGGAGCGCGAGGAAGACCAAACCGGAGAGGTGGCCGCCCGCCGTCAGGGGGACGCCGTCCGCGGGGGAGACCGTCAGGAAGTAGAGGATGGCCGATTCTCCCAGATAGGGGGCGTCCGCGGCGCCGGAGAGGATCCGGGGGAGCAGGGCGGTGCCGTCCGGGAGGGGCCAGCTCACGGCCAGGGCCTCGGCGGTGAGGGTGTAGGCGTGGTCGAAGCGGCCGTTCTTCCGGGCCGCGGCGATGCCGAAGGCGCTGCCGGCCATGCTGAAGCCGCTGATGACCGGGCCGGCGTCCACGTCGTAGAGCCAATCGTATCCTTTGAGATCCTTCGGGAACTCCCGGAACCCCTCGGCCCACCATCGTTCCTGCCAGAAATACGCCTCGAACCGCTCGTACCAGCCGGCGGCCGCCTCGGGCCAGAGGTCCGGCGCGTGGAGGGAGACGAAGGCGTTGCCCACCCCGCGGGAGGGCTGGAAGTGGAGCCCCGTATCCGCGTCCACGCGATAGGGCACGAGGCCCCGCGCGTCGAGGTGGTGCCCCTCGAAGGCCCGCAGGGATCTTTCGATGAACCGCGGACGGTCCACCCCGAGCAGCCCATCCGCCTCGTGGATGATGCCGATGGCCGCCGCCACGTCGATGGGGTAGCACTCGTCCGGATAGTCGTCGAGCACCCCGAACCGCGACGCGTCGAGGGCCGCCGCCAGGGTGTCGGCCTGTTCCCGCAGGAGGGGGAGGTACCGGCCGGTGCCCCGGAGCCGCTCGTAGCTGGTGAGCCCGGCGATGACAAGGGAGCGGAAGAAGACATTCTCCCGGTGCATGTACCCCTCGCCCCAGTGGGTCCGCACCCAGGTGTGGTGTTTCGGATCGAGGATGAGATCCTTGGCCGCCTCGATGGACGCCTCGGCGTATTCCGCCGGCGCCCTCGTCGAAACGGAGGGATCCCGCGCCCGCGCCTCCTGGAGGGCCTCGGTGGCCCAGAGATAGAACACCGATCCGAAGATGGGCCACTCGGTGCCGGGGACATCATAGAGGTCGAGATGCGCGGCCCGGCCCGAGGCCACCCGCGCCCGGGCCCACCCGGCGTAGCGGGCCGAGAGGGTGCGGTGCATCCGCCACGCCTTATCCGGTATCCCGGGCGCTCCGATGGGTTCCAGCGCCAGATCCCGCGCGACGATGACGCCGGGGATCAGGAAGAAGTAGACCGCGAGACCGGACGCGGCCAAAAGAAAGACATAACGGACGGTGCGCATGATGCGCGCGCTGGGAATGGGTTTCATGGGGACCTCCTCGGTTTTCTGTCAATGTGACGCCCGGGGGCCGCTCTTCGCGAGGCTGTTCGAAAGGAACGGTCTTCTCCGTTGAACGACCGGTCGGAATCGGGAGATGAGCGGTCTCGGGATGCCCACGGATCGACCCTCGCGGTAGACAACCGCCCTTGTTTTGGGGCTAAATGTCCGCTGTGACGAAACAGGACATCATCCGGAGCACCCTCGCCGCCCTCGCCAGACCGCGGCGGCTCTTCCCCATCGGGCTGGTCTGCCTGCCGGTGGTGCTCCTCGAGGCCTGGCTCGGACAGGATCCCCTCGGGGTGCTCATCGCGGCGCTGTTCTGTGTCTTCCCCATAGCGGCCCCCCTCGCTTGGCGGCTCCTCGTATCCCGGTCCGCCGGAGGGCTTCCCCGCACCCTCCTCTATGGCGTTGTGGGCGCGCTCTTCGTGGGACTCATCGGGCTGGCCCTCCCCCGACTCATCGGGATGGAGTGGACCCTGGTGACCGACCCGCCGAGCCTCATGGCGGTTCTCGTGGTGTGGTGGGTCGGGGGGTGGAGCCTCGGCCGGGACATCGACCTCGAGACCGATCTCGATTGGGCCGTCGCCCGTCACGAGGCCGTCGCCAGGGAGGCGGCCCACGCCCGGCTGCTCGCCGTCCAGCGCCACCTGGACCCCCACTTCCTTTTCAACACCCTGAACGCCATCGCCGAGTGGTGCGCCGAGGATCCCAAGGTCGCGGAGGAGGCGACCCTCCGTCTCTCGAACATGCTCCGGGTTATCCTGGAGGGGGTCAAGGTCCCCACGTGGCCCCTCGAAAAGGAGCTCTCCCTGGTGGCGGATCTGGTGGCCCTCTACCGCATCCGGGATCCGGACAAGCTGATCTTCGAGCGATCCGTGGCGCAGGCGCCCCCCGCCGCGCCGGTGCCCGCGATGATTCTCCTCAACCTGGTGGAGAACGCCATCAAGCACGGTCCCTGGGCCGGCCACCCCGGACCGATCCGCCTCTCGGGCGACATCGAAGGGGGCCGGCTGCACCTCCGCGTCCGAAACCCCGGGCGCTTCGCCGGCTTTCGCCCCGACGGGGAGGGGCTGCCCATGCTGAAGCGGCGGCTCGAGGTGGCGTACGGGGGCCGCGGGGCCTTCGAGATCGGCCCGGCCGGGGACGGCACCGAGGCCCGACTGGTGTTGCCGTTGGCCCCCCGGGGAGGTGACGAATGACGATACGGGTGCTGGTGGCGGACGACGAGCTCCAGGCGCGAAAACGGCTCGGCCGGCTGATCGGGGTGATGCCCGGGGTCACCCTGGTGGGGGAGTGCGACAGCGGCGAGGCGCTCCTCGAGCGGTTGCGAAAGGAGCCCGTGGACGTCCTGCTGCTCGACATCCGGATGCCCGGGTTGAGCGGCATGGAGGTGAGCCGGCTCCTCCCGGAGGACGGCCCCTACGTCATCTTCGTCACCGCCCATCCGGAGCACGCCCTGGACGCTTTCGACGCGGGCGCGGTGGACTACGTGGTCAAACCCGTCGAGGCGGGGCGGCTGAAGGTGGCCATCGATCGCGCCCGGGAGCACCTGAAGAAAACGTCGGCCCCGGAAAAAATAGCCGTCACCACCGCCCGGGGCATCGTGTTCGTTGCCCCGGAAGATATCAGCCACGCCGAGTATGACGGCTTCCTCGTCACCCTCCACGCGGGGGACCGGTTCGTCGCCACCGAGCTCTCTCTCACCGATATCGAGGCACGCCTGCCGCCGGAGCGGTTCGCGCGGGTCCACCGCCGCCACCTCATCAACCTCGACCATGTGGAGCGCCTCGAGCCCACGGCGTCCGGCGGCTTCGTCGCTCACACCAAGGGCGGCGACCGGGTCCCCGTCTCCAGGCAGGCCGCCCGAAACCTCAGGAAGCGCCTCGGAATTTGATCAGATTCGCCGTGGGATTCTGACGTCCTGGACCGCTTTCGAGAGATCCAGGTAGAGGTCCAACGCCTCTCCCGGGCCGTCCAGGGGCGCCAGGAACAGACGCCGGATAACGCTCTTGGTGATCGCCCCGGTGGTGAGCCCGTAGTAGAGGCGATCTCCCAGGATGTACCCCAGGATGTGGGCCGCGGCGTTGAACGCCGCCGGGCTCGCGAGGGTCCGGGCGACGGATCGCTTGATCACGCCGCGCCCCCGCTCGAAGGCCCGGTGCTCGAGGACGAACTCCGCCCCCCGCTCCGCCGGGGTTCGCCGCCCCTTGCGCTTCCGGGCCCCCGCGACGATCTGCCGGAGCTTCCCCTGATGGTCCGCCTTCCGTTTGGGGTTGATGACCTTGGAGCCGAAGAAGCCGCAGGCCTCGTTCAGCACATAGAAGTAGAAGCTGTCCTTCATCCCCTCGGGAGCCCGCCCCCCGGAGACGGACTGCTTCAGGCAGTGGGCGGCCTCCTCGGCGGCGTGGTTGGCCGAGAGCCGGGCGAGGTAGATGACATTCAGATCGGGGAGGAAGACGCTCTCGTCCGCCTCCACCCGCGCGATGATCCGCTGGACCTCGACATCCTCGAGGTCGCTCGCCGTCAGGGTGTCCAGCAGATCGAGGTCGCCGGGGCCCAGGACCCGCACGGTCTTCGACGCCACCTGAAAGGGCAGGTTGAGGAACCGGCCCAGGTTGCGCATCACCGATCGGACCGTGGTGCCCAGCTCGGTGTGCTCCAACAGGTCCTCGTCATACTGGATCCAATGGAGATAGGAGAGCTGCTGCACCAGCGGCGGGGTGTTGTTGACGCAGTAGCTCTCCCGGTCCACCTTCACCACCTCGACCCCCTCCCGCCGCTCCGCGGCCAGCTGCCAGTAGATCTCCTCGGCGTTCTGGTACACGATGACCCGGTCAGGGGCCGACATCCCCTGCTTGATGAACGCGCGATCCACCGCCGCGGGCAGGTGGGGAGGCGCGATGTGCATCTGACCGATGAAGACGAGAATCGTGGCGTCCCGGTGTCGCTTCGCCGTCTTTGCGACCACCTCCGCCGCGATCCGGTCCCGACGGGACAGGGGCAGAGCCGCGTCGCTGTCCAGGGCGTAGACCGGAACCCCCTTGTCCATCGCGAAATCGAAGATGGGCTTGAAGTTGGGCCAGATGTCGTAGGGCCAGTGCTGCTGGTAGCCGATCCGCCGGAGGAAGGTACGTTCCTGTATCTTTCCGCGGAGATATCGCTCCAGGACCTCTTGATACTCCGCCCGGACGAACTCGGTAACCAGGCAAATATTGTCCCGTTGATGCATGATCCCGTCCAGGAGCTTGACAAACGTCCGTTGGGCCCGCCGGAGGGTGTGGTAGTCGGCGATGTACGCGATCCTGGAGTCGGCGACGGCGTCACAGAGGGCGCCGAAGCCCGAGACGGAGAGGTACCCCGACACCGCCCGGAGGTACTCGTCCCGGTACCGCTTGAACCCGGTCGACATATGGGATTCGCTGGCCTCGATACTCTCCCGTTGGCGCTCGAAGATGCGCCGCTGGAGGGCGATCATCTCGGAGACGGCTTGG
Source organism: Polyangia bacterium (assembly GCA_050304755.1). Taxonomy (GTDB): domain Bacteria; phylum Myxococcota_A; class Polyangia; order JAAYKL01; family JAAYKL01; genus CAYWLQ01. The sequence continues at coordinate 8,082 of JBNLED010000141.1, read as the reverse complement.
CGTCCTACGACTGAGGGTCTATCTGCGGCCGGCGGCTTTCTCATCGGGGATTCCCTATCTCCTGAGAAGCCTACGTGGGTTTTAATCCCAAGGCAAGGAGTTGCACTTGTATTTTGGGTTGGTCATCGATTAGTATGCGACCGTCATGAAGCTAGTACTTACTACAATTTATATCGGCTTGGCGATCGGGCTCTCGGGCTGCTTCGTCGATGTCGCCGGCGAGCCGCCGCCGGGAGACCAGCTTGTGTTTCCCGTCGGGCTCACCACCACCGAGAACGATGACTACCTGCTGGTGGCCAACTCCAACTTCAACCTCCGGTACAACGCCGGGACCCTCCTGGCTATCAAGCTGAATGACCTCGACGACATCCGGGAGAACGGCGGGAGCGCCGACTGGTTGAGCCCGGACGGGGAGTACCTCTATGTCCCGGAGGAGGAGCTCATCAACGAGAACGACACCATCCGGATCGGCTCCTTCGCCAGCGATCTGGAGATGACGCCGGACTACAGCCGGGCCATCATCCCGGTCCGGGGCGGGAAGAAGCGGGCCATCGTCATCGTGGACGTGGACGAGACGAGGGCCAACCGGCGGCTCCTCAGCTGCGGTCAGGGGAAGGACCTCCAGTGCGACAAGGCCCACCGGGTGGAGAGCAACGACCGGTACACCCTCCCCATCGAGCCCTACGAGGTCACCTCCATCGCCTACGATCGGCCCCTCACGGACGACGAGAGCAACCAGACGGTCCACACCACCGTGTTCGGTTTCGCCACCCACCTCTATAGCGGCGACGTGTCCGCCTTCAGCATCGAGAACAGCAACGGCGATCTGGACGCGGAGCTCATCTCGGTCCAGCACGATGTCGTGCCGGAGGCGAGCGGTATCGCCGCCAACCCGGTCACCGAAGAAATCTATGTCGCCGGGCGATCGAACGCCGAGAGGTTCATCGCGGTCATGCGTTTGATCACGGGGTCCACCACGGGAACCCTGACGAACAAGCCGTTCTTCGGGGCCACCGACGAGATCGATTTTTCGAGAGACCTTTACGGCGGTACGGACGCCCGGGGCATCGCGGTGGATCCCTCCGGGACCAACACCCTCGTGGTCACGCGGACCCCGGAGGCGCTGCTCCGGTTCGACGCGGAGCACAAGTCCCTCGTCGACCTGACCACCCTGGGGAGCGATCCCTCGGTGGTGAGCGTCTTCTACGACGAGGAGGAGGACAAGAGCTACGCCTTCGTGCTCTGTTTCCAGAGTAACCAGCTCTACATCGTGGAGCCCGATATGATGCAGGTCCACGTCCGCACCACCGGCATCGGTCCCCACGCGGTGACCTTCGACAAAAGCCGGAAGCTCGCGTATATCGCGAACTTCCGTGAGTCCACCATCAGCGTCATCGAGGCGGTGCCGCCGTTCGAGCACGCCCGGGTCGCGGACTCGGACGCCAAGCTGGTGATCGGGAAACCCCGCTTGCCCGAGGGACACGACTAGGAGATGAGCCAAATTGCGTAATTTTTCTTTTTTTATAGGATTGGCGGCGGCTATCGGGGGACCGGCGATGCTCGCCGGGTGTGAGGAGAAGCCCCCGGATATCACCATCAGTCAGTTCGACCGTCCGCAGGATGTCGCCCTTGTCTGTTACGATGATAAAAGGGTCACCCCCCTCCCCCTCGGCTGTTGTCGCAAGCGCGCCACGCTGGAGGACCGGGACTGCGATACCGACTTCGCGTCGGCCAAGCTCTACGCCTTCGTCACCCAGACCACCCCCGGCGAGGTGGCGGTGGTCGATGTCGAGGAGCAAGAGATCATCGACCAGGACGAGCGTATTCCGTACAACAGCTTCATCCCCGTGGGGGGACAGCCCAACGACATCGCGGCCACGGAGGATGGCCAGCGGGTCTACACGGCGAACTACGAGACCGGCGATGTCTCGATCATCCGGGTCGTAAACGAGGACGGGTTCTCCGTCATCAACCAACCCTATCTCTCCCCGGCGGATTCCATCGATCTCGGGGGACCGGCGGCCAAGATGTTCCTGGTCAAGGCGCCGGTGGCGTACAAGGATCAGTTCCTCTTCGTCACCCAACCCACCCTCGGGAGGCTCTCGGTGCTGGCGCTCCGCGGTGAGGATTGCCCAGACCCGGAGTCACAGCCTGACGGCTGCCTGATCGGATATCTCCCCCTCAACGAGGATGTTCCCGATCCCAACGCGGAAGAGGAAGAGGATGTTCCCGATCCCGACACGGAGGAAGAAGAAGAAGGAGAAGAAGAAGAGGTGGAGGCGCGGGAGATTCATCCCTGGGCCATCACCGGCAGCGAAGGTCAGTCGGTTTATGTGGGCAGCTACGACGGGTCGGTCATCTGGGACATTCAGACCGAATCCCTCATCGCCCAGGCGCTGGCCCTCGAGACCCCCGGCCCCGTGGACCCCGAGGCGGTGCTCAACGACGCCATCCCCATCGCCCCCAACACCACCCGGGCCCTCTCCGTGGAGCCCCGGCGGATGCGGTGGCTCTACGCGGTCGAGAATCAGGACTCCAAGGTCATCGCCATCAACCTGGAGGCGCGCCGGGAGAATCCGGAGAAGCCGCCCGAAATCGTCGACGTGTTGAACCTCCCGGGCAAGGCGCGAACCCTCGCCCTCGTCGAGCTCGAGGAGGAGGACGAGGTCGATCCCCTCACCTTCAACGGGACCTTCGGTATCGTCTCCACCTCCAACTCGGGAATCGCCGTCATCGATGTGGAGGATCGGAACAGCACCGTCTATCCCCACCCCCACTATGTCCGGTCCACCGTCAACCTGATGAGTGACGCCGGGGTTCCCAAGATGGACGACAGAGGGATCTCCCTCACCATCGACAACACCGTCGTCAAGGAAAACCAGGTGGACGATTATATCTATTTCGCCGAGGACGGCGGCGACGCCGAGGACGGCGGCGAGTCCTGCGAAGCCGATACGGACTTCCGTCCCGAGTACGAAAACGGGGTGAAGTTCCGATGCGATCCCTACCTATCGACACGGGATACCTGGACCGTCACCTACGGGGGAAGCCTCGGGGTCACCGGTCTCGGAAAAATCACCAATATCCAGGACAACGGCGGCCGTCCCTGGCGCCTGCTCCACACCGATGAGAAACACGACTTCTGTGCCGAGGAGATCTACGCCCGCGGGACCACGCCGGGGTATCTCGGGGATGTGGTCAAGATCACCTCCGATCCGACCCCCCGCGAGGGGTTCGAGGATCTCTGCGAGGAGAAGTACGACAAAGACCACGAGCTGCTCTTCAGAGTGGTGGGCGTCGACGAATCGAACGCGGTCCCCAACATCCTCGAAATTGAACGGGACGTGACCCTGCTGAAGGAGCCCGACAAGACCCCGGATCTCATCCCCAAGTGCTACGGGCAGGACCTCACCTTCGAGATCTTCGCCGGAAATCACTGGATTATCAACGGCAGGAGCAGCGAGGGGACCCCGGCCGCGGGGACGTGGGAAAACGGCCGCTGCTCCTACGAAGGGTCTCGAAGCGAGCTCAGGGTGATCCCCAACACCCGCTTTGAAAACGAATACCTGACGTTTCGGCTCAAGTACGGTGACGAATGGGCCGAGACCGGACCGGTGAGCATCGAGATCGATGAAGACGAGCACCAGGTCCAGGTCACCAGCGCGTTCTCGTTCACCATCATCGACGGCTACGAGCAGATGTACCAGGCGGCCCTCGGCAACAACATCACCGACATCGAGTTCACCCCGGACAACGAGATGCTCCTCGTCGATCAGGGGGGCCAGGGGCTCATCATGTTCGATCTCATCGACGACTTCGAGACCATCGGCACCGCGGTCAATTAACAATAGAAAAATCAGTGTTTGGGTGCCCCCGCCGCGCCGCCATTTGGTGCGTTACCACGGGATCCTCGCACCGCATTCCAAGCGAAGAGAAAAGGTGGTCCCTGCGGCATCCGAAGCGGAACAGTCCGAAGACACCCATTCCAGAAATCGCCCCTGCGAGGGCACCGCCGCAGTTGGAGATGGACTATGCGGACTGCGACTACGCGGACTGCGACTACAGATCAACCCAGGTTTGCCGAATAGTGAAGTCAACGCACGGGTACACCCACCAAATGTTTTACACACCTCAACCGGATGTTTCTGGTATCATCAAGCCTTCAAGAGGAAAAATTTGGTGAACGGAACGAACAGAGAAAGGCTCGAAGCGGCGAAAAGAGGTGAGTGAGGAGGTCGGACGACGTGATCGAGGAGGGCGCGGAGGCTTTGGATGGACGAGAAAAGGTGCTTTATCCGTCCTACCCGCATAAAGAGGGCACCAACGACTCGAGCTAGATCAGGTGGAGTCGGTCTGCTTGCGACGCTCGAAGTCATTTCAATGGAGGGAGGCGAGATGAAGGTTGCATGTTTGACAGGTGTAGGGATCTTTTTGGCAGCCGCCAGTGTCACTGCAGAGATCGAGGCAATCCCGTATTCCTTCTTGCCCGACGTGCAGGTCGTGTATGGCGACTTCGACGGCCCCATCGTCAATGGCGACAAACCCATGCTGGTGGTCGGCCGACCCCACGGTGGTTCGCGCGAGCCGTACAGCGATCATGGCGAAGTCTTCCTGTTTCGCGATAACGAGCCCCTGCGCAGCATTTACACCCCAGACGGGTACGACCAAAACTGGTTGCCGGCTGGTGGAGTACCACCCTCGTTTCCGCATGTGAACCGATACTACGAGGCCGTGATTCGGCGCCAAGACATCGAAGAGCAGCTGACCGGCGCGACCGTGCCGCCGATTCCCGCAGAGGGCTGGATACACCTGGGCGCCAGCCTGGCCGTGGGCGACTTCAACGCAGACGGATTCGACGACCTGGCCATCGGTGCGCCCGGCGAGGATGTTTTTTGGGACGAAGACATTCACAACGCCGGCAAGGTGTTCATCTATTGGGGCACGGATCGAATCTCCTTTCTACCAGGCGGTGTCACCGAGAAGTTCCCCCAAACAGCCGAAGTGACCGAGATCAGCCAAGCCAAGACCGAAGCTGTCTCGAAGCCGGATGCCTACGATTTTTTCGGGCATGCCCTGGCAGCTGGTGACTTCAACTGTGATGGCTATGACGACCTGGCTGTGGGGGTCGCCTTGGAAAACCTGGATGGCGAAGAAGACGCTGGCATGGTGCAGATCTTCTACGGCGGTGACTATGACAGACACGACCCAGCCCAACTGGAACAAATGGCTGCAAACCACTTCGACCAATACCTGACCTCAGAGCCCTTGGACATCGCGCCCAAACCCCGTGACCAGTTCGGCTTCGAGCTGGTAGCCGGCATGTTCAATGGAAGGGAGGACTCGGGCAACCACTGCGCTAGCCTGGCCGTGGGCGCGCCCGGCTCGGACGACAACGCCGGGGCGGTGTATGTTTTTTACGGCAAGCCGAGCGACTTTTTGGAGGTCGACGATGCCGAGCGCATCGATCAAGGTGACGAGAGCGACGGTGTGTATGACAAGATGGAAGCTGGCGATCGGTTCGGCGAGGTCATGGGCACCCTAGAACACTCTAGCTCCCAGGACGACCTGTGGGTACGCTCGCCAGGTGATATCACCAGCGGTGTGCATGGCAACCAGTGCGGCGACTACGACTGGGCACCACCGCCGCACAACTCCACCAACCGGGGTGGGCGCAGCCTGCATCACATCTTTCAAGGCTCATTCCCGGACGGTTTGGACGAGACCTACAGCTACGGCAACTACTGCGGCCTGTTCGCTCCGGACATGCTCGACACCAAAAACCGCGGCCATATCTTCGAGGCTGAGACCCGGGTGGGCGCTGTCTCTTTCTACATCCCCACCACCATCGGCATCCACAGATTCTTCGATCCCTACCTGGAGGGCAAAGTGCACACCGCCCTATTGCTGAATGGGCGACCCTCCGGAAGTCTGGACAGCAGTCGCGGCTGCTACAATGGAACTGGAAATCGTATGCTGCGAAATGACTACGATTGGGCGAATCGAGCCGAGGACACCGAGTTCATTCTGGTGTCGCCGACCGTCGAGCCGGCCTTTTTCGCTCCCAACGTGGTCTGCATGTTCGATCCCGCCAAACCGCCTGAGGTCTGCGACGACGCTGAATTGATTTCGGACCCCGGCGATCCAATGGTGTTTGCACCCATCGACAACGATCTGGACGGAGCTGCCAACTGCGCTGATCTCGAATGCCGAGATCATCCCTTCTGTGCGGGCGAAGACACAAGTGCGTTATGCACCAATGGCTCTGACGACGACGGCGATGGTCTGGTGGATCTCGACGACCCCGGGTGTAACAGTTTTCTGCCGCCGAGCATTGAGTCCGATGACATCCTGTGCACCAACGGAGACGACGACGACAGGGATGGGTTGATCGATTGCGCCGACCCAGACTGCTATCTGCGATCGACGGTGACCCGCTGTGGCAACCCATCCCAATGGGCCCAGGGCTATGGATACGAAGGCATTGCCGGCAGCAACGGCGTGGTTCCGTATGGCTTCGACGAGTACATCAACGACATCATGGATGACCTGAAGCTGGTGGGCTTGTCCACGGCCCAGTTTCGAGCCTATGGGTTCTCGGCTGGCTCGCGCTCGTTGTCGCGCTACATGTGGGTCCACCCCGAGCGGGTGACCCGGGTCTTGCTCTCGTCGGGAGGCTATTATCTGAAAGACGATCCAGACCTGCGTTGGCCTTTGGGGCTCAATCGAAACGACCAGTTCGACCCAGATATGGCCTACCGGATCATCCAGACCTGGACCGACCGGAACATGGAGTTCGATCCGGACAATGGCAAGGGCTGGCAGACAAGCCTGCTGATCGATCCACTCGAGATGGCCGGTTTGGGCACTGTGACCGATCCCAGCGTACGAGAATTTGTCATCGACAAACACTGGGCTGAGAAGGTCCTGACCAGACCGGTGGACTTCATGGTGGGACGCGACGATGCCAGCAAGAACAAATGCGAGGCCCATGTGGTCAGCACGACGTTGACCGACCGCTATGCAAGCCGGCCGGGGGTGTGGACGCCCGAGACCTGTTTCTACACTGGCGCGGCTCACAATGCTCGGCTGATGTCGGCCCAATCCGCTCAGCGGCTGCTCAACCCTCCGGGGAGCAACGACTGGATGGCCGCCTGTGTCCCAGTCAGCTATGCCGACCTGGTAGCCTGGGACGATGACGATAACGACAACTTCGCAGATGAGGCCTGCGGTGGAGACGACTGCGACGACAACGATGCCTCCGTGTTTCCTGGCTCTGGCTGTCCTTGAAAGCAATCAAGCATTTTTGGGCGGAAATGTGAGATCCAACTCATATTTGCCTTGCCCATCGATCTCATCCGCTGGAAAAAAAGGTAAGTTTTTCCAAGTCGTACTGTCATAGCATGGAGCCACTTTGCGAGAGTAATCGGCAACGATATCGTTGGTATCTGGATTATAGAGCCACAGGTAGATATCTATTTAGCTAACTATGTTGGATACGCCATTGTCTTCAAATTGTCGCAAGGATCGAATGGGATAAACGGATTGATCGGTGTCTCGCCTTTTCCTTTTTGAAACAAACCACTGCCTGGATGCCAGTCAAAGGGAGAGCGGGGGTGTCGAGTAGCCCCGGCCAGTTACCCGGCCGGGGCCCTCACCAGATCCGGACTAGGAGATTTCCACCATCCGGCTCCTCCGCTGGCACGGCTCATCGAGCAGCCCACAGATTTCTGTAGACCTTGACCGCCGGGAGCGGCTTATCCTTCAGGATTGCCTTGAATCGCTCCCAGGTCATTCGCGTCCGCTGGCTCCGGCGTCTGAGCCATCTATACCAGGAGCGCTCCACTTTGTTTCGAAGCATTGACAAGCACCTATGGTTGCCATTGACTCCGAAATAATTGAAGTGCCCTCGGATGCGGCGCGTGAGCGCGACGTGCTGTTCCGGGATCGACAAGTGCCGATTGGCTTTACACCACGACTGATTCTCTTTCACAGCCTTTTGCAGGCTTCGCTTTCGCGTCTTCCATGCCGGGTTCCAACGCCCCTTCCGACCCCGTCGCCAATAGTGGGTGAAGCCCAGGAAGT
>JBNLED010000140.1:0-38263 GCA_050304755.1 Polyangia bacterium | reverse complement strand
CTTGCCATCTGACAACCGCTGCATCCCGCCCGTCGGCGTTGCTCGTCGGTCAAATACCCCCAGTATTCTCCACTCCTCGCGCCTTGCCGGACGGGCGCAGCGATTGCCAGCTTGGTAACTTTATTTTGACCAGAGACCTTAGCACAGAATTTCCCGATACCAAGATATCCGCCGTTCAAGAACCGTGAGAACGCTCGAAGGTCACTCCCTGCCGCGGCGGGTGCGGAGATCGTAGGCGGTGAGGTAGAGCAGGGTGAAGGCGGTGTACCCGAGGGGCGGCCGGCCGTCGAAGGGGACATCCATATCCCCGCCGATAGCGATTCCCACAGCGCCGAAGCGGCCGAAGGAGAGCTCATAGCCGGTCTGGAGACCGACGGAGGTGTAGAACGGCTTGAGCCCGCCCAGGTGGAGATAGGGACGGGCGAACCATCCCTTCAGGAGAAACACCGTCAGCACAGGGCCGATGGTCTGGCGCTTCTCGATCGCGTGCTCTCCGTTGGCCGCAAGGATATCCATCCGCCAGTCCACCCCGAGCTGTACCCGGGGCGTGAGACAGCCCCCCAACCGCAGATCCAAGCGCGCATAGATGGGGCGGCCGGTGTCGTCGAAGCGCATGGCCAGCCCAGGATCCAGCCCCATGAAGATCCCTCTCCGAACGACCTGCGGGCGCTGTTCGCCCGCCGTGGGGACATGATCCGTCAGGGTCAGGAGAAGTGCCGCGAATCCGGCGAGTAGGGGTCTGGACATCGACTATCGACCCTACCTTCTGACGGATTCGAACGCCAGTTTCCGACAATGGTGTCAGTAGATGTAGAAGCCCTTCCCGGTCTTGCGACCCAGCCACCCCGCCTCGACGTATTTGATGAGGAGCGGGCTGGGGCGGTACTTGGAATCGTTGAAGCCATTGTAGAGCACCCGGGAGATGGCGAGGACGGTGTCGAGACCGATGAGATCGGCCAGCTGAAAGGGGCCCATGGGGTGGGCCAGACCGAGGGTGATGGCGGCGTCGATATCCTCGACCGTGCCGACCCCCTCTGTCAGCGCCGCGCAGGCCTCGTTGAGGAAGGGGATGAGGAGCCGGTTGACGATGAAGCCCGGAAAGTCCCGGGCCTCGGCGGTGGTCTTTCCCCAGGACGCCGCGATGGCTTGGGCCCTCGATACCGTGTCGTACGTGGTCGTCAGCCCCGGGATAATCTCCACGAGCTCCATGACAGGCGCCGGGTTCATGAAGTGCATCCCCACGACCCGCTCGGGCTTCTTCGTGACGCTGGCCAGTAGAGTGATGGAGATGGACGAGGTGTTGGAGGCGAGCAGGGCCTTTGGTCCGACGATCCCGCCGAGGCGCCGGAAGAGGTCGAGCTTGAGATCGGGATCCTCGGTGGCGGCCTCGATGACGACGTCCGCCGTCCCCAGCTCGGACAGGTCGGAGATCGGGGTGATCCTTTCGAGGAGCTCCGCCATGGCGCGGCGACCGATCTTCTGCTTCTCGAGCGCCTTGAGCAGTCGTCGCTCGATACCGGCCTTGGCCCGCTCGGCAATCTCCACGGACTGGTCGGCGAGATATACGGCGCTCTCGAACTTCGCCGCAAGCTGGGCGATCCCGGCGCCCATCTGGCCGGCGCCCACGACCCCCACGGTAAAGACGCTCATCCGTCGAGCCTCTCGACGATCATTGCGATCCCCTCGCCGCCGCCGATGCACAGCGTGGCCAGCCCGTAGCGGGCCTTCTCGAGGCGCAGCACGTTGAGCAGGGTCACGAGGATCCGCGCGCCGGACGCGCCGATGGGGTGGCCGATGGAGATGGCCCCCCCCAGGGTGTTTACCCGCTCGTGGGGGATATCGAAGGCCCGCATGGCGAGGATGGGGACGATGGCGAAGGCCTCGTTGATCTCCCAGAAGTCGATGTCGTCGGCGGTCATGCCGGCGGCCCGCAGCGCCCGTTCGATGGCGATGGTGGGCGCCAGGGGGAACTTCCCGGGGGCCATGGCGCCGACGCCCCACGAGACGATACGGGCCGCCGGGGTGAGGCGGTGCGCCTCGAGCCCCGCCGGGTTCGCCAGCACCACCGCGGCCGCGCCGTCGTTGATCGAGGAGGCGTTCCCGGCGGTGATCGTGCCGTCCTTCCGGTTGAAGGCCGGCCCCATTTTCCGCATCTTCGCCTCGTCGAAGATCTTGGGGCCCTCGTCCTCGTCGAAAATCACCGGAGGCCCCTTCCGACTCGGGACCGCCACCGGCGCGATCTCGGGTTTAGCGCGGCCGTCGGCGATGGCCGCGACGGCCCGCTCATAAGAGGCGACGGCGATATCGTCCTGCATCTCCCTCGAGATATCCTGGGCCTTGGCGAGCCGATCCGCGCACATCCCCATGTGGATATCATCGTAGACATCCCAGAGCCCGTCTCTGACCATCAGATCCACGACCTCACCGTGGCCCAACCGGTACCCGTTCCGGGCCTTCGGGAGGGCATAGGGGCAGGCGCTCATATTCTCCATGCCGCCCGCCACCGCGATGTCGATCTCCCCCAGCCCGAGGGGACGGGCCATCAGGATCGCGGCCTGAAGGCCTGATCCGCAGACCTTGTTGACGGTGGTGCAGGGGACGGACTCCGGAACACCGGCGCCGAGGGATGCCTGACGGGCCGGGGCCTGCCCCTGTCCGGCGGACAGGACGCACCCCATGGAGACCTCCTGAACAGCATCCCCTTTCAGTCCGGCCCGTTCCAGGGCGGCTTGGATGGCGACACTGCCGAGAGATGCCGAGGGGACCGATGCGAGACTGCCGCCGAAGCCCCCGACGGCGGTCCTCGCCGAGGAGACGATATAGACTTCAGTGTTCGACACGCCAACCTCCTTTTCATGAGTTATCTGGCCGTGAAGAGGGAAACTCGGTAAATAGCGCCGTTATTTAACAGCAATCGGCGCTCGATGACAAGCCGTGTTGTCTCCTGCGAGCCGATGGTCCGGGTCGAGGAATACGGGGCGCTTCATCTCGGGGCGATCTGAGCTGACTCGCTGACGTCTGGGGGATGCTGAGCGGCCTTTTCATCTGTTGCGACAGTAAAAAAAATTACAACCGTGGTTGACTCCATTTTCAAATATCATCAACATGTATTAAGGATGATTTACTGTCCCCACTGCCGCAAACCCTCGGCCCGCACACAAGGCCCGTGCCCCCATTGCGGTCTGGAGCTCTCGAAGCGGAAATCCCCTGAAAAGCACGTCCCCAAACCGGCGGCCAAGGCCCGCCCGGCGGCCCCGCCCACACCGACACCGCCCAAGCCGACCCCGAACAAGCCGGCCCCGGAGCGGTCGTTGGATGGCAATATTTCTTTAGAGGCGGAGAGTTACGGTGAATCGGGATCCGGTCTGGATTTGGATACGGATGACGCGCCGAGGGCGGCCCTCTCCGGATTGGCCCTGCAGTCCCTGGAACCCGAGGCGCCGGTGGAGATGGGAGCGCTCTCCCCCCTCGGGGGCGACGAGATGGCGGTGGCGCAGACCGCCGGCTTCGGAAGACCCAAGGAGGGGATTGTCGGCGCGGTGAAGTACTGGATCGTGGTGCTCCAGCGCCAGAAGATCCTGAAGGGAGAGCTGGCGGAGGCCGAGCTGACGCACGAGCGGCTGGAGGCGGAGAAGGTCAAGCTGCTGGCGGAGCTCGGGCGGAAGGCCCACGAAGCGGGCGTCAAAGCCGGGGCCGTGGGGGAGCTCATATCAAAGGCCCTGCTGGCCCAGGCCGAGCTCAAGGGGGTCGAGAAGCAGCGCCTCAACCGATCCACCGAGCACAAGACGAAGGTCGACTCCCTCAACGCCGCCATCGAGCTCATGGAGAAGAAGATCTCCCCCACCAAGCGCGAAGAGGACGAGCTCAAGGGGCAGCGGCGGGATCTCATGAACGAGCGCAAGGGGGTCGAGACCCGTTTGAAGCGTTTTCAAATCGATCTCCGAAACATGGATGAGCTCATCCGAAAGCGCCAGGAGGCTTACGCAGATCTGAACAAACCCAAGGAGGAGCGGGACAAGCTCCTCGCCGATATCACCATGTTCGACAAGCGCTGCAACGGCCTCAACGCGCAGGCGAGCGCCCTCGAGACGGAGCTGCAGACCTTCGATGCCCCCCTCGCCGACGTGGAGTATCGCCTGAAAGAGGTCCGGGATCGGATGGCGCCGGAGCTGAAGAAGATCATGGCACTCAACAAGGAGATCGACGAGATCACCCGCCGGTTCACCGAGGAGGACGGCCAGACCGCGCAGAAGCTGGGCGAGAACCAGAAGATCGTCCTGGACGCCTGGGCGAGCACCGGGGTGCAGGTCATCAAGGACAAGCTCGACGAGCCGGATCTGGAGGCGGGGAAGAAGAAGGGGACCGCCGCGATGATCGCGGCCGAGCAGGCGGAGGACAAGAAGGCCCTCCTCTCCCGCGCCATCGTGAGCTACGACGGCGAGGCGGTGAAGAAGGCCCAGACCGTTGTCGCCGCGGTGGGCGGCGGGCTGCTCCTGCTGATTATTCTCCTCTTTGTGTTTCTGTAGACTCCGTTGTCGGTTCAGACAAAAACACTACAAATCGAACTCAAGCATCGTCTCCTCATCCCCGGCCTCGTCCGAATCCGGCGAATACCCAAAGTCATCCGGGGAGATTTTCCCCACTTCGATTCACCTTTCTGACCGAAGCGAGGTGTTCCTGCCCGGTCGCGTCTCACAAATGAGGCAAATGATCTCTATGCCGATATGATCTCTTCCGAACCGGGGAATAACTGACCATTTCTCTTTTAATATCTATTGGTTAACAATGTATGCCCGCCTGGTTTTCTATGGACTCGACGACGCTGAATTGATACGTTTCGGTGTTCTGAAAAGCGGGACAAGCTGGCGACTCGAATTAAATGTATATGTTCATCCCTCAAGAAAGGTGAGAATTAAATGGCAAAACGAATAGATATCCACAAGATTATGATCATCGGCTCGGGGCCCATCATCATCGGACAGGCTTGCGAGTTCGATTACTCCGGCACCCAGGCCTGCAAGGCCCTTCGAAAGATGGGCTATGAAATCGTGCTCGTCAACTCGAATCCCGCGACCATTATGACCGATCCGGGGATGGCCGATGTCACCTATATCGAGCCCCTCAACCTGGCGTCGATGACCGAGATCATCGAAAAAGAGCGCCCCGACGCCCTCCTCCCGAACCTGGGCGGGCAGTCGGGGCTGAACCTCTCGTCCGAGCTCGCCAACGCCGGTGTCCTCGACAAATACGGCGTTCAGATTATCGGTGTCAATGTAGACGCCATCAAGCGGGGGGAGGACCGCCAGTCGTTCAAGGACACGATGGACCGCCTCGGTATCGAGATGCCGAAGAGTGGTATCGCCCACAGCGTGAAGGAGGCCGAGCAAATCGTCGCGGAGATCGGTTTCCCGGTGGTGATCCGGCCGGCGTACACCATGGGCGGCACCGGCGGCGGGTTCGCCTACAACCCGGAGGAGCTCCGGACCATCGTGGCCCGCGGCCTCTCCTTCAGCCTGGTGGGGCAGGTGCTGGTGGAGGAGTCTGTGATGGGCTGGGAGGAGCTGGAGCTGGAGGTCGTGCGGGACGCCAAGAATCAGAAGATCACGGTATGCTTCATTGAAAACGTGGACGCGATGGGGGTGCACACGGGGGACTCCTACTGCACGGCGCCGATGCTCACTATCGCCCCGGAGCTCCAGGCGCGATTGCAGAAATACTCCTATGACATTGTCGAGGCCATCGAGGTGATCGGCGGCACCAACATCCAGTTCGCGCACAACCCGGAGACCGGCCGGGTGGTGGTCATCGAGATCAACCCGCGGACCTCCCGCTCGTCGGCCCTCGCCTCCAAGGCCACGGGCTTCCCCATCGCCCTGGTCTCCTCGATGCTCGCGGGGGGGCTCACCATGGACGAGATCCCCTACTGGCGGGACGGCACCCTGGAGAAGTACACCCCCTCCGGGGACTATGTGGTGGTGAAGTTCGCCCGCTGGGGGTTCGAGAAGTTCAAGGGAGTCGCGGACAAGCTCGGCACCCAGATGCGGGCGGTGGGAGAGGTGATGAGCATCGGCAAGAACTACAAGGAGGCGCTGCAGAAGGCGATCCGGTCCCTCGAGACCGGTCGCTACGGCCTCGGGTTCGCCAGGGATTTCAACGGCAGGCCTCTGCCGGAGCTCATGCGGATGCTGGCCGAGCCGTCCAGCGAGCGCCAGTTCATCATGTACGAAGCCCTGCGGAAGGGGGCGGCCACAAAGGACCTGTACAGGCTCACCGCCATCAAGCCCTGGTTCATCGAGCAGATGCGGGAGCTCGTAACACTCGAGGAGAAGCTGCTGGAATGGAAGGGGAGGCTGCCGGACGACGAGTTCCTCGTCAAGGCCAAGCGGGACGGGTTCGCGGATCGGTATCTGGCCCAGATCCTCGGGGTGCCGGAGAAGGCGATCCGGGAGAAACGCGTCGCCCTCGGCATCGTCGAGGCGTGGGAGGCGGTGCCGGTGAGCGGCGTGGAGGACGCCGCCTACTACTACTCCACCTACAATGCCAAGGACAGAGTGGCGGTGAGCCCCAACAGGAAGGTGATGATCCTGGGGGGCGGGCCCAACCGCATCGGCCAGGGCATCGAGTTCGACTACTGCTGCGTGCACGCGGCGTTCGCCCTCAGGGACGCGGGGCTCGAATCGGTGATGGTCAACTGCAACCCGGAGACCGTCTCCACCGACTACGACACATCGAACAAGCTCTACTTCGAGCCCCTCACCGTGGAGGACGTGCTCTCCATCTACAAAAAGGAGAAGCCCGAGGGGGTCATCGTTCAGTTCGGCGGGCAGACCCCCCTCAACATCGCGAACGAGCTGGTCGAAAACGGGGTCGAGATCCTCGGCACCAGCCCGGACGCCATCGACCTGGCCGAGGACCGGGATCGCTTCCGCCAGCTCATGCGGGACATGGATATCCCCCAGCCCGCCTCGGGCATGGCCAGCAACCTCGACCAGGCCCTCGGCGTGGCCGCGCGCATCGGCTACCCCCTCATCGTCCGCCCGTCGTACGTGTTGGGCGGCCGGGCCATGGAGGTGGTCTACGACGACGAGATGCTCACCGAGTACATGAACGCGGCGGTGGAGGTCTCGCCGGATCGCCCCATCCTCATCGAGAAGTTCCTCGAGAACGCCATCGAGGCCGAGGCGGACGCCATCGCGGACGGCACCGACGCCTTCGTGCCCGCGGTGATGGAGCACATCGAGCACGCCGGGGTCCACTCCGGCGACTCCGCCTGCATCCTGCCGCCGGTCAACATCTCGAAGGCGCTCATCGAGACCATCGAGGACTATACGCGCCGGATCGCCGTCAAGTTCAACGTGGTGGGGCTCATCAACGTGCAGTACGCCATCGTGGACGACACGGTGTACGTGCTGGAGGCCAACCCCCGGGCGAGCCGCACCGTGCCCATCGTCAGCAAGGTGTGCAACATCTCCATGGCCAACCTGGCCACCCAGGTCATCCTGGGGAAGCGCCTTAAAGAGCTCAACCTCGAGCGACGGGGGATCCCCCACTTCGGCGTCAAGCAGGCGGTCTTCCCCTTCAACATGTTCCCCGAGGTGGACCCGGTGCTCGGCCCGGAGATGCGCTCCACCGGCGAGGTGCTCGGCATCTCCGACAAGAGGGGGCTCGCCTACTACAAGGCCCAGGAGGCGGCCAAGCAGTACCTGCCGGACCAAGGCACCGTGCTCTTCAGCATCTGCAAGCGGGATCGCAACGGCGACACCCTGGAGGCGGCGAAGGCCTTCAGGGCCCTCGGGTTCGACATCGTGGCCACCGACGGCACCCGGAAGTATCTGAACGATAACGGCGTGGAGGCCGCCCAGATCCTTAAGATGCGCGAGGGGCGCCCCCACATCGCCGACGCCATCCGGAACGACGAGATACAGCTCGTCGTCAACACCCCGGCGGGCAAGTTCGCCAAGACGGATGACTCCTACCTCCGCAAGGCCGCCATCAAGTACAACGTCCCCTACCTCACCACCGTGGCCGCCGCCATCGCCGCCGCCGGCGAAATACAGGATCGCAGGAGCGGCCGCGGCGAGGTCTTCAGCCTCCAGACCTACCACAGGAATATTTCATAGAGCCCCGAAACCGGGACGAATCCCGGCAAATCAATGCAAGGAAAGCGAGCCCGGCAGCCTCCACACGATATCTCCAGCAGGCCACTCGCCTGTGGAATCCCCCCTCTTCATGGTGGCCGCGGCTTCCATCTCAGGTTGGATCCCGGCGCCGATGGTGCGATACTCCCCCCATGAAAACCACTCACTGCAAACAAGTCCAAAACCGCTCCATCTGCAACTGCTCCTACGAGCCCTGCGCCAGGAAGGGGATCTGCTGCGACTGCCTCACCTATCACCACAGGATGGGGGAGCTTCCGGCGTGCTACTTCCCGGATGACGTGGAGCGGACCTACGACCGCTCCATCACGAATTTTATCCGGGTTCACCAGGCGCGCGGTCGGTAACCGGCGGGGACATCTCGGGACCGCCGACTCATCGGCCGATCGGGATCGGGCCTCTCAGCGTGAGGCTGCTCGGGAGATCATGCAGGAGACGCTCTTCGTCCTACCCGACGGTATCGACCAGGAGACCAACCTCTCCGAATGCTGAGGCCCCGGATATCCCGGGCCCGTCAGTGCAAGAGAAAAATCACTAATCTTTAACCCCGTGATAGACTTCGGCGCCGCCTATCACGTAAAAATCCTTCACCCATTTTGCAAACCACTGAGGGAAGAACTCTTCTTTGAAGGCCTTGCTTTCCCTGGCCTTCGCCCAATCCTCCGGGCTGGTTGCATCCATGATCCCGATGAACCTGTAGGGAGGACTTGTCGGACTCGGGGGTGTACCTTCCTGCCCGTTGCCCGTCACTCCTCCCATCATCTTGACGAGGGTAAAG
Source organism: Polyangia bacterium (assembly GCA_050304755.1). Lineage (GTDB taxonomy): Bacteria > Myxococcota_A > Polyangia > JAAYKL01 > JAAYKL01 > CAYWLQ01. The sequence goes on along the minus strand of JBNLED010000140.1, from coordinate 29,329 downwards.
GCCTTCGCGCCTTCAAGCCCCAGCAATAGTGGTCCTTTGTAGGTCTCGCACCACTTGACGTAATCGTCTTCTGAAACGTCGTCCCGAAGGTTGTAAAGGATGATCTCTTTGGCCATGGCTTCTCCTCTTTCGTCTATCTCAGTTTGAAGTGTGAATGCGGCGCCCCCAGACGCCCATCATGTCATTTATCGTACACCAACCCCGTCAGAATGCCACCGCTTCGGGCATGGCTCCCCGCACAAATTCATAAATTTATTAAAAGGAGCTGGTCTATTCGATGCAAAGGGCGTATGAAGCGGGTCGACATTCGTTGCGGCCCTCCAGGTTTCTTTTCGATCTGCATCCGCTCGTAGAGGAAAATATCTTCATGGACACTGATACGCTTTCATCCCCCGGCTTCGAGTCGCTGGGCCTCCCCGAGTCTCTTTTGAGCACATTGAACGATTTGGGATATGCGCAAGCGACCCCCATCCAGGCGCTGACCATCCCCCCGCTCCTCCGGGGCGGCGACGTGGTGGGGCAGGCCCAGACCGGGACCGGAAAGACCGCGGCGTTCGCGCTCCCCCTGCTGTCCCGGCTCGACCTCGACGTACGGCAGCCCCAGGTGCTGGTGCTCACCCCGACCCGGGAGCTCGCCATCCAGATATCCGAGGCCTGCGCCGGCTACGCGCGGGGGCTTCCGGGGGTGAGTATCCTCCCGATCTTCGGCGGTCAGGACTACGGCATTCAGATCCGCGGGCTCAAGCGCGGGGTCCACATGGTGGTGGGCACCCCCGGGCGGATCATGGATCACATGCGCCGGGGGACCCTCGATCTGAGCGCGCTCCGGGCGGTGGTGCTGGATGAGGCCGACGAGATGCTGCACATGGGGTTTGTCGAGGACGTGGAGTGGATCATGGGCCACACCCCCGAGAGCCGGCAGGTCGCCCTCTTCTCCGCGACCATGCCGCCCCGCATCCGGGGCATCGCCCGACAGTATCTCAGCGCGCCGACGGAGATCTCCCTCGAGACGAGGAGCAGCGCCGCCGAGACCATCGAGCAGCGCTACTGCGTGGTCCCCGCCAAGCACAAGGACGAGGCCCTGCTGCGCATCCTGGAGCTCGAGGAGACCGACGGCGTCATCGTGTTCGCGCGCACCAAGTCCGCGACCACGGAGCTCAGCGAGGTGCTGGTCCGGGCCGGCCACCGGGCGGCGGCCCTCAACGGCGACCTGGCCCAGTCCCAGCGAGAGCAGACTGTAGGGCGCTTGCGAAAGGGCGACCTCGATATCCTGGTGGCGACCGATGTGGCGGCGCGGGGGATGGACGTCGATCGCATCAGCCACGTCATCAACTACGATCCGCCGCGCAACGCGGAGGCCTACGTGCACCGCATCGGACGGACCGGGCGGGCGGGCCGCGCGGGCAAGGCGATTCTGCTGCTCCATCCCCGCGATCGGGTTACCCTGAGGCATATCGAGCAGGCCACCCGTCAGGACATCCGACAGATGCCGATGCCCTCCGTAAAGCGCCTCAACGAGAAGCGGACCGCCCGTTTCGCGGAGGAGATCGCCCGGGCCTTGAGACAACCGTCCACCGAGGCCTACCGGGCGGTTATCGCCGAGGTCATCGACGCCGACGGGGAGTGCTCCCCCCTGGACGTGGCCGCGGCCCTGGCCGCCATGGTGCGGGGCGACCGCCCGCTGCTCCTGGAGGAGCTGCCCATCGAGAGCTTCCCGAAGAGACGAGGCACCGAGAACGCCTCGCCGCGACAAGCGCGTCGGCGCCCCGATCGATCCGGGAGACCCGGCGACGCGAACATGGAGCGGTACGTCGTCTGGATCGGCGCCAACCACGGGATGAACCCGGGGCACCTGGTCGGCGCGATCGCCAACGAGGCCGACCTGAGCGGCGAGTTCATCGGCCGCATCGAGATTCACGGCGACCACAGCACCGTCGATCTCCCCGTCGGCATGCCCGACGAAACCTTCAGGCGTCTCAAGAGGGTCAAGGTCTGCAACCGCCGCCTGCGGATCAGCAAGGCCGCCGGCCCGACGGACGCCGCGACAGATCGCGGCCCCCGGCAGCGACACCGGCAGGCGCCGCCGTTCTCCAAGAAGCAGCAACGAAAACACCCCCGCGCCCCCAAGATGAAGCTCGCGAGCGCCGCGGCCCGTTAGCGCTTCTCGAATCGGAGGAGGGGCAGACGGTCCTTTAACCGATATCCGAGCGGTGGTCGACGATGCGCGATATCAGACCGAACGCCAACGCCTCCTCGGCGGTCATCCAGTTGTCCCGGTCGGTGGCCTTGGCCACCTCGGCGATAGGGCGGCCGGTCTCCTCGGCGTAGATGGCGTTGATCTTCTCCTTGGTGCGCAGCATGTCCTTGGCGTGGATCTCGATGTCCGAGGCCGGGCCGTGCATGATGCCGGAGATCAACGGCTGGTGGATGAGGAACTTGCTGTTGGGCAGGGAGAGCCGGTTCTCCTTCTTGGCGCACAGCGCGATGAGGGAGCCCATGCTGGCGGCCAGCCCGGACACCAGGGTGACGACCTCCGGCTCGATGAACCGGGCGGTGTCGTAGATGGCGAAGCCCGAGTTGATCTCGCCGCCGGGGCTGTTGATGAACAGGGTCACCGGCTCCGCCGGGTTCAACCGCTCCAGGGCGAGCAGCTGGCGGGTGATCTCATTGGCCAGGGCCGAGTTGACCGAGCCGCTGACGTTGATGATTCGGCTGTCGAAGACCGCCTGGTCGACGGGGCTGAAAAAGGGATAGTCTTTCTTCATCTACAAATCCTCCTGAGCCGATTGTTTTAGCATCGCCGGGGCCGACGGACAATTTTTAACTCCGAATCACCACCGAGGAGGGCGCGGTTTCGATGACTACCGTAGGAAGAGTCTCAGACAGACTCCGGCGGAGGCTTCGGCGGCTGCCGTTGCATTGCCGGAGCTCGTTGTGCTGCTCGTGGGAGCCGTGTTGCTCCTCTCGATCGGATCCGTCGCGATCCCTCAGCTCTACGTGAATCACGCCAAAGGACACGGCTGGCGCTTTTCGGACAACCGGTGGCGAAACATAGAGCACGGAATTCGGGGGACGGTATCAGGCGACCCGGATGGGCTGAGGAGTAGTCTCCCCGTCTCAATAGCGATCGGGGGGGCCGTACAGGGACTGCCGGGCATCGGCATACCCCACGGCGTCCCCCAGGCCGAAGGTGATCTCCCGCACCAGCTGCCTTTCGCCGTCCAGCTCCTGGAAGGTGCCGGCGGTGGAGTAGGTCACGAGCGTGTTCCCGTTGGACAGCCGCTGCACGTCCCCCAACATCGGACAGGAGATGCTGTCCTCGTACCGCCACAGCAGCGTCGCGGCGCCCTGTTCGTCGTCCAGGGCGATGGCCAGCGCGTGGGACGGCCCCATATCGCCCGCGTCGTCATTGTTGTTGAAGAGGAGCAGCGTCCCGTCCCCGAGGGGATGGAAGCCGTGCTGGTGCACCCAGGTGACGCCCGGGAAATCACTCTCCGCGGGGGTGTCCCCGTCCAAGACCCAGAGCAGGCGCCGCTCGGCGCGATCGATCTTCACAATCAGGCTCTGGATGAGCACTGATACGTAGTAGGCGTCCTCGGCGGGGTCGTAGTGGATCGCGTTGGCGTGACACCACTCGGTGGGGGTGGCCAGGGTCGACAGCCCCTCCCGGAGGGGATAGATCACCTCGTAGTTGCCGTCCGCGTCTCGCTCCACGATTCGTTCACAGGTCCCCTCGCCGTTCGGCTGCCCGTCGTCGTCGAACTCCAGCAGGGCCAGGCGGTTGTCCGGGAGCACGGCGAAGTCGTGATGGTGATTCGTAATCTCCGGCTCGTCCTCGACGGCGCCGTCCATGCTCACGCGATACAGGCGGCCGTTGCCCCGCCCGAAGTTGATGTTGCACCCCCACATGTGGGCGGCGTCCCAGGACATGTGCACGCGGCTGAAGCCGAGGAGATCCTCCCCCTCGTAGTCCGCGTTCCCGAAGTTATACCACCAGACGATATCGCCGTCCTTGTCCAGGATGAAGACGGTGCGCTTCGTCGCCAGGGAGGTGACGATGAAGTCGCCGGAGATCGCCGCAGGATCGAAGGTGGTCACCCGCGGGATCGGGAGTCCGGTGGCGCGGGGCCCCGTCTCGATGCGATCGGTCCGGCTCCGGCAGGTGACGCCGTCCCCTTCGAGGACGACCTGAAAATCATACGCGGTAGACGGCTTCATCCCGAGCAGCGTCGTCCGGCGCTCCGGCGCGGCGGGTTCGATCGGCGCGAGGTACTCCACCGCGCCGTCCCGTCCGAACTCGACGCGCCCGCCCGACACGGACGGAAGCGACGTGGACCAGGTGACGACCGCCACCGTCGGGATCTGCTCGCTCAGAGTCCAGGACGCCTCGATATCGCCGCAGATCGCCTCCCCGGTACCCGTGTCCCCCGCCCCCGGCGTATCCGTCTCCTTATCGTTCCCCGTACCGACGCCGTCCCGCTCGAGGAGATCGCCCCCGCGGGAGGTGCACCCCAAAGGGAACGCCATCGCCAGGATCACCGGAGCCCGGCAGAGAATTCTGAGCAGCGCGCTGATCATCGGTCCCGACCTTCGGCGTCGATGATACCGTCGTTCCGCCCCCGAGGGAGCTGATTTTTCATGAAAATGGCCCGAAGCACAGGGTCGCCCCGGCCCTCAGAACTGATCCGTCTTCAGCATGACAATGGTACAGGCCTCCATGACGTCGATGCCCTCGCCGCGAAGCCGGGCCGCGAGGGCCTCGTCCTCGGTGCCCGGGTTGAAGATGACCCGGGCCGGCTTGAGCGCCGCGATGGCGTCGACGCTGTCTTGCAGGATCTCCGGCCTCACGTATACCGAGACGGTGGAGACGGGCTCCGACACCGCCTCGACGCTGGCCACCGTCTTCACCCCCAGAACCGCCTCCTCCCGGGGGGTGACCGGAATCACCCGGTGACCGTTCTCGAGGAGCAGCGCCATGGCCCTGTTCGAGTAGCGATCCGGGTTGTTGCTGGCGCCGATGAGCAATACGTTCTCCATTTACGAGCTCCTTTCCGTCCGTTCGAGCACGCCTTGAGAATACCCCAAAACGGGCGTCTTATCGAGGCGGGGGAATGCTCAAATGCTTGTCACGGGATCGCACCGGCACCAACCGCCGCTCGCCGCGGTCACCCATACCGCAAGGCCTCCGTACAAAACGGTATTCTCACCGCTGGGATTTGTAGGTTAAAGAGGGCAGATGAGACTGTGGTCGATCCATCCGAAGTATCTCGATTCCAAAGGACTGGTCGCGTTGTGGCGCGAAGCGCTCCTCGCGCAGCAGGTCCTCCACGGGAAAACCTCGGGCTACCGTCGGCACCCGCAGTTGATTCGATTCAGGAATACCGGCAATCCCGAGGGGGCAATCGCGACGTATCTGCGAGGCGTTTTGTTGGAGGCGGAGGCGCGAACCTATCGCTTCGACCGACGAAAGATTCTCCCCTGTTTCTATCGAAGCAAAATCGCGGTGACCTCCGGACAGATCGATTATGAGTTTCGACACCTGAGAAAGAAACTCGAAACCAGAAATCCTGAGCTGGCCGATCGTCTACGGTCCATCGCAGAAATCGATTTGCATCCGCTCTTTGAAAGAGCTCACGGTGATATTGAACCGTGGGAGGTCGCGAAATCCTGAACCGCGACGCACGAGGACACCGCGCGTCCGCCCTTGGCATCCGCACCGATGTCATCGCTTGAGGGCTTCTTCAGTCGACCCCGCGCAACACGGATGACGCTCCCTCGAGCTCATCGATGTACTGCTGTATCTCGGCCTCTGACCAGCCGGCCGGCAGGGTCACCGTGAGGGTCCGGCCGTGTATGACCTCCGCGACAACAGGCAGTGACGTGATCTCCCCTTTGACGAGGAACGCGACGGGGCGCCGGCGGAGACGCTCGGTGAAGCGCTCGAAGGCGTGGCGTCCGGACGCGGTCAGCCCGACGGAGAGCTCATGGGACACCCCCGCCCTCCGGGTCACGGTGCGCACGAGGCCGTCGCAGATTCCCATATCCCTCACATCAACGTAGACCTTCTCTTTGCCGGCGTCTGTCACGAACACCTTCGGAACGTACCCCTCCGCCTCGCTTCGACTGGCCGCGACCACCCGGAGGAGGTATTTCTCCCCCGGATCGCACTGATAGGACGCCTCGTCCTCTGCGGCGCCCTGCCGGGCCTCGTCTATCGCTTCGATGGCCTCCTGCTGGGCCCCTTGTTCCACGAAGCGCTTCAGCATTCGGACGACGGTGGCGGTCGCCGCGCGCTCCGGGCCGAGCTCCGCGCCGATATCCTGCCGCCACTGCCCCTCGAATTTCTTCATGTGCGCCTTGACGAGGAACGACCGGCTCGAGCCCTCGAGCGCGTTCTCCTGCCGGAGGACGAGCCATAGACCGTCCGGGCTCTTCACGCCGCCCAGCACGAAATGCCGTGTAGTGAATCTCGGAAGGGCGCGGTACGCGGCGTCGTTGTAAGCGGCATAAAACGCTACAGGGGGCTTCTTCACCATGTCGAGGAACAGCCTCGCGACGGGATGCCCCTCATCGAGGGCGCCCTCCTCCGCGAGCTGATTCAGGGCGGCGCTCAATATGCGGTGGAACTCCCGGACCCCCTCCGGGTGCAGGGCGCCGGCGTAGTCGAGCATCGCGCGCGCGCTCAACAGCCGCTGGGACTCGCGGTATCGGTCGAACGCCGCGGCGACGGTGCCCGGGACCGCCTCGGTCTTCGGCGGGAGCTCGGCGGGCCTGGCGGGGACGAACGGCGCCAGCTCGGGCGGGATGTCCAGCATCCATCTTCCCTGATACGATCTGAACGACACGATCCCGGGAACGCCCTCCGCGGCCCCCACCAGCGCGTGCAGCCGGTCCCCTTCCCGGACAACGCCGAGGACCCCCACCTCGGGAACCGCGGTGTCGCCGGGGACCACTCCGTCCGCCACCTCGTGGGACTTCATCAGCATCGTCCTCATCGCGGCCTCCCGGTCCGTGGCGATCACCGCCGTGGCCTCCGCGACGGCGTCGGGATGAATGATGGCCGCGTACCCTCCCCAGTCGTGCGCCGCGATGGCCCGGGTTCGGGCGGCGACCAACGCCTCAATCGCGGCGCGGTGGGGGATCTCGGATTCGCTCGGACCCGGCGCGTCAGCGGAGAGCGTCGTGTCGGCGCGCGCGATGGGCGCGGCGGGGCCTCGCGGGTTCGTCGGACCGCAGGCCGGCACGAACAACAGCGCAACCGTGACGACGACGCGACTCATGGGAAGCTCACTCATCCCTATCGTTTTCTTCGCCGCAGCGCTCTCAACAGCTCCTCGGCACGCTCGCCCCCCAAGAGCTCCGCCATATCCGCGTTCAACCGCCGGCGCAGATGTCCCATCTCCTCGGACAGATCCTCCCTGGTCCAGTCCCCGTGGGTCATCTCGTCGAACGCCTTCCGTCGATCCGCCAGCATCCCGGCGATGAGGGCGTTGGCCTGCTCCCGCTCGGTGTCCGTGAGATTCAGCTCCGAGGCCAGCGCTTCGGATACGGCGAGCTCCGGCGGCGGCTGCGCCTCCGGTGTCCGCTCGAGCTCCGGTGCGGCCCCCCTTGCGCCGCGGGCGGGCCTCGTGACGCTACGCGACCGTGCAAACCCCTTCGAATCGCGGCGGGCGACCCGGGCATCCGCGGGCTCCGCATCCGCCCCGGTGGACAGCGGCGTTGCATCACCATGGCCGCTGATGAGCCATACGCCCAGTACAACAATCCCTATCAGCAGAATGACGAGAGCGACAGCAATGATTCTTCGAAGCATCACACGTCTTAATATCATCAACCCGGACAAAAAAAACAGACAATTGCTCGCCGATACCCCTCTAACAATGCCGGTTGTGCCGGGGGATGAGGTGCTACGCAAAAAGTACAGGATGATTCGATTTCTAAACAGAGCTCCGGTCGCTTCGCCTTCCGCGATCCACGAAATCATTGCCTGTTTCCAGACGGTTCCCCTATAATTGATCGAGCAGGCGGTGTGGTACGGAAATTGCCTGGAACGTCCCCGGTGAGATGTATGTAGTCGACCCCTAACTTCGAAAGAGGCCCTCAGATGAAACAGGTCCTGTGGATATATGCGGCGCTTATCGGGCTCTCACTGGCCTTCGGGATCCTGTCCGCGCTGTCGTTCCTGTTCGGCGCGAGGCCCGGCCTGATCGCGCAGAAGCTGAGGCTGGGGTCGATGATCATCGCCTTGAATACGCTGCTCGCGGGGTGTTACGCGTCGTCGAAGCCCGCCGAGGATGCCGGCCCCAAGCCCCTCCGTCTCGCGGACACCGGCCAGCGTTCCGACACCGACACGCGGTCACGGACGGATACCGCGACGTCGAACGATACCCCGACGGAGTCCCCAACCGATATGCCGGGCTGCTACGACACCGACGTGCCCCTGCCTACGGATGATCCGCCGGACACCCCGACGGAAATCGAATGCTACGACTGCTATGACGGATGGGAGTCCGACGACGGCACGGACACCCCCTCCGATACCGATACCGCGACAGCCACCGATACCGCCACGGGCATCGATACCGCCACGGGCACCGATACCGCCACCGCGACGGGCGCCCCGCCCGGAATATCCACGGACGATCTCGGCTGCTACGACACCGAGGCGGCCCCCACGGACGATCCCTGGGATTACCCCACCGATATCGAATGCTACGACTGCTATGACGGATGGGAATCCGACGACGGATGGGACGCGGGCGTCGAGACAGACATCCCCTCCGACACCGCAGACGCCGGCCCCGATTCCGGGACGGACGACTGATGGCCAGGCCGTCCAGCGCGCGCCCCGCCCTCAGGGGCATCATCTACGAGGTCACCTCGAGATGCAATCTCAACTGCCTCTATTGCTACAACATCCACAAGGCCCCCCTCGGCATCCCGCCGGCGACCGGCGGATATCGGAAGGCCAAGCGGACGTTGAAGCGGCTCTTCAAGGTCGCCGATGTGGAGCGGGTCACCATGACCGGGGGCGAGCCGCTCCTCCAGGAGCGGTTCCTCGAGCTCGTCCTGTTCTGCCGGATGAAGGGCAAGCGGGTCGCCGTCATCAGCAACGGCAACCGGGGCGCGAAAGAGGACTACAGACATCTGATCGGGATGGGCGTGACCCTCTACGAGCTGCCCCTGCACTCCACGGTGCCCGAGGAGCACGACGAGATGACCGGCGTCCCCGGCAGCCACGCGACGGTGCTCGAGAGCATCGGCACCATCCGGCGCCTCGGGGGGGTCGTGGTGCCGATGATCGTCATCACCAAAATCAACCGCCGCCGGGTGGTGGATACGCTCCGCCTGTTCAAGCGGCTCGGGCTCCGCCGCATCATGCTCAACCGCTTCAACATCGGCGGCGCCGGCATCGGCAACGCCCGCCGGTTGTCGCTCTCCATCGAGGCGTTGAGGGAGGTGTTCGCCGAGGCGGACGAGGCGACCCGCGCCCTCGGGTTGAAGGTCTCGTCGAACGTGTGCTCTCCGCGTTGCGTCCTGGACGGCCGGGCGTTCCCGTCCATAAGCTTCACCCGCTGCTCTCCCAGGGTGGAGCGGCGCCCGCTGACCATGGATCTCGACGGCAACCTCCGGTTCTGCAACCACTCGCCGATTGTCATGGGGAATATCTTCACCGATGATATCCGCGATGTCGTGAGCAGTGACTACGCCCTCAGCTGGAAGGAGCGTCCCGATTTCTGTTCGGGCTGCGATGAATGGGCCGCCTGCTTCGGCGGCTGCCGCGCCGCCTCGGAGCAGCTCGGACAGACCGTCCGGCAGGTGGATCCCGTGCTCCAACATCTCGAGCGCCCGCCGTTCACCGGAGAGCGTCGAGCGCCCCGGATTCTAAAGAAGCTGGGATGAGCGCCGGCTAGCCGGCATCCGGGGCTGTCCCGGAATCCCCTCCCGCATCGGGCGCGTCGCTCTCCGCGCCGGTATCGGACTCGGTGTCTGTGTCGACGTCCACATCAGTGTCCACATCCGTGTCCGCGTCGGTATCCCCATCGGTGTCCGCGTCGGAGTCCGTGTCCGCGTCAGTGTCCACATCCGCATCCACATCGGTGTCCGCGTCGGTATCAGCATCCGTGTCCGCATCGGCATCCCCATCGGCATCCCCGTCGCTGTCTCCGTCAGCATCTCCGTCAGCGCCGCCGTCCCTGGGATAGCAGAGCAGGTCTTCCCCGCAGACCCACCCCGAGGGGCACTCCGAGGGATCCTCGCACCTGAGCTTTCCGGCCTCGGGTTTGAGATCCTCACACCCGAGGATCACGACGGTTACGAGGAGGGCGAAGCACACAACCCCGAAAAGAGCGCCTTTAGAAGGCATCAGAACTCTCCTTTCACACCGACCGATCCCGGGCCCGGAACGATGGAGACGGTGACCCCCCGCTCCGGGCCATCAAGCCGCTCCCGGCTCATGACCAGCTGGGCGATCCCCAACCCGGCGAACAGGGCGCTCGCGACAAAGGTGACGGAGGCCCCGGTCTGGAAGGCCGCATTCCTTTCTTTGTATTTCAGGAAGTCGTCGTATCGGACCGCCTCCTTCGCCTTGTTGCGGGCGGATGCGGCGACCCCCTGAAGCGCGATTGCGGTAATGAAGGTGGTCGCCGCCAGGGTCACGCTGCTCCACCCCGAGATCTCCACGATCCGGCGGGAGCCGTCGGGGGACGGCTGCGGCTGCGTTACCACCGGCTGAGGGGGTGTCGTCTCCTCCACCACCTCTGCTGGGGCTTCGTCGTCGTCCGCCTCCTCTTCCGCCGCCTCCTCCGGCATCAGACCGGCGAGCAACTCCTCCATCTCAGGCGTGAAGGTCCCCTCCGGCATCTCCTCCACATATTGTTGGAGCAACGCCGCGACCGCTTCGGGGTCGGAGATCTTGCCGAGCGTCTTCTCGATGTTGATAAGCGTATTCTTGTGCTCGATGACCTCCATGGAGCACAAGAAGAGCTTCAACGCCGGGAGGAATCGCTGCTCGTCAAACGCCTTGGAGGCATCCGTGAACAGGGCCCCCGCGAGCTTTCGGGCACGGGAGACATTGTCCGGACAAACCGGACAGTCTAGCCCCGAGGGGTCGGAGCGGGCCGCTTGCGGGAGTGCGACGGTGATGAGAAGCACCGCTGTCAGCGCGTACGAGCGCCCCACCTCATTCACCGAACGGATTGTCCGCCAGATTTTCGGAGGCCGCTGCGGGTTTGCTGCCATCTTTTTTCCCCTTCCTTCGCACCCATTTGTCGGTTTTCTCTTTCTTCTCCAATGAAACTTCAAGGGTCGCATCCTCCTTCGGGATCACCGTCTCGACGTGGGACTTGTACCCCCTGTGTCTGAACGAGAGCGCCACCGGTTCCGTCGAGTACGGCAGGGTGATGGGAGAAGAGACCCGCTTGTCGCCGATGAGGATGCTGGTATGCCGGGGCAATCCGTTGATGGTTATCGTTACCTCCCCGGGGGTCACCGGAGAGGTCGTCTCAGGGGACGCCGACGAAGGGGCAGGGGGCAGGGGCAGCGCCGCGATGGGCGCCTTCACCGTTGCGGTTTTCTCCGGCGGTGTCGCCGCCGGCGCCGCTCGCGGAACGTCCCGGGGGGCATCCTCCCCGCCGATTAAAAAGACGAGGAGCACGATAAGCGCCACCACCCCGCCGAGGACAGCGAGGACCGCCTTGCTCCTGAGGAGGACGCCGAGGGAGACGAGCAGCACCGAGAGGGCTTCAGTCGGGGACTCGGGGACGACGGATTGGGGGATCACCGATACCGGGACCATCTTCGAGGTGTTGTCGATGATTTTCCTGGAAACCGGGGGGACGCTGACCTGCTTGCTGACGACGACCGAGTTCTCCAATGGCTGGGCCGCGGCGTTGCTCGTCCTAGGGGGCACGCTGACGGGGGGCATGCCGAGCATGGTCTGCTTGTTCAACCGGGTCTTGACCGCCGGGAGGGGAGTGGCGAACTTCTTGGGCTGCTGATTCTCGGCGTCGTTCTTCCCCCGCCGCATCTCCGCGAGGGAGCGCCCCCCCGGGGTGATGGATTTCAACCCCTGGGTCAGCTTTTCGATGGGCTTCCGAGCCAGTGATTTGCTCGGGGGTCTCCTCCCGACGCCGGGGGGCGGATAGGAGTCCTTGACCGCCGCGGAAGCCTCATCGCTCATCGGCTCCTTGAACTCGGCCTGGAACGGCAGGAGATCAGAGATCATGTTGGAGACGTTGTCATAGCGCCGCAGCGGATCCTTCATCAGGGCGCGCTTAATCACGTCGATGAGGTCGTCGGGGATGTTGCTCCAGGTGCTCTGGTAGGAGGGCTCCTTCAGCAGGATCTCTCCCCCGATCTCATACCGGGTCTTCCCCTTGAAGGGGCGCTTCCCGAAGAGCATCTCATAGAGGATGATCCCCGCGGCCCAAATGTCCACGCGGTGATCGGTGCCGCTCCCGGAGATCTGCTCCGGGGCCTGGTAGTAGGGCTGCTCCAGGGCGTCATCGAAACACCCGATGCCGACGTTGATGAGCTGGAGCTCCAGGTTGTCGTGCTGGTCCCGGGAGAGGTAGATGCTGTCCGAATGGAGATTGCCGACGATCTCGTCACACCAGTGCACCGCGTGGAGGGCGGAGAGCAGCTGCAGCACCGCGGAGACCGCCTCTCCCTCGGTGGTCTCGTGGGCCTCCCGGGTGAGATCCGAGAGGCACTGCCCCGTGGGCGGCCTGAAGACAACGGCCTGGAGGCCGGACTTGTCAATCATGTGGTCGTGAACGGAAGCAATCCTGGAATGATCCACTTTCCCGATGAGATCCGTGGCGATAAAGAAGTCCGGGCGGAGCACCTTCACCCCCAGGTTGACCCCGCTCGTCTTCTTCGCGGATTTGTAGAGCACCCCCAGGAAGTCCTCTTTCAACACCGATGTGAGGCGGTACTTGCGGTGAATCGGGGAGCGGATAATCTCTCCGGGGATGTTCGTTCCGACAGATTTCCTGTCTTTTGAGTTCAGCTTAATCATCGCCAGTTATCGCCAGTTCATGATCACTACATTACAATTACAGTAATAGTCCGAACCGTGCAAAGCCCTCTTGGACTCACCGGAAAATATTCTTTAAATATAGTAATCTCGGTGGAAAAATCGACCTCAAAATCCATCGCCGGACGCGAGGCAATCCCCCTCGTGGGTACGCTACCTAGAGGTGGCTAGGGGAATTTCGTCTCTGAACACACGGCAGACGACAATCAAATTCGTGGTTCAAGGGGGAACAAGAAACTGCACCCGTCATCCGTGGGGTGACGAGGCACTACCGGAGAATATGCCACCGACCGCCCGGGGAGAGATCGAAGTGAAGGTGATTGTGGTGCGCCTTGTTGGCGTTCGGGGTCAGCATGACATTGAAAATCCGGTGTTCGTATATTTGACAGACAAAGTCCGTCAGACGCCGGGCCTTTTCGTCATCGGGGGTGTAGTCGCACGGGGGGACCCCCGAACGCCGATCGTAGTCCTCCAGAATATCGAGGGTCTCGCCGTCCGACGTGACCAGCCAGCGGATATCGATGGCCCGGCCGAAGCGGTGCTGGCTCGTCTTCGACCGCTTGATGCGCGCGTACTTCTTCTTCAGGCGTCGGCACCGTTTCCCGGCGCGGCCCTTGCGACACTTCTTCGGCGGGACTCTCACCGGGCGGTAGGTGGAGTAGAAGAGGATCTCCTGAATCCCGAGCTGCCTGGCGATCTTGGCCACATCCAGGAGGGCGACCACCAGATGGCAGTCCATGACGGCGTTCATCGGTTTGGCGTTCGGCCACCGCCGGGCGATGTGCACCCCGCCGATGGGGCCGTCCACCAGCAGCGGGGTGGGCACCAGGGGGGTCGGAAACTTCGGTGTTTCGTATTTGATATCATTGCGTTTGAGGTACTGCTTACAGGCCTTGACGGACATCTCGAAGTTCTCTTCGAAGGTGAGCGCCTCGATGGAAACGAGCGGTGAAGCCTCGGCCTCCGGCTCGGAGACCTCCGAGAAGGCCTCGGTGTCCTGCTCCTCGGCGCCGAGCTTCGACGCGATGAGCGCCGACAGGGCGCCGGGCTCCTCCATGCTCGCCTCTTCCTTGTCAATGGGGCTCGGCTCCGTGGCGGACGCCGTGTCGACCCCCGCGTCGCCCTCCAGAACCGAGGGGCAGTCATCAGCGTTTCCCGCAGGAAGGTTCTGCGGGCTTCGCGACCGCAACAGATCGGTGCAGGCGGTGAGCGGCCAGGAAAAAGAGCAGAGCGCGAGGGTGATCCCCGCGAGAGAGGACTTCCACATATCGGTTAAAATAGGCCCTTCGCGGCTAAATGCCCAATAAATTGCGGCGGGTGACAGTTGTCACATCGGGTTGCATCGCAGTGCCATTGTAAAAAGATGTTGAAATAAAATACCTTTTCCTGATATTCGAGACAGAATTCGGGCGGATCGAAACCGCCCCAGGGACAGCTTCCGGCGGGAGGTATATAATGGCCAGCTTTGTGGTAGAAGGCGGTGAGCCCCTGTCCGGCGAGATTACCCCCGCGGGGAACAAGAACGAGGCCCTGCCCGTACTGGCGGCGAGCCTGCTGCCCTCTTCACCGGTGATCCTCAAGAATATCCCCCATATCGGCGATATCAATTCGATGATAAACGTGCTCCAGGGGTTGGGGTTGATCGTCGAGTCCACCCCGGAGGGGGATCTTAAAATCGACCCGTCCGGCCTCAATGATCAGGAGCCGGATCAGAATATCTGCTCGTATATCCGCGCCTCCTTCCTGCTGGCGGGCCCGCTGCTCGCCCGGCGGGGGCACCTGATGCTGCCGAGACCCGGCGGCGATCGCATCGGCCGGCGGCGGCTGGACACTCATATCCTGGCCCTCAAGGCCCTCGGGGCGGACGTCTCCCTCAGCGGCTCGTACCACCTGAGCGCGGCGAAGGGGCTCAAGGGGGCGGAGATCTTCCTCGACGAGGCGTCGGTGATGGCGACGGAGAACGCGCTCATGGCGGCGGCGGCGGCGGCGGGGGAGTCGGTGATCTACAACGCAGCGAGCGAGCCCCACGTCCAGGGGCTGTGCAACTTCCTCTCCGGAATGGGGGTGGAGATCGGCGGCATCGGCAGCAACGTGCTGACCATCAAGGGGGCCTCCACCCTCAAGGGGTGCGAGCACAGGATAATGAGCGATCACATAGAGATAGGCTCGTTTATCGGCCTCGCCGCGGTCACCGGGGGGGAGATCCTGATTCACAATGTGGAGCCGAACCATATGCGGATGATCCGGATGGGCTTCCGCCGCATCGGGGTGGAGACCCGGCTCGAGGGCCACTCGCTTCGGATCCCGGGTAACCAGCACCTGGAGGTCCGCTGCGATCTCGGCGGCGCCGTTCCCAAGATCGACGACGCCCCGTGGCCCGGCTTCCCGGCGGATCTCACCTCCATCGCGTTGGTGACGGCCACCCAGGCCAGCGGCACCGTCATCATCCACGAGAAGATGTTCGAGAGCCGCCTCTTTTTCGTGGACGCCCTCGTATCAATGGGGGCCAAAATCGTGCTATGCGATCCCCACCGCGCCGTGGTCATCGGGCCGGCGTCCCTCTACGGCTGCGAGCTCTCGAGCCCGGATATCCGCGCCGGGATGGCGCTCCTCATCGCCTCCCTCAAGGCCAAAGGCCGTTCAATTATTCATAATATCAGACAGATAGACCGTGGTTACCAGGACATCGACGCCCGCCTCAGGAAGTTGGGAGCCCGGATTCAACGCATCCTCGTATGAAGCGCTGGTCTATCAGTTTATTGACAACATGGAGAACCCAGCGTAGGGAGAAAATCGATTGTCGATTCGTTCTATACCCCTTAGTGAAGGATGTAGTTGCTGTCGACACCAAGAAAGGAGCTCAGAATGAGTGAATACCTGTTTAGCTCGGAATCGGCTTCCGAGGGACATCCGGATAAAGTATGTGATCAAATTTCTGATGCGATATTGGACGCTTGTCTCAAAGACGACCCCAAATCGCGCGTCGCAGTGGAGACCATGGTGAAGACCGGGATGGCCGTCATCGCGGGCGAAATCACGACCGAGACATATGTGGACATGCCCGCCGTGGTCAGAGACACGATCCGGGAGATCGGCTACACCGATTCCGCGATGGGCTTCGACGCCGCCACCTGCGCCGTGCTCACCGCCATCGAGAAGCAGTCCCCCGATATCT
This sequence comes from Polyangia bacterium, assembly GCA_050304755.1. GTDB lineage: Bacteria > Myxococcota_A > Polyangia > JAAYKL01 > JAAYKL01 > CAYWLQ01. Next base: position 13,115 of record JBNLED010000140.1, on the reverse strand, counting down.
CGCAGGGCGTGACCGCCGGCGAGGGGCTATTCAAGGATCAGGGCGCCGGGGACCAGGGGATGATGTTCGGGTTCGCGTGCGACGACACCGAGACCCTGATGCCCATGCCCATCGCCCTCTCCCATCAGCTCATGTACAACATGGCCCAGCTCCGCAAGTCCGGGAAGGCGCCGTTCCTCCGACCGGACAGCAAGGGGCAGGTGTCCGTGCGCTACCGCGACAACAAGCCCGTCCACATCGACACCGTGGTGGTCTCCACCCAGCACATCGAGGAGATCACCCACGAGGAGCTCTCCGCCTGGGTGACGGCCAACGTGGTCAAGAAGACCCTGCCCGCCGAGCTCGTGGACGACAACACCAAGATGCTGATCAACCCCACCGGGCGCTTTGTCTACGGCGGCCCCTACGCCGACGCGGGGCTCACCGGCCGGAAGATCATCGTCGATACCTACGGCGGCGCGGGCGCCCACGGCGGCGGCGCGTTCTCGGGCAAGGATCCCTCCAAGGTGGATCGCTCGGCGGCCTACTACGGCCGGTACGTGGCCAAGAACATCGTGGCCGCGGGGGTCGCGAATAAGGCCCAGGTCCAGGTCGCCTACGCCATCGGCGTGGCCGATCCCGTGTCCGTGGTGGTGCAGACCTTCGGCACCGGCAAGGTGGACGACGACAAGGTCACCCAATACGTCATCGATAACTTCGACATGCGCCCCGCGGCCATCATCGAGCAGCTCGACCTGCTGAGGCCCATCTATCAGCCCACCGCCGCCTACGGCCACTTCGGCCGCACCGACGAGGAGACCTTCACCTGGGAGCGGACCGACCGCGCCGAGGCGATGGCCGAGAAGCTGCTCTAACCCCAGAGGGCACCCACAAGGGGTTTGCCCCTACCACAAATCCGATTGTCGTTCGTAGGTGCCCCTCGTGGGTACCCTCCCCTACCGAAAATCCTCGTCCGTAGGTGCCCCTCGTGGGTACCCTCCAATCGACCGCACCGACAATCCTTCAATTTTCGCTTTCAATTCTGTTTATTTAGGATAGTATTAATATAACTGTAACAAATCAGGGGGCGATACAATGTGTGAGCTCTTGCAGACGGCAGGACTCCCCTTTTGGAAAGCACGAAGGAGAACGGAATGAGACGCGTATCTTGGCTTTGGTTGATTCTGTTGGCGGGGGGGCTCACGTTCGGATGCGACAAGAACTCTCGAAGGTCCTCAGACGCCGGGGACTCGGATCCGAGCACGGACGCGGACACAGACGGGGATGGGGACACCGACGCGGACACCGACGCGGACACCGATGCGGACGGGGATACGGACGCGGACACAGACGCGGATTCAGATACGGATTCGGACACGGATTCAGATGCGGATGTCGATGCGGACACGGACGTGGACACGGACGTCGACACCGATGCCGACACAGATACGGACACGGACACGGACACAGACACGAATACGGATACGGACGATTCCGACTCCTCGGATACGGATACGGGGGAGCCCGGGGACGGGGGGCCGGACACGGGCGTGAGAGACTCGGAACCGGAAGAGACGGACACGCCGAGCGACACGGACACCGGTCCGACGGATACGGACACGGGGAGCGGCTCGGAGGAGATGAGCACCGGTACAGAGGATACGGGGACCGGATCGGACGAGACCGCCACCGAGACCGCCACGATCGGGGACACGGAGACCGAGGAGACGGAGACCGACACGGGACCCGGGGACGCCGGGGTATCGGACGCTGGGGCGGATACGGCGGACACCGATACGGTCGAGGCGCGGTGCGTGGTCTACGTGGACAACGGCTTTGAGGACTACACCGATCACGACGGTAGCACCTGGGCCTCGGCCCTCGCGAGCATCACGCAGGGGATCGATGCGGCCACGGAATCGGGGTGCGAGATCTGGGTCGCCGAGGGCACCTATCCGGAGAACGTCGAGATCGAGGTCGGCAACGTGGCGCTCTACGGCGGCTTCGACGGCACCGAGACCCGCCGCGCCGACCGGGACTGGGAGGCCAACACGACCACCATCGACGGCGACGCCAGCGGCATCGTCCTCATCTGCCGTGGGGAGAGCTGGACCGGCGCGTGCGGCGAGGACGTGGTGGTGGACGGGTTCACCATCACCAACGGCTTGGGAGACACCTTCGGCGCGGGCATGACGAACCTCAACGCCTCCCCCACCGTCGCCAACTGCACCTTCATCGGCAACGACGCCTCCTTCGGCGCGGGCATGTTCAACACCGCGTCCTCACCGACGGTGATCAACTGCGCCTTCATCGGGAACACGGCGAGCCGCGGCGGGGCCGTCTACAACACCAGCTCCTCCCCCGCGTTCACCGAGTGCGCCTTCACGGACAACGTCGCCGAGCGGGACGGGCTGAGCGGGGGCGAGGGCGGGGCCATCTACAACACCACCACCCTCTCTTTGCCGATCCTCACCGACTGCACCTTTACCGACAATCAGGCGTTCAACGGCGGCGCCGTCTTCAACACCGCGTCGGACATCATCCTGACGGGGGGCACATTCGCGGAGAACCACGCAGCCAACCACGGCGGCGGAATCCACAACACCAACGACGCCTCGGGCACCGTCACTGCCGTGACGTTCACGGACAACACCGCGGACGCCCTGGGCGGGGGGATCTACAACAACGCGTCCTCTCCGGTGGTGACCGACGCGGTTTTCTCGGAGAACCACGCCAGCTCGGGATCGGGGATGGCCAACCAGGGGGAGTCGTCGCCGACGATGACCGGCTGCACGTTCAACGGGAACATCGCCGCCATGACCGGCGCCCTGTTGAACCACGCCGGCGCGTCCTCCACGGTGGTCGGCTGTTACTTCACGGACAACTTCGCCACCAACACCGGCGCCGGGATCGCCAACCACGAGGCCGGCTCGGCGACGGTCACCGATTCGTACTTCATCAACAACAGCGCCACCAACTTCGGCGGGGGGGTGTTCAACGACGGCAACTCCACCGCGGAGCTGACCAGCTGTGTCTTCACCGGCAACCAGGCGAGCTACTTCGGCGGCGGCCTGATCAACCACGGGGCGGCCACCGTCAGGAACTGCTCGTTCGCTACCAACAGCGCGACCACCGGGAGCGCCGTCGCCAATGAGGGGACCCTGACGCTGGTCAACTCCATCCTGTGGGGCAACGCCGGGGACCAGATCCACGATTTCTACAACGCCGCGACCATCACCTACTGCGACATCCAGGGGAGCGGCGCCGTGGGCACCCTCGGCAACATCGACCTGGATCCCCTGTTCGTCAATCCCCTGACCGGAGACCTCCGGCTCTCCTGCGCCGAGCCGCCGGGGGACTGCTCCCCTTGTATCGACATGGCCAACGCCACCGCGCCGGCGACGGATATCCTGGGCAGCGACCGCGTCGACATCGACGGCGTGGGCGGGATGAACGCCGGGGACATGGGGGCCTTCGAGTTCCAACCCCAGTAACGACCATCGGCTACCGCCGGAGCACGACCGTCCCCGTGGTGGTCATCGACGTGTCCGGTGACCACATCAGGGGGGTCAGGGTCATCGTGTCCCCCGTCACGCAGTACGAGAACGTCAGCCCCCCCGAAGTCGTGATCACGCTGTCCGAGGCCGTGTACGTGTCGCGCCCCGGGGCCAGCGCTCGGTCGACCGCACCCGTGCAGTTGCACTCCGGCGTGAAGGCGGTCTCGCCCTCACAGCTGACCGACGCGAATTCCAGGCCTTCGTTGTAGAACATCCCTGTCACGAGTGGATTCAGCCGGTTGCAGGCGATGCGGGCCTCGCTCATGAAGAAGCATTCGGGCGCCAGGGTGAGCTGCAGTTCGCCCGAACAGCTCAACCCGTCCAGGCTGGTGCCGTCGGTGTCCGCCGTCCAAGTACCAGTCACCCGGAGGGAGCCCGTAATCGGGAGGCTCGGGCAAGTCAGGCCGACATCCGTTCCGCTCACCGCTCCGCTGACCGCGAGGCACGACGATACCGCGGTCCAGGTACCGACCACGTCGCCGCCGCACGGGATCAGGTCAGAGCACGAGGCACCGTCCGAGTCGGAGTCTCCGTCGGCTCCGCTCGCGGAATCGGCTTCCTCCCCGGCGGTCGAGTCGGTGTCGCCTTGCGCGGCGGCCCGCTCGCTGTCCGCCGGATCCTTCGAGCCCCCCGCGGTCCAGCAGGCCGGGAGGAGCAGGCCGCATATCGTGAGGCGCAAGGCGATAGAGACATCCGTCATGAGGTCACTCCGGGGATGGGTCATTGAAGCCTCTCGGCGACGACCGTGTTGCGGCCCGAGCGGACGGTGCCCGTCGCCGGAACAGCCGAGGGGGCGGGAGGGCTCGCCGGGGTGTCGCACGCGACAAAGACGACCGCCGCCGAGAGGCGGACCGCGACAGGGCCGAGGCATCTGATCATTTTAGGTACGGTCGTCATGGTGTTTGCAGTAAAGCCTATCATTCATTGGCGTGGTCAGCCAGCCCCACCACCGACTCGGACCCGTGCGGCTGCCAGACCTGGATGGGAATCGCCCGCAGCCCGTCCTGATGCGATCCCAGCGCGATCGACGTTTTCTTCATCCTTTTCCCAATCCATCGGAAGCATTTCAATGAAGTAGAACATCAATAGAAGAACATTAGAGGTCCCGATGCTTAATACATTATGGCGCTATTCCCTTACTATTTGCATGCTGGCGTGGGTGCAGACGGTCGGTTGCCGGAGCGTCACCGACAATGCCCCTGAAGAGGAGCCGTCTTCCCCCAATAGGGCGACCGCTTCTGACGACAGCATCGGCGATACGGAGAGCGGTCATGAGCGTGCCGGGGACGCCGATGCGGACGGGGACGCCGACAGCGACTCGGAATACGTCTCTGTCTGTCTCGGCGATGTCCTGGTCGCGGCCCCGTCGATTCCGGAGAACTGCGCGGAGCTGCCCTACTGTGATCCGGTCCCGGAACCGGCTTGCGGTGACGGCGCGCTCAACCAGGATTTCGAGGAGTGCGACGATGGCAATACCCTGCCGGGGGACGGCTGCACCGGCCTCTGTGTCATGGAGCCCTATGCCGAGTGTCCTATCCCCGGCGAGCCCTGTCAGTGGACAATTGTCTGCGGCAACGGCGTCGTCGAACAGGGAGAGATCTGCGACGACGGGAATACCATCCCCAACGACGGATGCGACGAGACGTGCACCATCCAGGATGAGGACGTCATCTGTCCGACCCCGGGGGAGCGCTGCATCCGAATCGTTGTTTGCGGTGACCTTCGCATCGGGGGCGACGAGACGTGCGAAGACGGCAATCTCATCGCCGGAGACGGGTGCGACGACGAGTGCCGCGTTGAAGAGGGGTTCTATTGTCTCGTGCCGGGGAAACCGTGCATCCCGGAGGAGGAGTGCGATCCCGATTGCGGAATCGACCCGTTCTGTGGGGACGGCCGCGTCAACCGGGACGACGAAGAGTGTGACGACGGGCTGAACGACGGCGCGTACGGGTTCTGCGGCCCCGACTGCAAACCCGGCCCCTATTGCGGGGACCAGATCGTACAGGAGGAATGGGAAGAGTGCGACGAAGGCTTCGCCGAGGGCGGCTACAGCAACTGCACCGAGGAATGCGAAATCGCTTCGTACTGCGGCGACGGCATCACGGACCGCCTCGCGGGAGAACAGTGCGATGACGGGATAAATGACGGAGGTTACGGTGAGTGCGCCGAGGGATGCTTGTTCGGCCCGTTCTGCGGAGACGGCGTGGTGCAGATCGAGTTCGAGTCATGCGACGACGGCCGGAACTCCGGCGGCTACGGTGAGTGCGCCTCCGGCTGCGTCCTGGGGCCCCGCTGCGGGGATGGGATTCTGCAGCCGGCCTACGAAGACTGTGATGAGCCCAACGCGCCGGCCGGCTTGTGCTCGGAGCGATGCGACTGCCTCCCCGTTTAAAGCAGTCTAGTGCCTTGTCAGGCCGTCATGTCATTCTCCGAGGGGACCACGACGATCTCGTCCGGGGCGCCGTTTCCGCTGTCCACGGTCCACAATGCGACCGCGCGCTTCCCGTCTGCGGTCTCGAACGCCGCGCCCCGACAGGGGCAAGTCATTTGTTCGCTTCCGGTCCAGCCTGGCGCCCCCCAGCAGGTCGCCGAGGGTGCATGTTCACGATCCCTTTCATCTCCTTCGTTCCGGTCGCGCCGTAGCCGCTCGCCTTTGTTGTTTTGAATGAAATCCAAGAGGCCTTCAAATCGATTCTCGCGCAAAGAAGGCGGATCAGGCGAGGGCTCGCTTTCTCATGCGTCGAGGAACTTCTCTTGTCAACAGCTGTCTGTACCCGGGTACGCCGGGCGCACTCACACGATAGGAAACGGTCTTCCCCCTCCACCCCCGGGTGGCGGGGAGGGCTGCGGGCGCCGTGGGGCGGTCGCTCGCAGGACCATTCGCCGCGATACCCGCGGCAGGAGGAGGTTGTCATGCCGCTGCGAAAGAGAAACGATGTTGACTGCCAGGAGGTGGATCCGCTCATCCCGATCATGAACCTGGTCTGTATGTTGATCCCCCTGCTCATCTTCGGGGTAGTGTTCGTGCGGTTCAATGTCATCGATGTCAATGCGCCGAGCCAGACGACGCGCGACGCCCCGCCGGACACGGAGGCCCTCGACCTGGCGGTGATGATTACGGAGCAGGGCTTTCACATTCGCGTCAACCCCGCGCACCGGTTGCCCTGGATGACCCAGGCCGGCGGGATCGGTGACGGCGGCCCGGACATCCCCAAGCGGGATGACGGGTACGACTTCTCGACCCTCACGGATCGACTCCGGGAGATCAAGGGGAACCACCGGAAGGAGCGACGCATCATCCTCGGCGCCGAGGAGGACATCGCCTACGACGTGCTCATCAAGGCTATGGACTTCTCCCGCGGTCAGAAAGGGGAGCTGTTCCCCGAGGTGACCCTGACCCGTGACATCGGATAGGAAAGGAGGAGACATGCCTACGGTGAGAGAGAATGGCGGGGCGTTGGACCCCGCTTTTTCGAAGCGGAGGAGAGAGAAGAAGGAGGCGCGGCGCGCTCGCTCACCGGTATTGAGCAGCCGGCTCAACATCAACTCCCTGATGGACGCCTTCGTCATCATCCTCTGTTTTCTGCTCCGCTCCTTCGGATCGGATCCCGTTCAGATCCGCCAGTCCGAGCAGCTGACGCTGCCGAAGACGACCTCGGAGGACCCCCTCGTGGACGCGGTGGTCATCGGCGTCTCGACCCGCTCCATCCAGGTGGATGATGAGAAGGTGGTGGATCTTCGGGGGGGCTCGGTCGACGAGAGCGCCAAGCGGGAGGGCGCCGAGGGGCTGCTGATCTATCCCCTGTTCGAAGCGCTGACAAAGAAGGCCCAGCACCTGAGGATGATGGCGGCCCGGAACCCGAGCCACCCCTTCAAGGGCGAGGTGCTCGTGGTGGCGGACAGGCGGACGTCCTACCGCCTGATATCAGAGGTCCTGTACACGGCGGGGCAGTGCGAGTTCGAGCGGTTCAAGTTCGTGGCCGCCGAGGGCGGCGGCTGAGGCGGGATTCGGTGCGCGCTAGAACTTGAACTTGAAGTCGAGCTGGAAGCGGTGGAGGACCTCGTCTCCGGTCTCCGGGGCGACGCCATCTATAACGACGTGATTATCGAGGGGGCGCTCGTTGAGGAAATACGTGGCGGCGAGCTTGACGTGCTTGGCCAGGCCCAAGCCGAGGTTCCACTCGTGGCCGGTCCCGCCGGCGCCCCCCCCGCGGAAGTCGGAGTCGGTGAAGATCCCCACCACGGCGTCATGGTCGACCTGCCGGTAGATGTAGCGAATGTCAAAATCGAGGGCCTCCTCGACCTTGCCGAACCGTCCCCCCGCGAGCCACCCCAGGTTGTCGTCGTCCGCGCCGACGTTGACCACGGTGGTGGCGAACACCCCCCAGGGGAACCTCCCGGCCTTGCCGCCGATCTCGAAGAACCCCTCCACGAGGTTGTAGTCGTTGAGGTACACCAGCGCCGGATCCTCATCGGAGGTGGGATCGTACCCGTCCGGATCAGACAGCGCCGCCGAGTTGCCCATGTTGTCGGTCTCGTCGAAGTAGACTTCACTGCCTTTGATGTTGGTGTGATCGATGTACCCGACGCCGCCGAGCACGTGCAGCATGCCGTCGAGGAAGGTCAGCTTGATGCCTCCCTGGGCGCCCAGGATCCAGGAATCCCGCTCGCTGCTCCGCTCCTCGACGAAGAAGCCGGCGGTCTGCACGAAGGGCTCCGCCATGCCGAGTTTGTTTGTGTACCCCAGGGCGATCCCCTCGGGGGTGAGATCCGGATCCCAGATGAGCTCGCTCTTGCTCACGCAGAAGAAGGGGTTCTTCATCTTGCCCGCGACGAGCGCGAGCCCCGGGGCAGCGCTCGGGCGGTAGGCGGCGTAGCCCAGATCCAGCTGGAACGGCTTGGTGGAGAAGGCGTTGTCCAGGGTCTGGTTGGTGGAGACGGGGTCGTCGGACCCGGTGGCGGCCTGGATGCCGATCTCCAGATCGTCGAGGACCGTCGCGATGACCCCGAGGCGGGCGCGGATGCGATGGCGATACCGCAGCTCCATGTTCTTCGTGTCGATGATCTCGAAGCGATACCTGAAATCTCCCTTGACCTTGATGTGGTCGGTCCAGGAGGCCTTCTTCTCCGGTTCCTCAGGGGGAGCCGGGGCCTCGTCCGCGGGCGCGGCTGTCTCCGCCGCCTCAGCAGGGGCCGCGGCGGGCTCCGGGGGCGCATCATCCGCAATGACAGCGCTCTTCGGGGTCGGATCACTCTCCTCGGCGACGACGTCCTCGGGGGCCGCGGTCTCGTCCGCCGGCACCCCGGTGTCGGGTTGCGCCACCGGGGTGGCCTCCGGCGATCCGCTCGGCCCGTCCGCCTCGGGCGCGGCCTCCTGGGTGACGGCAGGGAGCGCGAACAACCAGAGCGACGAGGTCGCCGCCGCTGTCATCAGTCTCTTCAACCAAGCAGTCTTCATTGCTGACATTCATATGCTCCTTTTTCGTTCACCGCGCGTAATCAGTCTCCTTCATCGCGATGAGAGGTACGCAACTCTTTTAAATGGATAATGTGACAGGCGCGTTACAGCGATGTCAACGTCCGGTGAAGAATGCACCTCGACAGCGGCGACGAATTCGGTGTAGGCCCGTCACCCACATGATTCGTCGCCGCTCGGTGAGCCTCGGACGAGCCGATGAATCCAGTCCATCTATTTGAAAATAAAGTTTTTTTTGCCTAAAACGGTCACTCTCGAAACATGGCACCGAAGTTGCGTAATGGGGATCCGAGGTGAACGGAATGAGCGATGTCGTCCCAATTCAGGTCCGCCGCGGATTCGAGGTCATCGGTGAGCATGAGGTCGCCGTCGGAGAGGTAATTGTCATTGGAAGGGATCCCGAATCGCAGGTCGTTCTGGACTCGAAGGAGGTGTCCAGGCGACACGCCCAGGCGGTCTTCACCCGCCACACCGTGGCGGTCACGGACTGCTCCCGGAACGGTCTCACCCAGAAGGGAATCCCCCTCGACCGGGAAACCACCCTGGGCCACGGGGCGGTCATCGAGGCGGGGCCCTTCTCATTGGTTCTGGGAGAGGCGAGGCAGAACCGGACCAACGCGTTTCTGGAGACTCGTCGTCGGATACTGAATCGGCTCATTCAGCACGTCGATCTCGACGCCATCGATCTCGAGTCGCCGGATCTGCGCCCCCGAATCGAGGCGTCCCTGGAACGAATCGCCCTCGACGTGGGGATTCCGAAGGAGGCGGACGTCGCGCGGCTCATACAGGAGCTGGCGGATGAAGCCCTGGGGCTCGGCCCGCTGGAGCCCCTCCTCGCGGACGACGAGGTCACCGAGATCATGGTGGTCGATCCGGAGACCATCTACGCGGAGCGAAGGGGGCGGCTGGAAAAGACCGGCCTCGCCTTCACATCGGAGTCGTCGGTTCGCATCGTCATCGATCGCATCATCGCCCCCATCGGACGCCGGGTGGATGAGATGTCCCCCATGGTGGACGCCCGCCTGGAGGACGGCTCCCGGGTGAACGCGATTATCCCCCCCCTCGCCATCCGCGGCGCGAGCATCACCATCCGGAAGTTCGCGAAGACCCCCCTCTCCATGGAGGATCTCATCGGCTTCGGCTCCCTCACCCGGGAGATGGCGGAGCTGCTTCGACAGGCGGTGGTGGCCAAGGCCAACATCGTCATCTCCGGCGGCACCGGCTCCGGGAAGACCACCCTCCTCGGCGCCCTGTCCGGCGCCATTCCGGAGGACGAGCGGATCGTGACCATAGAGGACTCCGCCGAGCTCAGGCTCCCGCAGGATCACGTCGTGTCCCTGGAGAGCCGGCCGCCCAACAACGAAGGCCGGGGGATGGTCACCATCCGGGATCTGGTGCGGAACGCCCTCAGGATGCGCCCGGACCGCATCGTGGTGGGGGAGTGCCGCGGCGGCGAAACCCTCGACATGCTCCAGGCCATGACCACGGGGCATGACGGCTCGCTGACCACCTTGCACGCCAACTCTCCCGCGGAGGCGATCTCGCGGCTCGAGACCCTCGCCCTCATGTCCGGCATCGATCTCCCGGCCCGCGCCATCCGGGATCAGATCGCCCACGCCATCGACATCATCGTCCAGCAGAGCCGGATGACGGACGGATCGCGGTGCATCACCTCCATCACCGAGGTGTCGGATATCGAAGAGGATGGAACCATACGCCTCAACGAGCTGTTCCGACTCCTCCCCCGCAACAGAGAGTTCCTGGCCACCGGTTGGACGCCGAGGTTCCTCACGGCGTCGGTCGTCGGCGCCTCCTCCGAGAGCGAGGTCAAATGAACGCAACGCTGATACATCTCGGGATCGCCCTGGCCGTGGCGGCCGCGGTCGGGGCAGCCGGGCTGCTCGTCGGGAGCCTGGCGACATCCCCGCTGGACTATCTCATCCGTTACCAGAGACGATGGCGCGATGAGGTGAAGCAACTGCGACTCGGCGAGGGATACGTCTACCTTCCCGTCGCCCAGGTCGTCTCGCTGCTGCTGTCGATCGCCCTCTTGGTCATCACGGCGCATCCCCTGTTCGCCGCCCTGGCGGCCCTCATCGTCGTGTTGCCGATGATCGCGCTTCATCGTTTTCGCAGGGCCCGCCTGGCGAGCGTCGAGGCGGAGCTGGACACCTTCCTGAACTCCCTGGCGGATGCGATGAGCGCGATACCGAACCTAAAAGAGGCCATCGCCTCCCTGCACGAGCACCTGCACCCGCCCATCAAGGATGAGGTGGGCCAGCTTCTCGCGGAGATCCGCCTGGGAAGCACCATCGATGAAGGGCTCCGGCGGATGGCCTCCCGGATCGGCCTCCCCGGCCTCGACGCAGCCGTGGAGGCGGCGTTGCTGAGTCACCGGGTGGGCGGGGATCTCTCCCGCACACTCCGACGCATCGCGGAAAATATCCGGGAGATGGCGAGGCTGGAGGGGGTGGTGAAGACCAAAACCGCCGAGGGGCGGACCCAGGCGTGGGTGATGGGAGCGGTGCCGCCGGGCATGATCCTGTTGCTCGAGAAGATGGATCCGGAATGGCTATCGCCCCTCTTCGACGATCCCATCGGGTGGATCATCCTCGGCGCCGCCGCCGTGTTGGAGGTCCTGGCGGTGGTGTTGATCCGGCGTATCATGGCGGTGGATATATGAGCGCCCTATCCGTCGTCATCTCCGGGCTGGTCGCCATCGTGACGGGACTCTTCGTCATCCGGCTCTGGCCGAAATTCCTCCCCCCCTCTCCTTGCTCCGGCGAACGGGGACAACGACGCAAGGAGGCGTTGAAAACGGGCGCCCTGTTCCGCGCGGGGGAGTGGGGGCTCCGGGGGCTCGCCGGTATGGTTTCCCCGATCTGTACCAAGGGACTCCTCGCCCGGGCCGAGGCGTTGACCGCCAGAACCGGATTCGTCCTCGGGCTTGACGGCAGGGACCTGGTCTCCCTCTCCGTCCTGGGGTCCGGTGTCGGTGCGATCCTCTGCGGCGGGATGCTCTCGGCCCTGGAGCGGTCCCCCGGGGCCGGCGTCGTCGTGGGCATCGTTTTCGGGGGGGTCTTTCCATGGCTCAAGCTGCAGGATATCTCCAAACGGCGGCTCATTACCATCTCCCGCGGGCTTCCCGGGGTGCTCGATCTGGTGGTGCTCGCCATGGAGTCCGGCCTGGACTTCCCGGGCGCGATTCGTCAGGTGACGGTCAGGCTCGATCCGAAGAACCCCATCCGGTTCGAGCTGGCGTTCATCCTCCAGAAGCTGGTCCTCGGCTGGTCCCGCAGGAGTGCCCTGGAGGCGCTCGCCGATCGGGTCCCCATCCTGCCGGTTCGCCAGTTCACCAGCTCGGTGATTCAAGCGGAGAAGCGGGGCACCCCCCTGAAGGAGGTGCTGGCCACGCAGGCGGGGGTGATGCGAAGAAAGCGATCCGAAAACGCGGAACAGGCCGCCGCGCGGGCCGCCGTCATGATCATCGGTCCGCTCATGCTGATCTTCGCCTGTGTCTTCGCGATTATCCTCGGGCCGTTCGTGGTCCGCTACCTTCGGGGGGAGCTCTTCTAATCGGGCAGCGCGATGCAGGTGAGAGAGGCGCCCTCACAAACGGGCTCCGTCCCCTCCGAGCACAACCGCCATCCCTCTCCGCAGTCGGTCAGAGTGGCGCAGTTGGCGGAGTCGTTCCAGCAGCCCCCCGCGTAGCCCTCGGCGTTTTCATCACAGAACCGGGGATATTCGGGCGGACAGCAGAACGGCCGGCCGCTCGAAGACTCATACCGTTCGTCGTCCGCATCGCAGGGGATGCAGACCATCTCACCGCCGTCGCAGTAGGAGAGGTGGTCTTCGTAGCACGCCTTGAACTCGCCCTCACAGAGGGTGATCGTCTCGCAGTCCACGTCTTCCGTCCAGCATCCGCCGGGGTATCCCGAATCGGTCTCGTCGCAGAATACCGGTCGCTGATCGGTGCAACAGATCGTCTGTCCGCTCGAGGTCTCGTATCGGGTGGCGTCGGCGGGACAGGAAATACACCGAAGCTCGCCCTGATCGTCACACTCCCCGCGCCACTCCTCGGGACACGCCTCCCAGCCGTTTCC
>JBNLED010000139.1:0-8949 GCA_050304755.1 Polyangia bacterium | reverse complement strand
TGCCATCTGACAACCGCTGCATCCCGCCCGTCGGCGTTGCTCGTCGGTCAAATACCCCCAGTATTCTCCACTCCTCGCGCCTTGCCGGACGGGCGCAGCGATTGCCAGCTTGGAAACTTTATTTTGACCAGAGACCTAAGGGTGCGTCGCGTCATCACGCCACCGCTGCGCTCGGGTCCTTGAAACGAAATGGAAATCAGAACCCCTCGCGAAGCCGCGCCGCCAGGGTCTCCGGCGAGGAGACGGCGATCTCCTCGCCCAGCAGCTTCTGCACGAAATAGTCGTCGGTCCGGTGGTTGGGATAGACGTTCTGCCGGCACATGACGCGCAGGAACACCGGGAAGGCCGGCGCCTTCGCGTCGAGGGCGTCGCTGAAGACGGAGAAATTGAAGGTGGAGCACCCCGACCGGTGGTACCCGGCGAGCACCTTGGAGAGCCCCTCTGCGAGGTCCCGGGTGCGGTCCGGCGTCATCTCCTTCAGGCTGCGGATTTGCGGCAGGACGCCGATCACCTCGTTGAGACCGGTGGGGGCGAACGGCGCTATCCAAGTGGCGCTCCCGGTGCTGCCGATCAGGCGCTCGCCGGCCCGGCCCTCGGTCTCGAGCAGCGCGTCGAAGTAGTCGGAACCGCGCTCGCTCCTGAACCTGTCGCAGGCGGTCCTGAGCTCGGCGACGGCCGCCGCCGGATAACGGCTACCGAGGAGCTGGAAGTGGGGGTGCACGATCGAGGCCCCCCCGGGAAAGAGATAGTTGCCGTTGAGGGTGTAGCAGGTGAGCGCGGGCGCCTTCGGCGCCACCCTTTCGATGAGCTCGAGGGCGCAGGAGAGACCGTCCGCCAGGAGCCCGGGCGGGAAGTCGTCCAGGTCCCGGTGGTGTTTCTCCCCCACCGCGATCACGGCGTGCACCGCGCTGATGGGAAACAGATTGGGGAACAGCAGGCACTCCCCCCGCCGGATTCGGCCGCCCGGGATCCACTCCTCGGGGTACTTCGGAGTCACCGACGCCACTCGCTCGGGACAGAAGAAGCACTTGGGCCGGGTCTGCGTCGCCAGCTCGGTCAGCAGGGCCCGGTCGGTGTCGGGAAACAGAACACCCGCCTTGTCCTTGAGAAAGCTGCTGAGCACCGTGACACGACCGGTGAGGGGATCCCGGCGCCGCTCGATCTCGCCGGTGACCCGCGCCATATCGGCCAGGGGGCTGTGAAACGAGACCTCTTCGATCGTCTTTTCGAATTCAATTCTCATGGCTCGATCTTCCTTTTTTTCTATTTGATACCCCGCGATGATTCGGCTTGTCCAACAATTGTTGGTATCGGCGTTCCCGTCAGCTTGAGGAGATAGTCTCGAAGGCGCCGACGGATCGCAGGGCCTCGTACAGCACGATGGAGACCGCGTTGGCCAGGTTGAGGGAACGGACGCTCTCCTCGACGGTGGGGATCGAATAGAGACACTCCCCGTAGCGCTCCATGATGTCGGGGGAGAGCCCCTGGGTCTCCTTTCCGAAGACGAGGACCCCCCCCGCCGTGAAGGGCGCCGCCGTATAACAGCGGGGGCTCTTGGTGGTGAGGAGGATGGGCCGGGGGCCGCTGATGCTCTCCAGACAGGACTCCAGGGTCGGGTGTCGGAGGACGGTCACGAGGGGCCAGTAGTCCAGGCCGGCGCGGCGGACCGACTTGTCGTCGATCCGAAAGCCGAGCTTGCCCACCAGGTGGAGGACGGTGCCGGTGGCGGCCGAGAGGCGGGCGATATTGCCGGTGTTCTGGGGGATCTCCGGCTCCACCAGGACGATGTTGAACGGTCTCGCGGGGCGCCCCATCCGGAGCTTCCGCGGGGCCGGCCCGGATCCGGTGTCGCTCACGGCGAGACCACCAGGGATTCGGACCGGGCGAGGGGAACGAACACGCCGGTGTTGGCGAGGAATCCCACCGCGGCCACGTGGACCGCCGGCAGGGGCAACCCCCGCAGCACCACCTTCGCGGCGGGGTGCGCGATCTCGATGTCGCGGGTGGCGGTGCGGACCCCGCGGGGGCCGGGGGCCGCGGTGAAGAGCCTCGCGATGCTCCGCCCGGAGTACAGCGCCCTTCGCCTGGCCAGGGCGAGCCCCTCGTCGGTCAGCTCCCAGGCGAGGGTCACCGCGTCCGGCCCGGCGTTCAGAACGGCGGTGTCCCGCCCCTCGAGGGGGAGGGGCTGCTGGGCCACGGGGGGCGCGGACCTCACCTGCTTCAGCCGCTCCTCGAGGGCCCTGATCCGGGGGTTGTCCGGATCGCTCCGGCGCAGCTGCCTGACCACCTCTTCGGTTTCGGAGACGAGATTCTGGGCGAGCAGGATCTCCGCCATGGAGACCGTGACGAACACCGGCTCCTTGTCCGGCGGGTCAGCCACGGCGACACTCCAGGATGTCCCGGATACGCGCGATGTCTTGCTCGATCTGGCGGACCAGCACCGCCGTGTCGTCGAACTTCTGATCATCCCGGATCCGTTCGATGAACTTGAGGGAGACCCGCTCCCCGTACAGGTCGCCGCTGAAGTCGAGGAGGTGCGCCTCCACGGCGAACCCGGTCCCCAGAGTGGGTCTGTCGCCGATATAGGCGGCGGCGGGGAAGGTAGCGTCTTTGTGAAGACACTCGGCCGCGTAGATGCCGGGCTTCGGGATGACCACGCTGATCTCGTCGAGGTTGATGGTGGGGAATCCCATCTTCGCCCCCATGGATCGATCCTCCTTGACGGTGCCGGGTATCTCGTGGGGACGTCCGAGCAGGTCACCGGCGGTGTGGACGTCTCCCTCGGCGAGGGCTCTGCGGATTCTCGAGGAGGAGACCTCGGCGGCGCCGGACTGGATGAGGGACTCCCCGACGACCTCGAAGCCGAACGCCTTCCCGAGACGTCCCAGAGTATCGACCCCGGCCTCCCGGTTGTGTCCGAAGCGGAAGTTCTCCCCCACGAACACCAGCTTGGACATCATGGCGTCACAGAGCACCTCCTTGGCGAACCGCTGTGCGGACACGGCGGCGAAGGTCTCGTCGAACTTCTGGAACAGCACCAGGTCCACACCGCACTCGGCGAGCAGCTCCGCCTTGCGATCGGTCTCCACCAGCCGTAGCTTGGGGGCATCCGGGATGAGGATCTCCGCCGGATGGGGCTCGAAGGTCAGCACGGCGAGCTCGAGGAATCGCCGGTTGGCCTCCTGTTTGGCCGCTTGGAGCACGGCGCGGTGCCCCCGGTGAACCCCGTCGAAGTTACCGATGGTGACCACCCGTGGTTTCGGGATGAACGATCCGACCTCCGAGTAGTGAACAAATCTCTTCATGGCGGACGAATTTACGGCGTGAACCCCAATGGGTCAACACAGAGTCTCCCCTTCCGCCAAATAAATATACAAAATCATGGGTTCTTTTGTTCTCTTTGAAAAATCATTTTGGTATTCATAGTTAAGGCAAACTTCAAAACGCCCTTTGACGGGGCAGGAACGGAGGAGGATGGTGAAAGACAGACAGCTCGAAAGAGAACATCACCCGGCTGCCAGCGGTATCACGCGCCGGGAATTCATATACACCGGCTCCGGAGCGGTGATCGGCGCCGCCCTCACCGGGTGCGGCGGAGACGACAAGAAGGAGCAGAAGGCGGCGAACAGCGACATCGCGCCCAAGGGCAGCCCCTGGGCCGGCACCAAGGAAGCCGTGAGCCTCATCGACTCGGTCCATCTGGCGGACATCTCCCACTACGGCCAGTTCGTGGACTTCGGCACGGCCGCGCGGTTCAAGTACACCCTGGGAGGTTGGATGAGCGGCTGGGACAACGACACCGCCATGAACGGCATGTCCTACACCTGGGCCTCGAAATCCCCCTCCCGCGGGTATTTCACGGTGTCGGAGGCGAAGCCCCTCACCATCGTCATCCACGCCAAGAAGGGCGGCGTCTCCACCTTCTCGGTGTACCTCAATGACCATCCGCTGACGCGGGTGTCCCTCAAAGGGAACGATTTCGAGGAGCATCGGATCCAGGCGGACGCGGAGAAGGTCGTCCCGGGCGAGAACCTGCTCAAGCTCGTCTACCAGACCAGCACCAAGGAGATCGGCGGCAAGCCCGCCTCCATCGCCATCGATTACATCCGGATCATCCCGGAGGGGGAGGATCTGCCGGAGGGGAAGCCCTTCGAGCCGCCCCACATCGACGGCCTGCGCCAGACCTACAAGGTGGGGGATCAGGAGCACCCGGTGCTGATGCTCCCCCTCCCCACCACCCTCAGCTACTATCTGCAGGTGCCCCCCTCGGGCAGCCTCTGCTTCGCGGCGGCGGCGGCGGTGACCGGCGCGGACAAGAAGGCCCCCGACGCGAGCCTCAAGGTCACCGCGGTTCCTGTGGATGGTGGTCGAGAGAGTGGCCTGCTGTCGAAGAACTACTCCGGCCGCAGCTGGCATCACGAGACGCTGGATCTCTCCAAGCTGGCGGGCAAGCTGGTGAAGATCGACATCGCCGCCACCGGAGGGGCGGGAGGACGCCTGGCCCTCGGGGCGCCGGCCATCCGTTTCCGCCCGCCCCAGATCACCGCCTCGGATAAAAAGAAGAACGTCATCGTCCTGCTCATCGACACCCTGCGGGCGGACAAGCTCACCGCGTACAACAAGACCTGGGTCAAGAGCCCGGTCTTCGACAAGTTCGTCAAGGAGTCGTCCCTGTTCGAGCGGTGTCAGGCGCCGTCCAACTGGACCAAGCCCTCCTGCGCGTCGGTGCTCACGGGGCTCTACCCCGACTCCCACAAGGCCCGCGGACACTCCTCGAAGGTGGCCTCCTCCATCAAGCTCGCCTCGGAGATCTTCCGGACCTTCGGGTTCGCCACGGGGGCGTTCATCGCCAACGGGTATCTGGCGGCGGAGTTCGGGTTCAAGCGCGGGTGGAACCAGTACGTCAACTTCATCCGGGAGAACAAGAAGACCGACGCGGAGAACGTCTTCAAGACCTCCCTCGATTTCATTGCGGACCATAAGGACAAACCGTTCTTTACCTATATCCAGACCATCGATCCCCACGTCCCCTACGATCCGCCGGAAGAGGATCTCAAGCGCTATGACGCGAGGCCTTACGAAGGTCCGGTGCAGAACCGCTCCACGGGGAACCTCCTGGAAGAGATAAAGCGGGACAAGATCACGCTCAACGCCCGGGACAAGAAGCGGCTGGAGGCCCTCTATGACGGGGAGGTCACCTACCACGACCGCTACTTCGGCCACTTCCTGGACAGCCTGAAGAAGATGGGGGTGCTCGACAACACTGTCATCGTGGTCTGCGCGGATCACGGAGAGGAGTTCTTCGAGCACGAATCCGTGGGGCACGGACACACGCTCTTTCAGGAGCTCCTCCACGTCCCGCTGGTGCTCCGCGCCCCCGGGGTGGTCCCCGCCGGTCGGCGAATCAAGGCCGAAGCGGGGCTCGCGGACATCCTCCCCACCGCGCTCAAGGCCGCCGGCCTGGAGATCCCCGCCGGGCTGGAGGGGCGGGATCTGCTGCCCGTCTGCAACGGCGCGGTGCCGGATCCCATGGAGGCGTCGTTCTCCAGCTTCTTCAGCGAGAAGGACGAGCGGAACCTCTCCTGGTCCGTCCGAAAGGGCGACTTCAAGCTGCGGATGAAGGGTCCGGCGAGGACCTATCTGTACAACCTGGCGGACGATCCCCGGGAACAGACCGACGTCGATGTGAAGTACCCCCTCGCCCTCCGCGCGCTACGCATCGCCCTCGGCCAGTTCATCGCGGCGCCGAACAAGCGGGAGTGGCAGAGCCGAGAGCTCGCCCTCCACGCCGTGTCGCCCAAGAGCCAGTCGGAGACCGCCGAGGTTCCCGAGGATCTCCGCGACCAGCTGCGGGCCCTCGGCTACATGCAGTGAGCTCTCGCGGGCTTACATATATCTCATTTCGAAGGCACTCATCGGACTGGACATCTTCCTGAACCCTGAGCCATGAGGGCGAGGAGCTCCCCTGGAGCTCCCATGGTTACTATGAGGTTGCCCTGGACGCGGGCGTTCTGACACTCTCCAAAGTAACTATCCAACAACGTTTTTCATCCCCTGATAATAGAGGCACACCGGTATTCGGCAACTGCCGAATACCGGTGAAGGAGTGATTTCGATTGACCGTGAGGATGTGTCAATAGTGAAATCACCCACGAGAAGGGAAAAAAGATACTGAACATATAACACGGAAAATTGTGCAATGCAAGTGATAACGGGGAGTTCGCCCCCTCGATGGGGCAAGATGTGCAGAATCGGCGGATGCGGGTTGTATCGCGAGGGGGCCAAAGACAACATACGCCCCAAAAGCAGGGTCGCCCTAAGTCTATGAAGTCAATATAATATACTATCAATCATTCTCCGAGAGATCCCGGAAGGCGGCAGGCCGGGAGAGGACTCTTTTTCAGATGGTAGGAAACCCCCGGTCCAGACTTTTAAAAAGCGCTGATTGAGGTACACTTTCTATTATTCAACAGGAGAAAGGAAACGGAAGATGACACGCACGACACCACGTTTGATACCGCTGACCTCACTCGGTGGGCTGTCGCTCTCGGTTTTTCTAGCCACAGCGGCGATCCTCTCGGGGTGCGGACAGGAACCGGAAGCCGCTCCGGTGCCTCAGGTTCAGGCACCGGCGGTTCCGGCATCCATTCCTCAGGCGCCGATTGCGCCGGCCGCGCCCGGCGTTGCGCCGGTCGCCGCGGCCCCTCCCCAGGCCGGTCTGCCGGCGACCCCGGTCGCGGCCCCGGAGGTCGCCGAAACAAGCCCCCACAAGGGCGCTTCCCCCCCCGCCACCCAGCCGGTGCCGGATCCGGGATCCGCGCCACCGGGGGCTCCCGAAGCGCCGCCCGGAGCTCCCGACGCTCCCCCCGCAGCGGGGAACCCTCCCGAAGCGCCGGCCGACCCTCCCGCGGCAGGAACGCCGGAGCCCGGAGAGGACACACCGAAGGCACCGGGCCGCGTCTCCGGCATCCGGCCGCCGGATCCGCCGGCCGGTCGGATGACGGCCCAGCCCGCCCAGCGGATATCGGGAGACCTGGCGGTACCGCAAGTGGAGCAGGTGCTCAAGGCCCAGTCCCAGGCCGTCAAATCCTGCTACGCGCTGGGCCTCGTCAAGGATCCCGCCGCCAGGGGCACGGCCACGGTTCGGTTCACCGTGGGCAACGGCAAGGTGGTTAAAGTCGTCGTGTCCAAGAACGAGCTCGGCGCGATCGTTAAGCAGTGTCTCGTCCGCCGGTTCAAGGTGTTCCAGTTCCCCGCCGCCAAGGGCGCATCGGTGTTTGAAAAGACCTACCAGTTCTCCCCTGCCAAGTGAGGCCGATACCCTCTGAAGGGGTCTAACCGTCGTCAGGCCTCCCCTTTTCCCTCTCGGCGTCCAGGGCGATGTTGCGAGTGATGAGCAGCCCGGCGACGAGGACCATGAGCAGGGGGGCGATCATGAAGAACGTGATGAGGACGGCGGGGGGGAAGGAGAGCACCGGCGTGAGGGTGTTGGCCTGATAGACGATCTGGTAGACCGCAAAGAAAAAGACGTTGAGCCCGAGGAGGGCGGTCTCGAAGATCCCCTTGAGGCGGGCGACGAGCTCCGACCGCCGCTCGGGGGTTGCGAGCCAGTAAGCGGCACCAGGGACCCGGAGCATCCGGTCGCTCATCCTCGGCAGGGAGAAGTAGAGGCCGAGGAACAGCAGGTTGGCGAGGCCGATGGTGAGACACCAGAACAGGAGGAACTCCCCCTTGGGGGTGCCGTCGGAGACAGCGGTCCGCCCCACCCCGCCCGCGAGGTGGGGGAAGGTGGCGGCGAGGTATCCGATGTGTACCGACAAGGGCAGTATGAACAGCGTTCTCGCGAGGAATCGCACGGTCTACCTCGAGAGCCCCTGGAGCAGTCCGTCGATGAGGTCGATGCGCATGGCGAAGTTGTAGCCGGGCATCACCTGCCCGTCATCCACATAGCCGCCGGTGTTGATCCCCACCACCTGTCCGGCGCCGTTGAAGATAGGGCTCCCGGAGGTCCCCTGGCTGGAGAAGGCGGAGTGCTGGATCAGGGTGTTGCTGCTGAAGTCGCCGTGCCGCTGATCGAGGCCGGTGATCCGGCCGATCTGGCCGCTGATGAAAGTGGCCTCCGGCGCCTCCACCCGATTCAGTCGACCGGGGAACCCGTAGAGAAACACCGGGATACCGGGTCCGAGCTGGGAGAGCGCCTCGGGGGTGGCCCGGGTCGCGAGCTGGGAGAGCCGGCCGTTGATGAGGACGAGGCCCACGTCGGGGGATATCTTCCCGTCCAGGTACTGGGGGTGGGCCACCATCCGGACCGCCGAGTAGACATTGGACGGCGCGCCGTTCATCACCACCTGGACGTCCCGGTACTGCTCCGTGGCGACCTTGACGCAGTGGGCGTTGGTGGCCAGAACGTTGGCACCGATGGCGAAGGCCGTGCAGAGGCCCTCGTTGTGGTCCCCGTATTGTCCCTTGCCGGCGAGGAGGAAGATGGCGTACCGGTTGGCGGCCGCGACGCTGCTCCCGGTCGCGTCTCCGTAGTTCCGGATGTACTGCACCGAACGATTGTGGCGGATGTAGAACCCCACGGCGACCCCCGCGCCGATGACCAGGACGATGATGCCGAGGATGATCCAGCGGGCCCTGGAGCTGGTGCGCTCGAGCTTCCGGTCCATCATCGCCTCGAAGTAGTCGGTGGACTTGGAGGTCCCGGGGGGCTTCACGAGACCCGCCTGAGAGAGGGCCTGCTTTATCATCATCCCCACGGTTCGCTCACCGTATTTGGGCTTGGACACCGCCGGGATCGGGATCGTGGCGTCCGGGGACAGGGGGGCGAGCCCCTCGACGGTCACCCTGATCTCCGGGCCGTTCTCCCCCAACCGGACCGCCGCGGCGGCGCCCAGATCGACGGAGGAGACCCGCTGATCGTTCACATACAGGCCGTTCAGGGAATCG
>JBNLED010000138.1:0-18775 GCA_050304755.1 Polyangia bacterium | reverse complement strand
AGCCAGGCAGTAGGTAAAGAGCTGAGTGTTGAGCGGGGAAGGTTTGAGGAGAAAGAGCCTTT
Organism: Polyangia bacterium; assembly: GCA_050304755.1. Classification (GTDB taxonomy): domain Bacteria; phylum Myxococcota_A; class Polyangia; order JAAYKL01; family JAAYKL01; genus CAYWLQ01. The sequence continues at coordinate 18,713 of JBNLED010000138.1, read as the reverse complement.
GTGTGCACCGTCGTGTGACGAGGTACGTGGTGTTTGGCAATACTTGTTTTGGCAGTGTCATGCCCTCCCTATCGGACGGAGAGGACTAAAGGTTTCCAAGAAAGTTGGATCTCCTTGAAATCAAAAAATAAAGAATAACCCGGGTGGGGATCTCTGGATCTCTCGGGATCTCTGACGGCGGGCTTTCCAAGATTTTATGGTCGGGAAAGGTATAGCACTTATATTTATATGGGAAATGACCGCTTCCACCTCTAGAACCGTCTGCTTCATCACCAATAAGATGACCAAGGAAACTGCCGCCGCCCGGGCGATGGGGGTTTCTTTATGTATGCTGCTCGCCGGAGGCTGTGGCTATTTGAAGGTCGAGCGGCTATCCCCCGACGGATCGGTTGACACACGAGGCGACTCGGATTCCGAAAACAACGAGGACACGGGTGTGGCGGGGGATACGGATAGTCTATCCCCGACGAACACAGATGCCGATACGGCGACGGATAGCGATAGCACACCCTCGCGGAGCACCGGTGCCGACACGCAGACCGGCGCTTCGATCGATGAGGACACCGGTATGGGACGCGATACGGGGACCGTCGCGGATACCGGAACAGAAAGTGGTACGCAAACCGACACCGCGACGGTTGCCGACAGAGACACCTCCTCGGGCAGCGGTGATACCGCGGTCGATTCCGATACATCCGGCGCCTCGGATAGTGACAGGGAGACCGGCACCGCGACCGATCTCTCGACCGAGCCTTCGACCGAGACGGAGAGCGACACCGTGAGTGAAGCCGACACCGCGAACGAAGCGGATACGGTGACCGACGGGGATTCCGCTCCGGACACGGACACCGGGTTCGATTCGGCGACGGACACGGACGCCCCGGCGGTCCCGGATCTGACCCGCGGATACTGGCGCCTCGACGCCGTCGACGGAAACGCCGTGAGCTGGAACGACAGCACCCTCTTGCTGACCAACTCCGTGACCAATCCCGATAGCACCATCTCCATGGACGCCCGCTTCGACTGGTTCGAGGAGCAGGTCCCAAAGGACACCAACTTCGGCACCGCCACTTATATTCCGGATACCAGTAGACTCCAGGTGACCGCGGACACGGGCGGCACCCTTTTCGATTATCAGGCCACCTACGAGGAGAGCACGGACTCGCTCGTCATCGGATCGTGGGAACCGGAAGCGGGGGTATTCACCGCGTTTCGGCAATTCGACGGCTTCCGGCTACAGGTATCGGACGTTCAGGCAACCTCGCAGCACTCCCCGGTGTACGGTGCCATGATGATTGTGGACGAAACCCACACGCACTACTGGTCGGCCCGGCGAGGCTCTCTGACGGGGCAGACCATCTCCTTTGTTCTGACGGCGCCCTCCACCCTCAGCGCCGTGCGCCTTCTCTCCTACCGATTGGATACCAGCTACTCCCCCCCCACCGCGGTGAGCGTCCGCTGCTACGACACGAGAGATCAGCTGGTTGCCACCATTCCGCTGGCCTTCGCGGAAAGCCCGGTATACCAGGGACGGGAGCTGGTCGTCACCGAGCCGGTCGCCCGTCTGGAGATGGACATCCTCGATGTGGTCAACCCGACCGGGGATTGGCTGATCATCCACGAGATGGACCTCTTCGGCGGGCTGTAACTCGGGGCCGTTTCGGTCTTCACCCGAACGGCGTACGACTTGTAGGAGCTCGGTTGAAACCGGTGTCAGGCTGTTGATCACTGTTCTGGACGCTAGGTGCGATACTTGTACAGATATGTCGGTCGATATCGGTTAAAAGAAAAATCAATGAGCGTCTCTCAAGTAAAGAACATCAGAATCCCCCTCGACCATTACGACGCATGACGGCAGGAGTACCCGTCAAAGGCGAAGGCGTTCGCCAACAACGGCGCGTTTGGAGAGAACATCAGCGCCCGGGGCATGACGGAAGAGAATGTGTGTGTCGGCGATGTCTACAAGGTCGGGACCACCCGCCTCCAGGTCTCCCGGGCCAGGCAGTCTTGCTGGAAGCTGAACGTCCGATTTGGTATCGACGACACTTCATGACGTCATCCGCATTCTCCAGCTTGACTGTGCTCGGCTTCTCCGAAGACGAGAGGTTCTCCCATCGCCCCAGGCTCGCGTTGACGCACTTGGCGACGAGCTTGTGCAGGTAGGCCGTGAACTCCGGTAGCCTTGCGTGGGGGTCTGTGAGCACAACGTGGTAGTGGTTGGAGAGCACGACGACAGCATGCACGAGCATGCCCATCTTTTTTGCGGCCACAGCCAGGCAGTAGGCAAAGATCTGGGTGGTGAGCGGGGAAGGTTTTAAGAGAAAGTGTCTTTGAGTGCACCGTAGTGTGACGAGGTACGTGGTGTTTGGCAATACTTGTTTTGGCAGTGTCATGCCCTCCCTATCGGACGGAGAGGACCAAAGGTTTCCAAAAAAGTTGGATCTTCTTGAAATCAAAAGATAAAGGATAACCCGGGTGGGGATCTCCAGAAGATAAAGGATAACCCGGGTGGGGATCTCAGGGGATCTCATCTTTTTTGCGGCCACAGCCAGGCAGTAAGTAAAGATCTGAGTGTTGAGCGGGGAAGGTTTAAGGAGAAAGGGGATCAGCGCGAGCGGCGCGTCATGGGTCCAGATACTATCAGATAGCGAGGAGCAGCCGGATCGCATTCGCCAAACGGTGGCGGTGTCGCATGGCGTCACCCGGTATCCGACAACTGCAGCCGCTGTTCCCGCCCCCGTTTTGGCCCGCGTCATCGGAATCGTGGACGCCCCACTGGTCATTGCTGTCGATATCTGCGTCCACATCAGTATCTGTGTCGGTATCTGCATCCGTGTCGGTATCTGTATCCGTGTCGGCATCTGCATCTGTGTCGGCATCTGCATCCGCGTCGGTATCTGTATCGGCATCGACATCAGCATCCGCGTCGGTATCTGTATCCGCGTCGGTATACCCTTCCGGGGATGAATCCGAGTCGGTATCCGCATGGGTGTCCCCTCCATCCGGGAATAAGCCGCCATCCGGGGATGAATCCCCATCCGAGCCGGTGTCGGTGTCCCGGGGAGCCACACTCTCACTGTCCTCATCCGTTTCAGGAGCGCTGTCGCCGGTGACCTCGCAGCAGACCTGCTCCGGGAGCGCGCATCTTCCGGGAACCACGATGCCGGAGTACCTATCGGTGCATACCCCCTCGTTCCACACGCATTGATGCTCGCAGGCCGCCGTGTCCCCCTCCGTATCCGTATCCCCTTCAGTGCCCGTGCCGGTATCCAGCCCCGTTACCTGGTCGGTATCCCCATCCGAGGATGAATCCGTGGTCCCGGTGTCGTCGCTCGACGCGGTGTCGGTATCCGGTTCCGACGCCGACCGCTCGATGAGATTCGTGTTGTCCCAGGTGTGACCGTTGACGAAATCTTGGGCCATCCAGGTGTGGGTAGCGATTTTGGCGCCCTCGCCGGGCCAGGGATCAGAGTAGTAGACAATCTCGTCGCCGTCATCGAGGTAGCCGTGACCGACCACAAAATGGCCGCTCCCGTCGTTCCATCCCCAACGGATGATGAACGGTCGACCGTTGTCGGTCTCCGCCATGACCTCGTTATAGGACAGCATCCGGGCTTCGCCGTGGTTGGCCACGCCCCAGTGCTCCAGGATCTCCTGGATGCTGCCCGGCGGTCCCCAGTTGTAGTTCGGCTGATTGCAGGCCGCCATCGTGTAGAACTCGTCATCGGGGATGGCACAGCAGTCCTCGAATCCGAGGGCCGAGGGGTTCTGGGATCGGGCCCACTCGGCGATGGCGCACTGGCTGGGTGTCTCACCATAAAGGTATAGAACGGATTGGCTGACACCGACCCAACACCATTCGCTGTGTTCCTGGGCGGGCGAAGAGACCTCTAGAACCACCTGAGCAGCAGAGACGCTCGCGATGGCCAAGATACCGATAACAATGATGCCCCAACGGATCGGTTTCATAGCGCCCCCGATTTTATGCGGGCCTTCAGCAACGCGACAATCCCGGATCGGCTGTAATAGGGCGCAGGGGAAGCGTCAGGCGCCGTCGGCCCCGTGTCGGCCCGGGGCTCTGATGTCGTGGCGCGCGGGGAAATGGATACGGGATAGAACCGGTCCCCTTCGGACGGAATCGGAATGCCGAGGAAATCGCGTCGCAGGTGGATGATGCGCAGGAGGAAACGGGGCCCCTGTTCCCCATCCGGTGCGACCCCATCCAAGGCGTCGAGCGCCTCCGCGAGGCCAGCCGCGCCGAAGTCCACGGCCTCGAGCCGGCCGTCGGTCCGGACCACGGTGAGCAGAGCCCGGCGGCGACCGTCCACGGTGAGGGGCACCCGCCATTCATCCAGCGGGCGGATAGTCTCGGCGATGACAGGGCCCCCCTTCCCGCGCACCACATCGATGGTGTGAACCCGAAACGGCGTTGATACCTGAACGCGGCTGAGCTCCGAGGAATCGCGGAAACCGTATCGGGCCTCGAGGCCGGCGGGGATTCGTCCGATGAACGTCGGGAAATCCTGTCTTGCGACCGCCATAACGGCATCGGGGGAGACCTCGTCCTCCCCCGGAACCGCTGAAGCTTCCGAATCCGACACCCTCGCGCACGCCGCGAACGCCGCGGCGATCATAGCCGCAATGGCCGCTCGACCGATTCCGCTGAGAATCGGTCTGGCAGGACCGGCTGCAATTCCCGTTTCTTCTTGTCCCCCAGCGCTGTTTCGCATATCACCCTCCATGCGCCATTTTCGCCCATCGACGTTGAACGCACAATACTTTCCCCGTCGGGAATCCAAGGGCATCATATTGCCGACTTCGACAGTACAGGATTCAGATCCGGTCGGATCGGACGTGTCCAAAGAGCTCCTCGGCGCGATCCCCCTCCGCCTTTACGAGCTCATCAACCGAAAAGTACTTGTTGCAGGACCTGCAATACGCCTTGATATCACGTCACGTCGGGGTCAACCGCAGCCTCTCGACCCCGCAAGCGGCGCAGGTGAAGAGGCGTCTCGTCTTATTTTCTGCCATCTTTTCTACTGGCTCAGCGCCACCCCTATCATAGCATGGGGCTTCCTCTCTCCAAAGAGGGATCATCTATGCCGCATCGCCGTCTGGAGAATTCCGCGACCGATCGCAAAGCGCGACCGAAGAGACCCCCACCGGCGCTGCCGCAACGATTGACAAAGAAAGGCGACATGCTAATAGAAAGGAAAATAAAAACCCGAGCCCTGAGGGCCCGGGTTTTTATTTACGGCCGGCTTCCGAGACGATGGCGAGGAGGGAGATGATGTGGCGGAGGACGGTATCTGGACGGCCATCGGCGCGCCGGACACGGACATCAATGGCGATCATCTCGATGACTACACATCCGTTCGTTTTCGGATCGGCATCAGGGATATGGATGGCCATGACTATATCGCCGATACTCTTCTAGAGCTCGTTGAGCCATAAAGGTGTTGGGACTTACAACATCGTGGTGGGCGGCAAGGCCCGCGGGAGGCGATCGCGGGCCGGGCATAGGGCCGCGATCGGGGAAGGTTCAACCCTCGATTTGTGGGGGGGGCGCGACTGATGTCCGTTCGCTCAACACTTGCCGCACCTTCTGCAGGAGGTTCTGGGCGTTGAACGGCTTGGACAAAAAGCTCGCGCGATCCTCCTGGATGCTCCGCCGCAGGAGATCGTCATCGGTGTACCCGGACATGAAGAGCACCCGGAGACCGGGGTAGGCCGCCCCCAGGCGCTCCACGAGCTCGTGGCCGCTCATCTTCGGCATCACCACGTCGGTGAGCACGAGGTCGATCCGTCCGGCGAACCGCTCGCAGTCGAGCAGCGCCTCGCCGCCGTTGGCCGCAACGATGACCCGGTACCCCGCGGACTTGAGCGCCCGCTCGGCCACCTGTCGGACCAGCCGGTCGTCCTCCACCACCAGGATCGACTCCGAGCCCCTCAGCGGGCCGGCCTCGGCGCCCGGACTCCTCTCTTCGGGCGTGTTCGCCGCCGCCCGGGGCAGGTAGATCTCGAAGGTCGTGCCCTCGCCGGGGGCGCTCCGGACCCAGATGTCCCCGCTGGATTGCTTTACGATACCGTAGACCGTCGCGAGGCCGAGCCCGGTGCCCCGGCCGTTCTCCTTGGTGGTGAAGAAGGGCTCGAAGATGCGAGTCCGGACCGCCTCGGCCATCCCGATCCCGTCGTCGCGGACGCGGAGCCTCACATAGGTCCCGGGGGGCGTCTCCGGGTGTCGGCGGGAGAGCGCCTCGTCGACGACGACGTCGGCGGTCTCCACCATAAGGCGGCCGCCCCGGGGCATGGCGTCCCGGGCGTTGACCGCCAGGTTCATGATCACCTGCTCCATCTGCCCCGGGTCGACGTTCACCAGGCCGAGGTCTTCGTCGAGGATCGTGACGAGCTCGATATCTTCGCCGATGAGCCTTCTGAGCATCTTCTCCAGCTCCGTGATGATCCCGTTCAGGTCGAGGACCTTGGGCTCCATGACCTGGCGGCGGCTGAGGGCGAGGAGCTGCCTCGTGAGGCTGGTCGCCCGATCCGCCGCACCGATGATCTGCTGGATATCCGAGCGCAAGGGATCCCCCTCCTTGAGATCCTCCATGGCGAAGTCGGCGAAGTTGGCGATGACGGTGAGGAGGTTGTTGAAGTCGTGGGCCACCCCGCCGGCGAGCCGACCGATGGACTCCATCTTCTGAGACTGCAGGAGCTGGGACTCGAGGTCCGCGCGCTCGGCGGCGGCCGCCCGGGATTCGGTCACGTCCTGACCGATGGCGAGCAGCCCAGTGACCTCCTTTCGATCGTTCCGAAGCGGGCTGTCGTACCACTTGATGAGGCGCTCCTCCCCGTCCCGGGTGAGGATCGTAGCGACGTTCCCCCGGGTGGGGGACTCGCTGATGGCGTGCTCGAAGAGGGAACGGACGCTCTCCCTCTCTCCTATGGGTAGGAAGGTATCGAACCAGCTCTTGCCCCGCACCTCGTCCAGGCGGTAGCCGCTGAGCGTCTCCATGTACCGGTTGATCAGGACGATGGTCCCCTCCGGATCCAGCACGAGGACGACGGCGTTGGCGGTCTCGATGAGATTCTCGGCGAAATCCCGCTCCCGCCGAAGCGCCGCCTCGCTCTCTCGAAGCGCCGCCTCCGCCTCTTTTCGTTCGGTGATATCCGAGCAGAACGCCATGAACCGATCGCCGCCGAGCGCCGTGGCCTTCAGCACGACATAGATGTCCGTTCCGTCGCTCCTGCGGATCAGCACCTCGTCGTTGATCGAGCCCGTCTCCTCGAGCCTAGAGAACGCGGCGAACGCCTCTGGCGGGGCGTCCGGGGGGGCAAGATCGTAGATGGACATGGCGAGGAGCTCCTCCCGGGTGTATCCTGTCATCACGCAGGCGGCGGCGTTGACATCGATGTATCGTCCGTTCCGATCCGCGATGAAAATCCCCGCCGGGGCGTAGTCCACATACGTCCGGAACCGGGATTCCGTCTCGTCTCCCCGCCGTTCCCGTTCGATGTTGTACAGGCCGAGGGCGATATCCTCCGCGACCTCGGCGAGCAGGGATCGCTCCTCGTCGTCGATGGTGATCTCGGTCGGAAACGAGACGCCGAGCAGGCCGTATGCGGTGTCGCCGTATCTGAGGACGGCCACGGCCGCCAAGTGCTGTTTGTGGATATCGGCCAAAGGGCAGCCGGCGCACTTCTCGTCGCCCCCCATGACCGCGACGCCGTCCCCGGTGGCCAGGGCGACGGTTCGACATCGGGGCCACTGACCTTCTCGGCGGAGCAGCTCGAGCGGGTTCTCGGCCGCCCCCCCCCAGCCCGAGCCAACGATGATCGCGGGGGGATCGTCCAGATCTCCCGCGATGATCCAGCTCGCGGTGTAGCCGCGGGTCTCAACGAGCATGTCGCAGCCGGTCCGAAGGAGCCGCTCGGGGTCCTTCTCACGGACGATGAGCCGCCCCATGTTCCGGATGGCCCGCGCCACGCCGTGGAGGTGCTCCTTGGTCCGGGCCGTGTACCGGGAGACGTCGCGGAAGGTGACGATCCGCACCGGCTCACCCCGCCAGCGGGACCTGCGGAGGCGCATCTCTACGGTGGCCACCCGCCCCTCGGAGCCGGACACATCGAGCTCCCGGCCCTCGGGGAGCCAGAACGCCTGTCCCGCGGCCGCCCGGCCGCCGAAGAGCGCGGTGGCCGCCTCGTTGGCGAACTTGATGGTGTGGTCCTCGTCAAGGATCAGCGTGGCGTCTACGTCGTCCGAGACCAGCTGTTCGAGGTCGGCCAGGGTCTCGGATAGCTCCCGCTCCTTGGCGAGGCGGGCGGCGGTGTTGTAGACGGTGCCGGCGATGAGGCTCTCCGGTTCGCTCTTGATGTAGAAGTCCTGGGCGCCGAGGGCGTTACAGCGGGAGGCGACGGCGTTACAGCGGGAGGCGACGGCGTCATCCACCGGGCCCGAGACGACCATCGTCGGGGTATCGGGGGCGGCCCGGCGGAACCGATCGAAGGCCTCCTCGCCGGCGGCGTCGGTCAGGCCGAGGTGGAGCAGCACCACGTCGAATTTCTGCCCGGCCAGCGCGTCGAGACCGTCGCCGATGGTGGAGCGGGTCGACAACGAGACGGCGCCGTGCCTGCCGCCGACGAGCTGCTGCTCGATGAGCGCCGAGTCTCCGAGGGTCTCCTCGATGAGGAGTATCCGGATCGGATGTGTTTCGTCGTCGCCGGCCATCCCGTCCCCCTATGGCCTCGAGAAGCGCGGTAGAGATCTCGAGGTCCTTCATAAAACAGGTCATCAGCGGCGTCGTTTGGTGAACGAATTTCCGATGACATACTGCTGAAGGTCTAATCCGTTTCTCTTATTTTGAGTCTTTGGAATCCGGTTGCAAAGAAAAAACAGCAGTTCCAGCGAAATCCGGGCGGACGGGGGCCGGAGACTTCACACGATTTATCCAATGATTGAGGACATCGTCATCGAACGTGCGACGGCGGACCACGTCTTGACAGTTTCACCGAGACTCTGATCCGGCACCACGCCGGGGGCCGGGCTAACGTGCGCTTGTCGATCTTCATTCTCGATCCGCGGCGCGCGCGCCGATCCACTCGACGAGCTCATGGGGCGGCAGCGGCTTGCTGAAGAAGAACCCTTGGACCGTGTCGCAGCCGTAGCCCTTGAGCCGATCGAGGGTCTCCTGGTCCTCCACCCCTTCGGCGGACACCGCCAGGCCGAAGCTGTGGCCCAGGTTGATCGTCGCCCGGACGATCTGATCGTCTTTTTCATCCTCTATCATATTAAACACGAAAGTCCGGTCCACCTTCACCTCGTTCACGGGCAGCTTCTTCAAGTACGCGAGGGAGGAGTACCCCGTGCCGAAGTCGTCGATCGACAGCTTGACGCCGAGCTCCCGGAACCGCTTGACGGTGTCGAGGGCCCGGTGGGGATCCGCCATGAGCCCGCTCTCGGTGATCTCGAGCATCACGGCGGCGGGGGCCACGCCGTAGGTATCCAGCAGCTCGCTCAGGTAGCTCGGGAGCGCCGCGTTCTGCAGGTTGGGGGCGGCGAGGTTGACGGACATGAGGAGATCGTTGCCCTTCCGCCGCCACTCGGCGGACTGGGTTATGGCCGTCCGGAGCACCCAATCCGTGAGCGGATGGATAAGCGCGGTCTGCTCCGCCAGGGGGATGAACTGGCCCGGCGCCATGAACCCCTTGATGGGATGGATCCACCGAACCAGGGCCTCCACCCCCACCAGGTCGCCGCTCGCGACCTCTATCTTGGGTTGGTAGAACAGGACGAGCTCGTCGGCGTCGATGGCCCGCCGGATCTCCGCGCTCATGCCCAGGTTGGTGGTGGAGTACCGCTTCATGTCCACCTCGAAGACCGCCGTCGTCAGCTGCTTGGCCTTGGCGTGGTACATCGCCATCTCGGCCTGCCGCATCAGCGAGACCGCGTCCACCGCAGCGTCCCCGGAGGTGATCCCCACCCCCAACGTCGCCGCGATATCCACGCTGAATCCGAGCAGCTCGAAGGGCGCCTGCAGGGTGCTTTGGATAGCCCGTGAGAGGGTGTCCAGCGAGATCTCCTTCTCTTCCCCGCCGGCGACGATGACGAAGATATCCCCCCCGAGCCGGGACACCAGGCACTCCTCGGGGAGGGTGGCAGCGAGTCGACGGGCGGCCTCCTTCAGGATCTCGTCCCCCACGGGGTGGCCGAGGGTCTCGTTGACGGACTTGAACTGGTCGAGCCCGACGAAGAGCGCGCACACGTTGCCGCGGGAAGGGTAGCTGTCCAGGCGCCGCCCGAGATCCTCCATCAGGAGGTTGTAGTTGGGCAGGCCGGTGAGGGGATCGTGCATGGCCAGGTCTTCCATGGAGCGGTGATCCGCGTGGGCGAAGGCCTCGAGGGCGAGGCCGATGTCGAACATGACGGTCCGCATCAGCGCCGAGGCGAGGTCGGTGGGATCCTGCACCCCCGGCGGCGGCTCCGAGTATGCGGCCCTGGTCAGCGTGTTCAGAATCCGCGAGTAGCCGCTGATGTACTGCTCCACGGTGAGCCCCAGGCGCCGGTACAGCGCGCCGGCAGTGAGGCGCCGGTTCACGTAGTCGGTGTCGAGGGTCAGGGCGGTGAGGTCCGACAGGTAGTCCCGCGCCGGGCGGGTCAGATCGGCGTCGGGGTCGCGGTCGGCGTTCCCCTCGACCGTCGGACCGACGCTCAGATCCTGTATTGCGTCATCAATGATATCAACGAGCCATTCGCGGCTACTCGCGAGCACCTCCCGATCCCGCTCCTCGAACCCGAGCAGGGCGAGCCGCTGGTCGATCTCCTCCTGAGAGAGCCTGGTTCTATTTAAAAGTAATATCGTAGACTTTTCGTTCTCAAACATATTCCCCTCCCCCGAAGACGCCTTTTGCTTTTGAACCGCTTTTCGGTACCGATCGGCGTTACAGCTCTTGGAGTATAACGGACGAGAACGGATTCCTTTAATCTCGTGTTCATATTTTAGAGGAAGTCGTTCCGCCGCGCCCGAGATCGGGAGGCCCTTTTCCTGGGGCGAGTGGTCCTCGGTCGAGCGAAAGGGGTGGATTGCGCCCCTTTTTTAGAGGGATTGCGGATCGATTTTCAAGATGTCTGATTCAGCGAAGATCCGGAATCGTGCCGCTGAAGGAAATTCTCAACGCGTACGCGGTATCGTCACGACGGTCCGGGGGGAGATCGATTCTAAGGCCTGTTCCGTCCTGAGTATAATTGCAGGAGTCCCCGCCGATAAACGTGATGTCGGCAATCGTGGAGATGTCGAACGCTCCCGATCTCAAGCCGGTTATCTCCATCTGGTGGTTGTCGGGCCAGCCCATTGCAATCGCGTAGAGCGTGGTTTCGTCCTTGCTCCGGGTAAACCGTATGTCCGCGGCATTTCCCTCGACCGGCGCCCCCATGCCGCCGCCCCCCATTTGGGTCGGGCCCTCTCCGAAGCTAACCCAGGCTCGGGTGGAATAGATAGCCTCCCCGAAGCTCTTCAACCATGCGCCGATGTCCATCAGTATGTCTATCTGTTCTTGCGGGAAGGTGCCGTCGGCCATGGGGGATGTGTTGAGCAGCAGGCTGCCGTTCTTGCTCACGCGATCTATCAATGCATGAATGAGAGACTTGGATGAGTAGTACTGCATCCCGTCGGTGTACCCCCAGCTGGATAGGCTGAGGGTATCCTCGGAAAGCCAGAACGGGTTGACAATATCGGGTTCCCCGCCTCGCTCCACCTGATGGACCTCGCCGTTGGTATTGAAGCCATCATTGTAGGAGACGACCACCGTCTTTCCCCACTCAATCGCTTTATTGTAATAGTATGAGAGGTACTCGAGCCTCGTCTGGTCGCTGAGGAGCCTCACGTTGAAGTCATGCCACATATAGTCGGGCTGATAGCGGTCGATGAGCTCCTTCTCGATGCAGAGCCAGAAGGCCTCCGACTCCGGCATGGGCAATTGGCCGTAAAACTTCTGCAGGCTGGGATCGGATTGCTGCGGGACCCATTCGAAGTAACCGGTGAAGGTGAACGCATTGTGTGTCGACACCAAGTACTTCATCCCCTTGGTGCGATACGCGTCGGCCAAGAGCTGAACCAGGTCGAGGTTCGGTCCCTTGTCCATCGAATTCCACTCGTTGCACTCGCTGTCCCATAAAGAGTACCCGTCGTGATGCATGGCCACCGGACCCGCCATCTTGGCGCCTGCATCAAAAAAGAGCTGGGCCCACTCTTCGGGATCGAAATTGCCCCCTTCTGATTTCAACCTCGGGTTGAATTGGACGAACTCGCCGGCCCGGTTGGTCGCGCCCTCGATGAAGTTGTGATACGGCCAATCCGTATACGGATCCCCGTACGTATCGCGGTGGTGACCGTTCTCCCATGAATCCGCGTTGTACATGTTTCGCGGGTACCACTCACTGGCAAACGCCGGGACAGAGTAGACACCCCAGTGGTGCCAGAGCCCAAATTTTGCGTCTTGGAACCACTCCGGCGCCGGCATATGTCTGTCTACGGATTCCCAAGTAGGGTCGTAGGGGCCGTTCGTATCGACCTCGGTATCGGTATCTGCGTCGGTGTCAGCATCGGTGTCCGCGTCGGTTTCGGCATCGGTATCGGTTTCGGTTTCAGTGTCCGCGTCGGTATCGGCGTCGGTGTCGGCATCCGCATCTGCGTCGGTGTCGGCATCGGTGTCTGTATCGGTATCGGTGTCTGTATCGGTATCGGTATCGACGTCCGTATCTGTATCAGTATCCGCATCGGTGTCCGCATCCGCGTCGGTGTCCGCATCCGCATCGGTGTCCGCATCCATATCGGTGTCGGCATCCGCGTCGGTGTCGGCATCCGCGTCGGTGTCGGTGTCGGCATCGGCGTCCGTATCCGCATCTGTATCGGAGTCCGCGTCTCCATCCACATCCGCGTCCCCTTGGGTCGCCGTCGCCGCACTGTCATCTTGTGTACCGGCATCCGTGCCGCTGCTCGTCCCTGTTTCTGTGCATGCGAAAGCAAGGCTCGCTATGCTGCACAGTACAAATCTGTAGTGCATTCATCCCATCCTTTTCTCTTAGGCCTCACAGAAAAACAACTCCCGGTTTTGGGGCGGATCCATCAATTCTAACGGCATCGCTCGGCGCCCCATACCACCAGTATGAAGACTTCTCGCTTTTTGTTGGAATTGCGCCTCCATCCCCAAAAGCTCGGAACTTATTTTTCCGCGAGCCCTTAGATGGAGCAATGGGTGTCCAATCACGGTTCGCTACGAACAACGCAATGCAGACCCAATCTGTAATCACCCCATCCGGTTGGCAAGTGGTTTTCCGTAGCGTAAAATGGGCGGATGCGACGTCAATTATTGTTCCGATGGCGGTGGGGCGCTGCCCCTGCCGGCGATCCGTTTTCTGACGATTTTCCGGAAGGTGCTCGTGTCGAGGGGCTTTTCAAACCGCATATTGTCGACCTTGGCGAGATAGTCCCGCGCCCCCGGGGTGAACACGCCCCCCGTAACGAAGATCACCCGATCGGCAAGCTCCGGATAGGTATCGGCGAGCCACCGGTGAAGGTCCATGCCCGAGACCTGGGGCATCATCAGATCGAGAACAATGAGGTCGAAGGCCTGGTCCAGCTCCAGGATCGCCTTGCCTTCGGCCCCGGAGGCGGCGGTGGTCACCTCGTGGTTGTCCCGGCCGAGCATGTGACAGAGTAGCTCGCGAATGCCGGGCTCGTCGTCCACCACTAGCACGCGACCTCCGGTGCGGGGAACGGATGGATTCGCCGGGGTCGTCGTCTCCTGCCGCCGGTTAGCGTCCTCGCAAAACGCGGGCAGACGTATCCGAAACGTGGTGCCGCGCCCCTCCCGGCTCTCGCAAGTGATGTCACCGCCCATGTCGGCGATGATCTTCTTGGAGATGGCCAGCCCGAGCCCCGAGCCCTCCCCCACCGGTTTGGTCGTAAAGAAGGGGTCGAACAGCCGTTTCAAGTCCTCGCGGGGAATCCCCTTGCCCGTGTCGCTGACCTCGGCGACCACCGCATTGCCGTCCGCATAGGTCCGGATGCGAATGTAGTTTCCATCCACATCCCCCTCGTCGATGGCGTGGGCGGCGTTGATCAGCAGATTCAGGAACACCTGGGCTAGCTTGCCCTCGGAGCCGACCACGGGCGGGGTCGGCGACAGGTCGAGCAGCAGCTGGGCCCGGTACTTGGTCTCGTTGCGGGCCATGTTCCGGGCGTGCTCGGCCGCGTGCCGGATATCGATGGGCGCTTCCTCCGCGTCATCGACACGGGCAAAGGTGCCGAGGGTACGGGCGATGGAGCGGATACGCTCGGCGCCGTCCAGGGCTTCCCGAGCACAAGCAAGCAAGTCCTCGAGCTGACTTGCGCCGGAGGTCAGGACTCGCTTGTCGTTACCCATATCGGGGGTAGCGTTCAAGGAGACCACCATGCTCCGGTACTCGGAGAAGATGTTCGGCAGATCCGCCACCACCGTCTCGAGGTTATAGAGCGTGTAGGCCAGGGGGTTGTTGATCTCATGGGCCACGCCGGCCGCCAACGTGCCCATGCTCGAGAGCCGATCCGCCTGAGCCAGCTGGGCTTCCAGGCGGCTCTTCTGGACGGCCTCGCCGATCATCCGCGCGACGGTGCGACACCGCCGCTTGGCGACATCGATGACGTACCGAGGCCTCGGCTTGTAGTCCCGCGCGGCGTCTTGAACCGCGTCGAGGGGAAGCGCGAAGCGCTCGGCCAGGGCACGCAGTGATGGCTCATCGCCGGGCGGGGTGCCGTAGCCGATCTTGACGGCGCCCACGATCTTGCCGCCGGCCCTTATCGGCACCGCGTAGAGGCGAATTCCCCCGACGCACTCGATATCGGTGGGCGCCCCCGAGCGGATCGCCACCAGGGCCGAGTCGTTCCAGCAATTATTGTGACACAACCAGGATCCGCTGCGGAGCGCCTCTTTCGTATCGTCGGTCTTGCACTGGGCAAACGACGCCCGGTCCAGCAGGCGGCACCAGGCAGACTCGAACACGCCGAAGGCATAGTCCCCGTTCTTCTCGTACACCGCCACCGAGGTGTCCAACAGATCCATGAGGTCCCGCCCCATGTCGGCCAGGACCTCTTTGTCGACGGCATCCGCGATGACGCGGCACGTATTCAGCGCGGTGACGTCCTCGTAGGGGGGCGTGTAGGCGTCTGCTGCCGTATCGGGTTCCAGCTGCTCCTTGTCGTTGAGCCACTCGAATCGACGCAGCGCCGCCTCCCGTTGCTTCCGCTCGGTGATATCCGCGTGGTGGCCGATCATGCGCACCGCGTTGCCTTGGGCGTCGCGTTCTACCACGCGGGCGTGCGCTTCCATAAAACGGTATTCGCCATTCTTGGTGCGCAGCCGAAATCGGTTTTCGTAGGTGTCGGGCTTGGCGGCGAGGTAGGCCTCGGCGACAGCGATGGCTGGGTCACGGTCGTCGGGATGGAGCAGGTCGCGCCAAGCCTCGAAGCTGGCCGGGAACTCGTCGGGCTCGTAACCCAGCATGACGTAGTAACGGTGGCTGAAGAACAGCTCGCCGGTTCGAAAGTCCCACTTCCAGATGCCGTCCGTGGTGGCCTCCAGGGTGAGAGCGAGCTCCCGCTCGTGATCGCGCACCGCCGCCTCCGCGCGTTTCTGCGCGGTGATATCTACAATGTCGGTGATGAAGTGCAGAGGCTCTCCGCGCTCGTCACGGAGCAGGGTGGTGATGACCTCGGTCCAGACGGCATGGCCGTCGCGGTGCAAATATCGCTTCTCGAACCGACAGGACTTCTGCTCGCCGGCCAGGAGGCACCGCACACGCTCCCGACTCTCCTCCACATCGTCAGGCGCGGTGATGGCCGCAAAGTTTTCTCCCTCCAGCTCCTCCCGGGAGTACCCGAGCATCTCGCACAGCGCGTTGTTGACCCGGTCGAGCCGACCGTCTGGGCGGGCCAGCACGCGGCCGATGGGCGCGCTGTCGAATGCCTCGCGAAAAAGGACGTCGCTGCGATGCAGCTCGGTCTCCGTTGCCGTTTCCGAGCCGTCTCCGGGGGCTGTTCTCCGATGGTCCTTGGGCTCCATTGAATCTATCCCTCCTCGTCGTTTCGGACGCCGAAACCCCTCGACAAGGGTAAACCGTTTGCGTCGCACAGCGTCTCGCTCTTACGCTCTAAGCCATTTCCGCCACCGGAAGGCATGACGTGCGCTATCCCACTGAGCCGCGTGGGGCGATCCCACGCGTTCACCGCGACACCGGATTCGAGGGCGCTCACCCCGACCATGCCGTTACGCACCGTGACGACCTCCCCGGTCGAAACATCTTTAATCACACAGAAGGATAATATGCCTCGACTCACCCGCTCCTCCTTCCGGCGACGATTGTGTCATGGACAATTCTCCTGAAGCTCGACACGTCGAACGGCTTCTCCAGCCTCACGTTGTCGACTTGGCTCAGGTATTCGCGCGCCTTCGGAGTAAAGGCGCCGCCGGTCACAAAGATGAGCTGCCGGGCCAAGACGGGATGCGCCGCGGTCAGCCACATGTGCAGGTCCATCCCCGAGACGTCCGGCATCATCATGTCGCACAGGATCAAGTCGAAGCGTTGGTCCTGCTCGAGGACCTGTTTTGCCTCGGCGCCGGTGGCGGCCTGAACGGTTTCATGTGTCCTCAGCATCCGCACCATTGCCGCGCGGATACCCTCCTCGTCATCGACGATGAGGATGCGGCCCCGCGCGGTTTTCAGGGCGGCCTCGGCTGAATCGCCCGCCGTGGGGTCGGTCTCTTGTTTCTGAACCGGCAATCGGATCGTGAAGCAGGTCCCTTTGCCGACCTCGCTCTCCACCTCGATGGAACCGCCGTAGCCCTCCACGATATCCTTGGATATCGCCAGACCGAGGCCCGACCCGACGCCGATCTGCTTGGTGGTGAAGAACGGCTCGAAGAGCTTGCCGAGGTTCTCGGGGGGGATCCCCGACCCCGTATCCTTGACCTGGGCAAAGACGAAGTCGCCTTCGGCCCAGGTTTTGATGCGGATTTCGTTGTTCTCGAAATCGCCCTCTTTGATGGCGTGGGTGGCGTTGATCACGAGGTTGAGAAACACCTGACCCAGGCGCCCCTCGCTCCCGAGGACCAACGGCAGGTTTCGGCCGTAGTCCTTGACCAACCGCGCCCGGTACTTGATCTCGTTGAAGGCCATGTTGAGGGCCACTTCTATGACGTGCATCAAATTGATCGGCACGAGCTGGTCCTTCTCCACCCGAGAGAAGGTGCCTAGACCGCGCGAAACGTCTCGGATGCGATAGGTCCCCCCGAGGGCGTCTTTGAGACGACTCTGGATGTCGTCGAGCACGATGGGGTTGAGCTTTTCTGCGTCGTCCCCCGTGATCGCGTCGATGTCGTCGGCGCTCAGCTTGTCCGAAAGGCGCCGCAGAAAACGCCGCAGGGCGTTGATCAGCTGCGGCAGGTCTTCGCCGAGACTCTCCAAATTGTAGAGGATGTAGGAGAGGGGGTTGTTGATCTCGTGCGCCACGCCGGCCGCCAACATTCCCATGCTCGAAAGCCGATCCGCCTGAGCCAGCTGCGCCTCCATCTGTTTTCGTTCGGTAACGTCCTCACCGGAGGACAAGGTCCCAATCACCGTTCCGTCTGTGTCACGGATGACCGCGTTGTGCCAAACGACGGTTCTTTCCTCGCCCGCAACCGTCCGTATCTTGTTTTCGACGCGCCTTTGGGAGGCCACATCCCCGGCCATGTTCTGGCGATGAAAAGCCCTGACCTCGTCACGTCGGTCCTCGGGGATGAACTGAAACCAATCCCGCCCCAGGAGGGCCTCCGGACCGGAGACCCCCAAGGCCTCGCACCCGCGTTGGTTGATCAAGGTGATCCGGCCATCGCCGTCGAGCCCCAGGAGCATCACGGCGGCCACATCGAGGTATTGCTGCGCCCGATTTTTTTCGGTGCGCAGTTGTCTCTCGTAGTTCTTCAAATCGGTGATATCGTGGGTACTGGTGATCATGCCCCTCGGTTGGCCGTCGTCGTCGATGAGCACCTTGCCGATGGACTCCACCCAGGCGTACGAGCCGTCCCCTCGCCGCATGCGAAATGTCGCGCGGACCGCTTCTCGGGTCTGAACCCCCTCTGCGAACTTCCGCAAAACCCCCGCCAAGTCCGCCTCGTGAACCAGTGCGTGAATCGGCTTTCCGACGAGATCGCCGGGGTCGTGACCGAGCTGCCGGTGGGAGGCGCTCGCGAACGTGCAGCGCCCCTCCATGTCCGCCAACACAACCATGTCGAACATATTTTCGGTAATGTTCCGAAACCGTCGCTCGCTTTCCGCCAAGTATTTCTCGGTACGCTTCTGTGCGGTCACGTCCTGCGCGGTGCCGAACATCCTGACGACCTTGCCGGTCTCGTCGAGCTGGGGCTCACCAATGGCGTGAATCCACCCTATATCGCCGTCCAGCTTGACAATCCTGAACAGGAGATCGAACGAGCGCCCCGCTTCGAATCCGGCCCGAATGGCCTCCGCGAGCTGCGGATAATTCTCTGGATGGACGTTGGTGTCGTGGGCCGTGAGGGATGGCGGAGCTTTTTGCGGCGACAAGCCGAATATTCGGTAGATCTCATCGGACCAGGTCGGCGAGCACGTGGGGGAGTCGAGCTCACAGTGCCCGACGTGCGCGACCTGTTGTGCGCGCTCG
>JBNLED010000137.1:0-14463 GCA_050304755.1 Polyangia bacterium | reverse complement strand
GGCTCCGCGAGGACCACCACGCCCAGTGGGACATCCGGGAGATCGCGGCGAAGATGCGCCGCCGGGCCGAGGAGGTCATGCCCCTCGGCGCGCTGCTCCTCTGCGGCAAGGACGGTTTCGTCGAGCGCTACGAACGGGTCTTCGGCTCGACCCCGGCGGAGATCCCGCCGTCCTGACCCCGACCCCGACCGACGCGCTCCGGTCGGCGTTTTCCTCGTGCGGGGGGATGCGGTGTTGAGGTACACTGTTCACCGCGATGATTCGAGAAGAGGAGGCCACTTGGATTCTGGATCAGCTCGAGCAGCTCGCCGCGAAGCTCGGCGTCATCGTACGGTTCGAGACGTTGGAGCGGGAAGACGATCTCCAGCTGCGGGGCGGCTCCTGTCGGTTGCGGGGAGCCCAACTGATTATCGTCGATAAACATCGAACCCAGGCGGAGAAGTGTCGAATTCTGGCCGAGGAGCTCAAACGCTTTGATTTGTCGAAGATTTTTGTGACGCCCGCCATACGGGGATTGCTGGAAGAGTAACCGCCTGCTGGTTTTCCGCTTGTTCGAGGCCCGAAAATAGTATAGCAGCATACTAATGGACCGGTTTTCCGCACACATCGATCGGGCGTGGGATCTCATCTCCAAGGGAGAGGGAATCCAGGCCCTCCTGGCGGCGCGACAGGCCCTCGGGATCAACGGCGATTCCGCGGAGGTCCACAACCTCCTGGGGTGCATCTATGCTATGGACGGCGACTTCGGGGAGGCGCTCACCTGTTATCGCCGCGCCATGGACCTGGACGACGACTACATCGATCCGGTGCTGAACGCGGCGGAGCTGCTGCTCCACTCCCAGGAGGACGCGGACGAGGCCATCCGCTACTGCGATCGGGCGCGGGAGATGGTCTCCCTCGAGGAGGAGCTGGTCGAGGTCGTCCTGCTCGAGACCGACGCGCTCCTCAACAAAGGGCACGTGGAGGGGGCCCGGCGCAAGCTTCATGAGGTCGGTGAGCCGAACGGATTGAACGCGGTCCACAGCATGCTCGTCGGCCGCTCCTATTACGAAATCGGTGACTTCGAAAAATCGAAGCGATTCATCAATTACGCCATCGAGCAGGAGCCCACCTATACGGACGCCTGGTACTGCAGAGGGCTTTTGCTTCGCGAAGAGGGGTGTCGGATCGACGCGGTGGCGGCCTTCAACTCGGTGCTCGAGAGCGACAGAAACCGCCCGACGGTCGGGTGGATCAAGCAGATCGGATCCGTCGAGAAGCTCGTGGATCAGGCCATCCAATCCCTGGACGAGAACACCCGGCGGATGCTGAACCCCACGAAAATCGTCGTCACCTCCCTGCCGACCCGGGAGCAAATCTGTCAGGAGATCGACCCGCGGCAGACGGTCTACGCGGAAGGGATCGACCTCGCGCACGGGTGTTTCGAGAGACTCTGGGTGTTCGTGAAGAATTTCGAGCATGTGCGCATTTCCCCGTTTACCGTGGTGGAGGATCTCGCGCAGATAATTCAAAACGAGGTACTATTCTCCCAGGGGCCATTTTAATTTTTTTCGAGTATACTATATTGGATGGAGATCTCGATGGACGAGGTCCCGACACGCGAGGTTGCAATGGGTGTCAGTCGTCTCTTTTGGCCGCAGGAGCTCTTGGACCAGTGGATTCTCGATGAAATAATTTCTCTGGATGGCAAGAACCTCACCATACAAAAAGAGCAGAAGACGTATCAGGTAACGCAGGCCGTCTATTTTACCAAGGACGTCGGTGACGGGAACGACGCGCACAAGCTCCTCGGTCGCGTGAAGGCGCTGGAGGACCTTCAGGAGATGGGCGCCGAACACTACATGGACTCCGTGATCATTGAGGATTCCGCGTACGAGGTCGTCTCGGGATTCCTCGGAGAGCTCGCCTCGGTTGAGAACGCGGCAATCCGATCCGCGGGAGATATCACGGGGGCTATCGCCGAACATGCCGGGAACGGAGACGAGCGGGACGACGATAAGGAGCTGCTCGCGAAGTTCCTTATCGAGAACCTTTGACCTCGGGGTGTCAGTTTCTTGTTTGCTCGGGTTGCGCTTCAGTGTATTCATAATGAGAAAGCAGCAGGATCATAACTGTATCGAAACAAAGCCACAGTCAGAAGTGAGGCGATAAAAGGGAAGTGATGAAGGATCGACTACTAGGACGTGTAATTGCCGACCGATACAGACTGGAGAGTCGGCTGGGAGTTGGGGGAATGGGGGCTGTGTATCGCGCCCGGCATCTGCTCATCGATCGCGTGGTGGCCATCAAGATCCTTCAACCCGAGCGGCGGGGTGAGGAGCATTTTCGCGCCTGGTTTCTCAGAGAAGCCCGGGCCGTGAACCGGATCAACCACGCCAATATCGTCGATATCAACGATTTCGGAGAGACCGAGGACGGGCTCGCCTACCTCGTGATGGAGCTGCTCGTGGGGGAGGCGCTGTCGAACATCATCATGCGGGGTCCGATGGACCTGGCGTTAGCCATCGACGTCCTCGAGCAGGCCACCGCGGCGCTGGCCCGCGCCCACGACCTGGGGGTCGTTCACCGGGACCTCAAGCCGGATAACATCTACCTCATCACGCGAGGGGGGCGCCGGAACTTCGTCAAGCTGCTCGACTTCGGTCTGGCGCGGCTCTCCCGGGACGGGCGGCTGGCGGCCAAGGGGGCGGTCTTCGGGACACCGGAATACATGTCGCCGGAGCAGGCCCGGGGAGAGGACGCGACCCCGGCCTCCGATCTCTACTCCCTCGGCGTCATCTTCTTCGAGATGTGCACCGGCAGGCTGCCGTTCACCGCGCATGATCGCGACGGGTATATCGAGAGCCACAAATCGGTGATGCCCTACTCCCCGGACAAGTTCGTCCCCAACCTGGATCCCCGGGCGACGCGGGCCATCATGCGGCTGATGGAGAAGGATCCGTCGAAGCGCTTCAGGGACGCGCACCACCTCCTGGACGAACTCAAGGCCATTCAGCGGCGGGTGGGGCCCGATGCCCACTGGGACGACACGCGGTTGGAGCGGCCCTCCCAGGTCTACGCGCCCCTGGCGGGGACGGTGGGGGATATCGCCCAGTGGGCCCTCAAGGCCACCATCTTCGGGCGCATGGTGGCGCGGGCCTATCCGAGCGGTGCGGGACCCCAGAAGGTGATGGAGTCTTTAGAGAACCTCTGGAAATACACGGCCGCGGTGACCCGGCTGGACGGCGAGCTCCAGGCCGAGGTCAAGCGCAACGAGGGGATCCAGAAACGGGGCCGGGACTTCCGCGCCCAGGTCGGACGCCGGATAGAGGATCTCTCCCGGGAGGAATCCCGCCTGAAGCGGGAGATCGCGGCGGCGTCGGAGGATCTGGCGAGACTCCGGGTGGAGTACGAGCGGGCCGGCGAGGAGCTGAGCCGGGCGCGGAACATCATCGCCTCCATCGACAAGGGCCGGGACGAGATGACGGATGAGCTTCGCAAGGCCTACGAAACCGCGGGCGCGGCGGCGGCGAAGCGCCAATCCCGCGCGGAGGCGGTCGCGAAGGTCGACGCGAAGGTGCGGAAGTGGCAGGATGAGTGCGATCGGATTGATGCCCAGCTCAAGGAGTATCGCAGCCACCTCGACTCCCAGTCCACCAACATCGACGAGGACCTCTCGTCTGGACGGGAACGGTTGGCGGCGAAGATGCAGGAGCGCGAGAATCACTCCTCCAAGCTGAACGAAACCTGTCAGTTTCTCTCCTCCCATTTCCAGGACAGGCCCGAGTGTCGCAGCCTCATCGGGGAGCTGAAGGAGCTCGACAGGGTGAGCTCGGTCGTCGGGGTCAAGGAAAACCTGCAGAAGTTCCAGTAGTCGTCCCTGCAAGAATACTCGATCAGGATACCACGCTGAGCCGGCTCAGGAGATCGAACATGGCGATGTGACCGGAGTCCTCGGCCACGAACACCGCGCAGCTCGAGTCCACCTGCAGGAGGTCCGGCACCGGCGGCTCGCCGCCGAGGGAGTGGATCAGGTGACCGTCCTCCGGGTGGACGACGTACACCGTATCGGCGGGGACGAAGAGGGCCCCGCCCTTCATCACGATCCTCAGATTGAACGGCACGTCATCCGAGCAGGTGGGGCCGAGCACGTTGGTCCAGACGTCCACCCCGGTGCGGGGGGCGATGGCGCGAATCACGCCCCCCGCCGCGTTGACGACGAAGGTCTTCTCCAGCGCCATGAGCGCGTACTGAGTGGCGAGGTCGGCGGAATCCCGCCGCCAGAGTTCCTCGCCTGAGTCTCCGTCGATGGCGACCAGCTCGTCCCGTCGTCCCGAGCGGATAGGGAGGAGCACCACCCGATCCGCGATCACCGGCGCGGTCAACGCGCCGCCGCCGACCCCCACGCTCCACCGGCGCTCTCCGCTGAAGGCATCGAGGGCGAACAGGGAACCGTCCGGGCGCCCCGGTCTGCCCCCGACGGCGAGCAGGGTGTCATCGATCTTGGCCGGCGGAACGCTGAACCGGGTCCGCTCGGAAAACCGCCACACCAGGGCGCCGGTCTCCAGATCGACGGCGTTCAGGTTGCCGTCGTTGCTGACGATGTAGATCAGGGGGCCGAAGCGCCGCAGGCCGAAGCGTCCGCCGCGGGTCGCCGTGAATCGCCACCTCGGCTCGCCGGTGCGCATATCCAGCGCCACCAGCTTTCGCTCCTCCTCCGCGGCCATGACCAGCCCCGGGGAAAGGCCGTGCTCCACCACTAGCAGCACCGGCGCGCCGCCGGAGCGCGGGGCCAGGGAGGTGCGCCACTTGAGGGCGCCGGTTTCGAGGTCGAACATATCGATGTTGCCGGACAGAGAGGCGCGGACCAATCCGTCCGGTCCGGCGGCCTGGAACCGGGCATCCAGGCGATCCGTCTCCCGCCGCCAGAGCATGGCGCCGGTCTCCGTGTCGATGGCGAGGACGGTCCCCCGGGCCGCGACGGAGGCGATCTTTCCGAGCACCTGGGTGCCGTTGAGATCCAGCCCCTCCACCTCGACGCGCCACCGTTCGGTGAACCGCAGCCGGCTGGTGTCGCTGATGCAGGTCTCCGGTATGGTCGTCCGCTGGAGATCCTGCGATCGACGATACCGATCCGCGTCCGGGTTGATGAGCGCCCCCCGCTGGGCATCCTTGGCCCAAGTAGAGAGGGCGCGGATCTCGCGGCCGAAGGCCTCCACCCGGAGATTCCGCCGCTCCGACGGATTGGTCTGAACGATGAGGCGTCGAAGCTCCCGGGCCACCCCGAGCACGGCGTCGGCATAGTCGAACGGGGAGAGCTCGTTGATGGCGATGATGGCGTCCTGGTTCCCGCTGTCCATGAGGGTCACCAGGATGCCGTCGTCCCGGCCCAGCCGGACGCCGACCACCAGCCCCTCGCTCACCAGCCGGACGCTCATGGGGCGCCCTTCCTCCCACGCGGTGAGGAGCTGACGGAGGGAGGCGAGGAGGCGTTCGGTCTGCAGGAAGAGGTAGCCTGTTCCGAGCACCAGCCGCCGGCCCCGGGCGTGCACCACGTGCCGCCCCTTGAAAAGCAGGGAGCTCAGGTCGCTGCCTTGAGGCTTTCCCGGCGCCAGCAGATCCGTGACCGTGGCCTGGAAGCGGCACCCGAAGGATAGGCTCTTCCGGGTCCGGGGCTCATGCCATCGGGTGCTCTCGATGGTGATTGACTCCGGCACCGGCCGGGGCTTGAAGGTCTGCCGCCTCTGGTGGAGCTCCTCGACCCGCTGCTCCATGGAGCGCATGCTGGACACCACCGGATCATCCGCCGCGTTGGGGTCGAGGTCCACGGCATGGCGGTGCAGGTTCTCGGCGGAGGTCAGGACACCGCGGACCACCTGGTTGAACGGGACCGCCTGATCCTTGATGAGCACCTCGGGGCGCCGGCCGCCCCGATACATTGTGATGAATACCTGGGCTCCCACGCGCTGCAGCACCAGCTCCCACGGGCCCTCATAGAAGCTCACCCGCGCCTTGCCGTCCCCCATGAAGAGCTTCTCCACGGCGAAGAGCATGTCGCGTATCAGAAAGAAGATGGAGTCCTCTTCAATGTGGCCCGCGATGCTGGCCCCGTCCACCACGATGTCCACCACGTCCCGCACGCGGCTGAAGTCAACGGGCTCCCGATCGCCGGCGTAGGCCCCCTGGGCGTCCGACGTTCCCCGACGCCAGGTATCGCCAATGACTATTCTGAACTCACGACTCAGCATTTCCACTACGTATCAATCCCTCGACATCCAAAACAAAAGTGAGACCGCCCCTGTCGGGCGCCGTTTACTTGTCAATTGTAGCCCACCGAATTCACCGACCGCAATTTCTTGGCATTTTGGACTCGGAGGCCGCGACAGGCGCTCCAATTGCCACGCTTGCGCTTGGGGTTATTGGGTCGATGCGAGCCGGCGCCGGATTTCCGCGGCGATATCCCGGGTGAACCGCCGGCCGGAGTCCTTATGGAGGTGGCTGCCATCAATGAAGGTGTAGTCTCCCCCGCGGGGGCTGAAGTCGAAAAAGGGGACCCCTTGCCGCCGGGAGACGGCACCGACCCACTCCCCGAAGCCGGGCATGAGCCGGTCCTCCAGTGCGACGATCTCGCCGATGGCGGGAGGACGAACGATGAAGACGCGTCCGTGCTGCTTCAGGTATCGGACAGTCTTCTCGAAGTAGAGCCGGCGCACCGCGGAGGGGCGGAACCGCTTGATGTTCCGCTCGAAGTCGGCGATTTTGTTTTTGATCCGTTTCTCTACGAGCACTCTATCCATGGGGACCGTCACCTCCAGCCAGCCGTCCTCGTGCAGCAATTTCGTCGGGCGGAACGCGTGCCCGATCTTCCCGGCGAGGGCGGCCCCCCACCCCGTCCTCATGTGCATGAAGTAGGAGAGGTTGGGGCGGGTCCCGTTGACCGACGGCATCCGATCGAGCCAGTGGCCGTTCTCGCGGAAGGCGCTCTCGTCCTCGGGATCGGGGGAGGAGGAGGCGACGGCGAAGGGATCCACCGCGACGATGAAGAGTCCGTTCCTCACCTCCGGGACCAGCTTGTCCCGGATGGCCTCCAGGTAGACCCGACCGAAGGGAGAGTGCATCAGGGTGAACGAGAAGTTGTAGACAGGGCGCTCGAAGGAGGTGTCCGCCAGCGCCGGATTCAACACCTCGGGAAGGATTCCCTGGGCGGCGCGGGAGGTGCCGATGACGAGGGACCGCTGTCTCGGGGTGGTGAAGCGGAGGTAGAAGGGATCGATGGTGCCGTCCGCGAGGAGCAAGGTGAGGAGATGGACCGCGGCCACGAACCCCAGGGCGAATGCTGTCTTTATTAGAAACTTCCTCATGGCGCCGCCTAGAACTGAAAGTAGATGAACCGATTCTCCCCGAAGTCGCCGAGGAAGAATATCATTGAAAACACCGCGACATAAATAAACCGCCGCCACGCCGGGGGCAGCGTGTGGACCTCGAGGGCGTGGGTCCGCTCCCGCTGGAGCCACTCCCCCGCGACGAGCGCCCCGAGGGGCAGGAGCACGATGGCCTTATGGGCGGGACGGATCTCCGGCGGTGTCAGCAGGGAGGGCGAGGCCATCCGCGCGAGATAGGCCGTCGCCTGGGACAGGCTCTCCGCCCGGAAGAAGATCCACGCGACCACCATGAGCAGGAACGTGGCGATCACGCGCGCCCCCTCGCCGAGGGAGGGACGCCACCGGCCCGCCGCCACGGTGTCCAGGTGGGTGCGGTTCTTGTGGGCCACCAGCAGGGGAAGGAAGAGGAGAGCGTTGAACAGCCCCCAGGCCACGAAGGTCCAGCTCGCGCCGTGCCAGAGGCCGCTCACCAAAAAGACGATGAAGGTGTTCCGTATCACCCGGGCCCGGGTGCCCCGGCTCCCCCCGAGGGGGATGTAGACGTAGTCCCTGAACCAGGTGGTGAGGGAGATGTGCCAGCGGCGCCAGAACTCGGCCACGTCCCGGGAGAAGTAGGGGAAGGCGAAGTTCCGCTTGAGGGAGAAGCCGAAGAGCCGGGAGGTGCCGATGGCGATGTCCGAGTAGCCGGAGAAGTCGCAGTAGATCTGGAAGGCGAAGAAGACGCCGCCGAGGAGCAGGGTGCTGCCGTCGAGCTGGTCATAATGGAGGAAGGTCTCGTCCACGATGTGGGCCAGGGTGTCCGCCACCACCACCTTCTTGAAGAACCCGAGGAGCAGCTGGCGCATCCCGTCCGCCGCGGCCTCGTACGCGAACCGCCGGGGCACCTGGAACTGGGGGAGCAGATTCCGCGCCCGCTCGATGGGGCCGGCCACGAGCTGTGGGAAGAAGCTCACGAAGGCGAAGAAGGCGATGATGTCCGCGGTGGGCTCGATCTTCCGGCGGTAGACGTCGATGGTGTAGCTCAGGGTCTGAAAGGTGTAGAAGCTGATCCCGACGGGGAGCACCACATCGAGCCGGCGCCCCTCCAACGGAACACCGAAGAGGGTGAACGCCTCGACGAAGCTGTCCACGAAGAAGTTGTAGTACTTGAACACCGCCAGGAAGCCGATATTGACGATCAGGCTGAGGACCAGGAGGGCTTTGCGTCGTCGCATGGACCGGGTTCGGTGGAGCGCCCGTCCGGCGGCGTAGTCCACCGCCGAACTCATCACAATGAGGGAGAGGAACCGGGGATCCCACCAGCCGTAGAAGAAGTAGCTCACGGCGATGATGAAGAGGTTCTGCGCCCGGAGCCGCCTCGAGAAGACGAACCAGTATCCGAAAAACACTACGGGGAGAAAGACGGCGAACTCTATAGAGTTGAACAGCATGTTACCTTCCGGGTCGCGTTGTAACCCAAAACAATCAAAATTAAACCCGAAAACACAACGGGCGGTTGCGGGGAAAACGGCCTGCTACCGGATGGGGCAATAAGACTGAAAGGTCCGGACCTCGTCGACGGTGCCGTCGGCGCGGCGGTCCGTCTCGATCCTCTCGAGGGTGTCGTTCGGGGTGAAGGTGTAGCGAATCCGCTCATCGTCCCCGGTCCGGAAGTCCCGATCCTCGACCACCAGCCGCCCGTCGTCGTCGTAGGTGTAGCGGATTTCGAGCACGGGGGTGTCCGGATCGCCGCTGTCCTGAACCATCCGGAGGAGCGCCCCGTCATCGTCGTAGTGATAGACCCGCCGGAGGAAGGTGGAGGCGTCCGTCCCGGAGTCCTTCACCTCGAGGGCCAGCTTTCCGGTTTCATCATAGCTGTAGTGGGTCCGGGCGCTCGGGGAGCCGTCCCCCCCCGAATCCAGCTCCTTCCGGATGAGCCGACCGTCCTCATCATAGACGAAGGTCTCGATTCGCAGCACCGCGCCGGTCGGCCCGGACTCGATCACCTCGCGAAGCCCGTCGTCGCTGTAGCGATAGCGCCGAAGCTGGTCGACGGTGCAGTCGAGGCCGGAGTCCCGCGCCTCCTCGATCAGGTTCAGGCTGGCATCGTAGCGATAGGTGGTCCGGCTCTCCAGCTGTCCGTCACCGAGCATGTCCGCCCCCATGCTCTCGAGTAGCCCCTCGAGAGTGTAGGTGTATATCCTCCGGAGCTCCGGATTCCCGTCGCCGTCCTCGTCCCGGTCCTCGCGGAGGAGATCCCCGCCGGCGGCTCGAACCTCCAGGTGGATCTGGTTGACGGTCCCGTCATTGGAGATGTCGACCCGCTCGATGGTGCAGCGCGCGTCGTCCGGCCACGAGAGGGTGTAGCCGTCATCGGTGTCGCAACCGGTCGTCCCCGTTCCCGGTTCTGAGTCGTCGCTCCCCGTCCCGGAGTCGCCGTCGCCGGGCTGTTCCCCCGGGTCCGTCGGCGAGGAGTCGTCTTTGGAGGTCGTGTGATAGCAGGCGACAGAGGAGATTGTCGCGCCGAGGAGAAGGACGCGACTGTTGCTCATAATTCCTCTGAGCTCGAGACGAGGGTGAGCTCGCCGAACCACGTGGTGGTGTAGTAGTTGACGGCGAGCCCGGCCCAGCGGAGGATGGCGTCGCGGGTGCCGCAGGTGCCGTCGTCGTCGTTCACGCCGATGTCGAACCCGATGGTGCGTCCGATTTGCACCGTTTGATCGTCCAGATCCGCCCAGGGGATGGCGACCTCGATCTCGTAGCCGCTGCTGTCGGTGGGGGTGTTCCCTCGGGAGACATATTGAACCTCATTATTGCCGTAGTCTCCGAACATCCGGTACCCGATGTCCGAGTACTTGATGATCATCTGCACGTCGTTGTCATCATAGGTGCTGCGCTTGCTCAGGTCCGGATCGAGGAAGATCTCGACGGAGTCGTAGTTCCAGCTCTCCGCCGAGCTACCGCCACACACATTGGCGTCCGTGACCCGCACGGCCACGTAGAGGTTCGTATCGTCCCAGACCGCGTCGAAGAGCACCTTGTTATCGGACTCGCCGACCACCTGCTGGTTCGCGGAGGTGGCGAGCTTCCATATGCCCTCCTCGTCTTGGTTCTCCTCGTCCAAGATATACCCGTCGATCACGGGGGGCTCCGACACCCGGTGGGCCTGGTAGGGTTGGAGGCCCGGCTCAAAATCGGCCTCCTTGCCGGAGAGGAACAGCTCGCCGAAATCGGCCGTGGTCTCGAAGTTGTTGATATTGGACTGCCAGGTGATCTCGTACTCCCGCTCGCCGCAGGGCTCGTCATCGTCGTTGTTGTCGACGTCGAACCCGATCCACATCCCCTCTAGTTCCGACTCAAGGGGGGACAGCCCCAGGGACGCCCAGGAGATGGCGACCTCGATCTCAAAGCCGACGGGGATGTCACTTCCTCTGGGGATGCTACTTCCCCTGGCGATATAATTCGTCCGGTTTTGTGTGTTGAGCCCCCATTCGTAGGCCTCGTCCAGGTCCGCGACGGTGCTGAAGTCCTCATACTGGACGATAATCTGCAGGTCCCAGGAGTCGTAGGCTCCCTTGCTGAGGTCTGGATCAACGAAGATGGAGACGGAATCGGCGTTCCAACTCTGATCACCTTCCTCATCGCAGATCTTCGAGTCTATCACCCGGACGCCCACGTACAGGTAGTTGTCGTCCCATTGGGTGTCGAAGGTCACCTGGTTCTCGGACTCGCCGCTGAGCATCTTCGTCGCGGCGGTCTCGAGCTCCCAGGATGCCTCCGTCAGGGCACCGTCGATGAGCGGTGGCCGGATCGCCCGGCGTGCGAAATCCTGGTTCTCGTACAGGGTATCCACCTCGGTCTCCTGCCCGGTACCGGTCCCCGTATCGGTGGCGCTGTCGGTATCGATATTCGAGTCACGCTCGGTATTGGTATTGGTATCGGTGTCGGTGTCGGTATCGGCATCGGTATCGACATCAGTATCGGTATCGACATCAGTATCGGCATCGGTATCTGTATCGGTGTCGGCATCGGTATCGGTGTCGGTGTCGGAATCCGTGTCTCCATCCACCGATCCGGTATCCGAGTCATCGGTTTCCCCACCGGTGTCCGGGTCCGATTCGACGGAATCGGTGTCGGCATCCGTATCCAAATCCGAGTCCGTATCGGCGTCCGTGTCCGAGTCTGTATCCCCGTCCGCGTCCGTATCTGTGTCTGAGTCCGTGTCCGTGTCCGCATCTCCGGTCTGGCTCGTCGTGTCTTGATCACCGGGGGTGGGATCCGATTCTCCCTCGATCGGCTTAGGAAAGCCGACCGTACATCCTTCGAGCATCATTCCGATGACCATCGACCGAATCGCGTAACCTGCCATTTTATTGGTCATAAGCATTCACCTGTTGTCGAGGGGGGCTGTGGCGGCGATTCCCTCGATCATTCATATCAATCGTACCAGAGACCATTGTAAAGTCCAAAATCACGGAAGGCTCAACAAATTCCGTGGGTCGCGAGCGTACGGACGAGCGCGTGGATTAGGTGATGTCCCGGTTTGAACAGATCGATCCGCGCTTTCAAGAGCCCCCCGACAAGTGACAGATCCCCGATGACGTCCACCATCTTGTGTCTGAGCGGCTCATCCGGAAACCGCAATCCCCCAGGGTTCAGCGGGCCGTCGTCGCCGATCACCAGAGCGTTCTCCAGGCTGCCCCCCTTGGCGAGCCCCGCTTCGAAGATAGCGGTCAGCTCCTCCTCGAACGCGAAGGTCCGGGCGGCGGCGATCGTCTCGAACGCGTCTTCGGTTGGGCGGAACATCCCCCTGCTCTCCCCGAGCCTCCTGAAGTGGGTGTTGATGGAAATCGAGGGGACCTCGCCGCTTCGCACCGGGCGGATTCGAGCCGACGCGTCCCGGGATCGCACCGTGAATTCCCTATGGATGGGGATCAAATGAAATCCCGGTGAGGCCCCCGCTTCGAGGAGGGCTCGATACCACGGCATGGCGCTCCCGTCGAGGATGGGGACCTCCGGACCGTCGAGGGTGATCCTCACATCGCGAAGCCCTACGGCGGCCACGGCGGCCAGCAGGTGCTCGACGGTTTGAACCGAGCGACCATCGGCTAAGAGAGTGGTGCAGAGCCTCGCCTCGTCGATGAGATTCTCGGGGACGGCGGGGATCGCCGCGCCTCGGGAAATGAATACAACCCCGGACCCCGCGTCGCCGGGCGCAGCGATCACCCCCGCGGGCTCTCCCGTGTGGAGGCCGACACCTCGAATTTCGAAGCGGGAAAACATCCCTAGCGAATCGTGTAGAGGGCGGGCAGAAACGCGAGGACCTTCTCCTCCAGCAACAGGGAGGCGAGGGCGAGGCCGTGCCCGAGAGTGGCGTGCCGCCGCGCGAGGGATCGGGTGACCGCGGCGGCGCCGGGGTCGTTGAGCGCCTCCCCGAGCACCTCCATGAAGCTCTTCGGCTTCGGCCGTATCTCCACTGGAGCGGTTGCCGGGAGGGAGGCCAGGGCCTGTGCCCGGGCGATGGCCGTGGAGAGACCGCCCAACTGGTTGACGAGGCCGATCTGCAGGGCCTGGGATCCCGTCCAGACCCGCCCCTTGGCCGCGGAGAGCACCCGCTCCCGATCGAGCCCCCGGCCCTCCACGATTCGATCGATGAAAAGATCGTAGTGGTTCTTCATCAGCGCCTCGATGGCGGCGCGCTCTTCCCCGCTGAACTCTCTGAAGGGGCTGGTCAGCCCGGCGCGCTTCCCGGTCTGGATGCGCTGACTGTTCACGCCGATCTTCTCGGCCGCCTCCGCGAAGACCAGCTTGCCCCCCACCACCCCGATGGAGCCGGTCAGCGTCCCCGGCTCCGCGATGACCTCCGTGGCCCCCGAGGCGATGTAGTATCCGCCGGACGCGGCCACGTCCCCCATGGAGACCACCACCGGCTTGCGGGCCGCGAGGGCCCTCACCGAATGCCAGATGTTGTCGGAGGCCAGCGCGCTTCCCCCGGGGCTGTCGATTCGTATGACCACGCCGCGGATATCGTCGTCCCTCGCGAGGTCGGAGAGCGCGCGGGTCACCTCCATCTCCCGGATCGTCTCCCCGCCGCCGATGATGTCGTTCGACTCTCCCCCCATGATGGCGCCGATCATCGGGACAAGGGCGATCTTGGGGCCGGGGGTCGACCTCGCCGCGTCGGCCTGTCCGAACATCTTCATGAGGTCGCCGAAGGAGAGCCGCTTCGGCGGCGGCTTTCCGTACTCGTCGTTGACCCCCCCGGGATACTTGTCCTCCAGCGCGTCCAGGGTGGACTGGAGGGTCCGTTCCTCGTCCGCCAGCCCGAGGGCCACGGTCTGCTTCGCGTTGTAGGGGCCGCCGTCGAGCACCGCCTGCACGCGGGCGCTGTCCATCTTCCGCCCCTTCGCGATGCCCTCCAGAAGGAGGCGGTGCAGCTCGAAGAGCACCCCCTCCGCGGCCTCCCGGGCGTGCTCGGACATCTCCTGACGGGTGAGGGGCTCGGCGGCGTCCTTGTACTCGCCGATATGGATGATGTCGGCGACCACGCCGAAAGAGGAGAGAAGGTCGCGGATATAGATCGCCTCGAGAGAGAGCCCCAGCGCCTCGACCCCGCCGGCCGGGCTCACGAGGATCCGCGGGCACGCCTGGGCCGCGATCCAGTACCCCACGTTGTCGACGGAGTCGATGTGGCAGACCAACGGCTTGCCCCGCGCGGTCACCTGCCGCAGGGCTTCGACCAGCTCCTGCGCGCGGCCCATGGACACGGCGGGGGATCCGAGGTGCACCACCACCTCCTGAACGCCCGGGTCGGCGGAGGCCTTCTCGAGCAGTGAGGTGAGGCGGTACTGGCTCATGGAGAGCGCCGCGAACATATTCTGCGGGTTGGTGAAGGGGGGCATCTCGCCGTCCAGGTGAAACACGACCGCGAACGGCTGGGCTGCCTTTCCACCCGCTGGCGGATCGCCGCCGGCGTCGCATCCCGAAAGGAGGAGAAACGCGAGGAGGGCGAAAGAAAATGGTGAGCGGATAGGGAACATCGATGGCGCTATTCGTCCTCCGGACCGGTGATAATCACTCCCGGCGTCTCATCCGCCGCGGCGGGCGCCGACGGACTCTCCGG